>CAVUEP010000023.1:0-33942 GCA_963740395.1 uncultured beta proteobacterium
ACACGAGGCGTTCACGTTGGCGCCAGGCTGACGACAGCGCGACGATGGTCGAGCCGTTCGCCGAGCTGGCCCTGCTGCTACTGATCGCGGCCGCCGTCGGCGCGCTCGCCGTGCGCCTGCGCCAGCCGGTGCTGATCGCCTACATCGTCGTCGGCATCGCGGTCGGCCCGGCGGGCTGGGGTTGGTCAAGGCGCACGACCAGATCGACCTGCTGGCCCAGGTCGGCGTTGCCGTGCTGCTGTTCCTGGTCGGCCTCAAGCTCGACCTGCAGCATGTGCGCCACATCGGACCGGTGGCGCTGGCCACCGGGCTGGGCCAGCTCGCCTTCACCATCGTCATCGGCTTCGTGCTGATCGCTGGTCATGGGCCGCGACTGGCTCACCGCGCTCTACGTCGCCGTGGCGCTGACCTTCTCCAGCACCATCATCATCGTCAAGCTGCTGTCGGACAAGCGCGAGCTCGACTCACTGCACGGCCGCATCGCGGTCGGTTTCCTGATCGTGCAGGACATCGCGGTGGTGCTGGCGATGATGGCCGTGAGCACGCTGCGCAGCCGGCGGCGACGGCGACACGACCTGGCTCGGCCACGCTGCGCTCGATCGGCGCACGCATGCTGCTCGCGGGTGTGCTCCTCTATCGTGCTGATGCGCTACGTCCTGCCGCCGCTGACACGGACATGGCACGCTCGCAGGAGCTGCTGCTGCTGTTCGCGATCGCCTGGGGCACGGCGCTGGCGGCGCTCGGCGAGTGGGCCGGGTTTCAGCAAGGAGGTGGGCGCCTTTCTGGCCGGCTTCTCGCTGGCCTCGACGCCTTACCGCGACGCCATCGGCGCGCGGCTCACGGGCATGCGCGACTTCCTGCTGCTGTTCTTCTTCATCGACCTCGGCGCCAAGCTCGACTTCGCGACGCTGGGCGGCGAAGTCTGGCCGGCGGCTGGTGTTGTCGCTGTTCGTGCTGATCGGCAACCCGCTGATCGTGATGGCCATCATGGGCTACATGGGCTACCGCAAGCGCACCGGCTTCCTGGCCGGGCTGACGGTGGCGCAGATCAGCGAGTTCTCCATCATCTTCGTCGCCATGGGCATCTCGCTCGGCCATGTCGGGCAACGACGCGCTCGGACTGACGACGCTGGTCGGCCTGATCACGATCGCGCTGTCGACGTACATGATCCTCTATTCGCAGCCGCTGTACGAGCGATTGAGCCCCTGTCTCGGCTGGTTCGAGAGGCGCCGGCCCCAACGCGAGCTGGCAGTCGAGCGCCAGAAGCAGCCCGACCAGCCGCCCCGGGTCGTGGTGTTCGGCCTGGGTCGCTATGGCGAGCATCTGCTCGCGCGCCTGCGGCACAACGGCGTGCCGGCTCTGGGGGTCGACTTCGACCCGGAAACCGTGCGCCGGCTGCGCCATCGCGGCTTCGCAGTACGGTTCGGCGATGGCGAGGACCCGGATTTTCTGGAAACCCTGCCGCTTGACAGCGCCGAGAGGATCGTCACCACCTTGCCAACCTGGGACGCCAGCCGCGCCTTGCTGTGCTCACTGAGGCTCGCCGGGCCGGCAGGCCACATCACCGGCGTCGTGGGCAACGAGGTCCACCGCCAGGCCCTCCTTGACGCGGGTGCCACGCGCGTGGTCAATCCTTTCCTCGACTCGGCCGACCACACGGCGAGAATGATCGCCGACGAACTCAATCCAACACGGGACGCACCATGAATTCGCCAAGGGTCTTGCTCGCCGCCACCGACTTCTCGGCCCCCTCACGCCACGGCGCCCTGCGCGCGGCGCTGCTGGCAAGACAAGGCGGGGCCAGACTGGAATTGGTGCACGTCCTCGAGGCGAGCGCGCTGGATGAATTGCGGCGCCTGTTCGGCGCCGACGGTGACGCCATGCAGGCAAGGATTCGCGCGGAGCGCTGACGAGTCGATGGCGCAGCTCGCGGCCGAGATCAACTCGGCCAGCGGGACGAATGCGGCCTGCGAAATCCTGGAGGGCAGCGCGCTGGAGGCGATCACGGCCCGCGCCGACGAGTCTGGCCGCCGACCTGCTGGTCGTCGGCGCGCGCGGCACCGGCTTCATGCGCCACTGGTTGCTGGGCGCCACCGCCGAGCGCCTGCTGCGCAAGACTCAGCGACCGATACTGGTGGTCAAGCAAGCGCCCCACGATGCCTACCGCAGCGTGCTGGTCGCAGTGGACTTCTCGCCCTGGTCTCTCGGCGCGGTCCGCCTGGCGCTGGCGGTTGCGCCGCGCGCCCGGCTGGCGCTGCTGCACGCCAGCGAGATGCCCTTCGAAGGCAAGATGCGCGTCGCCGGTGTCGACGACGCCATCATCCGCCGGCACCGCGAGGCCGCCCGCCACGACGCGCTGGGGCGCCTGCAGCAGCTGGCCTCTCAAGCCGGGCTCACGTCCGATCGATGGCGGCCGCTCGCGCTGCATGGCAACACCGCCACGCTCATCCTGGAACAGGAGGAGGAAGTCGGAGCCGACCTCATCGTGGTCGGCAAACAGGGAGGCAGCGCAGCCGAGGAGTTGCTGCTGGGCAGCGTCACCAAGCATGTGCTGGCCCGCTCGCGATGCGACGTGCTGGTCTCGCAACGCTGAACGGCGTTGCCGTCGCCAACGCCCGACGTGTCGCGGTGGTCGAATATGGACATGGCACACTGATGGCGCGAAACTAGACCGTTCAATCAACCGGAGTTCCCATGCGATTCAAGAATCTGGGCCAGTTCGTAGTCGGCATCGCCGTTGCACTGTCATTGGCGGGCTGTGCCGGCACGGACAACCGGGCCAGCACAGGCGACGTGATCGACGACAGCGTCGTCACCGCCCGGGTCAAGACGGCTCTGCTGAAGGACCCCAAGGTCAGCGGCCTGGCCGTCAGCGTCGAGACCTTCAAGGGCGTGGTCCTGCTCAGCGGCTTCGTGAAAACGAAAGCCGAAAGCGACCTGGCCCACAAGATCGCGCACGACGTGCCGGGCGTGAGCAACGTCATCAACAGCCTGCAGATTCGCTGACGCGCCTCGACGCGAGCGGCATTCCAGCGCCGCTCGCGCGGCGCACTCGACTGAGGCCGCCGCTCAGCGAACCTCGTGCGGTTCGTCGGCGCGGCAGCGGCCCAGGATCGTCGCGACGACAACGGCCTCCTGGATGTCCCAGCGCTTGCCGAACAGCGCCTGGCGAGCAACGCGCAGCCTCTTGCCCGCCTGCGTCATCGGCGGTGTCGCGGCGAGCTCTGCAGGCGCGGCAACCCTGCGGCGGTGCGCAAGAACCTCCTCCGGCTCTGGCCTGACCGCAGTAATCACCGGCGCCGGATTCCATTCCTCTTCGGGAATTTCTTCCTCGACCGGCGCGTTCTTGGCCGCCTCCTCCTGCTGGCGCCTTGCCGCCTTCTGCATCAGGAAGTTGAACAGCAGGACGGCGCCGAAGATCAGCAGGTAGACCAGCTCAGGCGGGAAACCTTTCATGGTCGTGCGCCTCAGGTCGGCGTGCTGCCGCCCTTGTCGCCGGTGCCTGCGATCTCATCGCGCATCGCCGTGTCGGCCTGCAGGTTCTTCATGCGGTAGTAGTCCATGATGCCCATGTTGCCCTGGCGGAAGGCCTCGGCCATGGCGCGCGGCACCTCGGCCTCGGCCTCGACGACGCGGGCGCGCATTTCCTGCTCCAGCGCCACGGCCATCGCGCGGCGCTCTTCGGCCTTGGCCTGGGCGATCTGCTTGTCGGCGTTGGCCTGGTCGATCTGCAGCTTGGCGCCGATGTTGGCGCCGACGTCGACGTCGGCGATGTCGATCGACAGGATCTCGTAGGCCGTGCCGGCGTCCAGGCCCTTGCTCAGCACATGCTTGGAGATGTGGTCGGGGTTCTCGAGCACGTTCTTGTGGCTGGCTGGCCGAGCCGATGGTGCTGACCATGCCCTCGCCGACGCGCGCGATGATCGTCTCTTCGCCGGCGCCGCCGACCAGGCGGTCGATGTTGGTGCGCACCGTGACGCGGCAGACGGCGATCAGCTGGATGCCGTCCTTGGCCACCGCGGCGATCTTGGGCGTCTCGATCACCTTGGGCAGCACCGACATCTGCACCGCCTCGAGCACGTTGCGCCCGGCCAGGTCGATGGCCGCGGCGCGCTTGAACGGCAGCGGGATGTTGGCCTTGTCGGCCGAGATCATCGCGTTGACCACACGCACGACGTTGCCGCCGGCCAGGAAGTGGGCCTCGAGGTCGTTGAGTCGAGATCTCGAGGCCGGCCTTGACCGCGCTGATGCGCGCCGTGACCACCGTGGTCGGCGGCACGCGGCGCAGGCGCATGCCGATCAGGGTCAGCAGGCCGACATAGGCACCCGAGGCCCAGGCCGCGATCCACAGCGGGATCGGCACCAGGTACAGGATCAGGGCCAGCCCCACCAGCAGGGGCAGCAAGACACCCATGCCACCGATCAATGCTGCAAGTTCACTCATGTCTCATTCCTTGTTGATGGGTTCTGAAATGTGCCTGACGACAACCCGGTTGCCGTCGACACGTGTCACTCTGATCATCTCTCCGGCGTCGATGTGTTCGCCGTCGGACACCACATCGACCCGCGTGCCGTCGATGTCGGCAATGCCGGAGGGGCGCAAGGGCGTCGAGGCCCGGCCCGTCTTGCCCAGCCACTTTGTATCGCTCTCTGGCGCCGACGCCCAGCCTTCAGCCGCGACCAAGTCGCGGCGCAGAATCAGCCGGCGCCCGAACGGCAGCCGCGGCAGGTACCGTAACAGTATGAGGCTGATCACGATGGCGGCCAGCATCGACAACACCACGCGCCCGGCCGCCGCAAGCATGAAGGCGGTCGTGAACCCGGGCCCGACCAGGCTCAGCACCAGCGCGGCAACGATGGCCGCGATGCCCAGCAGCCCGGCCACGCCGAAGCCCGGGATCACGAGCACCTCGAGCAGCAGCAGGAGCACGCCGGCCACGCCGATCAGCACCTCCTCCCAGCCCGCCAGCTGCACCAGCCAATGGCCCCAGAAGAACAGCGCCAGGCTCGTGATGCCCAGACCGCCCGGAATGCCGAACCCGGGCGTGCGCATCTCCAGGATGATGCCGAGCATGGCAATCGTGATCAGCAGCCCGCTGACCACCGGATGCGTCAGGAAGCGCACCACGTTCTCGGCCCAGTTCGTCGAGGCCGTGCGGATCTCGGGCGAAACGATGCCGAGCTGCTGCAGCGCACTCTCGAGCGTATTGGCCTGCAGGTCGATGAGCTTGTGTTGTCAGCGCCTCGCCGGTCGTCAGCGTCAGCAGCTTGCCTTTTTCGATCAGGCCGGGAATCTCGACGTCGGCATCGACCATCGCTTCGGCAATCAGCGGCGGGCGCTTGCGGCTCTCGGCCGTGGCGCGGAATTCCTTCCTGACATACGAGACCGTCTTCTCGCCGACCGGCTCGGCCTTTTCGCCGGCCCCCCCGATCTGCACCGGCGTGGCCGCGCCGATCGTGCCGCCGTCGGCCATCACGATCTTCTCGCTGGCCAGGGCGATCAGGGCACCGGCGGAAATTGCCCGCTTGTTGATGAAGGCGATCGTCTTCACCTTCGAGTTCAGCAGCGCATCGCGGATCTGCACCGCGGCGTCGACGCGACCGCCAAAGGTATTGATATCCAGCACGACAGCCGCCGCCCCCGCCTGCGTGGCCTCGTCGAGGACGCGCTGGACGAACGGGGCCAGCCCGAGATCGATGATGCCTTCGATGGGCGCGACATACACCACCGGCCGTTTGTCCTGCGCATAGGTGAGTGCCGACGCCACGAGCAACGCAAGCGCGATCAGGGCCGATCCGGCGATCCTATTCATCAGTCCACTGCGCATTGCACTCCTTCCATGACAGCCACCCGGGTTATGACGCCGCTGCGGGCAGTTCGTTCTGCCAACCGGCCGGGCCGAGTATGACCGCGCCGCGCTCGCCCGGGGCACAGGGTAGATCACAGGACACCCGCGTGACGGAGCGACCCGCACATCTTCTGGCTTGCCCCAATGCACAGGCACGGCAGCACGGGCACACTGGGGCAATCCCTCACCCGCTTCACCAGGAGACAAGCCATGCGCATCCGCCCCTTCGGTTGGCTCACAGCCGCCGCCTGTGCCACCACCCTGCTGCTGGCCGGCGCGCCGGCCCAGGCGCAGCAGCTGCGCTTGATGACGGGCCCGCAGGGCGGCGCCTGGGTGCCGCTGGGCGGTTCGATGAAGAACATGTGGGAGAAGGCCATTCCCGGGCTGTCGGTGCAGACCCTGCCGGGCGCGGGCATCGCCAACATCCGCGGCATCGACGAAGGCAAGGCCGACGTCGGTTTCGGCAACAGCATCTCGTCGGTTGACGGCATCAACGGCGCTGCGCCCTTCCCGCAGAAGGTGACCAAGGTCTGCCAGGTGGCCAATCTGTATCCGCAGTACTTCCAGATGGTGGCGCTGGCCAACTCAGGCGTCAATTCGGTCGCCGACATGAAGGGCAAGTCGATCGCGGTGCAGCCCAAGGGCAACACCGCCGAGGCCGTGTCGGCGCACATGCTGAAGGCGGTCGGCCTGACGTACGACAGCGCCAAGATCAACTTCGTCAACTCCTACACCGACGCCGCGACGATGCTCAAGGACGGCCACGCGCAGGTGTTCACGCTGGGCACGACCGTCCCGGCCTCGTCGATCATGGACGTGGCCGCGGGCGCGACATCCGTTTGGTGCCGGTCACGGACGAGATCGTCGTGGCCATGAGACAGATCAACCCCGGCTACACCAAGGGCGTGATCAAGGCCGGCACCTACCCGAAGCAGGACAAGGATGTGCCCGTGATCGTCTACTCGACGCATATCGTCGCCGCCTGTTCGCTGCCGACAGATCAGGTCTACGCGATGGTCAAGGCCATGGTCGCCAACCTGCCCGACATGGTGGCGATCAACAAGGCCATGGACGGCCTGACGCCCAAGATGATGGCCGCCGACATCGGCGTGCCGTTCCACCCGGGCGCTGTCAAGTTCTACAAGGAAGTCGGCGCGATGTGAGCGTCCGCAGGGCCGGATCGATTGCACACAGGCAGGGCTGAGGTCTGAACGCCGCCACGCGTTGGCTCGCCGGTACGGTGGCGATCGCCATGTCGCTGTACCACATGTGGGCGGTGGCCTGGTCGCCGCCCGAGGCCCTGATCTTCCGCGGCACGCACCTGCTGTTCGCGCTGGCGCTGGTGTACCTGCTCTTCCCGGCGGTGCGCGAGCCCGAGGGGCAGCGCCGCTGGTGGTGGCTCGACGCGCTGCTGATACTGGCGCAGCGCCGCCGCCGTCGGCGCACATCTTCGTCACCTACCAGAGCATCACCAACCGCATCATCTACATCGATGACCTGACGGCGCTGGACAAGACCATGGCGGTGCTGGCGGTGCTGCTGGTGCTGGACGCGACGCGGCGCGTCATCGGCTGGGCGCTGCCGATCACGGCGATGCTGTTCCTGGGCTACGCGCTGTTCGGCACCAACATCAAGCTGCAGGTGCTGATGGAGCAGTTGTACCTGTCCACCGAGGGCATCTTCGGCTCCACGCTGGGCGTGTCGGCCTCGTACGTGATCGTGTTCGTGCTGTTCGGCAGCTTCATGGAGAAGTCGGGCACCGGCAAGCTGTTCATGGACTTCGCGCTGTCGATCACCGGCCACACCGCCGGCGGCCCGGGCAAGGTGGCCGTGGTCAGCTCGAGCCTGTTCGGCACCATCTCGGGCAGCGCGGTGGCCAACGTGATGGTCGACGGGCCGATGACGATCCCGCTGATGAAGCGCACCGGCTTCTCGCCGGCCTTCGCCGCCGGTGTCGAGGCCACGGCCTCGACCGGCGGCCAGATCATGCCGCCGATCATGGGCGCCGCGGCCTTCGTGATGGCCGAGTACCTGGCGGTGAGCTACTTCCAGGTCACGCTGTGGGCCTGGATCCCGGCGCTGCTGTTCTACCTGGCGGTGTTCGCCGCCGTGCACTTCGACGCCAAGCGCGTCGGCCTGATGGGCCTGCCGCGCGCCGAGTTGCCGCGATCTCGGCACGGTGCTGGCCGAGCGCGGCCACCTGTTCATCCCGATCCTGATCGTGCTGGGCGGCCTGATCGATGTCGTACTCGGCGCCGCTGTGCGCGCTGGTCGGCGCGCTGCCTGCCTGCCGATCGCGCTGCTGCGCCGGTCGACGCGCGAAGGCATCGGCTGGCACACCGTGCTCGACGCGCTGCGCGGCGGCGCCAAGGACGCGCTGGCGGTGGCCATGGCCTGCGCCTGCGCCGGCATCGTCATCGGCGTCATCTCGCTCACCGGGCTGGGCATCAGCGTTCACGCAGATGGTCATCGGCCTGTCGCAGAACAGCCTGCTGCTGGCGCTGATCCTCACCGCCATCGCCGGCATCGTGCTCGGCATGGGCATGCCGACCACGCCGGCCTACATCGTGATGGTGTCGCTGCTGGTGCCGGCGCTGATCAAGCTCGGCGTGGTCACGCCGGCGGCGCACATGTTCGCGCTCTACTTCGCGATGCTGTCGGCGATCACGCCGCCGGTGGCGCTGGCCGTGTTCGCCGCCGCCGGGCTGGCCAAGGCCGATATGTGGCAGGCCGGCTGGCCACGCGATGCGCATCGGCGCGGCCGGCTTCATCGTGCCCTTCATGTTCGTCTACGAGCCCGCGCTGCTGATGATCGGCCCCTGGACGGTCGTGCTGCCCGCCGTGGTCAGCGCCGGTATCGGCTGCGTGTTGCTGGCCGCCGGGCTGTTCGGCTACCTGCTGCGCGAATGCCTGCCCTGGCAGCGCGCGGCGCTGGTGGCCGCGTCGCTGCTGCTGATCAAGCCCGGCTGGGCCACCGACCTGTCGGGCATGACGCTGACTCTGCTGGTGCTGGCGGCGCAGTGGCGCAGTGCGCGTCTGGAAGTCAGGGCCCGAGACGCCTGAGTCGCGCCTGCGCGCGTGCGCGCCCAGGCTCAGTGGACCGCTGCGACGATCGGCGCCAGCGCCGCGTTGATGCGCGCACCATGCTCGGCATTGATCATCGAGCCCAGCACTTCGAGGAAACGCGCGTCCTGCACGCCGGTGACGATGTACTGCCAGCGATAGGCGGCGAGCATCGTGGCGTGGATCGCCTGGACCTGCGCGCCGTCGAAGGCCCGCCCGGCGACCTGCGTGAAGTACTCGGCGTCGGCCTTGGCCTGCATCTGCACGATGCCGTCGACCGCGCCCACCAGGCCGATCAGCTCGTCGACGGCCTGATCGCGCTGAGCGCATCGAGCTGCTCGTTCTCGCGCAGCCACTCCATCTCGTCGACGATGGCGTGCTGCGACTCTTCCTTCCAGTGGAAGAGGAAGACGTCCTTCCACAGCGGGTCGATCTGCGTCTCCGGCTCGATGCTGCTGCGGTAGTGCGCCTGCGAGAAGAGTTCGATGTCGCAGACCAGCGCCAGCACGGCCCAGGTGGACGCGGCCAGCACCGCACTGCGCCACGTCGTTGGGCTGCGGCAGGAAGTTGTAGCCCGCGGGCATGCCGGGGGCCATCATCGTCTCCAGGCGGCGGAACATCTCCTGGTGCTTGAGCTCCTCGTCGGTCAGGCGTACCAAGCGCCTCCAGCGCCACCTGGTCGCCCAACCAGTGGCCGCGGCTGATCTCGAGCACCTTGGCGCCGATGAAGCGCTCGACCAGCGCGAACATGTTGGCGTAGGTGCGGCCCTGCACCTGCGAGAACAGGCGCTGCTCGTCGTCGCTGAGGAAGGGCAGCTGCGCCACCTTCGACAGGCCGTCGGGCAGGAATTTCTTGCCGAAGTCGAACTGGCGGCCACGGATCACGTCGCGGTCGGTGTCCCAACGGATGCGCTTGGAGACTTCGACGCACTTGGCGTAGCGGGTGGAATCGATCGTGTGCTGGCTGACATGTGACATGGGGCTGCTCCTTCAAGAGTGGGGGGTTGTGGCGGCCGTCGCGTGGCAGCGGCGACGCCTGGGGCACACTCTGCCCAGCGGCCGGCGCCCCGTCCTCAAGCCGGGATCAAGGCTTTTCAAATCCCGTCAAAGGCCGCCCCCGACAAGAGTTGCCCGTGCCCACCGCCACTGCCGAACCACCGCTGCGTTTCAGCCATTTCGAGCTGCATCCGGCCGAGCGGATGCTGCGCGTGCGCGGCGAGACCGTGGCCCTGGGCAGCCGCGCCTTCGACGTGCTGCTCGCGCTGGCCCAGCGCCATGAGCGGCTGGTCACGAAACAGGAGCTGCTCGACCTGGTCTGGCCCGGTCTGGTGGTCGAAGAACACAACGTCGCCACGCAGATCAGCACGCTGCGCAAGCTGCTCGGTGCCAGCGCCATCACGACGCTGCCCGGCTACGGCTACCGGCTGACCGCCGTGCGCGATGCGCTTCCGGCGTCGCCCGCGGCGCCCCCTGCGCGCTCTTCGGCCGAGCCGGCGCGCCACAACCTGCCGCAGTCGCGCACGCGCTTCATCGGCCGCGAGGCGGCGCTGGCGGACATCGCGCGCCTGCTGCCCACGACCCGGCTGCTGACGCTCACCGGCATCGGCGGCTGTGGCAAGACGCGGCTGGCCTTGCAGTTCGCGCAAGAGCAGCTCACGGCCTTCGCCGATGGGGTGTGGTTCGTCGACCTCGCGCCGCTCAAGGACACCCAGCGCGTGAGCGCCGCCGGCGCGGCGGTGCTGGGCGTGCGCGAAGAGGGCGACAGGCCGCTGCTGGAGCGGCTGCTCGAGCACCTGGGCCCGCGGCACATCCTGTTGGTACTGGACAACTGCGAACACCTCATCGATGGCGTCGTGGCCCTGGTCGAAGCCGTGCTGGCCGGTAGTGCGGGCACGACGATCATTGCCACCAGCCGCGAGGGCCTGGGGGTGGCGGGCGAGCAGGTCTATCCGGTGCGCTCGCTGTCGCTACCGGCGAGCGCGGCGTTGCCGGCCGTGCAGGGCGCCGAGTCGGTGCGCGTCTTCGTCGACCGCGCACGGCTGGCCTTGCCCGATTTCGAGGTCGATGCCGGCAATGCGGCGTCGATTGCGGAGATCTGCCGGCGGCTGGACGGCATCGCGCTGGCGATCGAACTCGCGGCCGCGCGCGTGACCATGCTCCCGCTGGACGAGATCGCCGCTCGCCTGGACGACCGCTTTCGCCTGCTCACCGGCGGCAACCGTGCCTTGCCGCGCCACCAGACGCTGCAGGCGGCGATGCAGTGGAGCTACGAGCAACTGCCGGCGCCGGAGCAGCGCATGCTACGACAGGTATCGGTGTTTGCCGGCGGCTGGACGCTGCAGGCCGCGGCCGAGGTCGCGCAGACCGCCGACGAGTACGAGGCCCTGACCCTGTTGACCGCACTGCACGACAAGTCGCTGCTCGCGGTCGATCGCGAGGTCTCGGGGGGCGTCCGCGCTACCGCATGCTCGAGACGGTGCGGCAGTACGCACTCGAGCGCTTGAACGAATGCGACGAAGGCGTGGCGACGCGAGGCCGGCATGTCGAGCACTTCATCGCCATGGCCGAAGAAGCCGAGCCGCAGGTGCGCGGGCCCGATCAAGACCTGTGGATGAGCCGCTTCAAGCTCGAACACGAGAATCTGGTCGAGGCGCTCACCTGGTGCTGCGAGGGTCCGGTCGATCCGCAATCGGGCCTGCGCCTGGCTGCGGCCACGGGCTATTACTGGGGCTGGAACAGTGTCGAGTTGGGTTACCGCCTGGCGCGGGCCGCACTCGAACATGACCGGGCCGCAGCCAACACGCCTGCGCGCCAGGGCACGCTGCGCACACTAGCGCGGCTGAGTGAGTTCCGCGGGCGCTACGACGAGGCGCTGGCCTACGCGCAGCAGGCGCTGGCGGCAGCGCGGCAACTCGGGGCGCCGCGCGCGCTGGCCTGGGCGGTCAACGCGGTGGGCTCGGCGCTGGCGACCCTGAACCGCAACGAGCCCGCCCTGCAGGCCTTTGACGAAGCCCTTGAACTGGCGCGCCCACTGGGCGACGGGGTGCTGATGTTCACCCTGCTCAACAACGTCGCATCGCACAAACACCGCTGCGGACAGCTCGATGCGGCCGAGCGCTGCTATCGCGAAGCCCTGGCGTTGGCACGCCTGCATGCCGGCCGCGTCGGCACCGTGATCGTGCTCGACAACCTGATCCGCGTGCTGGTCTCGCGCGGCGAGCTCGATCAGGCGCGCCAGTTCGCGCGCGAGTGCCTGCCGCTGGCGCGCCATGAAAAGGTCGCCGTCGACCTGCTCGACGCCACGGTGGGACTGGCGTCACGCCTGGGTGACCATGCCATGGCCGCGCGCCTCTGGGGCGTCTCGGACCGGCAACTGCAGGCCTGGGGTTACCGCCACGAGCCCGGTGAACTCGAGCACCTGGCGCCCTTGCTGGCAAGTTCGCGTCAGGCTCTGGGCGATGCCGCCTTCGAAGCCGCCGAAGCGGCCGGGAGCAAGCTGGAGTTCGATCAAGCCATGCTCGAGTTGGAACGCTGGATCGGCAGCGCAACATGAGTCCCGCTCAAGGTCGCAAGCGCGTCGGCGCAATGCAACGCGCTATCGCGTCGGCTCGCCTTCGTTGAGGCTGTCGAGAAACGCCAGCAGGTCGTCGGTCTCGGCCGCACTCAGGTGCAGCGGCAACAGCAGCCGCTCGCCGTCGGTGTGCAGGCGTTCTTCGTTCAGCTCCGAATAGTGTTTCACGACGTCGCGCAGGCTGGCCAGGCTGCCGTTGTGCATGTACGGCGCGCTGCGCGCCAGGTTGCGCAGCGAGGGCACCTTGAACTCGCCGTAATTCCGGTGCTCGAGCCGCACGTGCTGCGTGCTGATCGCGCTGCGGCGCGAGGCGTCGTCGTTGAAGGGCCCGAGCAGGTTGTAGCGGCTGGCCTGCAGCGCCTTGATGCCGCCATGGCGCCCGGGGTCGACACGGCCGGGCGCGACGAAGAAGGGGATACCGATGTCGTGGAACTCGCCGTTCGAGAACGCTGGTCCACTGTGGCACAGCGTGCAGCGTCCCCTGCCGACAAAGAGGGTGAAGCCACGCTGCGCCGAGGGCGGGTAAGCGGCGGCTGCCGCCAGGTCGCCGCGCGCCAGCGCATCGCGGAATTCGTCGAAGGGCGTGCGCCGGCTGCGCAGGGTCTCCTGGTACGCCGCCAGCGCCTTGGCCAGATTGACCACGATCTGCTCGTCGTCGCGTTCGGGTGCGCGGCCAAAGACCCGCCGGTACGCGTCGCGCAGATCGGCCTGGCCGCGCAGGGTTTGCGCCACGCTGCGCAGGCTGCCCCCCATCTCGCCGGCGTCGAGCAGCGGGCGCAGGCTCTGCGCCCACAGGTTGTCGTTGGCGCCGTCCCAGCCGAACCAGCGCCGCCCGCCGACGTCGAGCAGCGAGGGCGTGTTGCGGTCGCCGGGCAGGAGGCCGCTGGCGCGCGGCAGGCCGTCGCTGAAACCGCGCTCGCGCAAGTGGCAGCTGGCACAGGCGCGTGTGCCGTCGCGCGACAGGCGCGCGTCGTTGAACAGCTGCTCGCCGAACACGATCGCAGCGGCCTGGCCCGACACGCGGTTGGACGGGTCGCGCACGGGCTCCGACGGCCACGGCCCATGCGCCAGGACGCGCTGTCGTTGCTCTTCCGTCAGCGTGGCCGGTGGTGACGCGGCCGTGATGCCGACGAACAGCAGCAGCGTCGACAACGCCACGCACAGGCCCTTCGCGTGCATGCTCAGTCGATCATCAGCGTCTGCGCGAATCGCTGCGCGGCGCCGGCGCCATCACGCAACTCGAACACCAGTTCCCAGCGACCGGGCATGTGGAACATCAATCCCTCGGCGCGGTAGAGGCCGGGGCCGAGGCGGCTGACGCTGGGGCGGTAATTCATGCCATGTCGGTGCTCGGGCATATGGGCATCGACGCTCAGTGTCGATGGCGCCCCGGCAGTGCCCTTCGCACACAGCGCGATGTCGAGCACGAAATGACGGCCGACGATCGGCACGGCGGGCAGCGTCTTGTAGACCAGCCGGACCTGCGAATCGGCCAGCTCGCGCGTGCCGGCGCCCAGGCTCTCGCCGCAGCCAAACGCCGCACCGTTCAGGGTCAGCAGGCCCGCGGCCAATGCAGCCAGCGCAACCGTCATTGCGCGCTGTTTGCCTTCCAATTGCCAAACAGCGCCTCGCCATTGCGCCAGGCCAGGCGCTCGGCCAGTGGTTGGGGCAGGTCGGTCAGCCAAGCGCGACTCCAGCTCGCGTGCTCGACCAGGTAATGCCAGCGCTCGGGCGTGAAGGTGTCGGTCCCGACCATGAAGCGGTCGGGGAACTCGGTGAACAGCTTGCGCCATTCGGGCGCCACCTTGCCGCCGCTGCCATGCTCGTTGCGGTAGGCCAGGTCGGCCCACAGGTTCCTGTGCTTGCGCAGCATTTCGGCCACCTTCTCGGGGCGGTCGAACCCCGAATGCGCCCACAGCACGCGCGCTTGCGGGTCCTGCTTGTAGATGCGTTCGATCGCGTCGGCGTCGGAATGCGCGTGCAGCACCAGCTTGTGCTGCTTGGCCAGCGCCACCATGCGCCGCGGCACCGGCAGGTCGGCGTCGGCACCGAAGAGATGGAACTCGCCGATGGCGGCGTAGCGATGCCGGCGCAGACGGTCCTCGAGGAAGGTGACGACGGTCTCGTCGCGCATCCAGCTGCTGGTTTCGCCGCGCGTGCGGTAGGGCCGCAGCGAGGGAATCACGATCTCCGGCGCCTCGGCCAGCAGCTGCTGCGTGCCCTCGTCGCCCGAACTCGAGACCAGCGCGCTCTTGAGCCCGGCCTTGCGCAGGATGGCCGCCGCCTGCTTGGGCGGCGTCAGCTCGACCGCGTCATGGCTGTAATGCACATGGGCGTCGAAGATCGGCATCTCGGCGCCGCGCGCCGGCGACAAGGCCAGCCACAGCGCAGACGCGAGGGCGATGGTGGTGGTGCGGGACATGGCATGAACTCCGAGCGAATGAGCGATCGTAACCATGCCACGCAGCACGCGCCGCGGCAAGGTCATGCGCTGCCGCGCAGCCCGTCAAGTCGCCTTGCGCGGCGCCCTGCCCTGCTTTTCTTCGATCTCCCTCACGGCCAGCATGGTCTTGATCACGGTGTCGGGCGTCAGGCTGATGCTGTCGATGCCGAGTTCGACCAGGTAGCGCGCGATCTCGACATGGTCCGACGGCGCCTGGCCGCAGATGCCCGAGTGGCGCTTGTTGCGCCTGGCGCCTTCGACCGCGAGCTTGAGCATCTTCAGCATGCCCGGGTCGCGCTCGTCGAACGACTCGGCGACGATCGCGCTGTCGCGGTCGACGCCCAGCGTCAACTGCGTCAGGTCGTTGGAGCCGATCGAGAAACCGTCGAACAACTCAGCGAACTCGTCGATCAGCAGCACGTTGTTCGGGATCTCGCACATCACGTAGACCTCGCAGGCCGTTCTCGCCGCGCTCGAGACCGTGGCCGGCCATCGCCGCGAGCACACGGCGCGCTTCGTCCAGGCGACGGCAGAACGGCACCATCAGCTTCAGGTTGGTCAGGCCCATGGTCTCGCGCACGCGCTTGAGCGCCTGGCATTCGAGCGCAAAGCCTTCGGCGTAGTCGGGGTGGATGTAGCGTGCCGCGCCGCGAAAACCCAGCATCGGGTTTTCTTCGTGCGGCTCGAAGTCACGCCCACCGAGCAGCGCCGCGTACTCGTTGCTCTTGAAGTCCGACAGCCGCACGATCACCGGCCGCGGATAGAACGCCGCGGCGATGGTGCCCACGCCCTCGGCGAGCTTCTCGACGAAGTAGCTCGCGCCGTCGGCGTAGCCACTCCACAGCGCCTGCACTCGCGTGCGCTCGGCGGCGTCGGCGATGCGCTCGGGATGCAAGCACCGCCATCGGGTGCACCTTGATGTGCTCGTTGACGATGAACTCCATGCGCGCCAGCCCGACGCCGTCGCACGGCAGCAGGCTGGTCTGGAAGGCCAGCTCGGGGTTGCCCAGGTTGACCATGATCTCGGTCGCAGGCCGCTTGAGGCCGCTGACATCGGTGACCTGCTTGTGGAACTTGACTTCGCCGTCGTAGACCTTGCCGACGGCACCTTCGGCGCACGACACCGTCACCGTGTCGCCGTTGCGCAGCGCCTCGGTGGCGTGCTCGGTACCCACCACCGCCGGGATGCCCAGTTCGCGCGCCACGATCGCCGCATGGCAGGTGCGCCCGCCGCGGTTGGTGACGATGGCCGCGGCGGTCTTCATGACCGGTTCCCAGTCGGGCGAGGTGGTGTCCGACACCAGCACCTCGCCCGGCTTGAACGCGTGCAGCTGGTGCGCGTCGGTGACGCGGCGTACCTTGCCGACGGCCACGCGCGCGCCTACCGCGCGGCCCTTGGCCTTGCACGGTGCCGCTGCCATCGAGCACGTACTCCTCGAGCTGCGTGGTCGAAATGCGCGAGGCCGCGGTTTCGGGCCGCGCCTGAACGATGTAGAGCGCACCGTCGGGGCCGTCCTTGGCCCATTCGATGTCCATCGGCCTGAATTCGCCGGCCTGGCGGCTGTAATGGTCTTCGATCTTGATCGCCGCGTCGGCCAGCTCGAGCACGTCGGCATCGCTGAGGCAATAGCGCGCACGGTCGGCCTTGGGCGTGGGCTTGTTGACCACGGGCTCGCGGGTGCGCCCGGGCGCGTAGACCATGCGCACCTGCTTGTCGCCCAGTGTGCGGCGCAGGACGCTGCGAAAGCCCTGGCGGAAGGTCGGCTTGTGGACATAGAACTCGTCGGGGTCGACCGTGCCCTGCACCACGTTCTCGCCCAGGCCCCAGGCCGCGGTGATGAACACCACATCGGGGTGACCCGACTCGGTATCGATGGTGAAGATCACGCCGCTGCTGGCCTGGTCGCTGCGCACCATCTGCATCACGGCCACCGACAACGAGACCTTGAAGTGGTCGAAGCCGTTGTCGGTGCGGTACGAGATCGCGCGGTCGGTGAAGAGCGAGGCCTGGCAACGCTTCACCGCGTCGATCAGCATCTCCTCGCCATGGATGTTCAGGTAGGTGTCGTGTTGACCGGCGAAGCTGGCACCCGGCAGATCCTCGGCGGTGGCGGAACTGCGCACGGCCACGCTGAGGTCTTCGCCGAGCTGCTCCTTCATCGTTTGCCAGGCTTGGCGAATGCCGGCCTCGACCGCCTTGGGCATCGGCGCGGCGTAGACGATCTCGCGCGCCCGCGCACCCGCGCGCGCCAAAGCCCGGGTGTCGGTCTTGTCGAGCTTGTCGAGCAGGCGGTGCAGTTCGTCCCAGCACTTGCCCTGGTCGAGCGCCGCGCGATAGGCTGGCGCCGTGATGGCGAAGCCGTCGGGGATGCGCACACCCAGCGGCGTGAGCTGCTGCACCATCTCGCCGAGTGAAGCGTTCTTGCCGCCGACCAGGGGCAAGTCGGCCAAGGACAGGTCACGAAACCAGCGGATGGTGTCTTGCGCGTTGTCGTGAGCTCGAGTCATGTCATCACCTCATTCCATCGTCAACCTTGACTGCATGCATGCTGCGACCGAATGGGGAGCCAGCAATTGACCGACGTCAATGGCTGGCGGGGGCGGTCGGTCGTGCGAGGCCGATAATGAAAGTGCGCGGACCGGCTCTGTGTTGCCAGTCCATTCCACCCGCGGGCGACGATCACGCCGCCGAGCCACCCTGAAGGAAACCGATGCAAGTGTTGTTGAATACCGATCCGAACGTCGACGGGCGCGTGCAGATGTCCGAGCATCTGGAGGCCGTGGTGAAGGACGCGCTGGGTCGATTTGGCGAACAGGTCACGCGCGTCGAGGCGCATCTGGCCGACACCCACAGCCAGGCCAAGACGCATGGCGACGAGATTCACTGCACCCTGGAAGCGCGTTTGAAGGGCCGCGACCCGGTGGTCGTGAAGGACCATGCCGGGACGGCCCACCAGGCGATCAGCGGCGCGGTCGGCAAGCTCAAGCGAGCGATCGGCACGGTGCTCGAAAGGCACGAGCCGCGTCGTGGCGACGGTCTCAGCGATGCCGTGGCCATCGAGCCGGGCGCAGAGGCGACGGACCGGCGCCCGAAGTGATCGGTGCGGCACGCACGGCACGCGCATCTGTAAACCGCGCGGCGTTGACATGAGAGCGTGGTTCGTCCTTGTCGTCGCTGCGATGTGGTGGCCATCGTTGTTCGCGGCCGATGGCGCCGCGTTGTACGCGCAGAACTGCGCTGCCTGCCATGGCGACCAGGGCAGCGGCGGCATCGGCATGCCGCTGGCGATGGCGTCGGCCAATGGGCTGATGTCGGACGACTACCTGCGCAAGACGATCCGTCATGGCCGTCCGGGCCGGATCATGCCGGCGTTCGCCTCGTTGGCCGACGCCGACGTCCAAGCCATCGTGCGCCATGTCCAGTCCTGGGGCACTGCCCGGCCGCCGCGCTATTCGGCTGCCCCCATCAAGGGCGATACGGCGAACGGCGAACGGCTGTATGCAACGTACTGCGCCAGTTGCCACGGCGCCAAGGGCGAGGGCGGCCAGGGCACGGGCGTGACGTTGTCGCGGCCGCGAAACCTGCCGATCATGCCGCCGGCCCTGCACAACCCGGGCTTCCTGGCCTCGGCCAGCGACCAGATGATCAAGGCGGTCCTGATGAAGGGCGTCAAGGGCACGCCGATGGTGTCCTTCACCGCGCTGGGCTTGAGCACAAGGAACATCGACGACATCGTCGCCTACGTGCGCAGCTTCGAGAGCGAACCGGTGCCCGACAGCGCCACCGTGCTCGCCGTGGAGCAGCCGACGATCGAGATGGACTCGCCCCACGACCTGCCGACGACGGTGGCGCGGCTCAAGCAGTCGATCGGCGTCAACAATTTCTCCTTCATCCGCGAACAGAAGCTCGACGACGGGCTGGTGCCGGTGGGCCAGGAGGACGCGCGCCGGCACATCGTCTACTTCTGCAACTTCGCCCTGCTGAGCGAGGCCTTGCGCACCGACCCGCGCGTCGGGCTGTTCCTGCCCTGCCGCATCACCGTGGTGGAACAGGATGGCAAGGTCAAGATGGTCGCGGCCAACCCCAAGCGCCTGAGCGGGCTGTTCAACAACTCCGGGTTGAACCGGATGTGCGACGAGATGGCGCGCACCTACCGCACGATCATGGACGACGCCACGCTGTGAACACGTTGACCCGATGCCTGTTGTTGCTGGCCGCCTTGGCAGGCCTGCACGCCCCGGTGCGGGCTGACGAGATGCTGATCGTGCGCTCGGGCAGCGACTTCGAGGAATCGATGACCGTGCTGCAGGGTGCGATTGCTGCGCGCGGCTACAAGATCACGCGTGTGCAGCGCGTCGATGTCGGCCTCGAGGCCAAGGGCTACCAGACCGACAAGTACCGCGTCGTCTTCTACGGCAAGGCCGAAGAGGTCGCCCGGCTGGCCGAGCGCCATCCCGAGCTGATCCCCTACCTGCCGCTGAACGTGGCGATCTTCTCCGAGGGCAGCCAGACCCTGATCACGACCAACCGACCGCGCACGCTCGCGGCCCTGTTTCCTGCGCCCGAGCTCAGGGCGACGTTCGAGCGATGGGAGCAGGACCTGGTCGGCGTCTTCGAGGAAGTCCGGCGCGGTCGTTGACGCTCGCGATGCGCCGGACCAAGGTTCGACTTGCCGTCAGCGGCCGTCCCTCCTCGTCGGCGCGATTGCCGCGAACCGCATCGATCATTAGTCGACGATGGTCTGCGACTGCTCGCGCAAGTACTGCGGCAGGTACCAGAACGAACCGATCGCCTTGCCGGTGTTGCCGCTGCCCTTCCAGCCGCCGAAGGGCTGGTAGCCCGGCCAGGCGCCGGTGGTCGCGCCCTGCGGTCGGTTGACATAGGTGACGCCGGCCTCGATGCGGGCGAGGAACGGCTCGATCTCGTCGACCGCGCCGTAGAAGCCCGCCGTCAGCCCGTAGTCGCTGGCGTTGGCGCGCTGGATGCCCTCGTCGACCGACTCGACCTCGCCGACCAGGACCAGAGGCAGAAAGAGTTCATCGCGCCAGAGGCGATGTGCATGGTCGACCGTGGCAACGGTCGGGGCGACGAAGTGGCCAGCGCCGAGCTCGCCCGCCTCGAGCACCTGACCACCGAAATCGATGCGACCCTCGGTCGCCAGCTGCGAGGCTGCCCTGCGGTAGCGATCGACGGCGGCTGCATTGATCACCGGTCCCATCCAGTGCGCGCTGTCGGTCGGGTCGCCGACGGCGATCTTGCGCGTGGCTTCAACCAGCCGCTCGCGCAATGCGGACGCGACCTTCCGCTCGACGAAGACGCGCGAGCAGGCTGAACATTTCTGCCCCTGCAGGCCGAACGCCGAGCGCGCGATGCCCGTGGCCGCGCGGTCCAGGTCGGCATGGCGGCTGACGATGGCGGCGTTCTTGCCGCCCATTTCCGCAATCAGCGGGCGCGGCCGCGTGCCGGCGGCGAAGCCTCGCAACAGCGACATGCCGACCTCATGCGACCCGGTGAAGGTGGCGCCGGCCAAGCCCGGGTGGTTCATCAGGGCGGCGCCCACTTCGCCTCCGGCGCCGCTGAGGAGGTTGAGCACGCCGGGCGGCAAACCGGCCGCCTCGAACACATCCATCAAGGCGCGACCGCTCCAGGCGGTGTCGCTCGCCACCTTGAAGACCACGGTATTGCCGGCCACGAGCGCAGCCGCGATCGGGCCGCCCGCCAGCGCCATCGGGAAATTGAACGGCGCCACCACCGCCCATACGCCATAGGGCTTGAGCAGGGTGCGGTTGCGGCTGACAAAGCCGACCAGAGGGTCGTCCGGCAACCGGCGGTCGAATCCCGCATGCTCGGCCATCTGGTCGCAGTACCAGCTGATCAGCTCCGCGGTTTCCTGCACCTCGCCCAGGGACTCCATGCGGTTCTTGCCGACCTCGAGCGCCAGCGCCGCCGCCAGATCGAACACCTGTGCCTCGATCAGCGCAGCCGCGCGCCGCAAGATCGCGATGCGCTCAGCGTAGGGCATGGCTGCCCAACCCGGTGCGGCGGCCTGCGCCGCGGCCACGGCATCGGCCGCGTCGCTGGCCGTGCCGGCGGGGAAGCGGCCGAGCCGCCAGTCGCGGTGGATCGGCGAGCGCAACTCGAACCAGCGTTCGGCGTGGCGTGCACGACCGCCGATGCACATCGCGTGGTCTGCGCCGCGACGCGCATGTGCGCGCCCCAAGGCGTCGTCGAAGCGCCGGTGCAGATCCGCCGGCGGATCGAACATGGTGGCGTAGGTCAGGCGGAAGGGCTTCGTGTCGATCGCGTTCATGGCGCCATCTTGACCGCATGGCGCGGCGCGATCAAGCCCGGCGACCCGCGGTCGCCCACATGGCTGGCGAGACGGCATTCGGCTGCAGCGGACACGTCTGCCCAATGCAAACGGCCCAACATTGCTGCTGGGCCGTGCATCGCACTTTGGTAGGCCGTGTTGGGATCGAACCAACGACCAAAGGATTATGAGTCCTCTGCTCTAACCAACTGAGCTAACGGCCCGAAGCGGCGATTCTAGGGACAGGTCGGCGCCGGGCCGGCTCCGCGCGCGATCACTTCACCAGCAACACCGGGATGCTGGACTTCTCGATCGTGTCCTGCGCCACCGACCCGAGCAGGGCCGCCGCCGCGCCCGCACCCTTGGTGCCCATGACGATCATGTCGCAGGATTGCTCCTGCGCTTCCTTGGCGATCGTCTCGCCGGGCAGGCCCAGGCGATGCTTGGCCTCGAACTTCACGCCCGCCTCGTCGAGCAATGCACGTGCCGGCGCGAGCGCCTCATTCGCGCGCTCGTGGTAGTACTCCTCGAGCGACTTGTGCGCAACGAAGGAAGCGACGTCGCCCGACACCGGGCGCTGCACGTTGAGCACGTGCAGGTCCAGCGATGCCGGGTCGCGCATGCCCTGCATGATCGCAATCACATGCCGCGCGGCGCGCGCCGCGGTCTCTGACCCGTCGACCGCGAGCAGGATGCGGCGCAGACTGACCGATGCCCTGCGGCGCGGGGGCGGCAACCACCTGCGGCGCTTCGCGTTGCGCGCGCGCGCTGATCCACTTGCCCAGCGCCAGCACCAGCAGCGCGCCGACGATGCCTGCCCCGTAGCGGATCCAGGCGGTGGCCTCGAACTTCGGGATCTGCGGCATCACCTCCGGGTTGACCAGCACCGGGTCGGTGACCGTCATGGTGCCGGCGATCCAGCCCAGCAGCATGCCGCCGGCGGTGATGATGATGGGGAAGCGGTCCATCAGCTTGAGCACCATCTGGCTGCCCCAGACGATGATCGGGATGCTGACCAGCACGCCGAAGATCACGAGCGCCATGCTGTGCCCGGTGCCCGAGGCCTCGGCCGCGCCGGCCATCGGCGATGACGTTGTCCACGCTCATCACGAAGTCGGCAATGATGACGGTCTTGACGGCACCCCACAGCTTGTCGCTGCCGGTCGATCTCGCCGTGGCCGTCCTCGTGGTCGGGCACCAGCAGCTTGACGCCGATCCAGACCAGCAGGATCGCGCCGACGATCTTCAGGAACGGAATCGCCAGCAGCGTCAGCGCGAAGAAGATCAGGACGATGCGCAGAACGATGGCGCCCGCGGTGCCCCACAGGATGCCCTGCGTGCGCTGCTTGGGCGGCAGCTTGCGGCAGGCCAGCGCGATGACGACCGCGTTGTCGCCACCGAGCAGGATGTCGATCAGGATGATCTGGCCGACGGCGACCCAGAAATGCGGGGTGGTTAGGAACTCCATCTTGTGTTTTCCGTTCTTGCGAGTCTGGAACGCGAGCGCTCCTGAGTAGAAACCGGATTCGCCGCGCCTGGCCTACGCACTAACCGAAGGCCGGCTCGCCGACAGCAACTGCCCGCCACCGTAGCTGCCCTGCTGCGGAGCCTCTCCGCCGGGCTGCACGCTGATCGCGCAGTACTTGAACTCGGGAATCTTGGCGAAGGGGTCGAGCGCCGCGTGGGTCAGCTTGTTGATCGCCGCCTCGTAGTAGCAGAACGGCACGAACACCGCACCGCGCGGCGTGCCGTCGTCGGCGCGCGCGTACAGGCAGACGGTGCCGCGGCGCGAGGCGATGGTCACGACCTCGCCCGGCCGCACGCCCAGGGCCTCGAGGTCCAGCGGGTGGATCAGGGCCGTCGGGTCGGGCTCGAGCGCGTCGAGCACGCTGGCGCGCCGCGTCATGCTGCCGGTGTGCCAATGCTCGAGCTGGCGCCCGGTGATCAGCACCATCGGGTAGTCGGCGTCGGGTCGTTCGGCCGCCGGGATGATGTCGGCCGGCACGAAGCGCGCCTTGCCGCCTTCGCGCGGGAAGTCGTCGGTGAAGACCACCGACTGGCCCGGATCGCCTTCCTTCTCGCACGGGTACGTGACGGCATGCTCGCGCTCGAGCCGCTCCCAGGTGATGCCGGCGATGCTGGGCATGGTGTGGCGCATCTCGTCGAACACCTCGGACACGTCGGCGTAGTTCCAGCCGCAGCCGAGCTGGTTGGCGATCTGCTCGATGATCCACAGGTCCTGGCGCGCGTCGCCCGGCGGATCGATGGCCTGGCGGCCCATCTGCACCAGGCGGTCGGTGTTGGTGAAGGTGCCGGTCTTCTCGGGGAAGGCGCCCGCGGGCAGGATCACGTCGGCGAGGTAGGCGGTCTCGGTCAGGAAGATGTCCTGCACCACCAGGTGCTCGAGCGCGGCCAGCGACTCGCGCGCATGGTTGGCGTCGGGGTCGGACATGGCCGGGTTCTCGCCCTGCACGTACATGCCGCGGATCGTGCCCTGCTTGATCGCGTGCATGACCTCGACCACGGTCAGCCCGACCTCGGCGTCCAGCGTGCCCGGCGCCAGCTTCCAGGCCTTCTCGAACGACGCGCGCACCTCGGGCTTGGCGACATGCTGGTAGTCGGGCAGCATCATCGGGATCAGGCCCGCATCGGACGCGCCCTGCACGTTGTTCTGGCCGCGCAGCGGATGCAGCCCGGTGCCGGGCCGGCCGATCTGGCCGGTCATCAGCGACAGCGCGATCAGGCAGCGCGCGTTGTCGGTGCCGTGCACATGCTGGCTGATGCCCATGCCCCACAGGATCATCGACGCCTTGCTCTTGGCGTACAGGCGCGCCACGTAGCGCAGGGTCTCGGCGTCGATGCCGCAGATCGGCGCCATCGCCTCGGGCGTGTAGCCCGCGACGTTCTTGCGCAGCTCCTCGTAGCCGATGGTGCGGCTGGCGATGAAATCTTCGTCCACCAGGCCCTCGGTGACGATGACGTTCATCATCGCGTTGAGCATCGCCACGTCGGTGTCGGGCTTGAACTGCAGGAAGCGGTGCGCGACGCGCGACAGGTCCGAGCGGCGCGGATCGAGCACGATCAGCTTGGTGCCGTTCTGGGCCGCGTTCTTGATGAAGGTCGCGGCCACCGGGTGGTTGACGGTCGGGTTGGCGCCGATCAGGAACACCACGTCGGCCTGCGTCACGTCCATCACCGGGTTGCTGACCGCGCCCGAGCCGATGCCCTCGAGCAGCGCCACCACCGACGAGGCGTGGCACAGGCGCGTGCAATGGTCGACGTTGTTGCTGCCGAAGCCCGGTGCGCACCAGCTTCTGGAACAGGTAGGCCTCTTCGTTGCTGCCCTTGGCCGAGCCGAAGCCGGCCAGCGACTTCTTGCCATGCTGGTCGCGGATGGCCTTGAGGCCGCCGCCGGCGAAGGCGAGCGCCTCGTCCCAGCGTGGCTTCGCGGAAGATGTCCATCACGCGCGTCGGGTCCATCACGAAGTCGCCCCGCTTGGGCGGCGCGTCCTCGCGCCGGATCAGCGGCCGCGTCAGGCGCTGCGGATGGTGCGCGTAGTCGAAGCCGTAGCGGCCCTTGACGCACAGCCGACCCTGGTTGGCCGGGCCGTCGCGGCCTTCGACAAACAGGATCTTGTTGTCCTTGACGTTGTAGGTCAGCTGGCAGCCGACGCCGCAATAGGGGCAGACCGAGTCGACCTGCTTGTCGGGAACCGTGAGCGCCACGTCGCGCGCGGGCATCAGCGCGCCGGTCGGGCAGGCCTGCACGCATTCGCCGCAGGCCACGCAGGTCGACGCGCCCATCGCGTCGTCCATGTCGAAGACGATCTTCGCGTGCTCGCCGCGAAAGGCCAGACCGATGACATCGTTGACCTGTTCGTCGCGGCAGGCGCGCAGGCAGCGCGTGCACTGGATGCAGGCGTCCAGATTGACGGCGATGGCCGGGTGCGAGAGGTCCGGCGCCGGCTGCGCACGCGCTGCGAAGCGCGGCTTGCCCACGCCGAGCTTGGCCGCCCATTGGTCGACCTCGTTGTGGCGCGTGTAGGCGCGCTCGGGCATGTCGGCCTGCAGCAGTTCGAGCACCAGCTTCTGCGACTTGACGCGCGCGCTCGCTGTCGGTCGTGACCTTCATGCCCGCGCTGGGGTAGCGGCAGCACGAGGGCGCGAGCACGCGCTCGCCGTCGATCTCGACCATGCAGGCGCGGCAGTTGCCGACCTCCTCCAAGCCCGGCTTGTAGCAAAGGTGCGGGATCTCGACGCCTTCGCGCCGGGCGATCTCGATGATCGTCTCGTTGGCGCGACCCGTGACTTCGCGGCCGTTGAGCTGGAACGTCACGGCGGGCGCATTGAGCGCCGCGGCTTCCTTGCGGGTGATGGCATTCATGTCAGTGACTCCATGGCGCGATCCGCGATCCGCGATGTACGTGGCAGGGAGATTGGTGCGCTGCGCTCGGCCCATTGCGGACGTTCATTTGTGCGCTGGCCCTTGCGTGCGTGCATTGGCGCGGGATCGGGCCACCGGGGTGCCCTGCTCCGCTCATGTCCCCCGGCCTCGGCCTGCGGCCGACGCCTCCTCCTTTACTTCGCTGCGCAGGGCACCCCAGCGGCCCGATCCGGCAGCAGCGGTGGTGCGCCGTCGTCGAACGCCACCCAAGCGGGTTGCCGCGGGCGTGGGGTGGCCGCTGCAGCGAAGTAAAGGAGGAGACGGCGCCCGCCAGGGCGTCGTCGGGGGACATGAGCGAAAGCGGCCGCCCCACGCTCGCGGCTCGCGCTGAGGCCAGCACGCGCATGGCGACAGGACACTCGTTCGCGACCGTCTGCAAAGGGCCGCGAGCCGCCATCCCGATCCGCATTGGATTCATCCCAGTTCCCCGGGGAAGTACTTGACGACGCAGTCGATCGGATTCGGCGCGGCCTGGCCCAGGCCGCAGATCGAGGCGTCGCGCATGACGATGCGACAGGTCCTCCAGCAGCGGCAGGTCCCACTTGGGTTGTTCGATCAGCGCCGAGGCCTTGGCGGTGCCGTTGCGACAAGGCGTGCACTGGCCGCACGACTCGTGGGCGAAGAAGCGCATCATGTTGCGCGCCGCGGCCACGGCCGTGTCCTGGTCCGACAGCACGATCACCGCCGCCGAGCCGATGAAGCAGCCGTGCGGCTGCAGGGTGTCGAAGTCGAGCGGGATGTCGCCCATCGAGGCCGGCAGGATGCCGCCCGACGCACCGCCGGGGAGGTAGCCGTAGAAGGCGTGCCCGTCGAGCATGCCGCCGCAATGCTCGTCGAGCAGCTCGCGGACCGTGATGCCCGCGGGCGCGAGCTTCACGCCCGGGCTCTTGACGCGACCCGAAACCGAGAACGAGCGCAGGCCCTTGCGCCCATGGCGGCCCTGCGAAGCGAACCAGGCGCTGCCCTTCTCGACGATTTCGCGCACCCAGTACAGGGTCTCGAAGTTGTGCTCGAGCGTCGGGCGGCCGAACAGCCCGACTTGTGCCACGTAAGGTGGGCGCAGTCGCGGCATGCCGCGCTTGCCTTCGATCGATTCGATCATCGCCGACTCTTCGCCGCAGATGTAGGCGCCGGCACCGCGGCGCAGGATGATCTCGGGCATGCCCGCGTAGGGGGGCTGGGCGCGCAGCTTCGCGAGTTCGGACTCGAGCATGGCGCGGCAGCCGTGGTACTCGTCGCGCAGGTAGACGTAGATGCGGGCGATGCCGACCGCCCAGGCCGCGATCAGCATGCCCTCGAGAAAGCGGTGCGGATCGCGCTCGAGATAGACGCGGTCCTTGAACGTACCCGGCTCGCCTTCGTCGATGTTCACCGCCATCAATCGCGGCGCAGCCTCGTTGCGCACGATGCGCCACTTGCGGCCGGCCGGAAACCCAGCGCCACCCAGGCCACGCAGGCCCGAGTCTTCCATCGTCTTGATGACCGTCTCGACCTCGATCTCGCCGGCGATGCAACGCTTGAGCAGCTTGTAGCCGCCCTGTGCCTTGTACGCCGCCAGATCGGTGAAGCCCTCGGGCACATGCTCGGTCGTGCCGGCCTTGACCGCGGCCGCGACCGACTCGCAGCTCGCCTTGGCCAGCGGATGCTGGCCGACCGCGACCGCGGGCGCCTGCTCGCAGCGGCCGATGCAAGGCGCGGCGATGACGCGCACGTCGCGACCCAGCAGCTTGGGCAGTCGCGCCAACAGATCCTGTGCGCCGGCCATCTCGCACGACAGGCCGTCGCAGACCCGCACCGTCAATGCGGCAGGTGCCTCGCCGCCTTCCTTGACGATGTCGAAGTGGTGATAGAAGCTGGCGACCTCGTAGACCTCGGTCTGCGCCAGGCCCATCTCCCGCGCCAGCGCCGCCAGGTGGCGCGCGCTCAGGTGACCGAAGCGGTCCTGCAGGCGATGCAGGTGCTCGATCAGCAGGTCACGTGCACGGGAGGCGCCGCCCAGCAGTTGCCGCACCTCGTCGAGCGCGGCCGGCGTCGACGCTGCGGCCCTTGGGCGCTTCGCGCTTGCGCTGTCGGCTGGCAGGCAGTGCGACGATGGGAATGGTTCGCGCGTTCATCGTGTCCTTTGCCGGATGGCGTTCAGATGGCGCCGTCGGCGCGCAGGGCGGCGACTTCTGCGGCGCCGAAACCCAACTGGGCCAGCACTTCGTCGGTGTGCTCGCCCAGCAGTGGCGAGCGCGTGACTTCGGTCGGGCTGTCCGACATCTTGATCGGATTGCCGACCGTCAGGTACTTGCCACGTGTCGGGTGATCGACCTCGACCAGCGTCCCGGTCGCGTACAGCGACTCGTCGGCCGCGATTTCCTTCATCGACAGGATCGGGCCGCAGGGGATGTCGTACTTGTTGAGCACGTCCATGGCCTCGAACTTGGTCTTGGTCATGGTCCATTGTTCGATTCGCCTGAAGATCGGCTTCAGGTGCAACAGGCGTGTCTGCGGCGTCGAGAAGGCCGGGTCGGTGATCCAGTCGGGCTCGCCGATCACGTTGCAGATGGCCGGCCAGGCATTGGACTGCGTGATGAAGTAGAGGTAGGCGTTGGGGTCAGTCTCCCAACCCTTGCACTTGAGAATGGCGCCGGGCTGCCCGCCGCCCGAGGAGTTGCCCGCGCGCGGCACCGCGTCGCCGAACTTGCCATCGGGATACTGCGGGTATTCGTGCAGCGTGTGCGTGCGCTCGAGCCGCTGCTGGTCGCGCAGCTTGACGCGGCACAGGTTGAGCACGGCGTCCTGCATCGGCGCCAGCACCTTCTGGCCGCGGCCGCTGCTCGTGCGCTGGTACAGCGCGGCAACGATGCCCAGCGCCAGGTGCACGCCGGTGCCGCTGTCGCCGATCTGCGCGCCCGTCACCATCGGCGGGCCGTCGTCGGCGCCGGTGGTCGAGGCCGCGCCGCCGGCGCATTGCGCGACGTTCTCGTAGACCTTGCAAGCCTCGTAGGGCCCCGGGCCGAAGCCCTTGACCGAGGCCACGATCATGCGCGGGTTGACGGCGTGGATATGTTCCCAGGTGAGACCCATGCGTTCGAGCGCGCCGGGCGCGAAGTTCTCGACCAGCACGTCGCAGGTCTTGATCAGCCGGTCGAGCACGGCCAGGCCCTGCGCGCTCTTGGAGTTGATCGTCACCGAGCGCTTGTTGTGGTTGAGCATCGTGAAGTACAGGCTGTCGACATCGGGGATGTCGCGCAGCTGAGCCCGCGTCGCATCGCCCTGGCCCGGTCGCTCGACCTTGATCACGTCGGCGCCCATCCATGCCAGCAACTGCGTGCAGGTCGGGACCCGACTGCACATGCGTGAAGTCGAGGATGCGAACGCCTTGCAGGGCCTGGCTCATCGTGCGGACCTAGCCCTTCCCTGCCAACTGGGCCTCGAGCTCGGTCAGGCGCTTCTTCAGCGCCCGCTCTTCGTTGAAGCGGCTGGTCTCGTCGCGCATCACGGCGACGATCGATGTCACCTTGCTTGTCGGCGTCGAACAGCATGGCCACCGTGAAGGCCATCGACATCGCCTGCCCCGCCTTGTTCACGGCGGGCACGCGTAGCACGTCGTGGCCGTACTTGGTGTTGCCGGTCTCCATCGTCTTGTCGTAGCCCTCCCAGTGCCGCTTGCGCAGACGCTCTGGAATGATCAGGTCCAGCGACTGGCCCAGCGCCTCGGCGCGGGTGAAGCCGAACATGCGCTCGGCCGCGTCGTTCCACAGCACGATCGCACCCTGCGCGTCACAGGCGACCACGGCGTCCGCGAGCGCGTCGACAAGCGCGGATGAATCGATGGATGGTGTCATGGCGCTCCTCGATGGCCTTGTGCGTCAAGCAAGCGCCGCGGATCCGGCTACGCCGGGCCGCTGGCGCTGCCCCCTTGAGGGGGAGCGGCGCAGCCGCTCCGGGGGTGGGTCAATCAGACCGCCTTGACCTCGTGCATCGCGGCAATCTGCTGCGCGGTGTAGCCCAGCTCGGTCAGCACCTCGTCGGTGTGTTCGCCCAGCAGCGGCGAGGCCGTGACCTCGGGCTTCAAGTCCGAGAACTTGATCGGGCTGCCGATCGTGAAGTAGCTGCCGCGCACCTTGTGCGGCACCTCGACGATCGAGCCGCTCGCGCGCAGCGACTCGTCGACCAGCAGTTCCTTCATCGACAGCACCGGGGCGCAGGGGATGTCGAACTTGCGGAAGATGTCGACCGCCTCGAACTTGGTCTTGTCCTTGATGAAGTCCTCGATGGTCGCGAAGATCTCCATGATGTGCGGCTGGCGCGCCTTGGCCGTGGTGTAGGCCGGGTCGGTCTTCCACTCCGGCTTGCCCAGCGCGTCGCAGATCGGCTCCCAGGCATGGCCCTGCACCGTGAAGTAGATGTAGGCGTTGGGGTCGGTCTCCCAGCCCTTGCACTTCAGGATCCAGCCCGGCTGGCCGCCGCCGCCGGCGTTGCCGCCGCGCGGCGTCACCTTGTCCTTGAACGCTTCCATCTCGTGCGGGTACTGCGGGTACTCCTCGAGGTAGCCCACCTTCTCCAGGCGCTGCTGGTCGCGCATCTTGACGCGGCACAGGTTCAGCACGGCGTCCTGCATCGACGCCGGCGACCTTCTGGCCCTTGCCGGTCTTCTGGCGGCCGATGTAGGCCGTCAGGATGCCGATGGCCAGGTGCATGCCGGTGTTGGAGTCGCCCAGCGCCGCCGCCGAGATGGTCGGCTCCGAGTTCTCGCCCTTCCACCAGCCGGTGGTCGAGGCCGCGCCGCCGGCGCACTGCGCGACGTTTTCGTAGACCTTCAGGTCTTCGTAGTGGTGGCCGTCGCTGAAGCCCTTGACCGAGGCCAGGATCATGCCGGGGTTGAGCTTCTGGATGCGCTCCCAGGTGAAGCCCATGCGGTCGAGCGCGCCGGGGCCGAAGTTCTCGACCATCACGTCGGATTCCTTGATCAGCTTCTCGAGCACCGCCTTGCCTTCGGGCTTCTTGGTGTCCAGCGTCAGCGAGCGCTTGTTGCTGTTGAGCATCGTGAAGTACAGCGCGTCGGCGTCCGGCATGTCGCGCAACTGGCTGCGCGTGACGTCGCCCGAGCCGGGACGCTCGACCTTGATCACGTCGGCGCCGAACCAGGCCAGCATCTGGGTGCAGGCCGGGCCCGCCTGGACATGGGTGAAGTCGATGATCTTGATGCCCTTGAGGGGGAGTTGCCCAGACATGTGCGTGTCTCCTTGAGTTGCTGCTGGTGGAAAACCGGATTACTTCTTCTTCGCGCTTTGCGGGTTCAGACTGGTGATGCGGCCGCTCTCGGTGCCGGCCGTCTCGTCGATGACGGCGTTGATCAGGGTCGGCTTGCCCGAGGCGATGGCCTCGTTCATGGCCTTGCATCAACTCTTCCGGCGTCGTGGCATTGACGCCGACGCCGCCGAAGGCCTGCATCATCATGTCGTAGCGCGCGTTCTTGACGAACACGGTGGGCGCGACGTCGCCGCCGCGCGGGTTGACGTCGGTGCCCTTGTAGACGCCGTTGTTGTTGAAGACGACGACGCACACCGGCAGGTTGTAGCGGCAGATGGTCTCGACTTCCATGCCGGAGAAGCCGAAGGCGCTGTCGCCCTCGATGGCGATCACGGGCTTGCCGGTCTCGACGGCTGCGGCGACGGCGAAGCCCATGCCGATGCCCATGATGCCCCAGGTGCCGACGTCCAGGCGCTTGCGCGGCTGGTACATGTCGACGATGCTGCGCGTGAAGTCCAGCGTGTTGGCGCCTTCGTTGACGAGCATCGCGTCGGGGTGCTTCTTGATGATGTCGCGCACCACGCTGAGCGCGCTGTGGAAGTTCATCGGCGACGGGTTCAGCGCCAGCGTCTCGGCCATCTTCGAGAGGTTCTTCTCCTTGCGCTCGTCGATCGCGCCGGTCCATTCGGCCGGCGGCTTGGCCCACTTCGAGTCGACACCGGCCAGCAGGGCCGACAACGCAGGAGCCGATGTCGCCGATCAGCGGTGCGTCGATCGGCACGTTGCTGTCGATCTCGGTCGGTGCGATGTCGATCTGGATGAACTTGCGCGCATCGGCATTGGCGCCGCCCCAGGTCTTGCCCTTGCCATGCGACAGCAGCCAGTTCAGGCGCGCGCCGACGAGCATCACCACGTCGGCCTCGGCCAGCACGTAGGAACGCGCGGCCGATGCCGACTGCGCATGCGTGTCGGGCAGCAGGCCCTTGGCCATCGACATCGGCAGGTAGGGGATGCCGGTCTTCTCGACCAGGGCGCGGATGTCGGCGTCGGCGCGGGCGTAGGCCGCACCTTTGCCGAGCAGGATCAGCGGGCGCTTGGCGCCCTTGAGCAGGTCAAGCGCGCGTTGCACGGCGTCGGGCGCGGGAATCTGGCGCGGCGCCGGGTCGACGACCTTGATCAGCGAGGCCTTGCCGGCGGCGGCGTCCATCGTCTGCGCGAACAGCTTGGCCGGCAGGTCGAGGTAGACGCCGCCCGGCCGGCCCGACAACGGCCGAGCGGATCGCGCGGGCGATGCCCGACGCCGATGTCCTCGGCGTGCAGCACGCGGAATGCCGCCTTGCACAGGGGCTTGGCGATGGCCAGCTGGTCCATCTCCTCGTAGTCGCCCTGCTGCAGGTCGACGATCTCGCGCTCGCTCGAGCCGCTGATCAGGATCATCGGGAAGCAGTTGATCGTGGCGTTGGCCAGCGCGGTCAGGCCGTTCAGGAAGCCCGGCGCCGACACGGTCAGGCAGATGCCCGGCTTGCCGGTCAGGAAGCCGGCCGCGGCGGCCGCGTTGCCGGCATGCTGCTCGTGGCGGAACGAGATCACGCGCAAGCCTTCGGCCTGCGCCATGCGCGTGAGGTCCGTGATCGGAATGCCCGGCAGGCCGTAGATCGTGTCGATGTCGTTGAGCTTCAGCGCATCGATGACGAGGTGAAAACCGTCGGTCTGTGCCGTGGATTGCGTCTCAGTGGTCATGGTCGGGTCCTCTTGTCGTCGACCCGCCAAGCAGGGGTCGTCGCGGCTGTAGATTTACTCGGACTTATCATAGGAATTGCGATGCTTTTTGACCGTTGACCGCGGTCAATTTTCGGCATCTGAGTCCCCCGTGCAGACGACTTGGTACCGGCAGCCCCAGCCATGATCTCGACCTCGATTGATAGCCACACCGAGCGCAACGTCATTCGCGTGCAACTGACGCAGAACGTCGTGCTCAAGGAAATGACCGAGGCCGAGCGCAGCGAGCTCGACGCAACAGCTCGTGATCGTCGATTGCGGCAAGGGCGACGTGCTGCTGCACCAGGGCGTGCACGAGATGGAGCAGTACTTCGTGCTCGACGGCATCTTGAAGCGCGTGGTGACCAACGCCGACGCCAAGGAGATGATCCTGCGCTTTGCCGACGAGCGCGACATGGAGACCAGCTACGCCGCCTGGCGGCTGAACACGCCCACGCCCTACAGCATCGTCTGCGTCAGCAAGGCGCGGGTGGCCAAGCTGCCGATGCCGGCCTGGGTCGAGTTCCTCGACCGCCATCCGAAGTTCAAGGTCACCTTCGAGTACCAGGTGATGCAGCTGATGAGCGAGATCATGGCCCACACGATCACGCTGCACTTGCTCGACGGACCGGGTCGCGTGCACCGCTTCGAGCGCAAGCATGCCGACCTGGCCGAGCGGATTCCGAAGAAGGAGCTGGCGGCCTACCTCAACCTGTCTGCCGAAACGCTGAGCCGCCTCAAGCAGCGCGGGAAGATCTAGGCCACGGCCGCAGCGCGCTGCGGCCGTCCTCGCCTGCGGCTCAGTCGACCGGGCGCTGCGCGTCGAGTTCGTCGACCTTGGCCGGCCGGATCAGGCGCAACAGTCTCGAGATCAGCGGCCAGAACAGCAGGATCAGCGCCAGCGTCGTGATCGAGCCCACGAGGCCGTTGGACCACATCACCGTCAGGTCGCCCTGCGAGCTCAACATGGCTTGGCGGAACGAGTTCTCGGCCTTGTCGCCCAGCACCAGCGCCAGCACCATCGGCGCGAGCGGGTAGTCGAGCTTCTTGAACACATAGCCGATGACGCCGAAGCCGAGCATGAACCAGACGTCGAGAATGGCGTTGCCGACGGTATAGGCGCCGATGGCGCAGATCACGATGATCACGGGGGCGATGATCGAGAACGGAATGCGCAGGATCGACGCGAACAGCGGCACCGTCGTCAACACCACGATCAGGCCGACCACGTTGCCCAGGTACATGCTGGCGATCAGGCCCC
>CAVUEP010000024.1:0-41754 GCA_963740395.1 uncultured beta proteobacterium
ACCAAGGCGCTGACGCTGGGCAAGCTGTTCGGGCTGGTCAACTGCGCCGGCATCGCCATCGGCGTCAAGACCGTCGGCAAGGACGGCGCACACCCGCTGGCGCAGTTCGCCAAGGTCATCGGCGTCAACCTGATCGGCAGCTTCAACATGATCCGCCTCGCCGCCGAGGCGATGTGCAAGAACGAACCCGAAACCAGCGGCGAGCGCGGCGTGCTCATCAGCACCGCCAGCGTGGCCGCCTACGACGGCCAGATCGGCCAGGCCGCCTACGCCGCCAGCAAGGGCGGCATCGTCGGCATGACGCTGCCGATCGCGCGCGACCTGGCGCGCAACGGCATCCGCAACATGACCATCGCCCCGGGGATCTTCGGCACGCCGATGCTGTTCGGCATGCCCCAGGAGGTGCAGGACGCGCTGGCCGCCGGCGTGCCCTTCCCGAGCCGCCTGGGCACCCCGGCCGACTTCGCCAAGCTGGTGCAGCAGATCGTCACCAACGAGATGCTCAACGGCGAAGTGATCCGGCTGGACGGGGCGATCCGGTTGGCGCCGAAGTAGCCGCGCGCGCCAGTACCGGCCAGCAAATGCGGCCCGCAGGCTGATGGCCTGCGGGCCGCAATCAATTCAGTCGAACGCGATCTTGCGCGCCAACGGTGCAAGAAAAACGCCGCGGGAGGTGAATCCCGCGGCGCCTCTAAACGAGCCTGGCGATCAGAAGAACTTGTAGGCCGCGTGCATCATGAAGCTGCGACCGAGCGGATCGGTGAAGCGCGGGTCATAGCCACGCTGGAAGGCGTCGTTCTGGTCCGACAACGGCGGATCGGTGTCGAACAGGTTGGTCACGCCGGCGGTCAGCGTCAGGTTCTTGACTGCCGGTCCAGGACACCGACAGCGTCGAAGATCGAGTAGCTGCCGACCTTGCTGGTGCCGTCCTGGTCGGTGTAGCCGCTCTTGTAGCGGTTGCTCAGCGTCGCGCCCCAGGCGCCACGGCTCCAGTTGCGCGGTCAGCACATGCTGCCAGCGGAACACCGGCGCGTTGTCCGAGTAGCGGCCCACGGCGTTGATGAACGCGCCGCCCCGCTCGCGCTGGTAGTTGTACTTGGTGATGTAGGTGCCGTCGATGGAGACGCCGAAGCTGCCCTGCGGCGTTGCGCCCGAGCGCCAGGCGCACGACAGGTCGATACCGCTGGTGCGCAGTTCGCCGAGGTTCTCGGTCGGGCGAGTCGATGAAGCGCGATCGGGTCGAAGCGATCGGGAAGTTCAGGCAGACGTCGACGTCGTCGCGCGTGATGCCCGGGCCCGGACGGCCGGCATCTGGCTGCAACGGACGAACCTGGCCGGCCTGCCCGACCGGGTCGCCGAACACAGCCTGCTCCGGAAGCGCGCTGATCAGGTTCTTGATCTTGATCTGCCAGACGTCGACGCCGAAGCTGACCGTCGCGGTTCGGCTCGAACACGGCAGCCCAAGGTGAAGTTGGTCGACTTCTCAGGCTTCAGCGAGTCGATCGGCAGGCCGACGCCGCCGGGGCCCGCAGCGCTGCAGCACCTGCTGGCCGCAGACGACACCGGCCGACGCGCCCGGCACCGCGACACCGCCCGGGCACAGCAGCGGGTCGTCGTAGTTGTCGGTGGTGAAGGTCAGCGACTGCGGGCTGGTTGATCTCGTACAGCGTCGGCGCGCGGAAGCCGGTGTTGGCCGAGCCGCGCAACAGCACCTCCTTGGTCGGCTGGTAGCGCACGCCGACCTTCGGGTTGAAGGTGTTGCCGGTGCCGCTGTACTTGTCGTAGCGGCCGGCCAGCGTCAGCTCGAGGTCCTTGATGACCGGGAATGCTGAGTTCGCCGTACACGGCGCCGAGCTGTTGCGCTGCCGCTGGTGTCGCTGTCCGGGTCGATGCCCAGGCTGCCGAGTTGGGCGGTGATCGGCAGCGCCTCGAAGGACGACTTCTCCTTGCGGTACTCGACGCCGAACGCCACGCCGACCGAACCCGCCAGCATCTTGAAGAGCGTCGGGCTTCGAGAATACGGACGTCGACGAAGTCGTTCTTGCTCGTGCCGATCAGCGTCGGCGCCACGACCTGCGCGCCGTCGATCACAGCCTGTCCGGCCGCCGGCTGCGGCGTGCTGAGCGCCGAACGGGTTGATCAGGCCGTTCCAGACGCCGGCCTGCGATCAGGCCGTCGTTGACATAGCCCGCTTGACGCGGCCTCGCTCTTGTTCTTCGTGGTGCCGAGCGCGGTGCGGTAGTCCCAGCCCGCGATAGACGCCATTCAGGTCCGCCATCGTGCGTTCGGTGGTGGTGTCGTCGCCGCTGGTGCGCTTGCCGGCGGGCACCAGGCGCCAGTTCGCGACGCCGCCGGGCACGTTGCGGGCCACCGGCGATTCAGCGAAGCCCGGACGATGACCACCGACCGTCGGCGAGTGCGCCGGCCGGGAAGAACGGGCTGCTCGCCGGCATCAGCGTAGCAGGTCGGCGCCGCCGCCACGCGCGCGGTGCTCTTGTTGTTGGCGTTCAGGTACTCGAGCGACAGGCCGTGTGCTCGGGCGTGAGCGCGAACGAGCCGCGCAGCATCCCGGTGATCTGCTCGTTGTCGGTCAGGATGTCGATGTCGCGCGTGAAGTCGTAGCGGCATGCGGTGCCGCCGGCAGGATGTTGCCGGAATCGAGCTCGGCGGGTCGCAGTTCGGCAGCGTCGGCTCGAAGCCGTTCAGGTCGCCGGGGAAGGCGGTACCGCTGGTGCCGTTGAGGATCGCGGCGCGCGAGGTGCCGATGATGCCGGTCTTGGAGAACGTCGCGGTTGCGCCGGCAGCACGTCCTGCTTGCGCCAGTCGATCGAGGCCCAGACGTTGAAGCGCTGCTTCGACAGCGAACCGAAGCCGCCCGTCAGAGCTGATCCGCTGCGTGTCGCCGCCGCCCGATTTCCTGCGGCTGGTGGCCTGGGCGCTGACTTCGAGGCCGATCATTTCACGCTTGGTGATGAAGTTGATCACGCCGCCGATCGCGTCGGTGCCGTAGATCGCCGAGGCGCCGTCACGCAGCACCTCGATGCGGTCTGGATCGCCGACAACGGAATCGCGTTCAGGTCGACCGCTGCAGCGTCGAAGGCATGGTTGGCCAGGCGGCGGCCGTTCAACAGCACCAGGGTCTTGTTCGCGTTGGTACCGGTCGGGCCGCTCAGGCCACGCAGGTCGGCCTCGGCCTTGCCGCCGGTCGTGCCGCCGATCGCCGCACTGGCACCGAAGTTGGACTGGTTGGCGGCAATGAAGCGCGATCGCCTGCTCGGCGTTGGTTACACCCTGCTTGCGCCAGGTCCTCGACCTTGACGACGGTGACCGGCAGCGCGGTTTCGCCGGCAATGCGTCGGATCGACGAGCCCGTGATCTCGATGCGCTGGGTGTCCTGCGCATAGACAGGAATCACTGGTACCAGCAGGGCTCCGCCCAGAGCGAGCAGCGCGCAACTGCTGATTCTTGTGCGTTTGAACATAGGTTCTCCAAATGGTTGACGGTCAATCTGTGACACAGGGCCGGTGCGCTCCGTCTAGCGACGGATAGCGCCGACCCTGTGCTGCCTGTAGACGAATTGTCACGTTCATAACCGCGCCGCAGCTCCCGGGAAACTCCGTAGTGTTGCCTTCGCGACAAAGACCGGCGTCAAAGAGTCGACGCTGCAACGCGCCGAATGCGTCGTGACAAATGGCCTGCGCGGCGCATGAACGCTGGCGTTCCCTGGGTACGCGCACGCCCGAGGTCGCCAGCCACGGACAGCAAGATGGCTCGTAGGCAGGCTGCCACGGCATGCCCGCGTAACGCGATTCGGCCCCTGCGGCGCAACTCCGAGGCGGTAGTTCGTTGGTTTCGAGCAACGTCGACACACCGCGGCGGCTTGTTGCGGCCGACGAGTGCGACACGGCACATGCCCTGTAGCAGGGTCGTGGGTGGGTGACGCCATTCTTCGCACTCGTCGGCATGGGTCGTCCTGGACACGTCGGACCAGGTCATCGCATCTGGCGCGGTTGTCCGATCGGGCATGCCATGCCGGGCACATTGAAGCCTGGGTTGGCCGCTTTCAAGAGACCGACGCTGTCCGCCTCTCGCCTAGAGCCCCGAGCCTCCACAGCCGCTCGCCAGGTACTGGCTGATGAGCTTGAGCTGCTTGGTCATGGTTTCGACCGTCCAGGCCGGCCCATGCCCATAGTCCTGGAGCACGTGATAGTCGACAGCCTGTCCTGACTTGCGCGCCTGCGCGACGAAGAGCTCGGACTGAATCAGCGGCACGATCTGGTCTCGTTCCCCGTGGTACACCATGATCGGGATCTTGATCTTGTCGGCCTGGTGCAGCGGGCTCAGGCCTCTCACCGTCGGCTCCTGACGGTCGCGGAAGTACGGGTTGGTATAGAAGTCGGCCCAGATTCTCTCGATGTCGGAAACGCCGGCGCCGGCGATGGCGCACTTGTACAGGCCGTTGGGCCGCACGGATGCCGCAAACGCCGAGTAGCCGCCGTAGGAGAAGCCGAACATGGCCACCCGTTTCGGGTCGGCGAGCTTTTCGCTCGACCAGCCACTTGGCGCCATCGTCCTTGTCGTCCTGCATCTTCTGGCCCCACTCCGCGTCGCCGGCCAACCACAGCGCGCGGCCCCAGCCGGCCGAGCCACGGAACTGCGGTTGCAGGACGGCATGGCAGCGCGACACCAGCAGGGGCACCCAGCCGGAGTTGTCGAACCCCATCTCGTCGCGCGCCCAGGGGCCACCGTGCGGGTGCACGACGGCGGCATAGGGCCCGGGACCGCACAGTTGCGGATTGGGCAGCGTGAGGAAGGCGGGAATGTGGAGTCCGTCGCGCGCCTTGTAGTAGATGAAGCGGGCCGTGCCCAGGGCCCGGCGATCGAGTTGCGGGCGCTCCTTGGCCAGCAAGGTGAGTTGCTGACCGCGCAGCAGGTAGTGTTCCGTCGGGTACGCCAGCCCGCTGACCCGCAGCAGGTAGGTCGGCACCGCCCCGGCATGAAAACCCGTGATCGACACGGACACGCCGTCGAGCGCGCGCACCTCGGAGCGCTTGCCACTGACGACGTCGACCAGGGGCTGCGATATCTCGGCGATGCCGAGGGACTGGGCAACGCCCTTGATCACGGCGTCGAATGCCGGGTTCAGCCAGTGCACCTCGGTGCCGTGCAGGCCCCCGTAGGTAAAGCCATCGAAGTCGCCCGGCGCAGCGGGGTCCGCGTTGCTGGCGACCCTGACGCCGCTCGACTCGAAGAACTTGTGCTCGAACAGGGTGCTGCTGATCTTGCGCTTCTCGATGTCGTACTCGTAGAGGCCGGCCAGGTCGCGCCCCAAGTTGCTGCGCAGGATGACCGTGTTCGGGCTCGCGGCCACGCTCGCGACCTCGACCACGTCGCGGTCCTTCACGTAGGAGCGGAAGTGATCCTCCCAGGCGCCGGATGCGGCGTTGCGCAGTTCCGTGGCGATGTAGACGCCCTTGGCGTCCGATCCACCGCGCAACTTGGCGCGCGGCGCGCCGGCAGCGTCGACCAGCACATCGATGTCGTTTTCGCCCAGGCGCAGCACACGCGCAGATTCGCCCGTGCGCACGTTGTAGCGGAACAGGTCGCGGTCGTTGCCGACACCATCACTCTCGACGATGACGTTGTCCGGATCGCGCAGCATGCGGCTCTTCACCGACGGCACCGACAGTGCACGCAGCCGTCGCGTGGCATCGGTGCGGCCGATCTCGGCGGACGCGAGCGGCTCTTTCCACTCCTTGCCGGCCAGGTCGGTAACGAACAGCTTGTTGATGAAGGTCTTCGTGGTCACGCCCTCGATGCGCGCGTCGTAGGGCTGCCACAGCGTCACGGCCAATACGTCGTTCTTCAGGAACGTCGCCGACCGGATGCGCATGCTGGTGGCACCGATCACGTGCGGCTTGGCCGACAGGTTGTCGGTCTTCCATACCAGCACATTGCGCACGTCGCCCTGGCTCTCGATGGCAATCATGTGCTTGCCATCGGGCGAGAGGCGAAAGCCCGTCATCCGGGGGTACTGGGCTAGTTGCTCCTCCGTCGGCACCTGGATCGGTGCCGGCGCAGGCGTCTGGGCGCCGGCCAGGGGCGTCGCCAACGCGGCGACCCATGCCCATGTCAGGGCATGAAGTCGAAAGCCAATCTTTTGCCATTGCGAGATTCCAAAAGGAAGTTGACCCCTGCGGCGCGAACGCAGCAGAGGTCAAGCGGTCGAGTGCAGTTAGAAGGACTTGCTCAGGTTCACGTACATCGTACGACCGACATAGTCATAACCGCTGTACAGGGGCGAGTTCCCGACCCGGTTGTATCCGGCCTGGGCCGAGATCTTCGGCGGCTCGACGTTGGCCACATTGCGTACGCCGGCGGTGATGTCGAACTTGTCGGCCTTGTAGCTGACGGATACCGTCTGCAGGTAGTAGTTCGGCACACTCAGCTTGTAGGTGCTGGTCGCCGGGTCCTCGCCCAGGTAGTCGTAGGACGACATGCTGCCGACCCACTCCACCCCGTAGAAGAAGCGCCAGTCCTTGACGGTGTAGTTGAAATCCAGCGTGCCGGAGTACTTGGGACTGTTGAGCGTGCCGTTGACCTCATCGATCGGATCGTCGGCGAACAACTTGTTTGCCTGCGAGTTGAACCTTGTGACGTTCAGGTTCACACGCAATTTGCCGATGCCGACGTTGTTGGTGTAGCGGGCCGTGAAGTCGACGCCGCGCACCTTGTCGGTCGCCAGATTCACAAAGCTGTCGTTCACCGTCAGGGCGTTCGACGACGGGTTGCGCGCGCCGACAAGGCGGCAGAAGCCGCCACCAGCCCGGAACTGCGGATCGTCGTAGCAACGCGCCAGGATGCTGGTCGCGCCGGCTCGGGCAACGCCGTTGTCAACCTGGATGTCGAAGTAGTCGGCCGCCACCGACACATCACCCCAACCCGTCGCAAGCTCGGGCTGGACGATGATGCCGAACGTCTTGTTCTGTGACGTCTCGGCCTTCAGGCCCGCGGCGGCGCCGCCTGAGTTGACGACCTGGAGACTGGACGTTGCGGTGTAGCCCGGAGGCAGGCCTTCGCTCTGGCAGTTGGCAGCGCGCGTGGTGCCCGCATTGGAGGCGGCGTCCCAGTTGTTGCAAGGGTCGTTGGTCGATGAAAGGAAGCCGCTCGTCGGGCCGAGGAACTGCTCATACAGCGCAGGGGCTCGGTACGAGGTGCTGGCCGTCCCGCGCAGCGTGAGCCACTTGGCCGGCGACCAGATGGCGCCCACCTTGTAGGTCGAGCCGCTGCCATAGGACTTGTAGTCGGCCCAACGCGTCGACACGTTCATGCTCAGCTCGTGCGCGAACGGGAGCTTGGCCAGCAGCGGGATGTCGACTTCGGCGAAGACATCCTTGGCCGAGTCGCTGCCGCGCGTCGGCGTCGAGGTCGTCAGGTTGTACAGGTTGCCGGTCTGCGAATCCAGGGCCGGCGTGTCATCGATCTCGAACCTGCGGAATTCCACGCCCACCGCGGCCTTGACCTTGCCGTAGGGCAGGTCGAAGACCTTGCCCGTGGCCGACGCGGAGACCACGTCTTCGTTGTACTTGCTCACGCCCGTGGCTGGCTGCCAGACATAGTTGACCCAGGCCGCAGGCAGTTGACCGGCGATCACGGCTGCAGTCAATGGCGGCGCGGCGACGCAGCCGCCCGACGGGTCCACGCAGGCAAAGCCACTGCCGCTGGCGACGACGTTCAAGCTCTGCGCCATGCGGTTCGTCAGGAACGACTCGAAGGTGTACGTGCCCTTGCTTTGGCTGTGCGTGGCCACGACGTCATAGTCCCAGCCCGTCTTCAGGATGGCGCCCCGCAGTCCGGCGACGGCGCGCGTGAAGTCAACCGTCTGCGTCGACGTGTCGTTGCCAAAGCCGATGAAGGCCCGGACGCCGATGTTCGCGCCATTGGTAATCGAGCTTGGCGGGGCGAAGTTGCTGAAGGCCAAGTTCGCCGGGATGAGCGGGCTGCCGCGCATGTAGTCGAGCGACAACTGACGGAAACCCGTCTGCGATGAATCCCGCCGGTTGTACAGGAACTCGCCGTAGAGCTCGGCATTGCCCAGGACGCCGAGGTCGATGCCGCCCTGAAGATACAGGTTGTGGTTCTCGACGGGAGAGATGAGCGAGCGGTTCAGCGTGCGCGCGTCGGAGGTGTCACGCACGTTCAGGTTGTTGGTTCCGCCGCCGACGCCCTCGAACCCCACCAGGCCGGTGGTGACCGCGGGATTGGGCCGCCAGCGGTTGAAACTCGTGCCCACCGAGCCCGGTGCGCCGACGCCGGCGGTCGTCGTCGTGCCCAGGGTGTTGATGGTGACGCCGTTGGATCCGGTGCCGCTGATCGGGTAGCACTTGGGTTGGCCCGTCGCGGGGTCCACGAAATCGCGGCTACCCCACTCGCCGACGACGCCGCCGACGCTCGTTCTGCGGTAATCGGTGTTGCAGCGGGTCCAGTCGCGCTGACCCAGGGTCAGTGGGTTGCGTTCGCGGTAGTCGTACGAGCCCGAGAAGCGCGCGCGATCGGTGACGAAGCCCGACGTGAGCGAGAGGTTGAACACCTCACCGCCGCCGCCCTCGGTCAGGTTGAACTTCGACTCGAGCGTGGTGGTGTCGATGTTCTTCTTGGTGATGATATTGATCACGCCGGCCACGGCGTCGGAGCCGTAGATCGACGAGGCACCGTCCTTGAGCACTTCGATGCGGTCAATGATGGAGTTGGGCAAGGTGTTCAGGTCGGCCGCGCCGACGGAGCCGCGCGTGCCCGACGGCGCCATGCGCCGGCCATTGAGCAGCACGAGCGAGCGCGTCGGGGTGAAGCCGCGCAATCCGATGGTGTTGGCGCCCGGACCGCCGTCGGTGACATAGCCGCCGAAGGCATTGTTGATCTGGCCCTGGCCGCCGGTGACGGAGGTGCCCTGCAAGACCTCGGCCGTCGACGTGAAGCCGGCGATCGCCGAGTCCTCGTTGCGCAGGATCAGGATGGGCGCGGGGGAGCTGAAGTTGTCGCGCTTGATGCGCGATCCTGAAATCACGATCTGCTGGGACGAGTCCTCGGCCGCGGGTGCCGGTGCCGGCGTAGGCGCGGGGGTCTGTGCAAATGCGGTCGACACCGGCATGAGCAGGGCGCTGCCGAGTGCGAGCAGGGCGCAACTGTTGACTTTCGTTCTCTTGAACATGCATTTCCTCGCAAAAGTGAAATCGATCGGGATGCCTGAGCACAAAAAAGAGGCCCCGGCTGTCTGACGACATCCCGCAGGCCTGTATTGCGCGCAAACGAATTGTCACGATCCACTGCGAGGGGGCCGTTGCGGGTAAATCCGCACGCGCCGCTTCGACCGCACGTATGGGGGGGGCGCGGCAAGACCACGGTCGGTACTGGCCACCCGCGCGCAAAGGCGCGCAATCACTGGGGCACGTGACGAAATTGCCGCTGCGCGCGCCGCTGACTCGACGGCGCCGTGCGACCCCGCGCTAGGGACAGTCCCTAGGCGCGACCGTCACATAGCGTTGGCTCGGCGCGACACGGGCTTGACTGGCATCAAGCCGCAGCAGTCAGCCGCGGCACTGCCGCCAGCAACGTGCGCGTGTAGTCCTGCTGCGGTTGTTGCAACACCGCCTCGGCCCGGCCCCTGCTCGACGATGCGCCCGGCCTGCATCACCGCCACCTGGTCGGCGATGTACTCGACGACGCCGATGTTGTGGGTGATGAACAGGTAGGCCAGCACCGAGCTCGCGCTGCAGCTCGGCCAGCAGGTTCAGGATCTGCGCCTGCACGCTGACGTCCAGCGCCGAGGTCGGCTCGTCGCAGACGATCAGCTTGGGTTGCACCGCCAGCGCGCGCGCGATGGCGATGCGCTGGCGCTGGCCGCCGCTGAACTCGTGCGGAAAGCGCTCGAGCGCTTCGCGGCGCAGCCCGACCTGCTCGGTCAGGCGCTCCAGGCGCTCGCGGCGCTCCGCCTTGTGCATCGACGGCTGCAATGCGGCCAGCCCTTCGTCGAGGATGTCGAGCACGCGCATGCGCGGGTTCAGCGACGAGAACGGGTCCTGGAAGATGATCTGGATGTCGCGCCGCGCGGCCTGCAGGGCCTGGGCCCGCATTTCGAACAGGTCGCTGCCGCCCAGCATCGCCCGGCCCTCGATGTCCGCCTGGCCGCGCAGCAGCTGCACGATGGCCTTGCCGATCGTGGTCTTGCCGCAGCCCGACTCGCCGACCAGGGCCAGGGTCTGCCCGGCATGGATGTCGAGCGACACGCCACCCACCGCCTCGACATGGCCGCTGACGCGCTGCAGCAGGCCCTTGCGGATCGGGAAGCGCACGCGCAGGTCCTTCACCGACAGCAGGGCCTGGGCGTCGCTCGGGCTGGGCCGCGGCGCCGGGGCCGGCGCAGCCGAGGCCCGCACGGCCGCCTGCGGCGCGCTGGCCCCTTCGGCATAGAGCCAGCAGCGCACGCTGCGTGTCGGGCCCAATGTCGTCATCTCGGGCACGCTGCCGGCGCAATGCGGCAGGGCGTTGTCGCAGCGCGGCGCAAAGCGGCAGCCGCCGAAGGCCTGGGTCAATGCGGGCACGGTGCCGGCGATGGCGGCCAGCGGTTCGCCGCGGCGACCAGCGTCGGGCAGCGCGCGCAGCAGCGCCCGCGCATAGGGGTGCTTGGGTTCGCGGAAGAACTCGTCGGCGCTGGCGACTTCGACGATCTGGCCGGCGTACATCAGGGCCACGCGCTGGGCCATGCCGGCCACCACGGCCAGGTCGTGCGTGATCAGCATCAGGCCCATGCCCTGCTCGCGCTGCAGGTCACGCAACAGGTCAAGAATCTGCTTCTGGATCGTCACGTCCAGGGCCGTCGTCGGCTCGTCGGCGATCAGGAAGTCGGGTTCGGTCGCAAGGGTCATCGCGATCATCACGCGCTGCTTCTGGCCGCCGCTCATGCGGAACGGGTAGTCGTCGATGCGCCGTTCGGGCTCGGGGATGCCGACGCGGCGCAGCCAGTCGATGGCCTTGGCGCGGGCGGCGTCGCCACGCAACTCGGTGTGCACCTCGATGGCCTCGACGATCTGCTGCCCGACCTTCATCACCGGGTTCAGGCTGGTCGCGGGCTCCTGGAAGATCATGCCGATGCGCCCGCCGCGCAGCGTGCGCATCTGGCTCTCGGGCAGCGCCAACGTGTCCTGGCCGTCGAGCTCGATGCGGCCGGCCGTGATGCGGCCGGCGTCGGGCAGCAGGCGCATCAGCGCCAGCGCGGTCATGCTCTTGCCGCAGCCGCTCTCGCCCACCAGCGCGAAGGTCTCGCCGCGTTGCAGGCTCAGGCGCAGGCCGTCGATGGCGCGCACGATGCCCGCCTCGCCGTCGAGCGCCACCTTGAGGTCCTGGATGTCGAGCATGCGTCAGGTCGCTTCCGAGGCAGTGGCTTTGCGTGTCGAAAGGCGCACGCGGAAGGCGCGTGAATGCGGATCGAAGGCGTCGCGCACGCCGTCGGCGAACAGGTTGGCGGCCAGCACCAGCCCGACCATGAAGGTGAACGCAGCCGCGAAGGGCCACCAGACCACCGGGTCGCGGCTCATCTCGTTGCGGGCGAAGTTGATCATGCCGCCGAAGCTGTTCATCGAGGGGTCGACGCCAACGCCGACATACGACAGCACCGCCTCGTAGAGGATCAGCGACGAGAACTCGAGCACGGTGACGATCAGCATCAGGTGCGCGACGTTCGGGAAGACATGGCGGCGCATGATGCGCAGGGGCCCGACACCGAAGGCCTGCGCCGCCTGCACATAGTCGAGTTCGCGCAGCTTCAGGGTTTCGGCGCGCAGCAGGCGGCACAGCCCGGCCCAGCCGGTCAGGCCGAGCACCGCGCAGAGCAGGAACAGCTTGAGGTCGGCGCGTTCGACGCCGGTCTCGAACAACTCGGGATGCTTGTCCAGGAACACCTGGACCATCAGCACGCAGGCGGCGATCAGCAGGATGTTGGGCACCGAGGACAGCACCGTGTAGAGGTACTGGATGGCTTCGTCGATCCAGCCCTTGAAGTAGCCGGCCATGATCCCCAGCACCACCGCCAGCGGCAGCGTGGCCAATGTGGCCAGCGAGCCGATGACGAACGCGGTGCGGATGCTCTTGAGAGTCTGGTAGAGGACGTCGTTGCCGGTGACGTCGGTGCCGAAGACATGGTAGGCGCCCATCAGGGCGACGACCACGCCGCCCGCCAGCGACAGACCCAACACCGTGAACAAGGCCGTGCGCCACGGAATCGCCGTCTCGCCATGCCAGATGCGCAGCGCCGCCTCCCGGTGTGCGACGCCATGCGATCGCGCCAGCCACGCCACATTGACTGCCGCGACGGCGGCGGCCACGACCAGGCCCAGCACCAGCCCCAGCAGCACGCGCAATGCGATGTCGCCCGCCCATTGGGCGTCGGGCTGCGTCAGGTGCGCGCCGCCGTGCAGCAGCCGGGGCGCACTGCGCGTGAGCCGGCCGTTGACGTCGATCGACTCCTTGGTGAAGCTCTCGTAGGCCAGCGGCCGCGAGTAGGTGGTCTCGCGCGACTCGGAAAGGCGGCGCAGCACCGCGTCGAGCAGCGAGCGCGTGCGGGTGTCGTAGGCCACGCCGCCCTCGAGCGAGCCTGCGGCGGGCGGCAATTGGGCGCGGTAGTGCACGCTGTCGAGCAGCGTGACCAGGAGGCACAGCAGCAGGATCACGGACGATGCCAGGGCCGGCCCATCCGCGAACACCTTGCGCCACGACGCGGCCAGCGACGGCTTGCGCAGTACGGCCCAGATGTAGACCGCGAGTGCCGCCACCAGCAGCCACATGGCGGCGTCGGTCCAGAGCAGAACGAATTTGGGCATCGTGTCAGGCCAGCGACGGGCCGCCCCTAGCGGCCTGACATCCCCTCGGGGGGCGCGAGCGAAGCGAGCTTGGGGCAGTCATATCAGCCCAGGCGCACCCGGGGATCGACCCAGGTGTAGGCGACATCGATCAGGATGTAGCTGGCGATGTAGAGCAGCGAGCCGACGAAGACCATCGTGCGCACGATGGCGAAGTCCTGCTTGCCGATGGCCTCGATGACGTAGGCGCCCAGGCCGGGGATGCCGAAGAAGTTCTCGAACACGAGGCTACCCAGGAAGACGTAGGGCAGGTAGCCGCCGGCGCTGGTGATGATCGGGATCAGCGCATTGCGCAGCACGTGGCGGAACATCACCACGGTCTCGCTCAGGCCCTTGGCGCGCGCGGTGCGCACATAGTCCTTGCCGATCTCCTCGAGGAACATCGCGCGGTACAGCCGCGCCTCGACGCCCAGGCGCGCCAGCGCCGACAGCAGGACCGGCAGCACCAGAAAGCGCAGCACATCCAGGCCCTGCGCGTAGCCCGAGATCGGCACCAGCTTCAAGACGCGCGCGAACAGGTACTGGCCGACGATGATGTAGAACAGGGCCGAGATCGACAACATCACGACGCACAGGATGACGCCCGCGAGATCGAGCCGGGTGTGGCGGAACATCACCAGCAACAGGGCAAAGGAGACGCTGGCGATGATCTGCAGGATGAAGATCGGGATCGCCAGCTGCATGCTGACCCACATGCGCCGCGACACTTCGTGCCCGATGTCGCCGGCGCTCTCGCTGTCGGCCCGGCCGAATTGCAGGGTGAACAACGAGATCGAGCGCTCCCAGAAGATGGTCTCGGTCAGTTTCTCGCTGCCGGCCTTGGGCGCGTTCCAGTACAGCGGCTTGTCGTAGCCGCGCTCGCCCTTCCACTTCTCGATCAGCTCCTGCGTCACGCGCTTGCCACCGATGTTCATTCGCGCCATGTCGTCGGGCGTATTGACCGTGAAGAACAGGAAGAACGTCGCCAGGTTGACGCCGATCAGGATCAGCACGCCATACAGCGTGCGCCGCAGCAGGTAGTTCAGCATCGGTATGAGTGCCCTGCGGTCATGCGGTGATGACTTCACCGCGGGCGTTCAGGCGCTCACGATTGCGCAGGCTGCGCCGCGCCCACAGCACCACGGCCACCAGCGCGGCCAGCAACGCGGCAATCGGCCAGTACTGCGGCTTGTTCCAGTCCGCCAGGCTGGACACGCGGGCGGAGGTGTCCAGCCGCAGATAGCGCCCATGGTCGCGGATCAGGATCGCCGGCTTGGAGTTGTGCACCCAGCGCTGCACCGCCGTCGAGGCCCAGGGGTAGAAACCGAAGCTCCAGGGCGCATCCTGCTGCAGGATCGTGACCATCTTGTCGATCACGGCCTGCTTCTCGGGCCCGTCATCGAGCATCTTCAACTGCGCGAACAGCTTGTCGTACTCGGGGTTCTGGTAGTTCGCGGTGTTCTCGCCGTCGGACACGCTCTTCGAGTTGGGCCCGTAGAGCAGGAACATGAAGTTCTCGGCGTCGGGATAGTCGGCGTTCCAGCCGAGCCAGAACACCTGGTGCTTGTTCTTGCGTACCTTGTCCTGGAACTGGTTGTTGTCGGTGGCGCGGACTTCGAGCTGGATGTCGATCTTGGCGAATTGGCGCACGACCCAGTCGATCTCGGGTTTGCGCTCGGGCGTCGGCGGCGCGTAGTAGTCGTAGTTCAGCACCAGCGGGGTGCCGGTCTTGGCGTCGCGCCCGCTGGGATAGCCGGCCTCGACCATCAGCCGCTTGGCGTCGTCGATCGAGCGTCGCACGGCCTTGCCGTCGACCCAGCGATGCGTCACCGGGTTGACGCCCTGGGCGGTGTTCTCGCGCGAGCCCGGGATGCCCTCGGGCAAGGGGCTCATGGCCGTCAGACCACCCTTCTTCGGGAAGATCGTCGAGTACTCGTCCCAGTCGATCGCAATCGAGATCGCCTGCCGCAACTTGCGCGCGCGCGCCCGCGATTCCGGCGAATCGCCGCCGAGCACCGGGTCGATCATGTTGAAGCCGATGATGTAGCTGTTGACGTCGGAATACTTGGGGAAGTTGAAGCCCTTCTTCTCGTAGGCGGCACGCACCTCCTCCGAGTCCAGCATCTCGACGATGTAGCTGGTGCCGGTGTCGGTGCGCTCGAATACCTCGAGGTCGTAGTAGCCGTCGCGAAACTTGTTGCGCTGTGACGTGCCCTCGCGCTCGACCGTGGCCACGATGCTGTCGACGAAAGGCGTCTTCTTGCCGCAGTCGGCGAGCAGGCCCGCCGCCTTGTCGGCCGGCGTGCCCTCGCAGGGGTAGAGCTCACCCCGGTAGTTGGGGTTGCGGCTCATCACGATGCGCCGGTCCTTCTCGAATGCCGTGACCATGTAGGGCCCGGTGCCGATCGGCCATTGGTCCAGCGTCATGCCGCGTTCGGCCATGCCGGGCTGGGCGTAGAACGCGTCGGCCTCCCACGGCAGCGGGGCCAGGAACGTCATCTGCATCCAGTACTTCCACTGCGGGTACTTGCCGTGCAGGCGGATGCGCAGCAGGTGTTTCTCGGGCGCGGTGGCGCCCGCCAGCGGCCAGCGGCGGAAGTCCAGGAAGGGCTTGTCCAGGCTGGAGGCGTCGAGCCCCTGGCGCAACTGCGCGTCCTCGCGCTTGATCAGCTCGCCGTAGTCCTTGAGGCCGATCACGTACTCGGAGAAGACACCGTAGATCGGCGTCGTGATGCGCGTCGTGGCATGGCGCTTGAGGGCGTAGACGAAGTCTTCGGCCACCAGTTCGCGCGTGCCGCTGTGCTCGAACTCGGTCGGCGCACGCCGCTCACCGAGCTGGCCCGGCTTCATCGCGTGGTAGCGGTACTCGCCCTTGTCGTCGCGGGCGAAGGCCGGGTGCGGCTGGTACAGGATGCCGGGCTTGATCGGCACCTCGTACACGCTCTCGGCGACCAGTTCGCCCGGCGCATCGTCGGGCAGGCGCGCGCCGTTCTTGTCGAAGTAGGCCGGCGTCACGACCTTCTCGGCCGTCTTGGGTACGAGTTCGAACGGGCGCTTCAGGTAGTGGTAGCCGTAGGGCGGCTCGTAGACCTGGTAGGTCACGAGCGTGTCGTTGGACCAATACGACGCCGTCGGATCGAGGTGGCGCGGCGTGTTCTCGATCATCGCCGAGTAGATCGTGTTCTGGGTGGCCGCACCCTTTGACCAGGGGCTGTTGTCGCAGCCGGTGAGTGTCAGCCCGAGCGCCAGCAGCGATGCGGCAACGACTGCAGAGGGGGTCCGTGACGATCCGCGCATTCGCGGCTGCTCCTTGGCTGGCCGCAGATCGAAATGCGAGCCGGAAGAAAATCAATGCGCCGCGTCAGCACCGCTTGTGACGGTCATGGCGCAAGGCGTGGCCGCGATTCTAGCCGTGCGTTCGCGCCACCCGCGCTGGCGGCCTCACCAGCCGACGAAGGCCTCGCGCCCCTGTGTGGCCAGCGTGACGCGCGCGCCCACCGGCAGGCTGACGATGGTGGGTACATGGCCCATCGGCAGGCCGGTCAGGATCGGGGTCTTGGTCACGCTGCGCACCCGCGCCACGGCGGACTTCAAGGTGTAGCCGCGGTCCAGCGGGGTCGGTTTCCAATGCGTGAAGTGGCCCAGCAGCACGGCGCGCTGGGCATCGAGCACACCCGCCTGGTGCAATTGCAGCAGGTTGCGTTCGACACGGTAGGGGTGCTCGTTGACGTCTTCGACGAACAGCACACCGCCCTTGATGCGCGGCCAGTGCGGCGTGCCGAGCAGACTCATCAGCATCGTCAGGTTACCGCCCCACAACGTGCCGCTCACGTCCAGGCCGTCGAAGCCGGCCTCGGTGCGAAAACCGATGGCCTCGAGTTCACCGCCCATGGCCTCGAGAAAGCAGGCCTCGGTGACATCGTCGACGCCGCCCTCCGTGGCCTCACGGCCGAAGTGCTCGACTGCCAGTGGCCCGGCCCACGTGACGGGTCGGCGCCGCGACCCGGCGTGCGCCAACAGGCCGAGCTGCAGCGAGGTGTGGTCACTGTGGCCGACCCAGCGTGTGCCGCGCTCGACGCTGCGGGCCAGCAGTTTCCAGTCGATGCGATCGAGCAGCCGCGTCAGGCCGTAGCCGCCGCGCGTGGCCATCGCCACCGACGGCGCCGCACGCGCCACGCGATGCAGCGCCGCCAGACGCACCTCATCGTCGCCGGCAAAGCGCTGATGACGGGCCAGCGCGTCGGCATCGATCTGCACCGCAAACCCATGCGTGGCCAGGCGCTTGGCGGCGCGGCGCACGGCGGCCGGCTGGGCGATCACGCCGGCGGGCGACCACAGGACCAGGTCGCCGCGGCTGGCGCTCAACCCAGGGCCCCGAAATCGGACTCGATGACTTCGGGCACCGGCAACACTTCCGCCGGCGGTTCACGGGTCGCCTTCTGCGCCGCGCGCCGATCCGCAAAGAAGTCACGCAATGCCTGGCCCGCCGCGTCGGCCATCAGCCCGCCCTCGACGGTGGTGTGATGGTTGAGCAGCGGTTGCTCGAACAGGTTGACGACCGAGCCCGCGGCGCCGGTCTTCGGGTCGGCCGCGGCAAAGACGACGCGGTCCAGTCGCGCGTGCATCAGGGCCATGGCGCACATGGCGCAGGGCTCCAGCGTCACGTACAGCGTGCAACCCGGCAGCCGGTAGTTTTCCAGCAGCTGCGCGGCGTGGCGCAGGGCCACGATCTCGGCATGCGCGGTCGGGATCGTGGGTCGTGATCGGCCGGTTGTAGCCGGTGGCCAGCACCTGCGGCACGCCGTCGACCATGTGCATGATCACGGCGCCGACCGGCACTTCGCCAGAAAGCTGGGCGTTGAGCGCCTGATCCAGCGCGAGCCGCATGGCGTACTCGTCCTGGGCACGGGTTGGCGGCGGGACAGGTTCACTCATGGCTGGGCAGCCTGGTTGCGGTCGGCGCCTTTTTGCAGCGCAGCATTGGTGGCATTGAGCACATTGCTCTGGATCGCCCGCGCCTGCTGCGGCACGGTGCCTTCGACGACGGCCGGTGTTGCGCCGGCCATGCCCCCCATCCCGCCAGGCACGGCCACGGTGGCGGCGCCGTCGCGGGCACGGCCCATCGCGGCGTCCATGACGGCCTTGCCTTCGGGGTCGGTGGGAACACGCGTCGTCGTGGTCCCGATCTGGCCGAGCGCCTGGAGCTGCTTCTTGCCCAGGGTGCCGACGATCACAAGCGCGATCAGCAAGCGTCATGACGCCAAAGATCACGCGCATGACCGCAGCGGCCTCGAGGCCGTCCTGTAGTGGCGGGTCACCGCATCGGGCGACGGCGAGCCTTGTGAGCTCGGGACCATCATGTCACTCCCATTCGATCGTGGCTGGGGGCTTGCTGGACACATCGTAGGTTACGCGGTTGATGCCGCGAACCTCATTGATGATGCGGCCGCTCGTCCGCTTGAGCAAGCCGTACGGCAGTTCGGCCCAGTCGGCCGTCATAAAGTCACTCGTCTGCACGGCCCGCAGCGCCACCACGTAATCGTAGGTGCGCCCGTCGCCCATCACGCCGACACTTTTCACCGGCAGGAACACCGCAAAGGCCTGGCTCGTGAGGTCGTACCAGCTCTTGCCCGTGGCCGGATCGATGGTTGCGCGCAACTCCTCGATGAAGATGGCGTCGGCGCGGCGCAGCAGGTCGGCGAAATCCTTGCGCACCTCGCCGAGGATGCGCACGCCCAGGCCCGGCCCGGGGAAGGGATGGCGATAGACCATCTCGTGCGGCAGGCCCAGGGCGACGCCGAGTTCGCGCACCTCGTCCTTGAACAGGTCACGCAAGGGTTCGAGCAGCTTCAGCCCCAGCGTCTCGGGCAGGCCACCGACGTTGTGGTGGCTCTTGATCGACGTCGCCTTCTTGGTCTTGGCCGCGCCGCTCTCGATCACGTCGGGATAGATCGTCCCCTGCGCCAGCCACTTGGCATTGGCGAGCTTCTTGGCTTCGCGCTGGAACACCTCGACGAACTCGCGGCCGATGATCTTGCGCTTGGCCTCGGGGTCGGCCACGCCCTGCAAGTGACCGAGAAACTGGTCGACGGCGTCGACATGGACCACCCTGGCATGCAGGCGGCCGACGAACATCTCCATCACCATCGCGGCCTCGTTCAGGCGCAGCAGGCCATGGTCGACGAAGACGCAGGTCAGCTGGTCGCCGATCGCGCGGTGGATCAGCGCGGCGGCCACGCTCGAATCGACCCCGCCCGACAGGCCCAGGATGACTTCGTCGCTGCCGACCTGTTCGCGGATCGACGCCACCGCCTCGGCGATGTGGTCGCGCATCACCCAGTCGGGTCGCGCGCCACAGATGTCGAGCACGAAGCGCGCGAGCATGGCACTGCCCTGCTGCGTGTGCGTGACCTCGGGATGGAACTGCACCGCGTAGTAGCCGCGCGCCTCGTCGGCCATGCCGGCGATCGGGCAGCTCGGCGTGCTGGCCATCAGCTTGAAGCCCGGCGGCAGCGCGGTGACCTTGTCGCCATGGCTCATCCAGACCTTGAGCATGCCATGGCCCTCGGACGTGGCGAAATCCTGCAGGCCGTCGAAGAGCCGGGTGTGGCCGCGCGCCCTGACCTCGGCGTAGCCGAACTCGCGGTGCGCCGAGGCCTCGACTTCGCCGCCCAACTGCACCGTCATCGTGAACATGCCATAGCAGATGCCCAGCACCGGCACCCCCAGATCCCACACCGCCTGCGGCGCGCGCAGGTCCTGCGCCTCGTAGGTGCTGGCATGGCTGCCCGACAGGATGATGCCCTTGGGGGCGAACTCGCGGATGAAGGCGTCGCTGACGTCGTTGGGGTGGATCTCGCAGTAGACATGCGCCTCGCGCACGCGGCGCGCGATCAGCTGCGTGACCTGCGAGCCGAAGTCGAGAATCAGGATCTTGTCGTGGCTCATATCTGTGCGGGGTGTAGAGAAGGCGCGGCACGTGCACGCGCAAAGTGTCGCAGGGCGATCAGGGCGGCCACAGCCTGCAGCGCAGCGCAGAAGTAGTACGGCGCGCCGATGCGCCAGTCGCCCTGGGGCAGGTGCGACACGAAGCCCAGCAACGCCGCGCCGATCACGGGTGCCGCCACCGCCATCAGGCTGTTCAGCGACGACAGGGCCCCCATGGTGCGGCCCTGCATGGTCTCGTCGGCGGCGTTGGAGACGATGCTCTGCATGGCGGCATTGACGGCAAAGCCGAGGACGTTGAATCCGATGACCACGAGCATCACCCACCCGGCCGGCGCGAGGCCCCAGGCCAGGTAGCACAGCGAGGAAGACACCAGGCCCATCACCGCCAAGCGCTGCACCGAGAAGCGGCGCAGCAGATGCTTGAGCAGGAAACCCTGCACCAAGGCCGACATCAGGCCCACGGCAAACAGCGACCAGCCGTTCTCGAGCGGGCCCCAGCCGAACTTGAACGCGGTGTACAGCACCCAGGTCGAATGCAGCACGAACTGCGCCAGCGCCGACAACGCCAGCGCCAGCACCAATGAGCCGACGCCCTTGAGCCCCACCAGCCCCTTGAGTGCAGCCACCGGGTTGGCGCGGCGCCATTCGAATGGTGTGCGGCGTGCGCGCGGCAGCGACTCGGGCAGGACGAAGCTGCCGTAGGCCAGGTTCAGCAGCGCCAAGCACCCGGCGACGTAAAACGGCAGGCGCAGATCGATGTTGCCGAGCAGGCCGCCGAGCACCGGCCCGAGGATGAATCCGACGCCGAACATGGCGCCGAGCAGACCGAATCGGCGTGCCCGATCCGCCGGCGCGGTGATGTCGGCGACATAGGCATTGGCCACCGCGGCATTGGCCATCATGGCGCCACTGAACAGGCGCACCAGGATCAGCATCCAGATTGCGGTGGCGAGCGCGGTAACGAAGAAGCTCAAGCCCAGGCCGGCAAACCCGATCAGCAGGACCGGACGGCGACCATAACGGTCCGACAATGCACCTAGGATCGGCGAGCCAAAGAAGTTGGCGATCGCGAAGGCGAACATCACGGCACCGAACCAATAGGCCTGCTCGGCCTGGCTCGCCGTGAAGGTGCCGACGAGCAGCGGCAGCACCGGAATGATCAGGCCGACCGACACCATGTCGATCAGCACCGTGGTCAGGATGAAGGGCATCGCCGCGTTGGAGGGTGCCCGGGAGGAATCACGCACGAGATTCAAGCGACCAGAGTGAATCACTCCATCCGGTAGTTCGGCGCTTCCTTCGTGATCTGCACGTCGTGGACGTGGCTCTCGCGCACGCCCGCGGAGGTGATCTCGACGAATTCGGCCCGGTTGCACATATCTTCGACAGTGGCGCAACCGCAATAACCCATCGAGGCACGCAGGCCGCCGGCCATCTGGTGCACGATCGCGATAAGCGTCCCCTTGTACGGCACCCGGCCTTCGATGCCCTCGGGCACGAGTTTGTCGGCGTTCGGGTTGACCGTCTCGTCGCTCTCCTGGAAGTACCGGTCGGCCGACCCTGCCTTCATGGCAGCGATCGAACCCATGCCACGGTAGCCCTTGTAGCTGCGGCCCTGGAAGAGGATCACCTCCCCGGGCGACTCTTCCGTGCCGGCGAACATGCCGCCCATCATCACCGTGCTCGCGCCGGCCGCGATGGCCTTTGCGATGTCGCCCGAGTAGCGAATGCCGCCGTCAGCGATCAGCGGCACCCCGCTGCCGCGCAGCGCGGTGGCCACGTTGTCGATCGCCGTGATCTGCGGCACGCCGACACCGGCGACGATGCGCGTGGTGCAGATCGACCCCGGGCCGATGCCGACCTTGACCGCGTCGGCCCCGGCTTCGGCCAGCGCGAGTGCCGCGTCGCCGGTGGCGATGTTGCCGCCGATGACGTCGATATGCGGGTAGTGCTTCTTGACCCAGCGCACGCGCTCGATCACGCCTGCACTGTGGCCATGCGCGGTATCGACGACCAGGGCATCGACGCCGGCCGCAGCCAGCAGTTCGACGCGCTCCTCGGTGCCCTCGCCCACGCCGACCGCCGCGCCCACACGCAGCTTGCCGTGGGCGTCTCGCGCCGCATTCGGAAAGCTCGTCTGCTTCGTGATGTCCTTGACCGTCATCAGGCCACGCAATTCGAAGGCCGCGTTGACCACCAGCACGCGCTCGAGCTTGTGCTTGTGCATCAGCGCCTTGCCGTCGTCGATGGTGGCAGCCTCATCGACCGTCACCAGGCGATCGCGCGGCGTCATGATCTCGCGCACGGCGACGTCCATGCGGGTCTCGAAACGCAAGTCCCGGTTGGTGACGATGCCGACGACGCGTTGGCCCTCGACCACCGGGAAACCGGAGATCCCATGCTGATGGGCCAGCGCCAGCACCTCGCGCACCGGTGTCGCGGGGCCGACCGTGATCGGATCGCGCAGCACGCCCGACTCGTAGCGCTTGACGCGCGCCACCTCGGCGGCCTGCTGGCGCGGCGTCAGGTTCTTGTGCACGATGCCGATGCCGCCCTCCTGCGCGATGGCGATCGCCAGGCGGGCTTCTGTGACGGTGTCCATCGCCGCCGAGATCAGCGGCAGGTTGAGCGCGATGTTGCGCGAGAGGCGCGTCGAGAGGCTGGTATCGCGGGGCAGGACCTGGGAATAGGCGGGGACCAGCAACACATCGTCGAAGGTCAGCGCTTTGCCGAGTAGGCGCATGGGAAATGGCTCCAGACGCAAAAGCGGATTATAGAGAGCGTGACTTTCGACCGTAGCCTGCCACAGGCCAGCGGACTACACTGGCACGCGTCACTCTTGATTGAATCGCCACAGACCATGCGTCACGTCGCCGCCGCTATCGCCGCCACCCTGCTGCTCGGCCTTGCCAGCAGCGGCGCGATCGCGCAATGGAAGTGGCGCGATGCCAACGGCCGCATCACGGCCAGCGACCTGGCACCGCCCAGCAGCGTGCCCGATCGCGACATCCTGGCGCGGCCCACCGACCATCGCAGCGCGAGTGGCGCACCCAGCCCGGCGGCTGCGGCTTCCGCCAGCCCCACCAGCGCCAGGCCGGTCGTCACGGTCGGCACCGACCCTGAACTCGAGGCGCGGCGCAAGAAGGCTGCCGATGAGCAGGCGGCGAAGAAGCAACAGGATGAGCAGCGCGAGGCAGCAGCGCGTGCCGAGAATTGCAAGCGCGCGCGTGCCAACCTTGGCGCGCTGAGCCAGGGCGGCCGCATTGCCCGCAACAATGCGCAGGGCGAGCGCGAGATCCTCGACGACAAGGCGATTGCCGAGGAACTGAAGCGCACCCAGGCCGCCGTCGCCAGCGAGTGCCGCTGACCGACTGACACCCGTATTCGGGGGGGGCCTCGACCCGGGCCGCGCCACGGCGCGCGCAGCCCCACTAGACTGTCGCGGCAAAGGGAGCGTCTCACCGAGTTCCGGCGGAACGCGTCAGCACCATGCATCACTTGCCTGCCATCGCCGTCCTGTCCGTGGCCCTGTTCGGCGGCAACGTCTGCGCTCAGATCGCGCCTTCGCCGCTGGTCTGGAAGTGGCTCGATGGCAGTGGCCAAGTCCAGTTCAGCGACCTGCCGCCCCCGCTGGCCGTGCCCGACAAGGACATCCTCGAGCGGCCGACCTTGCAGCAGTTGCGTGCGGCGGCGGCGGCTGCATCTGCAGCAGCAGCCGCCTCGGCCGCGGCGGGCGTGACGCGGACCGACCCCGAACTCGAAGCCCGACGTCGTCGCGCCGCGGACGAGCTGGCGGCCCAGCAGCGCCAGTCGCTGGATCGCGACAACGCCGTGCGTGCCGACAACTGCAACCGTGCGCGTGCGCACCTGGTGGCGCTGGGCGACGGCCTGCGCATGACACGGACCAACGCCCAGGGCGAGCGCGAAGTGCTCGACGACAAGGCACGCGCCGCGGAAGTACATCGCGCGCGTGGCGTGGTCGCCAGCGACTGCCGCTGATCAGCGTGCCTTGAGCGCGGCCGTGCGCAACGCCGACAGCGTCGTGCGCGGCGTGCTGACGTCGGTGTCGAGCTTGATGTGAATCAGCGTCGGGCGGTCGGCGGTCATGGCCGCCGCAAATGCCGGCTCGAAGTCCTGCGTCGATGCCACGAGCACGCCATGCCAACCGTAGGCCCGCGCCAAGGCGGCAAAGTCGGGGTTGGCGCGCAGATCGCTGCCGCTGACTCGCCCCGGGTACTCGCGCTCCTGGTGCATGCGGATCGTGCCGTAGGTACCGTTGTCGACGACGATGCTGATCAGCTTGCCGGCCCCTTCGCCGGCGCCATGCGCCCGCGCAGTGGCCAGTTCCTGGCCGGTCATGAGGAAGTCGCCATCACCGGCCACGTTGACGACGGTCCGCTCGGGGTGCAGCAGCGCGGCGGCCACAGCCGCCGGCACGCCATAGCCCATCGCACCCGAGGTCGGCGCCAATTGCGTGCGGCCATGGTGCTGCAGCGCGAAGTAGCGTGTGTACCGGTGCAGCCAGGCGCTGAAGTTGCCCGCCCCGTTGGTGTACACGGTGTCGTCCGGCGCCAAGCGCTGCACGGTCTTGATCACCTGCGCCATGTCCATCGGCGCCACGGCGGGCGCTTCGTGGTTGGCCTGGTAGTCGGCATGCGCCGCCGCGGCTGAGCCGGCCCAGCGCAGTACGCTCGCCGCCGGCTTGAGTGTCTCCAGCGCCTGCCCTGCCACGGCCATGGAGCATTGCAGCAGCAGGTCGGCGGCGTAGACACGTCCCAGTTCCTCTGCGCCGGCATGCAGATGGACGAGCTTCTGCGACGGCCGCGGCGCCGTGAGCAGGCTGTAGCCGCCGGTGGTCATCTCGCCCAGCCGCACGCCAATGGCCAGGACCAGGTCGGCCTCGCGCACGCGCGCCGCAAGCTTCGGGTTGATGCCGATCCCGACATCGCCCGCGTATTGGGGGTGGTGGTTGTCGAAGCAGTCCTGGAAGCGAAAACCGCAGCCCACGGGCAACTGCCAGGCCTCGGCAAAGCGCTGCAAAGCACGTGCACTGTCGGCGGTCCAGCCCGAGCCCCCGACGATGACGAAGGGTCGCTCGGCCAATTCGAGCATGGCGAGCAGGTCGGCCATCGCAGCCGGTGCGGGCCAGGTCTGCGCCGGCAGCGCGCGCGGCAGCACGGGCGACGCGGTCATCGTGGTCAACATGTCCTCGGGCAGCACCAGCACCACCGGACCCGGCCGGCCCTGCATCGCAGTGTGAAAGGCGCGCGCGACGTACTCGGGCAGGCGGTCGGCATGCTGGACTTCGGCGACCCACTTGGCCATGCCGAGCGTGCCGGGGCCGAAGACCTGTCGGTAGTCGAGTTCCTGGAACGCCTCGCGGTCGCGCTGGTCGCTGGCCACCTGACCGATGAACAGCACCATCGGCGTCGAATCCTGGAATGCCGTGTGCAGGCCGATGGCGGCATTGCTGGCTCCCGGGCCGCGGGTGACGAAGCACACCCCCGGCCAGCCGCCGAGCTTGCCTTGGGCATCGGCCATGAACGCGGCGCCGCCTTCATGCCGACAGGCGATGAAACGGATTCGCGAGGCATGCTCGTGAAAGCCGTCGAGCACGGCCAGGTAGCTCTCGCCGGGCACACCGAATACGGTGTCCACGCCCTGCGCGATCAATGCTTCCACGAGCGCGTGGCCGGCCATTCTCGGCGTCATCTCAGTTCTCCGTTCAATGTTGACATTCCCGCTGCAGCCCGACAGCGAATCGACGGCCGCGCCCCGCCATACGGCCGTGGACTCACGCCGCGATGGACCGCGTCATGGCCACGCGCAGGCCGATCATCGACGCAAACAACACGCCCAGCGCCAATGCCAGCGCGGCGCCAAAGAACACACCGCCAGGGTTGCCACCATCCAGCACGGCGCCGAACATGGGCGCTGCCAGCGCGAACCCGAGATCCAGGCCCGAGTACACGGTACCGTAGACACGCCCCGTCGCCCCCGGTGGTGAAGCGCGCTTGATCAGCATGTCCCGCGACGGGCCCGCCAGTCCCGTGCCCAGGCCGGCCAGCGACGCCAGCCCGATGGCCAGCCCACCCGACAACCAGCCGCTGCCCACGAGCAGCAGCAGCAGCGCCGATGCGGCGAGGCAGACACCGATCAAGCGCTCGAGATGCGCTGCGCGCGACGCGAGATACCCGCCCAGGATCAAGCCCGCCACCCCGCAGAGCATGAAGCCGGTGACCACGAAAGAGGCGCTCGCCAGCGGCAAGGCATACAGCTTGTGCAGTGCCGGGCTGGCGAAGTTGAGAATCGCCGCCAGCGCGCAGGTCGAGAAGAAGAAGAACGCAAAGCACAGCCACACCGAGGGCAGGCGCAGGAAGGCCAGCGCGGGCTCGCCCGCACCGGCCGCCTGCGCGGCCGCCTTGCGTGCACCGTGCCCGTCGTCGACGGCCTCGTGTTGCCAGCGCATCAGCACCAGCATGGCCAGTGCCCACAGCGCGCAGGCCGCGAGCGCCCAGCGCCAGGAGCCGGTCAAGCCGGTGATGCCGAGCACGACGATCGGCGCGACCGCCCAACCGAGGTTGCCGCTGATGCCATGCACGGCATAGGCGTGACCCAGGCGCGGCGGCGAGACGCGCTGGTTCAGGATCGTGAAGTCCACCGGATGGAAGGGTGAGTTGCCCAGACCCGCCAGCGCGGCCGCGAGCAACAGGCCGCCGTAGCCTTGGGCCAGCGCCGCGCTGCCTGCCGCGGCGGCAAAGCAGGCGAGTGCCGCGTACAGCACGGGCCTGGCACCGACCCGATCGACGAGGAAACCGGCCAGCGCCTGGCCAATCCCGGAGATGGCAAAGAACAGCGTCACCAGGAGCCCGAGTTCGGCATAACTGACGCCGAACGCCTCCTTGAACAGAGGGAACAGGGGCGGCAGCAGCATGTGAAAGAAGTGCGAGGTCCCGTGCACCAGACCGACCAGCGAAATGGTGCGCAAGTCGCGGCTGCGGCTGGCGGGCGCGCCGGCCTGTGCAGGGGGAATGCTCATGGCCCGATGGTAACGAGGCCGCGGCGGGCTCCCCGCGAGTGTGTGCGAAGGTCAGCCAGGTTACGACTTGGGCCGGATCAGGCCTTGCGGTTGCGTCTGGGAACCGATGCCGCTGGTGCCCGCGCTAGTCTGTGCCACCCCTCCCGCCCATTCGGATCTCGCGCCATGTTGAAGTCACTGTTTGGCGAACTGACCGCGACGACGTTCAACCCCGGCAGTGTCGTGCCGTCGTTTGCGGCGACGGCCGTCCTCGAGAGTACCGACACGCACCTGTCGAACGATGGTCGCATGGTCGACCGGCATCAGCAGGACCTCTTCGTCACCGGCTCGCCTGCACAGGCCATGCGCACGCACCTGGCCACGACACAGTCGGGCAGTGACGTTCACACAATCACGCTGCTTGACCCGACGCATTTGTGGGCTCCCGGCGTGGTCAAGGCGTTGTCGGATGCCACGGGGCAGCCGGTTGAAAGACTCCACCTGCGCGAGCAGGCGACGCTGCGCATCCTGGCCACCCTCGAGCGCACGGTCGTGCCGCGACGCGACGAGACCACACTCAAGATCTACCACGCCGACCTGCGTGCCGCCAAGGGCGAGAGCCTGCGCGTGCCCTTGGTGCTGATGGAGCGCAGCCAGATGGCCGCCGTCATCGTCGGGCCGATGGCCGTGCCCGACATTGAGGCCATGCTGCAGGCACTGCTCACGAGTTCCCGCGAATCGAACTGGTCCTGCCCGGCCCTGCTCTTCCTGCTGCCGCCCAACGGGGACTGGGTCGCCGACAAGGTCGCGGCGATGGCGTGGCCGCACGGACTGCGCATCGAAGTGCTCAGCGAACCCCTGGTCGGTACCTCGTCGGTGTGGAACGCCTTGTTGGCGGCATGGGATCGCCTCTATGGCCCCGCCGCACCACCGAGCGCACCTGCGGCTGTCGAAGAGCGCGGCATCGCTCGGCATCTGCGCACCCTGATGCAGACCGACGGCGTTCTGGGTTGTGCGCTGGTCGACGCGGCCGACGGCGAACTGCTGGCCGGTGAATCACGCGACGCGGGCGTCGACCTGAGCCGCGCGGCCGCCGCGTTGGCCCCGGTCCTGCGCTCGCACCTGCAAGCCAGCGCCGCGATGGGACTGCAAGGGTCGGTCAGCGAGGTCACGGTCCTGAACGGCAGCATCTGCCACGTGCTGCGGCCGTTGCAGCGCCGGCCTGAACAATTCCTGCTCGCACGCTTCGATCGAACGCACGCCAATCTGGCCCTGTTGAAGTTCAAGCTCGCCGAGGTGGAACGCAACCTGGCGTAGTTCACGCGTCACAGACAGGGCATGGGCCTGCCCGCTACCATTGCGGGCATGAGCCAAGTGATGATCGATTACACACGCCAGGACGCCGCGGGCGCGAGTTGCACGGCGCAGGCCTGGGCGCGTGTGCCGCCGCCGCTGGCACCCGCCCAGCGCAGGCAGGCCATGGACCAGGCGGCGGCGCTGCTCGAGCAACACGACGCCGTGCTGGTCGCGCACTATTACGTTGACGGCGATTTGCAGGATCTGGCGCTGCAGACGGGCGGCTGCGTCTCTGACTCGCTGGAGATGGCGCGTTTCGGGCGCGATCACGCGGCGCAGACGCTGGTCGTCGCAGGCGTGCGCTTCATGGGCGAGACCGCGAAGATCCTGTCGCCGGACAAACGCATCCTGATGCCCGACCTGGGGGCCACCTGTTCGCTCGACCTGGGCTGCCCGCCGGACGAGTTCGCTCGGTTTTGCGACGCCCACCCCGACCGCCAGGTCGTCGTCTACGCCAACACCAGTGCGGCGGTCAAGGCCCGTGCCGACTGGATGGTCACGAGCTCGTGCGCGCTGGCCATCGTGCAGCACCTGAAAGACCAGGGGCAGAAGGTGCTGTGGGCCCCCGACCGGCACCTGGGTCGCTACATCCGCGACGAGACCGGGGCCGACATGCTGCTGTGGCAGGGCGAATGCGTCGTGCATGACGAGTTCAAGGCCATCGAACTCAGCCTCATGAAGCGCGACCACCCCGGCGCGATGGTGCTGGTTCATCCCGAGTCGCCAGCCGGCGTGGTGGCCTTGGCCGATCTGGTCGGCTCGACGTCGCAGTTGATCAAGGCCGTGGTCGACGGCCCCGCCCGCACCTACATCGTGGCCACCGACAACGGCATCCTGCACCGCATGAGGCAATTGGCGCCGGGCAAGACCCTGCTGGAGGCGCCGACGGCGGGCCAGAGCGCCACGTGCAAGAGCTGCGCGCATTGCCCGTGGATGGCGATGAACGCCGTCCAGGGCGTCACCGATTGCCTCGAACATGGGCGCGGCGAGGTGCTGGTGCCTGAGCCGACGCGCAGCCAGGCGCTGGGTTGCATTGACCGCATGCTGGCCTTCGTTGCCGCCCACCCGGCCAGCATCGCGCAACCACGCGGCGGTTTTGTGCCTGCATTGGGCAGCGCCTGAGGCATCGGCGCAGGCGAATCTGCGCCCAGGGCAAGCGGCTGGCGCGCCGACCCGCCGCGCGTCGGATCACGCGCCCCGCAGGGCCCGCACCAGTACCGTGGGAAAGCTCACGGGCAGCGACAGCGGAAAGTCGCGGCTGTAATGCAGTCCGCGGCTCTCATGGCGGCTCATGGCCGAACGCACGATCAACTCGGCGCAATCGACCAGATTGCGCAGCTCCAGCAGGTCGCGATTGACGCGGAAATTGGCGTAGTACTCGTCGATCTCGCTGCGCAGCAGGTCGATGCGGTGCAAGGCCCGCTCCAGGCGCTTGCTGGTGCGCACGATGCCGACGTAGTTCCACATCAACAGTCGCAACTCGTCCCAGTTGTGGGCGATCACGACCTGCTCGTCGGCGTTCTCGACCTGGCTCTCGTCCCACGCCGGCAGTGCCGGACCGTCACTCGGTGGCGCCGCGGCGATTGCCTGTGCGCTGGTGCGGCCCAGCACCACGCACTCGAGCAGCGAATTGCTGGCCAGTCGGTTCGCGCCATGCAACCCGGTGTAGCTGGTCTCGCCGGCGGCGAACAGGCCCGGCAGGTCGGTGCGGCCGTCCAGATCGCTGACAACGCCGCCGCAGGTGTAGTGCGCTGCCGGAACGACCGGAATCGGCTGCTGCGCGATGTCGATGCCCAGGCGCAGACAGCGCGCGTGGATGGTCGGGAAATGCGCCTTCAGGAAGGCCTCACCCAGGTGGCGCGCGTCGAGCCAGACATGGTCAGCACCGTGCTTCTTCATCTCGAAGTCAATGGCCCGGGCGACGATGTCGCGCGGCGCCAGCTCGCCGCGTGGATCATGGCGGTGCATGAACCGCTCGCCGATGCCCACGCCATCGCCGTCCTTGGCGGGCAGCACCAGGTAGGCACCCTCGCCCCGCAGCGCTTCCGTGATCAGGAAGCTGCGCTCCTGCGGGTGGTACAGGCAGGTCGGATGGAACTGGATGAACTCCATGTTGCCGATGCGGCAGCCCGCGCGCCAGGCCATCGCGATGCCGTCGCCGGTGGCCGTGTCCGGATTGCTGGTGTAGCGATAGACCTTGCCGACGCCGCCCGTGGCCAGCACGACGGCCGAGGCCCCGATCGTCTCGACCCGCCCCTGGTCGATGTCGAGCGCATAGACGCCATAGCAGCGCGAAGGCTCCTCGCGCTTGACATGTCGCGACGTGATCAGGTCCAGCGCCATCCAGCGCTCGCGCAGCACGATGTTGGGGTGCGCCATGACCTTGGCGAGCAGCGCGTCATGGATCGCGCGGCCGGTGGCGTCGGCCGCGTGGGCAATGCGCCTCACGGCATGACCCCCTTCGCGGGTGAGGTGCAGCCCGAGCGGACCGTCGGCGTCGGCGGAGAACGGCACACCCTGGGCCACCAGCCATTCGATGGCCCGCGCGCTTTGTTCGGCGATGAATCGGGCGGCGTGTTCGTCGACCAGCCCGGCGCCGGCGTCCAGCGTGTCGCGCACATGTGAGTCGACGCTGTCGTCCTGCCCCAACACTCCGACGATCCCGCCTTGAGCCCAGGCGGTCGCCGCTTCGTCGAGGTTGCGCTTGGCCAATACGACCACGGCGCGGTCCTCCGCGAGGTGCAGGGCCACGGTCAGCCCCGCCAGCCCGGCGCCGACGATGACGACCGGCAACGGTTCGGACTGCTTGCGTGTCATGGCTGCGATTCTAGGAGCCGCGACGGCCGAGGCCGGCCGTACACTGTGTTCGACGTCCTGAAGCCGTACTCGAGGCCCGCTGCCATGCCCAAGCCAATTCATGAGATGTCGACGTGGGATGCCTCGGCACAACCCTCGCGCGACTTCGACCGCAACGACGAAGAAGTCTGGGAAGCCACGCGCCAGCAGAGCAGTATCGCCACGCAGGTGATGCGCGACAAGGACGACTACCTGTCGCAGGCCGGTCGCACCGTGGGTCGCCAGGTCGGCCAGTCACAGTGGGAGTTGTTCGTCGTCTCGGACCCGACAGAGGCGCTGCAACAGCAGTTCGATCTGCTCCATCCCGAATTCATCGCCCTGCACGACATCGGTACGCAGTCGTCGCGGCGCATGCTGGCGGGTCTGGCCGTGGCCACCGGGCGGCCCGTGCATCAGTTGCACATCCGCCGCCAAGGGCTGGGCATGCCGCTGGCGCGGCTGGAATTCGTCGAGTTGCCGGTCGCCGCCGATCAGCCGCCGCTGCGTCTGTACACGACCGAGATCGACGCCGACACACAGCAGCGTCGACGGCTAGCGCACCTGCTGCTCGGCTACAGCCGCCTGGGCGTGGTCATCGTCGGTGATCTGCCGCCGCACGCGCTGGCGACTTCGCTGCTGCCGCTGCACGACGCGATCAAGGCCGGGCCGTGGCCGAATCTCGAATTGCTGATGCTGCCGCTGGCCGGCGCGTCCGCGCTCGCCAGCCAGGCCGCCAACCTCGCCATCGGCACCATGCTGCAGGTGCGCACGACGCCCCAGGTCACGCGCCCGGCCGAGGCCTGGAACTACCTGCGCGGCTCATGGAGCAAGCTGCGCGCCGAATTGCGCGACAAGGCCATTCACGTGCCCGACATCCTCGATCCGGTGGCACCGCCGGCAACTGCGCCGGCAGTGGCACACCCCACTGCGAGCGCGATCGCAGGCTCGGGTTCGAGCGCGACATCCTTGCTTGAGTCGACCACGACGCCGTTGCGGCCGGCGCGTTCACCGCTGCCGATGCAACCGATGCCAGCGGTGACGGCAGCCAGTGCGGCGTCGGCCAACCTCGACCCCGCGCTGACAACGTACATCCGCAAGTGCGGCGAGCTCAAAGGCATGATCAGCTGCTGTGTCTTCGAGCTCGCCAGCCAGCGCACCATCGGTCACGCCGGCGGGCGCCCAGGACCCGCCGCGCTGGCGTCGCAGGGCGCGACGCTGATGGCTTCGATGGCCGAGGCCGCCCATGCCCTGAACCTCGGTGAGGCCGCACCCGATGCAGCGATCACGCTGGGCAGCCACCACCAACTGCTGCGTGCCGTACCGGGGCGGCGGGGGCTGGCCCTGCACGGCGTGCTCGATCGCGCCCTGACCAACCTGACGCTGGTGCGCCTGCAACTGCAGCGCCTGGACCTGCTGCTGGCCGACGACGACGCCCGCTGAACCGCGGCGCGCGCGGGGCGGCGCGCCGTGCGTCGGACGCTTGGACTCAGTGCACGATGCGCGAGAACACGAACTCGCCGCCGTCGACATCGACCGGGATCACGTCCTTCGGGCCGAAGCGCCCTTCGAGAATCAACTTGGCCACGGGGTTCTCGATGCGCTGCTGGATGGCGCGCTTGAGCGGCCGCGCCCCGAACACCGGGTCAAAGCCGACCTTGGCGATCTCGGCCAGGGCCTCGGGCGAGACCTCGAGCTGCATGTCCATCTTGGCCAGGCGGGCTTCCAACACCTGGAGCTGGATCGCCGCGATGGATCGGATGTTGGCCTCGTCCAGCGCGTGGAAGACGACCTGCTCGTCGATGCGGTTCAGGAACTCGGGCCGGAAGTGCTGCTTGACCTCGGCCAGCACGGCCTGGCGGATCAAGTCGCTCTCCGAGCCGGCCATCTGCATGATCATGTGCGAGCCCAGATTGCTGGTCATGACGATCACGGTGTTCTTGAAGTCCACGGTGCGCCCCTGGCCATCGGTCAGGCGGCCATCGTCGAGCACCTGCAGCAGCACATTGAACACGTCCGGGTGCGCCTTCTCGACCTCGTCGAGCAACAGCACGCTGTAGGGCTTGCGGCGCACCGCCTCGGTCAGGGTGCCGCCCTCGTCGTAGCCGACATAGCCCGGCGGTGCGCCGATCAGGCGGCTGACCGAGTGCTTCTCCATGAATTCGCTCATGTCCACGCGCAGCATGTGCTCTTCGCTGTCGAACAGGAAGCCGGCCAACGCCTTGCACAGCTCGGTCTTGCCGACACCGGTGGGGCCGAGGAAGAGGAACGAGCCCAGCGGCCGGTTCGGATCCGAGAGGCCCGCGCGTGAACGGCGGATGGCGTCGGCCACGGCCGTGATGGCTTCGTCCTGGCCCACCACGCGCTCGTGCAGCTTGCCTTCCATCTGCAGCAGCTTGTCGCGCTCGCCCTGCATCAGCTTGGACACCGGGATGCCGGTCGCGCGCGACACCACGTCGGCAATCTCCTCGGCACCGACCATGGTGCGCAGCAGCTGCGGGCCAGCCGCGCCGCCGGCCTTGGTCTTCTTGGTCTCCTTGGCCTGGGCTTCCTTGAGCGTCTTCTCGAGTTCGGGCAGCTTGCCGTACTGCAACTCGGCGACCTTGTCGAAATTGCCCTTGCGCTTCAATTCCTCGATCTGGTGCCGGGTGCGGTCGATCTCTTCCTTGACATGCGCCGAGCCCAGCGCCGCGGCCTTCTCGGCCTTCCAGATCTCTTCCAGATCGGCGACCTCGCGCTCGAGCTTGGCGATCTCGCCCTCGATCAGGTCGAAGCGCTTCTTCGACGCCTCGTCCTTTTCCTTGCGCACCGCCTCGCGCTCGATCTTCAACTGGATCAAGCGGCGATCGAGCCGGTCCAGCGCCTCGGGCTTGGAGTCGATCTCGATCTTGACCTTGGCCGCGGCCTCGTCGATCAGGTCGATCGCCTTGTCGGGCAGAAAGCGGTCGGTGATGTAGCGGTGGCTGAGTTCGGCCGCGGCCACGATGGCCGGGTCGGTGATCTCGACGCCATGGTGGACCTCGTACTTCTCCTGCAGACCGCGCAGGATGGCGATGGTCGCCTCGACCGTCGGCTCGGCCACGAGCACCTTCTGAAAGCGCCGCTCAAGCGCCGCGTCCTTCTCAACGTACTTGCGGTATTCGTTGAGCGTGGTCGCGCCGATGCAATGCAACTCTCCGCGCGCCAGTGCCGGCTTGAGCATGTTGCCGGCATCGATCGCGCCCTCGGCCTTGCCCGCGCCGACCATCGTGTGCAACTCGTCGATGAACAGGATGATCCGCCCCTCGTCGGCCGAGACCTCCTTCAGCACCGCCTTCAGGCGCTCCTCGAACTCGCCGCGGAACTTGGCGCCGGCCAGCAGGCCCGCCATGTCGAGCACCAGCACGCGCTTGTCCTTCAGCGTCTCGGGCACCTCGCCGGCAACGATGCGCTGCGCCAAGCCTTCGACGATCGCTGTCTTGCCCACGCCGGGCTCGCCGATCAGCACCGGGTTGTTCTTGCTGCGTCGCTGCAGCACCTGGATGGCGCGGCGGATCTCGTCGTCGCGCCCGATCACGGGGTCGAGCTTGCCCTGGCGTGCGCGCTCGGTCAGGTCCAGCGTGTACTTCTTCAGCGCCTCGCGCTGCCCTTCGGCCTCGGCCGAGTCGACCTTCTGGCCGCCGCGCACCGCATCGATCGCCGCTTCCAGCGCCTTGCGCGTCAGGCCATGGCCGCGCACGATGCCGCCGAGATCGGTCTTGGCATCGGCCAGCGCCAACAGGAACATCTCGCTGGCCACGAACTGGTCCTCGCGTTTGCCCGCCTCCTTTTCTGCGGCCTGCAGCAGCGCGATCAGGTCGCGTCCGGGCTGCACCACCTGGCCGCTGCCCTGCACCTGGGGCAGGCCGGCGAGGGCGGACTCCATGGCGGTCTTCAATGCTGCCGTCTTGGCGCCCGCCCGGTCGAGCAAGGCCTTGGGACCGTCGGCCTGCGTCAGCATGGCCGCAAGTAGATGCGCCGGCTCGATATAGGGGTTGTCGCGGGCTACCGCCAAGCTCTGGGCTTCGGCCAATGCCTGTTGGAAGGTGCTGGTGAGTTTGTCGATGCGCATGGTGTGGATTCCAGTTCGATTACGCACCATCTGAGGGCCGCAGGCGCCGGTTTCAAGTCAAGCGCACCGGTGGAAGCACCGATTGAGGTCAGAGAGATCAACGTTGAGGGCGAAGAACCGGTTCAGATACAAGTTACCGAAGTAGGCTCGTCAAAAGATTCGATCATCGTCGAATTGGATGAAAGTCACGTTGTCCCGACGAAGTCACCGGAGTAGAGACGCGGAGATGGGGCGAAGAAAATGGAAAATGGAAAATGGATAGTGGATAATGCGTTATTAAGGGTGGCTCCTGAATGAAATCGAATCCGTTTTATACTAACGCATTGTCCACTATCCATTGACTAGAACGCTTGCGAGAATCTGAAGTGGAACTGGCCCTGTTTCAGACGATAGGTTGGGTCCGGGCCGAGTTGCTGCGGAATAAGGAACTTGGGCGGATTCAGTAAGTAACCATAATCGATGGCGAATTCACCGCCAATCGGGGTCTTAATACGGATTCCGAACCCGGCGGTATGGGTCCAGATCGCCCTCCGGTTTGTTTCGAAGACATCGGTAGTTGGCGCGCTCGGAGACTTAAAGATCTCACCGACACGGTCAAATACGTTTCCACCGTCATAAAAAGGAACCGCACGAAATATTATCTGAGACCGGAATTCTTGCTTCCAAATTCACAACCGCCAATGCGTTTCCTCCAAACGGAATCGTAAAGGGATCCAACGAAATGATCTCGCCGCTCGAATTTCGATAAATTCCATCGGGGACGATTACAATACGCGGGCCGGCGGCTTCAAACTCAAAACCGCGTAGGTTTGTCGAACCTCCGCCAAAAAATCTTTCGCTAATCGGCAAGCTGCCGTCGAGGCCGGGAAACTGTGTTGAAGTAAACCGGTTGCCTTTCGAAAAAACACTCGACAAGCCGAGAATCCCCCGCGCCGCCAACGTGGTATTTCGCAGCGCTTTAATAGTCAAAAATCTGTTATAGCTCAGCTGCAGCTTGTGAAAACCAATGTTGGCACCGAGTGCCGGAGCAGAGAAATCATAATCGGCCGTAAGATAACCGCCGCCGGTCGGATCGCTCGAATTATACCGGCATGGATCTCCTTCCTCGCCTTTGGCAATAATGTCGAGGATAGTCAATCGAACAGAACAATTCCTTCTCGTATCGCGCACGAATCGGCATTAAAGGCGGTTCTTGTTAAACAGTAAGTCGCAACGCATCACACTGACCCACATCAGTCTGGCCTTGGTCGGGCTGATGTGGGTTTTCCCTTTTCTGCATTACTATCACAAACACCCGATCACCACTTTTTATCAGGAGTGGTGGAGCGCGTTGCTGGGTGTGCTGGCGTTATGCGGCTTGCTTGCGCGCGACTACTGGCGGCAGGCAGGCATCCCGCGCATTGTGCAATTGCCTATTGCGCTGATCGCCGTAGTGGCGTTGCAGATGGCGCTCGGCATGATTGCGTATGCGGGTCAAGGCTTGCTATATATTCTGTATTTGCTATTTGCCGCATTGATGATGATGCTCGGCGCTCGTCTGCGAGATTGTTTCGGCATGGAAAAATTCGCCCTGACACTGGCGATTTTTTTGTTGGCGGGTGCCGAGTTAAGCGCATGTTTGGGGTTGTTGCAGCATTATCACTTGCACACGCTATTAGATTCCGTGTTGGTGGCCAAGGTTTCTGGTGTGATGTACGGCAACCTTGCGCAGTCCGATCACTTTGCCAATTACACCGCTCTGGGGCTCATATCTTTAGGGCTGCTGTTTCAAAAGAGCCGGCTGCGTACCGCTTATGTGCTGCCACTCGCCTTCGTGCTGCTCTGGGTCATGGCCTTGAGCAGTTCGCGGAGTAGCTGGTTGTATCTTTTGATGATGAGTGTGCTGGCTTTATGGGCGGGGCGGAACAAGCCTGAATTGCGTCCTTTGACATATTATTGTGTATTGCTGCTGGCAGGCTTTTTGGCAGTGAATTATCTTGTTAAGTTGCCGATTATGGATGGGGTGCAGAACGTCAGTACCTTGCAAAGATTTTCCGGCGCAGATGCTTTTGGCGGCATCCGTCTGTATATGTGGCACGAGGCGTGGTTGATGTTTGCCGGTGCGCCTTGGCTGGGCAAAGGCAGTGTCACCAAGGGCGGTGGTTTCGCCAGGTGTGGTGATCAGCCACGCAGACGCCACGGCTCCTGCGGCGCTGCGCAGCCTCGCGGCCGCACGTTTCCCGTCGGGCGTGTCCAGGTCACACCCATCAAGGAACGCCGCGCCCTGCCGGTCGCCGAGGCAACGGCCAACATCGCGTTGGGCCAGCGGCAGGACGTCCCGGATGGCCGACGCATCCATGGTACGGCTCTGCTGCGGCCACCGACACTCGGTGCCGCAGTCATCAAACACCTGCTGCCACAGGGCAAGCAGAGGGGCCCGACGAGCCCCGGCAAGTGGCCGGAACTGCTCTGGACCTTCGGCCAGTACCAGGTGCGCCGACGCGGCACCGGACAGGAAAGCCGCGTGGGCCTCGACCTCAGTGACGGCCCGAAGGCCAAAGCCACCGTGGCGGATGGGGAGCTGCAGCTGCTTCAGCTCCGGGCCGCTGGCGAAAGACAGATCACCAGGACCCAGGCCAGCAGGGAGCTTGAATAGCCCCGCAGCTGCAGCCAGCACAGCCTGCTCCAACTGCCGGGTCGCGGGCGCCAGAGTTGCCCACTCCACCGTGCGCTGGAGGTGAGCAAGCCGGGTCGAGAGTGAAGCCCGGAGCAGCAGGAATTGCGACTGCGTTGCCAAGGGCAGGGTGCGCAGCTTACGGACAAGGCGCACCACCTTGCCCGAGCGCTGCGCCAGGGCGGAGGCACGGTAGCTCTCCGACCCCAGCGGCACCCCAACGACGGTAATACCGTCCGGCATATGCCGTACCCCCAAGGTTCTCGCGAGTCTCTCCAGTTCTGCCGCATCACCCCCATGCACGCCACACTTGCTGGGACGCACACGGAGGCCGATGCCTTGCACACTGTGCTCGCCCTGCCCGCAGAGCTTCCGGAAGACACGTTGCACGGTATCCGGCCGACCCACAATGTAGCAATCATCGAGGTACGCGATGATCGCTGCGGTCGGCTCGTCCGCTGCCGCTCTTTCGAGCGACCCGTGCAGTGCCAAAGCAAAGAGCAATGGCCCGAGCGGATCTCCCTGCCGGACGCCACAGCGGGAGAGAACCGGCTCTGTGCCTTCCGGCGCGCCAACGACGTGGAGAGCGGACGGCGAGCCGTACGCCCACTGCACCACTGGGAGCAGTTGCGGCATGCGCTCGCGTACCGCACCGAGCACCGCATCGCGACTGACGGTGTTAAAGGCATTCGCCATGTCCACCGAAAGCAGCACACTTTGCGGGTCGGCTGCCAGCGCGGTAGATATCGCATGCGCTACCGCATCCACGCCGCCGCGGGTGCCAACCCCGACCTGGAGAGGTGCGAGACTGGCACCCACTTCCGACCCCACTTCCGTCAAGGCGCATAGCATCGCCAGACGGTACCACGCCTCACCGATGGCGATCGGCCTCACCCCACCCCCCGGCTTTTGCAAGCCCACCAGGGAAGACCGGAGAATGAAACTGTCCCGGGGGAGCGCCCCCGCCAGGATCAGGTTCACGAACCGCAACACGGCTCGGAGACCATCCTCTGTGGCATAAGCTGCCGCACAGATCATCTCGTAGGTCCACCCCGTAGGGCCCCCTGCTGTGCCCCGGTTGTGCGCCGAAACGCGACCCAGGACGGCGCAGAGCGCGCTCGCAGAAACCTGCAGAGCGGGCTCCTCCGCGGCCAGGACGGCCGGGGGATCCGCCGGCGGGTGAAGTGCCCGAAGAGCCTCAAGGACTCCCGGGTCGGTGGTGTCGGCCAGCGGCTCGGCCTCGAGCGCGCGAGCGCCTCGGCGGATGCTGCCGGCCGACAGGTGCCGCTGTATGCGGGCCGCCAGGCGTTCCTGCTCTGGCATGCGCCGCCTACGTGCACCATGTAGCGTGGCTGACCCTTCAACCTCTTCTTCGACGTGCTGCCCTTCCGCAATGCGCCGCAGACGTGCCAGGACTCGGCGCGCCCGTGACCGCTGTGCCCCCCGGTCTGCCAAGACGCGCTCTGGCAAGCTCGCCACGGCATCCAGCGCCTCCGACAGCCGAGCCTGTGCCCCGCCACCACCGGCGTGGGCGACAGCATCGGCGACGTCCTCGAGGGCGCGAGTCACCGCACCACTCCAGTCCGCCCGGGCGGTGGCCGGCACGTTCTGTGGGATACGTGCACGGCCGTGCTGTTGCCGTTGGCCTGAGGGGCCGGACGGCTGGGGAGCCGGCGGTGCATTGCGGCCCCCGGGCTGTGCATGTGCCCGGGGGTTGGCCCGACCATCCCGCCCCCCCCGCTGCCGCCGCCCCCCCACGCGTTGGGAGGGCCTGGCAGTGCCCCGCTGGCGTTGCCCCCCATCAGAGCCGGAGGCGCCAGCGGATCCCGAGACGCCTCCCGCGTCCCGAGCCGGCGTCGGGCGTGCCCGTTGCCGTTGGCTCGCAGGTGGGGTAGGACCAGGCGACAAATCATCGCCTGCGGGCGCAGGGGCAACCCGCGGGGAGGGGGTAGCAGCCGTTGCAGCGACCGCCGGGGCCACTGGCAGTGCGTCCGCTGGCGCGGGAGCAGCCAGGGCCGACCGCTGTGACCTGCGGGGCTGAGCCCCTGGGACGGTAGGCTCAGAGCGAGACCCCAGCCCATCACGTGGCCGGGGCTCGAGCGCGCTGCACTCTGCGGCCGCCGTTGCCTGAGCACCGGGTGAACCCGAGCCAGGGGCAGGCGGTGCACGAGCCGGCACCAGCTGACGACTTGCCGTGTTTGCCGTCAACGGGGCTGCAGGTGCACCCTCAGGCTGCCAGCTTGTTTCAGGTCAAAGGCATGTCGGCGAAAGCTGTGGAAGACCTCCTGTACAAGGAATCCGGCCTGAAGGGCCTGTCCGGGATCAGCAACGACGTGCGCGCGCTCCTCAATAGCGACGATGCCCGCGCGAAGATAGCGTTGGACTATTTCAGCCTGAGCTGCGCCCGCGCGGTCGCGGAGCTGGCGACCGTGATGGGAGGGATCGACGGGCTGGTGTTCACGGCAGGGGTCGGCGAGCACGCTGCGCCGGTACGCGGTGCCATCGGGGCCAGGCTCGCGTGGCTGGGTCTCGAGATCGACGCGGCCGCGAATGCCCGGCATGGCCCGCGGATCTCCGCCGCGCAGAGCCGGATTGCCTGCTATGTCATCCCCACCAATGAGGAACTGATGACGGCACGTCACGCGCTGGCATTGGTCCGCTCACGTGCCTGAACGAAGCCACCCTGTCGGTTGCCGGGCAACCGACCACTGATGCGGCGAGGATTTGCCAATTCAGGTACCAAGGAAAATCGATGAATGCCGTTCAGTAGATAAGGGGCCGTGGCTCAATTTTAACGACCCAAAATGGCTCACTTTTAAACGACCGTTGACAGCGGCGAAAGATGATTTAAACTAAGTTACTAAAGTTAACTAAACTATGCGGTTCTCTATAAAGCTCCAGTAATCAGGTGTGACCGGATCTGTCACAACGCTGATGTTATAACGGCCTCAAAACCCACAAAAGGAGGCCGCTATGACAGATTTTACGATCACCGAAGATTTTCCAAAATCGAAATTGAGTTCGATCAACGGTTTTCAGATCCAAAGGCCTGTTACGATTATTTGTTCAAACAAAAATGGCCCGATGGCTTTCATCTGTAAAAAATGCGGCCATCAACAATACTGGGTCAGTTCACGAAATCTTTATATTTGCACCCAGTGTGAGCACCAGCATTCATTGACCGCCGGCACGATTATGGACAGTTCCAAAAAGCCGATCACCTATTGGTTCAAAGCCATGTGGTGGTTTACCACCCGAAAATCAGGTATCAATGCGGTCAATCTTAAAGAACTGTTAGGCTTTGGCAGTTACGGCACCGCCTGGACCTGGCTGCAAAAGCTTAGACGCTGCACCATCCGCCAGGATCGTGAAAAACTATCCGGGCGCGTTGAGGTGGATGAGTTTTTCATCGGCGGCCAAAGATCCGGCAAACGAGGCCGCGGTGCCGAAGGCAAAACAATCGTCGCGGTAGCCGTTGAAAGATGAAACATGAAAAAACGAATGGGTCGCATTCGTCTGCATGTCGCCTTGGATTGCTCAGCGTATTCGTTAGAAACATTCATTCTCGATAATATTGAACCCGGCGCACCATTGCCACGGATTCCTGGAAAAGCTACAATTTCATTGATAAAGAGCAGTATGCGCCACGAAAAAACGAATCAAAGCAGAAGCAAGAACTATGAAAACCTATACGGTGTTCATTTGGTGACGACCTTGATTAAACGGCTCATCCGTGGAACTTTTCATGGACGTTTTGAACCGAAATATCTTCAAAATTATCTTGATGAGTATGTCTTTCGATTCAATCGCCGAAAATCAAAGAGCATCGGTAAAAAGTTTATGCGTATCGTCCAGCAGGCGGTAAGATCGACCAAGATTACCTGGTCAGAAATCCCGTGGGATATGGACCCGATATCTGAGTACTTTCGCAACTGGAGCTTCATAGAGAACCGTATTAAATTAAAAA
>CAVUEP010000025.1:0-22565 GCA_963740395.1 uncultured beta proteobacterium
TTTCAATGATGAAAGTGGCCATTCAAACTGCGCTAATAATTGAATGGACGCCCACTTCCTAAAACGGCATCAAAGTGCCAAAGTAGCGGTTGAATTATGACCACTCAAATAGAAAGGGGCATCCGAAATGAAGATTACGACAATTGGCATTGATTTGGCAAAAATTGTTTTTCAGATTCACGGTGTAGATGAACGCGGCAAGGTGGGCGTACGCAAGCAATTGAAGCGTGCTGAGATGTCGGTTTACTTCGCCAATTTGAAACCGTGTTTGATTGGTATGGAAGCGTGCGGTAGCTCCCATTACTGGGCACGAAAATTGGAAGGCTATGGTCACACGGTAGAGTTGATGGCGCCGCAGTTCGTGAAGCCGTATGTAAAAACGAACAAGAACGACATGGCAGATGCTGAAGCGATCTGCGAAGCAGTCAGCAGGCCGAACATGAGATTCGTGGCAATCAAAACGGTCGAACAACAAGCAATCTTGTCAGTACACCGTGCGCGACAGGGGTTTGTGAAGGCCAGAACGGCGCAGGGCAATCAGATACGTGGTTTACTTTCAGAGTTTGGGATCATCATCCCGCAGGGAAAGCAGCTCGTCGATCAGTTCTGCCCGTGAACGCGACCATTTGCCACCGGGTACCAACAGGGAAACCAGCTCTGGCTTGGTATAGGAACCCAGCAAGATCGGCAGACCGGCGGGCGGGAGCGTATCCACCAGTGCCCTGTCTGACAGTTCGGACGCCGCCGTCTCCAGCGCATCGATCTCCGGGTAACTGATGCGGCTCAGACCGAAATACTGATCCTTTTCGGGTCAACAAACGAATATAAAGTCTCTGGGCGGATTCCGAAGACCCTTTCAACGAGCCATACCACCGCCTTTCTGCAGGCGTCAGAATATCGCGATAGGTCTCGGCCACGAAACCCGCAAGCCGATGAAAATTCGCCAGATAGTAGTTGTCAGCCAACGCCTCCGGGCGCCCTGTTTTCATGATTGAGGTCTGGTTCAATGAGTAATGATTGATCGTCGCCAATGGCTGAAGAGCCTGCTGCTGCTTCCGCTGGCAAGCTGCCCAGGCATGTTGCTGGCAGCCAATGACTCGGATCTCCCGGTACAGTCTACTGATAATACGGACTGTCAGCCAATCCTGAGTCACCGTATCCGGCCACTGATGGGGCCGGACGAGCGCCCCTGTGCGATGAACACGCTGGCAATGTGCTGCTGGTCGTGAACACGGCGCAGTAAATGCGGATTTACCCCGCAGTTCGAGGCGCTGGAAACCCTTCACCAACGCTACAAGACTCGTGGTTTCGAAGTTCTGGGGTTTCCGTCGGATGATTTCAGGCAGGAACTCGACTCCGAAGAGGCTGTCGCGCAATTCTGTGAATTGAACTATGGGGTCAGTTTTCCGATGTTCCAGAAAATTCATGTGACAGCCGGCAATGCTCACCCGTTCTACCAGGATCTGGCGACGGCCTCAGGCACCTACCCTCGCTGGAACTTCAACAAGTATCTGATCGACCGGCAAGGGCGTGTGATTGCACATTTCGATTCCAGCGAACTGCCGCTGGGTCAGACGATGATCCAGGCGTGTAGAAGGATTGCTATAGCCGCTTCCAACGACTTGATTGCAGGTATGGCAGACCCGCGTCAATCGCGCCGCTCTGGACTGCAGCCAGAAAATGACGAAAGACTGATTCTGCACGCTGCCAGACTCCCTGATCCAGCTGTTTCAGACCGAGCAGATGCGGGAGCATCTGCTGGGAGAAATCTTCGCTGCTCTCCCTGGGCAATAGCGATGGCAGATGATCGATGGCGATCAGATCCAGAGCGGGTGTCGACTCCTTGCTCGCCATCAGTCGGGCTACCGGTTTGTCCATGGATGTACAAGTCTTGTAGATCGGCAACGGGTTGTATTCACCGGTCGGGTCACAACTGACATCGGCAATGACGCTCAGTCGGCGCTGCGCGCTGGCAAGGTGCAACACACCGGCGGTGCAGTGCACGAGCAGGTGGTGTGGTTTCACCTGGCATTCAACGTCGTGATGGCGCTGTTGTTCATCAGCTTCACTGGCCTCGTCGGCCGCCTGGTCGACCGCATCCTGCCCGAGCCCACACTGGGCGCCGACTCGACCCGGCCGCGCCATCTCGATCCGGTCGCCCTGGCGACGCCTTCGCTGGCCATCAGCTGTGCCTCGCGCGAGGCGCTGCATCAGGCCGATGTCGTCGAGACCATGCTGCGCGGCATCTTGCCCGTGATCCGCAACAACGACTTGGTGCTGGCCGAGCAGTTGCGCAACATGGACGACACGGTCGACGAGCTGTACACCGCGATCAAGTTCTACATGACGCAGGTCTCGCGCGAGGCGCTGTCCGAGCGCGAGAGCCGGCGCTGGACCGACATCGTCTCGTTCACCATCAACATGGAGCAGGTGGCCGACATCATCGAGCGCGTCTTGCAGGACGTCGAGGACAAGAAGGTGCGCAAGAACCGCAGCTTCTCCGACGCCGGCATGGCCGAGATCGCGCACCTGCACGAGCGCCTGCTGGCCAACCTGCGCCTGGGCATGAGCGTCTTCCTCGACGGCCATGTGCGCGATGCCAAGAAGCTGCTCGAAGAGAAGAGCCGCTTCGGCAGCCTCGAGCGGGAGTACGCCGGCACCCACCTCGCGCGGCTGCAGGAGAACACGGCGCAGAGCATCGAGACCAGCTCGTTGCACCTGGACCTGATCAGCGACTTGAAGCGCATCAACTCGCACATCTGCTCGATCGCCTACCCGGTGCTGGACGCCGCCGGGGAACTGGCCAAGCCGCGCGCCCGCCACTCGGCACTCTCACCGCCCGACGCCAGCGAGCCGACCGCCGGATGAGCCTGACCTGGCCCGTGATGCTGGCGGTGCTGGGCGGCGCGGTGCTGCACGCGGGCTGGAACGCCTTGGTCAAGTCCAGCGGCGACAAGGAGCTCGACACCGCGTTGCTGCACTTCCTCGGCGCCATCGTCGCCTTGCCGCTGCTCTTGATCGTGGGCTTGCCGCCGGCCGTCGCGCTGCCCTTCATCGCCGCCTCGCTCGTGATCCACGTTGGCTACTACGTTGCGCTGGCGGGCGCCTACCAGCATGGCGAACTCGGTCTGACCTACCCGATCATGCGCGGCTTCGCGCCGCTGCTCGTGGCGCTGGGCAGCTCGGCGGTGCTCGGCGAGGTGCCGACGCTGACTTCCTGGGCCGGCATCCTCGCCATCACGCTGGGCGTGGCCATGGTCGGCCTGGCGCATCCGGGCGAGACCTTGCATCACCGCAAGGCACTTGCGTTCGCCTTCGCCAACGCGGCGATCATCGCGGTCTACACCTTCGTCGACGGCAAGGGTGTGCGCGAGACGGTGGCCGCCGGGCAGTTCGCCATCACCTATGTCGCCCTGCTGTTCGTGCTCGACGGTCTGCCGTATCCGGCCCTGGTCTGGTTCCGGCGCGGCCGGGCCGGCCGGCCGGCGATCCTGGCCTACGCACGCCGGCGCTGGCCCGTGGCCTTGGTTGGTGGCACGGCATCGATCGGCTCGTATGCCATCGCGCTGTGGGCCATGTCCGTGGCGCCGATCGCCAGCGTGGCGGCCCTGCGTGAGACCTCGGTGCTGTTTGCCACGCTGCTGGGCGTGTGGCTGCTGAAGGAAAAGTTCGGCCTGCAACGCGGCATTGGCACCCTGGTCATCGTGGGCGGCGTGATGGCGCTGCGATTCGGGTAGCTGGCCCACCTCCGAAGCGGCTGCGCCGACTCTCACAACCTGCGCGAATCAGCCGCGCATCGTTTGCAAGTACCAGCGGATGAAGGCGTCGAGGTTGTACTCGAAGCGTTGCGACAGCGGGCCGGGCTCGTAACCGATCGAGTCGACGCCCTTCTGCTGCCACTTGCAGATGTTCCAGTCCTGCTCGTTGGTCAGGTGCCAGAAGGGCAACAGCTTGTCGAGTTGGTAGTCGCGGCCTTCCTCGGCCTTGGCATCCACCAGCCAGTAGCCACGCATGCGTGTCTTGCGCGGCCCGGCCGGCAGCATCCGTCCGACGACGGCATGGTCGCAACAGGCATGCAGCCAGAAATTGGGCAGGCTGCGCATGCGCAGGACGCCGGTCTGATCATCGTCATAGTCACCCATCAGCGGCGCGACGCGGCTGCCGTCCATCGATTCGGTGGCGAACCCTTCGGCCAATGGCGTGCGGCTGCTGGCGAACCAGAGTCCGCGTTCGGGATCCGGGAAGGTGGCCAGCCCGCCATGCGCATGCAATACGCCCGTCTCGGCAAGCTTCCACTTGTCGGCGATGCGCGCGGTGGCGGCGTTGATCTTTTCCAGCACCGCGGGCGATGCGGTCTTCTCGTCGACAACGTCGAAGTTGGCTTTCACGTACTGCGGGTGGCAGGGCACGCAGTGAAAGCACTCGCGGTTGTTTTCCCAGACCAGCTTCCAGTTGGCCTCGACCTCGTAATCGACGACATGCGCCACGCGGGCGCGCTCGAAGCCCTGCGGCTTGCCCGCGACAGCGAACTCCTGGCGCAGACCCTCGATGTCGGGCGGGGTCTGCGCCAGCGAGATGTAGATCAGGCCCGTGACCACGTTCGCGTGCACGCGCTTCAAGCCCAGCTGCGACTTGTCGACGCCGTCGTGCATGCCGTGGCAGGCGCGCAAGTCGCCGTTGCGCGCGTAGGTCCACGAGTGGTAGGGGCAGACGACGGCGCGCACATGGCCGCTTTCGGCGCGGCACAGCTGCGTGCCGCGATGGCGGCAGACGTTGTGGAAGGCACGCACCTCGCCGTCGTCGCCGCGCATCACCAGCACGGACGTCGAGTCGACGGCCAAGGTGATGTAGTCGCCGGGCTTGGGCAACTCGAAGGCAAAGCCTGCGAACAACCACCCCGATTGCCAGACACGTCGCAACTCCTCGGCATACAGCGCGTCGGTCTGGTACAGCTCGCGCGGCATGCCATGGCCGTCGTGTCGTTTGGCCAGCAGCGCTTCGAGTTCGGGTGCAAGGGGTGTGCGGTGGTCGGGCATGGTCATTTCCTCAGGCGAGGATGGCTTTGCGGTCGGGGTCGTAGAGGGGACGTTTGTGGCGCAGGGCCGGGAAGCGCTCGCCCATGACCTCGATCATGAGGGCGGTGTCGGCCGGCTCGCTCGCCGCAATGTAGGCGCAGAAGATGTTGCGGTCGACGGTGTGACCCATGCCGCCGCTGGTGACGCGGCCCAGCACGCGCTCGCCGGCCAGCACCACCTCGCCGCCGTGCAGGGTCGCCTGCGGCGGCGCGGTGAACCAGGCCAGGCGTCTCGCGGGCCCATTGGCTTTCACGTCCGTGAGCGCACCGCGGGCCAGGAAGTCGCCCTTGTCCAGGGCGACGCAGAAGCCGAGGCCGGCCTCGTAGGGGGTGTAGTCGGGCGTGATGTCCGAACCCCAGACCAGGTAATGCTTCTCGAGCCGCAGCGTGTTGATCGCGCGGTAGCCGACGTTGGCGATGCCATGCGCCTCACCACAGGCCCACAAGCGCTCATACAGGTGCAGCGCGTACTCGACCGGCACATGCAATTCATAACCCAACTCGCCGAGGTAGGTCACACGCAGCGCGAGCACCGGCGCAAACGCCAGGTCGAGCTCGCGTGCGCTCATGTAGGGGAAGCTGGCGTTGTCGAGCGGCGCATCGGTCAGCTGCGCCAGCACGTCGCGCGACTTCGGGCCGCACAGGTTCAGCACCGCCTTGGCCGAGGTGTGGTCGATGATCAGGGCGCTGCCGTCGGCCGGCAGGTGGCGTTCGATGGTCGAGCGGTCGCGCACGCCCAGCGCGCTGCCGGTGACGAAGTAGAAACGGTCTTCGGCCAGGCGCGTGATCGTGACGTCGGCCTCGATGCCGCCGCGCTCATTGCAGAGCTGGGTGTAGACGATGCTGCCCTCGGGCCTGTCGAGGTCGTTCACCGCGAGCTTCTGCAACAGCGCCAGCGCGCCGGCGCCGCGGATCTCGAACTTGGAGAACGAACTCATGTCGATCAGGGCGACGCGCTCGCGCACCGCGCGGTGCTCGGCTGCGATCGCCGCGAACGCCGGCCCGCGTTCGAAGGTCGGCGTGTCGACGGCAGGCGTGCCTGCGGGTGCGAACCAGTTCGGCCGCTCCCAGCCGAACTTGTTGCCGTAGACCGCGCCTTGCTGCTTCAGGGTGTCATACAGCGGGCTGCGGCGCGCGCCACGGCCGGCGTCGATCTCGTGATTCGGCCAGGCGATGTGGTAGTAGCGGGCGTAGCTCTCGACCGCGCGGGCGTACAGGCTGGCCTTGACCGAATGCGGCGCGCCGAAGCGGCGCACGTCGAACGGCCACAGGTCCAGGCCCGGGTCGCCATCGACGATCCAGTTGGCCATCACCCAGCCCGCGCCGCCCGAGGCGGCGATGCCCGAGGTGAAGCCGCAGCAGAGGTAGAAGTTGTCGAGCTCGGGCGAGAGGCCGATCACGGGTTCGCCATCGGCCGTGATCGGGATCGGCCCGTTGATCATCTGCCGGATGCCGACCTCGTTCAGCACCGGAATGCGCGCGCAGGCCGCCGACCCCAGCGGCTCGAAGCGGTCGTAGTCGGGCTGCAGCAGTTCGGGTCCGAAGTCGATGCGGGATGCCCGGCGGCGCCCCAGGGCCGCGTGTCGGGCTCCCAGCCGCCCACCGCGAGCGCGCCGGGCTCGGGCTTGACGTAGAAGTTGCCGTCGGGGTCGCGCAGCGACGGCAGCCCGGCAGGAATGTGCGTCGATTTCTCGGTGACGAAGTACTGGTGCTCGACGGCGCCCACCGCGACCCGCGTGCCGACCATCGCGGCGATCTCGCGGCCCCACATGCCGGCGGCGTCGATCACGCATTCGGCGTGATCTCGCCCTGGTCGGTGACGACGGTCGTGACGCGGCGACCCCGCTTGCGCAAAGCCGTCACGCGCACGCCCTGATGGATGGCCACGCCGCCGGCACGTGCGCCCGCGGCATAGGCCATCGTCAGGCTGGCCGGGTCGACGTCGCCGTCGCCTTCGATCCAGGCCGCGCCGACGATGCCGCTGGGCTCGATCAGCGGGAACAGGTCACGCGCTTCGCGCCGGGCTCACCAGGTCGACGCGGAAGTCGAAGCCCTTGGCCATCGTCGCCGAGCGCTTGAGCTCCTGCCAGCGCGCCGGTGACGCCGCCAGGCGCAGGCTGCCGGTGCGGTGCCAGCCCGTCGCCTGGCCGGTCTGCGCCTCGAGCTTGCCGTAAAGCTCGGCGCCGTAGCGCATCAGGCGCGTCAGGTTGCTGCTGCTGCGCAATTGCCCGACCAGGCCCGCCGCATGCCAGGTCGCGCCATGCGTGAGTTGCAGGCGCTCGAGCACGACCACATCCTTCACACCGCGCTGCGCCAGGTGATAGGCGATGCTGCAGCCGATGACGCCGCCACCGATGATGACGACACGGCATTGGGCGGGCAGAGACATGAAAGTCTTCCTAGCGGCGTTTCCAGGCCTGCGTGCGGCGCTCGAGCCGGCGCGTCAGCAGCAGGTGGACGATCTTGACGGTGGCCGACGTCGCGACGATGGACATCGCCATGGCCGCGGCGGCCGCGGTGAAGCCGGACTCGTCCATGTTGATGATCGATGACCGCGGCCAGCTTGGTGTCGGTCGAATACAGGAAGATCACGGCCGACACGGTGGTCATCGCGTTGACGAACAGGTAGATGCTGATGTCGAGCACGGCCGGCAGGCACACCGGCACCGTGACCCGCGTCATGGTGCGCAACAGCGACACCTTCAGCGACGCCGACACGGCTTCGAACTCGCTGGTCGAGCTGCTTGAGCGCGGTGGTCGCCGTCAGGTGGCTGACGGTGTAGAAGTGGGTGACCGAGTTGACCACCAGGATGGCCATCGTCGCGTAGATGAAGCCGAACGGGTTGCCGCGCGCGTTGAAGAAGAAGATGTAGGCCAGGCCCAGCACCAGGCCCGGCACGGCCATCGGCAGCATGGCCATGAACTGCGCCAGCGCTGCGGCCCCAGGCGAAGCCGCGCGTCTTCTCGAGCAGGTAGGCGCCGACGAAGATGATCGACGGTGCCGATCACGGCCGTCCAGGCGGCCATCTCGACCGAGTTGCAGTACGCGCGACCAGCCGTTGGTGTCGAAGTCGCCGAAGGCGTAGTTCTTCAGCGTCAGCGACAGGTTGTAGGGCCAGCGCGTGACGAACGAGGCCCAGACCGCCATCGCCAGCAGCACGAAGATCAGGCCGCCGACGACGGCGCAGAAGACGAACAGCAGCCAGTTGTCGCGGCCCGAGTCGGGCTTGGGCATCAACGGCACGGCGCGCGCCGACAGCAGCGCCACCTGCCGGCGCTGGATGATGCGGTCGGCCATGAAGGCGACCACGGCCGGAATCAGCAGCACGAAGCCGACCACCGCGCCCATCTCGAAGTTCTGCTGGCCGATGACCTGCTTGAAGATGTCGGTGGCCAGCACGTTGAAGCGCCCGCCGATCACCTTGGCGATGCCGAAGTCGGTGATGACCAGCGTGAAGATCACGAAGCCGGCGCTGATGACGCCGTACTTGGCGCCCGGCAGCGTGACGGTGAAGAACACGCGCGTCTTGGACGCGCCCAGCGCGTCGGCCGCCTCGTACAGCCGCGAGTCGGCCATCGACAGCGCGGCCAGCAGGATCATCAGCGCGTGCGGAAAGCAGTAGAACACCTGCGAGATGACGATGCCGACCGGGCCGTAGATCGTCGACGCCGAACAGCCAGTCCTTCAGGAAGCCCTGGTTGCCGAACAGGTAGATCAGCGAGATCGCCGGCAGCAGCGACGGCGCCAGGATCGGGATCAGCGCCAGCGCCTGGAACAGGCCCTTCCAGCGCATGCAGCTGCGCTGCAGCGCGTAGGCATAGACGAAGGCCAGCGGCAGCACGATGGCGGTCGGACAGAACGGCGATGAACAGGCTGTTCCAGACCGAGGCGAACAGCGCCGGCGTCGAGAAATACTGCGATGTAGTTGGCCAGGCCGACGAAGTCGCCGTCCTGGTTCTGGAAGCTCTTGGACAGCAGCCACCACAGCGGCAGGATCAGCGTGAGCCAGCAGCCAGCCGATCAGCAGGCAGATGCCGCCGCGCATCAGCCAGTCGTCGCGGTCGAGCCGGCGCCGCGTCGGCGGCAGCCGCCGTCGCCGCAGGGGTTGCCGCAGTCGGTCACGGCAGTTGGGCGCGCCGGGAAACACCCGGATGCGCTCGGGCGGCAGGCCGACCAGCATGTCCATGCCTTCCGTGATGGACAGGTCGCGCACGGTGTTGATCGAGAAGTCGGCCAGCAGCGCCGGCTTGCCGCCGTTGACGGACAGGCCGACGCGGCAGAACGAGCCGAGGAACTCGATCTCGGCGACGCGCACCGCAAAGGTGTTCTCGGCGCTGGCGTCGACGTTGCGCACGACCACGTCTTCGGGCCGGATCGCCAGCGTGACGTCGCTGCCCGGGCCGGGCCGGATGTCGAGGTCGCAGCTCAGGTCCATGCGCGCCATAGCGCACCAGGCCCGGCCTGACGACGACGCCGGCCAGCAGGTTGGTCTTGCCGACGAAGTCGGCGACGAAGGCGCTGGCCGGCTCGCGGTAGACCTCCAGTCGGCGTGCCGACCTGCTCGATCACGCCCTGGTTCATGACCACGATGCGGTCGGCCATCGTCAGCGCCTCTTCCTGGTCGTGCGTGACCATGATGGTCGTGACGCCCAGGCGCTTGTGCAGACTGGCGGATCTCGCTGGCGCAGGTAGGCGCGCACGCGGGCGTCGAGCGCGCTGAGCGGCTCGTCGAGCAGCAGCAGGCCCGGCGACAGCGCCAGCGCGCGCGCCAGCGCCACGCGCTGCTGCATGCCGCCCGAGAGTTGCGCCGGGTACTTGCGGGCCGGAGTCGGGCAGGCCGACCAGTTGCAGCAGGTCGGCGACGCGGGTGCGCGATCTCGACCTTGGGCATGCGCCGGCTGACCAGGCCGTAGCCGACGTTGTCGGCGACGGTCAGGTTCGGGAACAGCGCGTAGGACTGGAACACGATGCCGAAGTCGCGCTGCGAGGCCGGCAGGTCGGAGATCTCCTTGTCGGCCTGGAAGATTCGGCCCGAGGTCTGGATGTCCAGGCCGGCGATGGCGCGCAGCAGCGTGGTCTTGCCGCAGCCCGACGGGCCCGAGGAAGCAGACGAACTCGCCCGGGAAGACCTCCAGCGAGACGTCCTTGAGCGCCCAGAAGCTGCCGAACTGCTTCGTCAGCTGTTCGATGCGCAGGTAAGGCGCTGGCAGTCGTCTGGACGTCTCTGTTCTTGCATGGTCGCGCGCGGACCGCAGCGCCTGGCGCGTGCCAGGGTCACGGCCTTGCTCCCGACGGGTCTCAGGATCGGGAAGGACGCGGCATTATTTCGGCGCCGACTTGCCGTCGTAACGCTTGGTCCACTCGGCCAGGATGCGGGCGCGCTCGTGCGCCCATCTTGGCCAGGTCGATCTTGACCATCGCCGCGTCGGCGCTCGGCGGATAGTTCGGCGGCGCCGGGTTCATGCCGGGGTAGCCGACGATGGCGTAGTACTTGCCGTACATCTCGTAGGCGCCCTTGCTGACCGCGAAGTCGGCCAGCTTCTGGGCCGCGGCCAGGTTCTTGGTGCCCTTGACGATGGCCGTGGCCTCCATGTCCCAGGGCGCGCCTTCCTTGGCCAGGATGATGTCGATCGGCGCGCCGGCGGTCTTTTCCTTGGCGCCGCGCATGTCGAAGCCGATGCCGATCACGCGCTCGCCCTTGGCGGCCTGCACGCAGGGCGCCGAGCCGGAGTGGGTGTAGACGGCGACGTTCTGGTGCAGCTTGTCCATGAACTCCCAGCCGGCCTTCTCGCCCATGATCTGCAGCCAGGCGTAGACCGCCTGGTAGCCGGTGCCCGACGAGGCCGGGTTGGGCATCACGACCGAGTCCTTGTAGACCGGGTTGGTCAGGTCGGCCCAGGAGGCGGGCTTGGGCATGTTCTTCTTGCCGCCTTCGATGGTGTTGAAGCACATCACCGCCAGCCAGGCGTCCATGCCGGTCCAGCATGGTCGGGTTCTTGTCGCTGCGGAACACCGGCTTGATCTGGTCGACGCCCTTGGGGGTGTAGGGCTGCAGCATGCCCATCGATTCGAACAGCGCGATGCTCGATGCGCCCAGGCCCCAGATCGACGTCGGCGCGCGGATTGTCCTTCTCGGCCAGCAGGCGGGCGGTGATGACGCCGGTGGAATCACGCACCCAGGCGATCTCGACATCGGGGTTGGCGGCCTCGAAGGCCTGTCTTGTAGGGCCCGAGCTGGTCGTTCTCGAGCGCGGTGTAGACCGTGAGCTTGGTCTTCTGCGCCAGGGCAGGAGTCGCGAATAGTGCCGCCGCGACGACGGCAGCAGCACCGGTGAGCAGAAAGCGCAATGCAGACTTGATCATGGGTTCACTCCTTTGACGATGGATTCGATCTTCCTCGACCTGTTGTTTCCCGCCAGCCGGGTTTCCCCGGCCCACTGCACAGACCGCCATGCGTCACTGGCAACGGTGGCGTGCCCGCGCTAGGCTACGCGCCATGCCCCTTCCTACCCAAGCGCGCGTCGTCATCGTCGGAGGCGGCATTGCCGGCTGCTCCACGGCCTACCATCTGACCCAGCTCGGCATCAGCGATGTGCTGCTGCTCGAGCAGGGCAAGCTGACCTGCGGCACCACCTGGCATGCGGCCGGGCTGGTCGGCCAGATGCGGCCGAACCGCAACATGACCGCGATGAGCAAGTACGGCATCGAGCTCTACAGCAAGCTCGAGGCCGAGACCGGACTGGCCACCGGCTGGAAGCAGTGCGGCAGCGTCAACGTGGCGCGCACGCCCGAGCGTTGGCAGGTGTTCAAGAAACAGGCGGCATTGGCGCGCAGCTTCGGCGTCGAGATGCAGTTGATCACGCCCCGCGAGGCGGGCGACATGTACCCCCTGCTGCGCACCGACGACCTGAGTGGCGCGGTCTGGATTCCCGGCGACGGCAAGGCCAATCCGGCCGACTTGACGATGTCGCTGGCCAAGGGCGCGCGCAGCCGCGGCGCCAAGATCGTCGAAGGCGTCGAGGTCACCGGCGTGCTCAGCGAGCGGGGCCGGGTGACGGGCGTGCGCACCACCGATGGCGATGTGCGTTGCGAGTTCCTGGTCAATTGCGCGGGCCAATGGGCGCGCCAGTTCGGCGTGCTGGCCGGTGTCAACGTGCCGCTCTATTCGGCCGAGCACTTCTACATCGTCACCGACCGCATCGAGGGCGTGCATCCGATGTTGCCGGTGATGCGCGACCCCGATGGCTTCATCTATTACAAGGAAGAGGTCGGCGGCCTGGTGATGGGTGGCTTCGAGCCGCAGGCCAAGCCCTGGCAGGTCGATCCGATCCCGAGCGACTTCCAGTTCCAGTTGCTGGGCGAAGACTGGGACCAGTTCGAGATCCTCATGACCAACGCCATCCACCGCACGCCCTGCCTGGAGACGGCCCAGGTCAAGATGCTGCTCAACGGCCCCGAGAGCTTCACGCCCGACGGCAATTTCATCATCGGCGAGGCGCCCGAGCTGCGCAACTACTTCGTCTGTGCCGGCTTCAATTCGGCCGGCATCGCCAACTCGGGCGGCGCGGGCCGCCTGGTGGCCGAGTGGATTGCCGTCGGCGAGGCGCCGAGCGACTTGTGGGACGTCGACGTGCGCCGCTTCGGCGCCTTCACCGCGAATCGCCGCGCCTTGTCGCAGCGCACCGCCGAGACGCTGGGCTTGCATTACGCCATGCGCTGGCCACGCCAGGAACTCGAGAGCGCCCGGCCGCTGCGCACGTCGCCGCTGTACGACCTGCTGGCCGCCGAGGGCGCCGAGTTCGGCAGCAAGAACAGTTGGGAGCGGGCTAACTATTTCAGGCGCGGTGGACAGTCGCGACCCGCCTTCGGCCTGGGCATGCCCGGCTGGCTGCCCTGGGTGCAGGCCGAGATGCGTGCCACGCGCGAGGCGGTGGCGCTGTACGACCAGACCTCGTTCGGCAAGCTGCTGGTACAGGGTCGCGATGCCTTGGCGCTGCTGCAGCGCTTGTGCGCCAACGAGATCGACATGCCGGTGGGGCGCATGGTCTACACCGCGATGCTGAATGAGCGCGGTGGCTTCGAGAGCGACCTGACCGTGACGCGCCAGGCGAGCGAGCGTTTCCTCGTCGTCACCGGCTCGGCCCAGCCGCAGCGCGACCAGGACTGGATCCAGCGCCACATCACCGCTGACGAGCATGTGGTCGTCACCGACGTCAGCGCCCTGTACAGCGTGCTGTCCGTGATGGGCCCGCGCGCGCGCGACTTGCTGGCCCGTGTCAGCCCAGACGACCTGTCGCCGCAGGCGCTGAAGTTCTCGCACACGCGCGAGATCGACCTCGGCCTGGCGCGCGTGCGTGCCGCGCGAATGAGCTATGTCGGCGGCCCGGGCTACGAGTTCTATGTGCCGACCGAGATGGCGCGCCATGTCTATCTGGCCTTGCACGAAGCCGGCGCCGACCTGGGTCTGGTCGACGCCGGCTATTACGCGCTGGACGCCCTGCGCATCGAGGCCGGCCGCCGCGCCTGGGGGCATGAACTCGGGCCCGACGAGACACCCTGGCAGGCCGGGCTGGCCTTCGCCGTCAAGCTCGACAAGCCATGCGAATTCGTCGGCCGCGACGCCTTGCTGCATACACAGGGCCAGCCGCTGACGAAGAAGCTGGTGAATTTTGTGCTCAACGATCCGGCGGCCTATGTCTGGGGTGGCGAGGCGGTGCAAATCGACGGCGACGCGGTCGGCGAGCTCAGCTCCGCAGGCTGGAGCCTGGCGGCCGGTGCCTGCGTCGGCCTGGGCTACGTGCGTGGCGCGGCGGCGCAGCAGGTGCACCGCGGCACGCCGGTGGTCATCGATCTTTGGGGGCAGCCGATGGCCGCGACCGCATGGGACGAGGCGCTGCTATCGCGAAGGCCATGAAAAAGGGCCGCCTTGCGGCGGCCCCTTTCGACTTTCGGGCGGACACTGACCGCCCGTTCAGCCTCAGTCGGCGTATTGCCCCGCCGCCTTGATGGCCGGGCCCCACTTGTCGATCTCGGCCTCGACGAACTTCTTGTGCTCGGCCGGTGCCAGACGGCCGTCGGTCACGACCACCGCGCCCAGGGCTTCCTGGCGCTTGATGAACTCAGGGTCCTTCAGCGCGGCGCGCAGCGCGGTGTTGATCTTGTCCACCGTCGCCTTGGGCGTGCCCTTGGGGGCATACAGGCCGTGCCAGATGCTGACGTTGAAGCCCTTGAGGCCCGGCAGAGTCGAGCGTCGGCAGCTTGGCCAGCGCCGGTGTGGTCAGCGGCTTCATCGTCGTCACGGCGTAGGCCTTGACCTTGTTGCCCTCGATCTGCGGCGTGGTGTTGGTGGTCTGGTCGCACATCAGGTCGACCTGGCCGCCCAGCAGGTCGGTCATGGCCGGCGCCGTGCCCTTGTAGGGAACGGTCGTCATGTCGGCCTTCAGCGCCTGCTGGAACAGCAGGCCGCACAGGTGCGACGCGGCGCCCAGGCCGGCATTGGCCAGGTTGACCTTGCCCTTGTTGGCCTCGATCCACTTCACCAACTCGGCATAGTTGTTGGCCGGCAGCGTCGGGCGGCCGATCAGCGTCATCGGCACCTCGTTGACCATGCCCAGGTACTCGAAGTCGTCGAGCGTCTTGTACGGCAGGTTGCGGTACAGCGCCGGGCGATGTGGCCATGCCGATGTGGTAGAGCAGCAGCGTGTAGCCGTCCGGCGCGGCCTTGGCCACCTTGGCCGCGCCGAGCGTGCCGCCGGCGCCGCCGACGTTCTCGATGATCACGGTCTGGTTGTTGAGGCTCTTGCGCAGCACTTCGCCCAGGTCGCGTGCGACCTTGTCGGTCGGGCCGCCGGCCGCAAACGGCACGACGATGGTGACCGGCTTCTCGGGAAACTCGGCGAACGCCGTCGATGCGGCGAGCAGGGCAGCGATGGCCAGCAGGGTACGTTTCATGGTGACTGTTCCTTCGTTGAGTCGGTGTTTCGGCGAACCCGGCGATGGTAGATGCGCCGTGGCGCCAGCAGCGTTCGGGTTCTACGTATCCATCAGCGCATCAGCGCGGACGCCTAGCGCATGAGGCCGGGCAACCACAGCGCCAGCGGCTGGAACTCGAGCACCACGATCAGCGCCACCACAAGGGCGGCGACGAAGAGCCAGACGCCGCGAAAGATCTGCGTCAGCGGCACGTCCTTGAGCAGGGTATTGAGCACGAACAGGTTCATCCCGACCGGCGGTGAGATCAGCCCGATCTGCACCACCAGCACGATCAGCACGCCAAACCAGACCGGATCGAAGCCGAGCTGGACGACGATCGGGAAGAAGACAGGAATGGTCAGCAGCACCATCGACAGCTCTTCCATGATCGTGCCCAGCACGACGTAGATCAGCATCATCGCGCCGACGATGGCCAGCGGCGGCAGGCCCTGGCCGAGGATCCAATCTTTCAGGTCACCGGGCATGGTCGTGAAGTTGACGAAGTTGGCGAACATCATCGCGGCGATCAGGATCGTGAACAGCATCGCCGTCGTGCGCGCGCTCTCGACCAGGATGCTGAAGACCGTGCGCGGCGTCAGCGCGCCGCGCGCCAGCGCAAAGAAGAACGCGCCCGAGGCCCCGATGCCCGCGCCCTCGGTCGCGGTGAAGACGCCGCCGTAGATGCCGCCCAGGACCAGCAGCACCAGCAGGGCCACGCCCCATATATTGCGTACGGCACGCAGCCGCTGGCGCCACGAACTGCGTTCGCCGGCAGGGCCGGCATCGGGGTCGCGCCAGGTGATGAAGACGATCGCACCCATCATCATCAGGGCGCACACCAGGCCCGGCAGCAGGCCCGCGGCGAACAGCTTGCCGATGTGGGTTTCGGTGACGATGCCGTAGATGACCAGGATCGTCGAGGGCGGGATCATGATGCCCAGCGTGCCCCCGGCGGCGATGACGCCGGTCGAGAGGTAGTCGGCGTAGCCGAGTTTCTTCATCGACGGGTAGGCCACCTTGCTCATCGTCGCCGCGGTGGCGATCGAGGAGCCGCAGATGGCGCCGAAGCCGGCGCAGGCCAGCACCGTGGCATGCGCCAGGCCGCCGCGCACATGGCCGACGAAGGCGTAGGCGGCGCGGAACAGCTCCTGGGCCAGGCCGGCACGGGCGACGAAGTTGCCCATCAGGATGAACAGCGGCACGACCGACAGGGTGTAGGCGAACCCGGTCTCGTAGACCACCTGGGCCACGCTGGCCGAAGTCGCCGGCCAGCCGCGCATCAGCCCCAGGCCGACGAAACCGACAAATCCCATCGCAAAGGCCAAAGGGATGCGCAGCAGCGCAAGCAGGAAGACGGCGGCAAAACCGATCAGGGCCTCGGTCACGGCGTGCCGGCGTTCTCGTCAACGCCGGGGTGGTGGTGCGTCGCAGGCGCCAACGTCAACAGCAGGTGCACCAGGGCCGTGACCGCACACAGCGTGCTCATGGCATAGACGAAGGGCCCTTGCGGGATTTTCAACTGGGCCGTCGTGTCGCCGTACGCCAGCATGTTGCCGGCCTTGACCCACATCAACCAGGCCACGCCGGCCAGCGCCGCCGCGCACAGCAGATCGACCACCAGGCCCTGCGCCCGGCGCACCCAGGCCTTGAGCATCGGGTCGAGCGAGTCGAACACGACATGCTCCCCGCGCAACGACACCAGCGGCAGGCCGGCGAAGATCACCAGCACCATCAGCAACTCGGTCAATTCGAGCGAGCCGGGCACCGAGGTGCTGATGGCCTTGCGCCCGGCCACGTCGACCAGGGTCAGCCACATGATCCCGAACAGCGCCGACGCGGCCAGGGTGCCGCAAAGCGCCTCGAGGACGCGCCTGAGGGTCGCGGTCACCTCGGGCCCGCGCCGGGCCGCCCCCAAGCGGCCCGACGTCCGGGAGCGGCGCAGCCGCTACGGGGGTGGTTCACTTCACTTGTCGAGCTTCTTGATCTCGGCACGGAAGTCGGCGAGGACCTTCTTGGCGTCCTTCAGGCCCTTGGCCTCGGCGGCGGCGACCCATCTCTGCTCGACCGCTGCCGTCTTGCCCTGAACCGCCCTCACGAACGCGGGGTCGGCCTGGGTGAATTGCACCCCCGCGGCCTGCATGAAGGCCATGCCACGTCGGTCGACCTTGTCCCAGCCGCGGCCGAACATGCGCGCAGCCGGCTCGCCCGACAACTCGTTGACGGCCTTCTGCACGTCGGCCGGCAGCTTGTCGAAGGCGGCCTGGTTCATCACGAAGACGAAGGCGGTGTTGTACAGCCCGCCCGGGAAGGTTGTGCCGTACTTGATGACCTTGTCGATCTTGAACGACTCGATCGACTCGGCCGGGAACAGCGTGCCGTCCATGACACCGGTCGACAGCAGTTCGTAGCTCTCGGGCGCGGGCTTCAGGGTCACGTTCATTTCCAGCGATTTGGCAATCTCGTTGACCATGCCGCCGCCGACGCGGAACTTCAGTCCCGACAGGTCGTCGGCTTTGGCGATCGGTCGCTTGGTATTGAAGACGATGCCGGGGCCATGGGTGAACACGGCGATCACCTTGACGCCTTGGTGCTCGGCGGCAATGGCCGGATGCTTGCTGTAGGCGCGCTGAAAGGCCACCGACACGGCTTCCGACGAGTTGCCCAGGAACGGCACTTCGGCCATCTGTGTCGTCACGAATCGGCCCGGCGTGTAACCCTGGACGGTGTAGGACAGGTCGGCCACGCCGTTGCGCACCGCGTCGAAGGTGCCGGGAGGCGCAGCCACCGCGCGCGGCAGGATGTTGCAGCGAACCTTGCCCGGCACCTTCTGTTCCAGCGCGGTGCACCAGTCCTTCTGCGTCTCCGACAGGATGTGGGTCGGAGGCAACCACGTCGAGACGGTCAGCACGGCCTGGGCCTGGGCGGCGAGGCTGGCGCTGCAGGCCAGGGCGGCGACGGCCAGGGGGCGGCAAGCAAATCTGGGGGACATGGCAGAACTCCTGAAGCAGTGAGGGGCGCGGCTCGCGCGTGAGGGTCGATTGTCCGAGCGACAGGCTCCGAGCCGGCCTGTGGTTTTCCTTGACACGCCCGGCCCGCCGCCGCGTCGTGCGCAACCGACCGCGGGTAGGCCCCCTGTGTGCGATTCGCCACGTTTCTCGGCGGGGGTAACCCCCCGGATTCGTGGGTCAACCCCGACACGGGGGGAGGCCAGGGCCGCATTGGCTGCCTAGTATGGACTCCAACGCGACTCTTCCCTGCGACTGCCCATGCTTTCAGACCTCGAACTCGAATCTGCCCGCCAGGCGTTGCGCGACGCCGCGGTCGCGCTCGACGCGGCCGAATTGGCCGGTGAGCCGGGGCAGCTGAGCCAGGCCCTGGCCCAGGTCAGCCGCGGCCATCACCGCCTCGGTGCCCTGTCCGAAGCGGTCTGGTACGCCAAGCGTGGGTTGGAGTTGGCGCGCAACCTGTCGGCGGTCGACGCCAGCGTCGATGCCCTGTGCGACCTGGCGGGACTGTCGCTGGAGCGCGCGGCCCTGCTCGACGAGCAGGACGAGCCGCGCGGCGCCTACCGCTTGCGCGACACCGCGCGCGACTACTGCTTCGAGGCCGCGCACCTCGCCTTGCGCTCGGCCGACCAGCAGTGGGAGATCACGGTGCTGATGCGCGTGTCGGACCTGTTCGACCGCCTCGGCGACCATGACGACGCGGTCGCGATGCAATGCCGCGCGGTCGAGTTGATGAATGAGTCGGTGCGCGTGGACGCCATCGGCACACCGGCACAGCGCTTCAGCGCCTGATCGCCATGGCCGGCCGCTGACGGCGGCCCGTCAACCCAAGCTCAGCGAGCCAGCACGGGCGCCAGCGCCGTGCCGGTGTGGCTCCGCGCCGCCACCACCTGCTCCGGCGTGCCGACGACGACGATGCGGCCGCCGCCGTCGCCGCCCTCGGGGCCGAGGTCGATCACCCAGTCGGACTCGGCGATCACGTCCAGGTCGTGTTCGATCACGACCACGCTGTGGCCGCCGTCGACCAGCCGGTGCAGCACGCGGATCAGGCGTTCGACATCGGCCATGTGCAGGCCCACGGTGGGCTCGTCCAGCACATACAGCGTGTGCAGCGGTTTCTGACCGCGGCGGGCGACGTCGTCGCGCACCTTGGACAGCTCGGTGACGAGCTTGATGCGCTGCGCCTCGCCGCCCGACAGCGTCGGCGAGGGCTGGCCCAGCGTCAGGTAGCCCAGGCCGACGTCGTGCAGCAGCTGCAGCGGGTGGGCGATCGAGGGCATCGAGGCGAAGAAGCCGACGGCCTCGTCGACCTCCATGCGCAGCACGTCGCCGATCGACTTGCCGCGCCAGCTTACCGCCAGCGTCTCCGGGTTGAAGCGCTGGCCATGGCAGCTGCCGCAGGGCACTTTCACATCGGGCAGGAAGCTCATCGCGATGGTGCGCACGCCCTGGCCCTCGCAGTCCGGGCAGCGGCCCTCGCCGGTGTTGAAGGAAAAGCGATTCGGCGCGTAGCCGCGCGCCTTGGCCTCCAGCGTCTCGGCAAAGAGCTTGCGGATCGCGTCCCAGAAGCCGATGTAGGTGGCCGGGCAGGAGCGCGGGGTCTTGCCGATCGGCGTCTGGTCGACCTCGAGCACGCGTTCGACCGCCTGCCAGCCTTCGAGCGCAACGCAGCCCTCAAGCGCCGACTTGCCGCGACTGCTGACGAGCGCCGCGACATGGGTCAGCAGCACGTCGCGCGCCAGCGTGCTCTTGCCCGAGCCCGAGACGCCCGTGACTGCGACCAGGCGCTGCAAGGGCACGCGCACGTCGAGCGACTGCAGGTTGTGCAGCGAGGCGCCGCGCAACTGCAGTGCCGGCGTGTCGGCCGCGATCGGGCGCCGCGCCTGCAGCGGGTGTTTCAGCGGATGCGCGAGAAAGCGGCCCGTGACCGAGTCGGCCTGGGCCGAGAGGTCGGCCACGCTGCCCTGGGCCACCAGGCGGCCGCCGCGCTTGCCCGCACCGGGGCCGATGTCGATGCGGTGGTCGGCGCGGCGGATCGTGTCCTCGTCGTGCTCGACCACGACCAGGGTGTTGCCCTTGGCGCCGAGCGAGGCCAGCGCGTCGAGCAGGATGCGGTTGTCGCGCGGGTGCAGACCGATGGTCGGCTCGTCGAGCACGTAGCACACGCCCTGCAGGTTGCTGCCGAGCTGGGCCGCGAGGCGGATGCGCTGCGCCTCGCCGCCCGACAAGGTCGGCGCGGCGCGGTCCAGCGTCAGGTAGCCCAGGCCGACCTGTTCGAGGAACTCGAGCCGGCTGCGGATCTCGCTGACGACGTCACGGGCGATTTCTGCGTCGCGCCCTGCCAGCACCAGCGCGCTCACCCAGCGCCGTGCGTCCTGCACCGACCAGGCCGCCACGCTGCCGATGGGCTGGCCATCGAAGGTCACGCCGCGGGCGGTCGGATTCAGCCGCGTGCCGTCGCAAGCCGGGCACGGCGTGCCCGCCAGGCCCTCGACCGCGGGCTCCTCGGACGGGAAGCTCTGCTCGCGGCCCTTGTTGTCGTCGTCCTTCTTCGAGTCGTCCAGGGCCTTGCGCTGCTCGCGCGTCAGTGCCAGCCCGGTGCCGACGCAGCTGCTGCACCAGCCATGCTTGCTGTTGTACGAGAACAGCCGCGGGTCGAGCTCGGGGTAGCTGGTACCGCAGGTCGGGCAGGCGCGCTTGGTCGAGAACACCTTGATCGCGCCGATGCCCTGGGTCGGTTCGCCCTCGGCCATCGCCGCCTGCAGACCCATCAGCGGCTGCAACAGGTGCATCACGCCCTTGCCCAGGTCCAGGGCCTTGGCCAGCAGGGCGCGCAACTCGCCTTCTCGTGCCGGGTCGACGACGACGTCACCGACCGGCAGCTCGATCGTGTGTTCCTTGAAACGGTCGATGCGCGGGAACGGGTCGACCTTGACGAATTCGCCGTCCACGCGCAGGTGGGTGTGGCCGCGCGCCTTGGCCCATTTGGCGAGGTCGGTGTAGACACCCTTGCGGCTGACGACGAGCGGGGCCAGCAGGCCGACATGCTGGCCTCGGTGGTCACGCAGCAGTTGCGCCGCGATGCTGTCTGCGCTCTGCGGGCGCACCGCGCTGCCGTCCTTGGCGCAATGCTGCAGGCCGAGCTTGACCCACAGCAGGCGCAGGAAATGCCAGACCTCGGTGGTGGTGGCAACCGTGCTCTTGCGCCCGCCGCGCGAAAGCCGCTGCTCGATCGCCACTGTCGGCGGGATGCCATACACCGCGTCGACCTCGGGCCGCCCGGCCGGCTGCACGATGCTGCGCGCATAGGCGTTGAGCGACTCGAGGTAACGCCGCTGGCCCTCGTTGAAAAGGATGTCGAAGGCCAGCGTGCTCTTGCCCGAGCCCGAGACGCCGGTGATGACGCTGAACTTGCCGCGCGGGATCGACACGTCGAGCGACTTCAGGTTGTGCTCGCGGGCGTTGACGATGCGGATCGACTCATCGATCGGCGTTCGCTGGCGCGCGGCGCGCACGACGCTTTGCAGCGAGCGTCCTTCCTCGACGCGTTGCACCAGACCCAGGGCCACCTCATAGTCAGCCAGCGCGCGCCCGGTGTGCGAGCTCGTGTGGTGGCGGATCTCTTCGGCGGTGCCGGCGAAGATCAGCTCGCCGCCACCCTCACCGCCCTCGGGGCCGAGAAAAACGACGGGGCCATCAGGAGTAATTTTTGAAGCTACAATAGGGATTATAAAATAGTTTTCCTCTTTTCCCCCCTCTGTTTTTGTAATATCTACCTTGGGAAGGACGAGCGAGACAGATACCGTATCCCCGTCAGTAAGAGCACTCTGGTCTCCAGGGATTCCAATTTTAACTTGTATCTTCCCCGTCGTTGGGTCAAGAGCTGGGGCTATAAATGTAATCACCCCATTTGTTTTGTTTCCAATCACCGCCTTTTCTCCTACGGCCAGTGTCTTTGCATCCTCTGCGGTAACATATACCAGAACCTGAAGTGTCCCCGGGTTAGAGATTTGAGCGACCTGAGTAAAAGACGGGACATAATCTCCACGAGAAATAGGAAGACTGATAATAGTCCCCGAAATCGGTGCTCGGATAATAGTCTTCTCAAGGTTTGCCTTTGCAGAATCGAGTGCACCGAGTGCTGATTTTATCGTTGCTTGTGCACTTGCGATATCATCGTTGTTCCTGCATTTGCCGAGTTTGAAGCAATCGTCGCACTTGAGAGTGCCACGTTGTATGAACTTTTTGCATTCGTAAGACTAGAGATTGCAGCAATTGTTTCGCTTCGAGCTGCCGCGATGAGCACCTGGTTCGTCGCAATAGCAGAGGCAGGAACGCTTGGTGAAGAAACCGTCTTATTAAGCGCCGTTACCATGTTCGTAAGAAAGGCCTCCACGGTTTGCGCCATTGAAATCATTTCCGTTATATTTGCGTTCAAATTAGCCTGTGTGGTGTTCTTCAGAAGAGTGTCTGCTGTTTCACTCAAACTCCCTAGCGCAACTCGTTCATTTTC
>CAVUEP010000026.1:0-4025 GCA_963740395.1 uncultured beta proteobacterium
TGGTGCCCGACGACCCCGCGCAGCTGCGCACGACGATCGACCATGCGATCGAGACTGCGGATGCCGTGATCACGAGTGGCGGTGTCAGCGTGGGCGATGCCGACTACACGCGCGATCTGCTCGCCGCGCGTGGCGAGATCGGATTCTGGAAGGTCGCGATGCGCCCGGGGCGCCCGTTCGCGTTCGGCCCGCTGTTCCGGGCCGATGGCGCGACCGCGTGGTTGTTCGCGCTGCCGGGCAACCCGGTGGCGGCCCTCGTGACCTTCTATGCGCTGGCGCGCGAGGCGCTGCTGATCCTGGCCGGGGCCGAAGCGCCGCCGCCGCCACGGCTGCGCGCGCGCAGTGCGGCGGCGATCCGCAAGCGCCCGGGCCGGACCGAGTTCCAGCGCGCCATCGTGTCCCAGGGGGCGGATGGTGGATGGGACGTGCGAACGACCGGCGCCCAGGGGGCCGGCATCCTGCGCAGCATGACCGAGGCCAACGCCTTGCTGGTGCTGCCGCACGACTGCGGGCCGGTGGCGGTGGGCGATGCGGTCGAGGTCTGGTTGTTCGACGGCCTGGTCTGAGCGCCGGCGCCCGCGCTCAGTCGCCTGGCAGGCTGTGCTGGCGCAGTTTTCGGTAGAGCGTGCTGCGGCTGATGCGCAGGCGGCGCGCCGCGCCCGAAATGTTGCCGCCGCAGGCGTCGACCGCGTCGCGCATCGCCTGCACTTCCAGCGCTGCGAGCGACCTGGGCGTGGGCCCCTGGAGTGCGGCCGGGTCGGGCAGGTTCACCACCACGCCGCGCCGCCACAAGGGCCCTTCGAGGCGGGCGTGCAACTGCATCGGATGTCCGGCCGGCGTCCTGGACTCGAGCGTGACCGGGGCCGTGCCGCGACACCGATCGGCAAGGGTGCCGATCGAGCTGCCGAACAGGGACCACAAGGTATGGTGCCGGAGCGACACGCCCGATTGCCCGAGCAGCTCGAGTGCGCCACGGTTCGCGCCCAGGATCCGGCCTTCGGGGGACAGCGCCACCACCCCTTCGGCGAGGGTGCCGATCAACTCGGCCCTGGTGTGCAGGCGCAGGCGGATCGCATCGCGGAACTCGTCGTCGAGCCAGCGGTTCTCGATCATGCGCGCCGACATCTTGACGAGCGCCATCGTGTGCTGGTGATAGCTGCGATGGTCACCGGTGACGTCGAGCGCACCGACGAGATGCCCGCGTGGATCGAGGATCGGTGCCGCCGAGCAGGTCAGGAAGTCGTTCGCGTGCAGATAGTGCTCGCCGCCATGCACGAGCGTGGGCTGCTCCTCGACCAGCGCGGTGCCGATCGCATTGGTGCCCTTGGTCCGCTCCGACCAGTTGACCCCGGGCTGCAGTGCCACCTTGGCGGCCCGTGCCAGGAATTCGTCGTCGCCGATCGAGTGCAGCAGGGTGCCAGCAGCGTCGCACAGCACGACCATGCTCTGGGTGTCGACGATCTGCCCATGCAGCATCTCCATCACCGGCGCGGCGTGCGCGTGCAGGCCGCAGTTGCGTTCGCGGATCAGGCTCAGGTCGGCACGCGCAAGCGGATCCGGCGGCGCGAACTCGATGCGCGTCAGACCGTCGGCGACACAGCGTTCATGCGATCTGGCGATTGCCTGGGCATGGCCCGCCGTCCATGCGCCGCGCGCCTGGGGGGGCAACCCGTTGGGGCCGAAGGTCTCGCGTGTTGCGTTCATGGGCGGCGTCGTGGCGCGCGCTGACGGGTGCGGCCATCACTTCCGGAACAGGAGTCCCAGTGTGCCGGATACGCCTGCCCGAGGCCAATCCAGGCAGACCCGGGTGCTCAGGTATTGCTCGTGGCGCGCACTTCGCCGATCGTCGTGGCGCCGGCCAGCACTTTCTCGATGCCGTCCTGACGCAGGGTGCGCATGCCTTCACTGATCGCCACGCGCTGGATCTCTTCGCTGCGCGCGCCCGCCTGCACCATCTGGCGCAACTCGCGCGAGATCGACAGCACCTCGTGAATGCCGGTCCGGCCGTGCAACCCCGTGTGATCGCAGGCGGGGCAGCCAGGGGCGGAGTGGAACACCAGTCGCCCGTCGCGTGCGTGGCGGCCGGCCCATCCCGCGAGCACGTCGTCCCGGCTGGGCGCGTCGGCCACACCGGCGAAGGCCTGCATGTAGTCGTGCAACCACTCGTCGACTTCTTCGGTGCTTGCCGGGCGCGCTTCGTGGCAATGCTTGCACAGCCGCTTGACCAGGCGCTGGGCCACGATGGCGAGCAGGGAATCGGCGAAGTTGAAGGGGTCCATGCCCATGTCGAGCAGGCGCGTGACCGTTTCCGCCGCGCTGTTCGTGTGCAGGGTGGACAGCACCAGGTGACCGGTCAGCGATGCTTCGATGGCCACCTTGGCCGGTCTCCTCGTCGCGGATCTCGCCGACCATGATGACGTCGGGGTCGGCGCGCAGGAAGGCACGCAGCGCCTTGGCGAAGGTCCAGTCGATCTTCGGATTGACCTGGACCTGGCGCAGACCGGCCTGGGTGATCTCGATCGGGTCCTCGGCGGTCCAGATCTTGCGTTCGGGGCGATTGATCAGGCTGAGCGCCGAATGCAGCGTCGTGGTCTTGCCCGAGCCGGTCGGCCCGACACACAGGATCATGCCGTAGGGGCGCTCGACAGCGTGCTTGACGCGCTCCAGGTTGGTCGGGCTGAGGTTGATCGCGTCGAGCGGCAGCGGCTTGGCCGACGCGAGCAGGCGCAGCACCGCGTCCTCGAGGCCGCCATAGGTCGGGATCGTCGCGACGCGAAGTTCGAGCCGCGCACCCGGGTGGAAGCGCGAGAACGTGATCTTGCCGTCCTGGGGCTTGCGGCGCTCGGAGATGTCGAGGTCGCACATGATCTTCAGGCGCGCCAGGATCGCCGCACGGTAGGTGTGCGGCAGCTCGAGGTAGGGCCGCAACTCGCCGTCCTTTCGGAACCGGATGCGCACCTTCTGGCGCCCGGGCAGGCACTCGACGTGGATGTCCGACACCCCCTGGGTCTGGGCCTCGAGGATCATCGTGTTGATCAGGCGCACGAGCGAGTTGTCCGACTGCTCGATGACCTTTTCGTGTTCTTCGCGCGAGCGCTGCTCGGCGCTGTGCTGCTGCTCGAGCGACGCGAGCAACTGGCTCGAATCGGGCGACTCCTCCTCGGCGGGCAGGTCCAGCACCATGGCGGGGTCGGACATCCAGGCGCCCATGCCGACACGCTCGTAGGAGCGCGCGATGGCCGCTGCCAGGAGGCCGGCCTGGGCCAGCACGGGCACCACCTTGCATTGCGTCACGAACTCGAGTTCCTCGATCGATGCACCCGCAGTCGGGTCCTCGAGCGCGACCACGACGCGCCCAGCGCGCAGCATCAATGGCAGCACCGACAGGCGCGTGGCCACCGCATGCGGCACACGCGCCAGCGCCTCGGCCTCGATCGGGAACTGGCCGACGTCGACCAGCGGGTAGCCCATCTTGCGCGCCAGCGCGGACTGCAGGTCATGGCGCGACACCACGCCCTTGCTCACGAGCAGTTCGCCGAGCGGGACGCCACGCTCCTCGCGCTGCTGCGCGAGTGCAGCGGTCAGCTGTGCGCTGGTGACGAAACCCATCGAACTGAGGGCTTCGCCGATGCGGACCAGCGGCATGCTGGCCTGGCGCTTGAGGGCTGCCTCGAGCTGGGTCGGGGTCACGGCCTTCTTGATCAGCAGCATGTCGCCCACTCGCAACGACCGCCGGCTCACCTGCTCCTTGGCCACGCGTTCGATGTCTTCGGCGCTCGCCGCGTTCTGCGCGACCAGGACGTCGCCGATGCGCTCGCCGACATCGGCGCGCGTGTAGGCCGAGGTCGGCACGAAACTGCGCCGCACCTGGCCCGTGGCGTCGATCGGCTCGAACAGGAAGAGTCCACGCTCGTGCAGCTTGTGGCCGACCGTGAGGCCCTCCAGCACGGGCGCGTCCACCAGTTGCAGACGGAAGGGCACTGCCGGCCGGGCGGCCAGCAGGTCGTCGTCGATCGGCCGTTTGC
>CAVUEP010000027.1:0-32852 GCA_963740395.1 uncultured beta proteobacterium
AGCGACACGCCTGCCGGCGCGAACGCCAGCGCCATCATTTACTCGATGGTGGAAACCGCCAAAGCCAATGGCCTGGATCCATACGCCTGGCTGCGCCGCGTCATGCGCGACTTGCCCTCCGCGCAAACGGTCGAAGAAGTTGAAGCACTGTTGCCATGGAATTTGCATGCCATGGATTTAACCAGCGAAATGGTACACTGAACAGATTGCGGTTCGTGGAGCGCTTACGTTACATTAAATTAATATTTTCAGCTTCCATCGATTCAGAAATACCATCTGGATATTCAGCTTCAATAATTTTCTTATCTTGTTTGCGATGAATAAGATTAATCAAATAAGCTTCTTCAAACTTCTTTATATTCGCCAATGGGATGCGTGTATCATTACTCAACCCTGCATCAGCCAATTGGATAAGCAACTCTTTTTCCGTATCTATACGAGCTTCCAGCTTGGTTGTTTGAACATAAGAATTTCGTTGATGATTTTTTGAAACATCTCTTAAATTCACAATTAAAGAAGAGTAACTATCTGCTTCTTTTGATAGATTTCCCGCTCTGGCATTAGCGTTGGCTTCTTTTTTCTTCGCCTCTTTAACTGCCCCACCCCCCGCCAAACTCCCCCACAACATACCTGCTAAAAAATTACCATCTTTTCCGCTCATGCTATCCCCTTGTGTTTGTTCTCGAAGATCGTCAGCACCCAGTGTCCCCGGGTCGTGTCGACGAAGAAGTTGCTGTTCTCGATGCCGGCCTGGATGCCGCGAAAGCCGGTCAGTTCGCCGACATCGAGCCGGGCGACGAAGGCGCGCGCCTCGTCGACCGAGACTTCGGTGAAGACAGCCATCAGCGCAGGGTCAGAACTTGAACAGGTTCCACACGCGCTGGCCCGCGGCGCCCTGGCTGCCGCCGCGGCCGTGCGACGGGTCGCGGCCGCCCGGCGTGGGCACCACCTCGTACTCGGCCGCATGCTTGGGCTTGACCACCAGGCGCGTGCTGAGGCCGCGCACGCGCAACTCCTCGATGCGCACGCTGTCGTCTTCGATCACGGTGTGCTGCACCTTGGGTTCGATCGGGGTGCGGTCCTGCGCCAGCGCAGCCACCGGGGCCAGCAGCGTCAGGGCCAATGCGAGCAGCGTTTTCATGGGCCGATTCTAGCCAGCCCGGGTACGGAGCCCGCTGCAGGCGGGCGCGGGGCAGGGCGACAATCGCCGCCATGAGCGAAGACACCCCCGATCCCGCCGACCCGCCGGTGCTGCTGCTGGTCGACGGCTCCAGCTACCTGTACCGTGCTTATCACGCGATGCCCAACCTGACCGGGCCCGGCGGCATCCCCACCGGCGCGATCCATGGATTCATCGCCATGCTCAAGCGCCTGCGCGCCGACGTCGGCGCACAGCATGCGGCGTGCGTGTTCGATGCCAAGGGCAAGACCTTCCGCGACGACTGGTACCCGCAGTACAAGGCGAATCGCTCGCCGATGCCCGAGCCGCTGGTGCAGCAGATCGAGCCGATCCACGAAGCGGTGCGGCTGCTGGGCTGGCCGGTGCTGGTGCCCCCGGGCATCGAGGCCGACGACGCCATCGGCACGCTGGCCCAGCGTGCCGCACAGAGCGGCTACCGCGTCGTCATTTCCACCGGCGACAAGGACCTGGCCCAGCTCGTCAACGACCGCGTCACGCTCATCAACACCATGAGCAACGAGACGCTGGACGTGGCCGGCGTGACGGCCAAGTTCGGCGTGCCGCCCGAGCGAATCGTCGACTACCTGGCGCTGGTCGGCGACACGGTCGACAACGTGCCCGGGGTCGACAAGGTCGGGCCCAAGACGGCCGTGAAATGGCTGACCGAGCATGGGTCGCTCGACGGCGTGGTGGCCGCGGCGGACAAGATCGGCGGTGCGGTCGGCGCCAACCTCAAACAGGCGTTGGACTGGCTGCCGATGGCCAAGAAGCTGGTCACGGTGGTCACGGATTGCGACCTCTCGCAGCAGGTCAACGGCTGGCCCGCGCTCGACGCGCTGGCGCTGCACGACGTCGACGCCACCGCCTTGCTCGACTTCTACGACCGCTACGGTTTTCGCGCCTTCAAGCGCGAGCTCGAAGCCGGCGCCGATGCGCCACCGGCGCCTGCGGCGCCCGGTGCGCCGGCCGCCACCACCGCGGCGCCGTCCGCGCAGGGTGCGAAGCCGGCCGGGTCCTACGAAACCATCCTGACCCAGGAGCGCCTGGACCATTGGCTGGCCAAGCTGCGCAGCGCGCGCCCTGGTGGCGCTGGACACCGAGACCACCTCGCTCGAGGCCATGGTCGCGCGCATCGTCGGCATCTCGTTTGCCGTCGTGCCCGGCGCAGCGGCCTATGTGCCGCTGGCGCACGACTATGGCGACGCGCCCGAGCAACTGAACCTGGACGCGGTGCTGGCCCAGCTCAAGCCCTGGCTCGAAGACGCGACGGCGGCCAAGGTCGGCCAACACATCAAGTACGACACCCATGTGTTGGCCAACCACGGCATTGCGCGTGGCGCGGCTACCGCCACGACACGCTGCTGCAGAGCTATGTGCTCGAAGCGCATTTGCCGCACAGCCTGGAGAAACTCGCCGAGCGGCACCTCGGGCGCAAGGGGCTGTCGTACGAAGACCTGTGCGGCAAGGGCGCGAACCAGATCCCGTTCGCGCAGGTCGAGGTCGGCAAGGCGGCCGAGTACTCGGGTGAAGACAGCGAGATGACGCTGGCCGTGCACCAGATGCTGTGGCCGCAGCTCGAGGCCGAGCCGGCGCTGCGCTTCGTCTACGAGCAGATCGAGATGCCGACGAGCGCGCTGCTGACGCGCATCGAGCGCCACGGCGTGCTGATCGACGCGGCGCTGCTGGCCGCAGCAGAGCCGCGAGCTGGCCGAGCGCATGGTGGCGCTCGAGCAGCGAGGCGCATGCGCTCGCCGGCCAGCCCTTCAACCTCGGCAGCCCGAAGCAGATCGGCGAGATCCTGTTCAGCAAGCTCGGCCTGCCGGTGAAGAAGAAGACCGCCAGCGGCGCGCCGTCGACCGACGAAGAAGTGCTGGCCGAACTGGCCGCCGACTACCCGCTGCCGGCCAAGCTCCTCGAGCACCGCAGCTTCGCCAAGCTGAAGGGCACCTACACCGACAAGCTGCCGCTGATGGTCAACGCCGCAGACCGGGCGCGTGCACACCAGCTATGCGCAGGCGGTGGCGGTGACCGGGCGCCTGGTCGAGCAACGACCCGAACCTGCAGAACATCCCCATCCGCACGCCGGAGGGCCGGCGCATCCGCGAGGCCTTCATCGCGCCGCCGGGCCACGTGATCGCCAGCGCCGACTACTCGCAGATCGAGCTGCGCATCATGGCCCACATCAGCGGCGACGAGGGCCTGACGCAAGGCCTTCGCGCAGGGCCTGGACGTGCACCGCGCCACCGCCAGCGAGGTCTTCGGCACGCCGCTGGCCGAGGTCAGCGAGCGAGCAGCGGCGCTACGCCAAGACCATCAACTTCGGCCTCATCTACGGCATGGGCGCCTTCGGCCTGTCGCAGTCACTCGGCATCGAGCAGAAGGCGGCCAAGGACTACATCGAGCGCTACTTCGCGCGCTTTGCCGGCGTCAAGCGCTACATGGACGAGACCAAGGCGCGCGCCGCCGAACTCGGCTATGTCGAAACCTTCTTCGGCCGCCGCATCTACCTGCCCGAGATCAAGGGCGGCAGCGGCCCGCGCCGCGCCGGCGCCGAGCGCCAGGCCATCAACGCGCCGATGCAGGGCACGGCGGCCGACCTGATCAAGCTGGCGATGATCGCGGTGCAGGGCGCGCTCGACGCGCAGCAGCGCGCCACCCGCATCGTGATGCAGGTGCACGACGAACTGGTGTTCGAGGTGCCCGAGGCCGAGGTCGACTGGGTGCAAGCCGAGGTGCCGAGGCTGATGGCCGGCGTGGCGCAGTTCAGCGTGCCGCTGCTGGCTGAGGTGGGCGTCGGGCCCGAACTGGGACAAGGCGCATTGACCGTTGACCCGATTCAAGACTAAAGACTGAAGAGATCCATGGCGATGACGATGCAGGTATTGAGCTTCTTGGCAGGGCTGCTGGCATTGGTGGCCGGCGCTGACTTGCTGGTGCGCGGCGCGTCCCGGCTGGCGCTCTCGTTCGGCATCTCGCCGCTGGTGGTGGGCCTGACCATCGTGGCGCTCGGGACCAGTGCGCCGGAGATCGCGGTGTCGGTGGGAGCCGCGCTGGATGGCCGCACCGACATCGCGATCGGCAACGTCGTCGGCAGCAACATTTTCAATGTGCTGTTCATCCTCGGTTTGTCGGCGCTGATCACGCCGCTGGTGGTCAACGCGCAGATCATTCGCCAGGAGGTGCCGATCATGATCGGCGCCTCGATGCTGCTGCTGGCATTTGCTCTGGACGGCCAACTCGGTGCTTGGGAATGCGGCTTTCTGCTGCTGCTATTGATCGCCTACACCGTCTTCCTCGTCTTGCAATCGCGGCGCGAGTCGCAGGCCACGCGTGACGAGTACGAACATGAATTCGTCAAGCTCAGCCGCTGGGATGCGCATTGGGCCGTGCAACTGCTGCTGATCGCGGTCGGACTGGCCTTGCTGGTGCTCGGGTCACAGTGGCTGGTTTCAGCGGCAACGGCGTTTGCGAAGGCGATGGGTGTGAGCGACCTCGTGATCGGCCTGACCGTCGTCTCGGCGGGCACCTCGTTGCCCGAGGTGGCGACGTCGGTGATGGCCGCGCTACGCAAGGAGCGCGACATCGCCATCGGCAACGTGATCGGCAGCAACACCTTCAACATCCTGGGCTGCCTGGGCCTGACCGGCCTGGTGGCGGCGGATGGCCTGCCGATCGCTGCCGGCCTGCTGAACTTCGACATCTGGGTGATGCTGGCGGTGGCGTTTGCCTGCCTGCCGGTCTTCCTCAGCGGCCGCGAGATCGCGCGCTGGGAAGGCGGCGTCTTCTTGGGCTACTACGTTGCGTACACCACCTATGTCGTTCTGACCGCGCAGCAGCATGCCGCGCTGCCTGCCTTCGGCACGGCGATGCTGAGCTTCGTGGTGCCGCTCACCGTGGTGACCCTGGTCGTCGCCATGTTGCGCCACCCGCCCTCGGCCGGCAGGCGCTGAGCGGCGCTGCGCCTAGACTTTGATGCGCCCGGCCCAGATGTCGCGGTACATCACCCAGTCGCCGATGAAGCTGTAGAGCGGGCGCTTGAAGCTCGCGGGCCGGTTCTTCTCGAACACGTAATGCCCGATCCAGGCGCAGCCGTAGCCGCTCAGCAGGGCGTAGAGCAGGTACTGCGGCCGCCCCGAAACCACCAGCAGCCCCAAGCACAGCAGCGCCAGCGTCGAGCCCAGGAAGTGCATGCGCCGGCAATTGAGGTTGCGGTGCTCGCCGAGGTAGAAGGGGTAGAACTCGGCGAAGGTCTTGAAGGCCTTGGGGTCGACCGGCATCACGTCGGGGGGCGTCATCATCATGGGGCGTCCTTTCTCAGGCCAGGGCTTGGCGCAGAGCAGCCAGCACCTCGTCCGGGCATTCGTGCGTCATGAAATGCCCCGAAGGCACGCGCTGCACCGTGGCCTTCAAGGCGCCGGCCAGGTCTTTCGCCGCGCGGGTGGGCGTCATGTGGTCCTGTTCGGCCAGGATCAGGTGCGCCGGGCAGGCCACCTTGGCAGCGGCCTCGAGGCCGTGGTGGTAGTTGTTGCAGGCCGCGAAGTCGGTGACGAACAGCATCGGGTCCTTGCCATGCGCCAGCACCTGGCGCATCAATGCCCGGCAGGCGCCGCGCAGCCACACGCCGGGGCCGGGATACGAGGGCTTGGGCGCGATCGACGAGTAGGAGAAATGCACCACGCGGTCGATGGCTGCATGCGTGTCGCTTTCTCCCAGCGCCAGCAGGGCCGCGGGCACGCTCATCGGGTAGGCGGTGCCGAGCATCACCAGCCGCGTGGCCCGCTGCGGCGCACGCGCGGCCGCTTCGAGCGCGACCAGCGAGCCCAGGCTCTTGCCCGCCAGCGCGGCCTGCTTGACGCCCGCGGCGTCGAGCAGCGCCAGCAGCCACTCGGCCATGGCTTCGACGCTCGCCAGCGCCGGGCCGGCACTGCGCATATGCCCGGGCAGGTCGGGCGCGAGCACGCACCACCCATGGTGCGCGAACCAGCGCGCCAGCAGCGTGAAGTGGCCATGGTCGCCCATCGCACCGTGCACGAAGACGACGCAGGGCAGGCTGGCGTCGAACGCCTTGCCGCCGGTGTAGGCGTAGGCCTCGCGGCCATCCACGGTGAGCTTCATGGCACCGCCTTGCTCGCCGTTTTCAAAGCGTGCTTCAGGTCCTCGATCAGGTCGTCGGGGTCTTCCAGCCCGATCGACAGCCGGATCGTTCCCGGCGCCGATGCCGGCCGCGGCCAGCGCCGCGTCGTCCATGCGGAAATGCGTGGTCGAGGCCGGGTGGATCACGAGCGAGCGGCAGTCGCCCACATTGGCCAGGTGCGAGAACAGGCCGAGCGCCTCGATGAAGGCCACGCCCTGGGACCGCGCAGCGGTCCCTTGAACGGCCCCGCGCGAGCCCTTCAAGTCGAAACTGAACACCGCGCCGGCGCCCTTGGGCAGCAGGCGCTTGGCCAGTTCATGGCTGGGGTGGCCCGGCAGCTCGGGGTAGCCCACGCCGGCCACCATCGCGTGCGCCGGCCAGGAACTCGACCACCTTGCGCGTGCTCTGCACGTGCCGGGCCATGCGCAGCGGCAGGGTCTCGATGCCCTGCAGCATCAGCCAGGCGGTGTGCGGGCTCATGCAGGCGCCGAAATCGCGCAGGCCTTCGCGCCGTGCGCGCAGCAGGAAGGCGCCCTCGCTCGCCTCTTCCGAGAACACCATGCCGTGAAAGCCCGCGTAGGGCTGGTTCAGCTCGGGGAAGCGCGGGGCCAGGCTCCAGTCGAAGTTGCCGCCGTCGACGAGGATGCCGCCGACCACGGTGCCATGGCCGCAGAGGAACTTGGTGGCCGAATGGAAGATCAGGTTGGCGCCATGGTCGAACGGCTTCATCAGGTACGGCGTGGTGAAGGTCGAATCGACCAGCAGCGGCACGCCGGCGTCGTGGGCGATCTGCGCCACGGTCGGGATGTCGAGCACGTCCAGCCCCGGGTTGCCCAGCGTCTCGCCGAACAGCAGCTTGGTTTCGGGCCGCACGGCGGCGCGCCAGCCGTCGATGTCACCGGGCTTGACGAAGGTGGTCTGGATGCCGAAGCGCGCCAGCGTGTAGGCCAGCAGGTTGTGCGAGCCGCCGTACAGCGCCGAGCTGGCCACGATGTGCGAGCCCGCGCCGGCCAGGGTGGTGATGGCCAGGTGCAGCGCGGCCTGGCCGCTGGCGGTGGCAATCGAGCCCGCGCCGCCTTCGAGCGCGGCCATGCGCTCTTCGAACACGGCGTTGGTCGGGTTGCTGATGCGGCTGTACACATGCCCCGAGCGTTCGAGGTTGAACAGCGAGGCGGCATGCTCGCAGGAGTCGAACACGAACGAGGTGGTGAGGTGGATCGGCAGCGCGCGCGCGCCGGTGGCGGGGTCGGGGGCGGCGCCGGCGTGCAGCGCCAGTGTGTCGAATCCGGGGTCGGACGGGCCGGGCATGGGGTTGCTCCCTGGGCAGATGGGCGGTTGATTGCACGAATTGTGTGCTATGTTTTTCGGGTCCTCGCAGTTCCAGGGAGACCCCATGAAAGTCATCGACATCCTGCGCGTCAAAGGCGGCACGCTGTACACGATCACGCCGGAAGAGCCGCTGACCGACGCGGTGCGCACGATGGCCGAACTCGACATCGGCTCGCTGGTGGTGATGAACCATGGCGAACTCGCGGGCATGCTCACGTTTCGCGAAGTGATCCAGGCCGTGGTGCGCAACGGCGGCACCCTGGGCGCCACGATCGTGCGCACGGTGATGGACGACTTTCCCCAAACCTGCACACCCGAGACCGAGCTCGACGAAGTGCGCCGCATGATGCTGCAGCGCCATGCCCGCTACCTGCCGGTGATGAGCGAGAACACCCTGATGGGCGTGATCTCGTTCTACGACGTGGCCAAGGCCGTGGTCGATTCGCAGGACTTCGAGAACAAGATGCTCAAGGCCTACATCCGCGACTGGCCGGCGGGCGAAGAGGAAGAAGAGCCCAAGAAGGGCTGAGCGTCGGCGCTCGGCGAGGCGCAGGCGGCTGCGCGACTTCGCTTCACTGCGGCGGCCTTCGCTGCGCTCAGAACCCGCGGGCCTCGCTGTCGGGGTAGCCCATCAGGCGCAGCAGGTACAGGCCGGCGGCGGCGTCGCCGGGATCCTCGGCCAGCACCTCGATGCGGGCCAGCACCGGCAGCCCGGCCTTGGCCAGCCGCGCGCGCAAGTCGCCGGCGGGCAGGGGCCGGCCGTCGGCACCGACCAGGCCGCGCCAGGGCAGGTGCACTGCGGTCGCGGCGGTCGCGGGCGCGCCGTCACCCATCGCCACGCGAACCAGCGGCAGGGCCGAGCGGCTTTCGGGCGGCGACGCCGGCACGACCACGCGGCGTTCGCCGGCCTGGCGTGGCGGCGCCGGCCGGGCGTTGCGCTTGAGTTCGACGCCCAGCTCGGCGGCGCGTTCGGGGCTGTCCATCAGCAGGCTGGTGCGCGCCTGCCCGGCGCGCTGCAGCGCCAGCCAGGCCAGGGCCGCGTCGGGGCTGACGCCATCGCGGTCGGAGGCGATCACGGCCTCGTGCGCCGGATCCAGGCCCAGCGCGGCCAGCCGCGCCGCCAGCGCCGCCGGGTCGGCCCGCAGCGCGCGCAATTCGGCCGCCGGCAGGTTCAGCGCGTCGGGCAGGTGGCCTTGCTGGAAGGCCGCCGCGTCGCGCACGTCGAGCACCGTGCCCAAGCCGCGGCCCGCATGGCGCAACATGCCGCTGGTCCAGCCGGTGGCCCAGGCGGTGTCGCGCATCAGTGCCGGCTCGGCATGGGTCCACAGCGGCAGGCCGCGCGGGTCCTGCATCCACTCGCGCTGGGAGCCCGTGTACAGGCGCGTCGCCTCATGCCCGAGCAACTGGGTCAGCACGAACCAGGGCACGGCGGCCGCGCCGCCTCCGCCGCAGTAGCTGATGACGTCGATGCCCGGGGTCACACCCAGCTGCGCCGCCATCGCGCGCAGTTCGGGCAGCGGGCGGAAGGTCTTGCGCTGCGCGTCGAAGATCGCGCTGACCGGCCAGTTGCGCGCATGCGGCAGGTGGCCGCCGCGGTCGAAGAAGCGCGCCGAGCCGGCGAAGTAGGGCGGCTCCAGCGCGTCCAGCAGCCGGCTGCGCGCGGGCGCGCCGCTGGCCTGCAGCACCTCGGCCAGCGTCGGCTCGCGGCCCGGCACCGGCGTGGTGACGCGCACGTCACCGGCGGCCACGGCCACCATGGCGCCACCGGTGGCGACGGCGCCGCCGGCGGCACGCCAGGCAGCCAGGCCGCCGTCGAGCAGGTGCAGTCGGCCCGGTGCCACGCCATGGCCCTGCAGGTCATGGAACAAGCGCGCTGCCTCCCACGACGCGCCTTGGTCGACGACGACGATGCGGCTGTTGGCGTTCAGGCCCCAGCTGCGAAAGGCACGCTCCATCGCCACCGGCGTCGGGTCGCCCAGCAGATAGACCCAGGGCTCGGCGGCACGGCTGCCAGGGATGTGGCCAGCGCGTCGATGTGGCGCGGGCGAGGCGTCAAGCAGCACCAGCGTCGCGTCGGGCTGCTGCAGTTGGCGCTGCAGCCAGGCGGCATCGACGAGCGCGCCCTGCGCCTGCACGGCCGCGGCGGCCAGTAGCGCCGCTCCACTCAGCAGTTGGGTGATCCATCGTCTTGCGTTCATGGTCGGTCCTCCGGGTGTTCGACGGCGGGGTCTCGGCACTTCGAACCGCAGCATTGCACGCAAGCTGCGCAGGGGCCTGCGCCGAGCGACGCGCCGGGGCTGGCCTGCGACGAACTGCGGCCTGGGGTGACGGATGACGGGCACCGCTCGGCGCGGGCCGTGGCGCAGGCGGCTGCGCGGCTTCGCTTCACTGCGGCGGTGCTTGCTGCGCAAGCACTCCCCTGTGCTGCTCGCGTCCGGGGGTGGACTCGCAAACTCGCCCTTGGGTACAAGGGCTCAGACACTGCGAGTCCAGCGCGCAAGCGCGCCGCCCCCTCCCGCTCCGCTGCTCGGCGCCGCAGAGGCGCGAATCCGCCCAGCCGCCTGCGCCTCGGCCGGGGGCAGCCGTTGTTCGTGGGGATCGTTGGACCTGTTAACACTTGCAGGTAGCCAGCCCGGGCGGCGGCGGCTACATTGCGCCAGCCTTGCAGGACGCCGGGCTGCCTGAATCGGGCCATTTCCGAACCTGCCGCTTTTGCCGGCTTGTTAAAGAAGGTGTTATGCAGCACGACGCATCGCAACCCGTTGTCATCGTTGTGTTTCTTGCCCAAATCTCGCCGGTGTTATGCAGCTCGCGGCGGTGTTATGCAGCAAGACTGCGCCCTATATCAAGTTAGGGAGCTACCGCCTTGGCGTCGCTGAAGCCTCCGTCCCCGCATGAAACCGTTGCTGGTAGCACAGCAACAGAGGCTGCACTCACGGTTGTTGGTGCTCTTGCCGGTGGACCCCTTGCTCCACTGACCTGCCCCCTGTAGACGTGCCAATCGTTGGTAGCAAAGTCCAGGGTTTGGAGATTACTTGATCTCCGGTTGATGCTGCGCATCGCCGGCGAGCCGGCGATGCGCAGCGGCGAACTGTGCCGGCGGGATGCGTCCACAGCCCTGGTGCGGCCTGACCTCGTTGAAGTCCGCGCGCCACACTGCGATCTCGTGTCTGGCCTGCGCCAGCGTCTCGAACCAGTGCTCGTTCAGGCACTCGTCGCGGAACTTGCCGTTGAAGCTCTCGATGTAGGCGTTCTGCGTCGGCTTACCTGGCTGGTTCAGGATGTGCCGGACCCCACTGGCCAGCGCCCACGCCAGGAAGGCCCTGCTGGTGAACTCCGGGCCCTGGTCGGTGCGTACGGCCTTCGGGTAGCCCCTGAACCGCGCCGCCTGCTCCAGCACGCGCACCACGTATTGGCCTGCGATCCCATGGTCCACCGCGATGTCCACGCACTCGTGGCTGAAGTCGTCGCTGATCGTCAGGCACTTGATGCGCCTTCCGTTGGCCAGGCAGTCGCTGACGAAGTCCAGGCTCCACACCTCGTTGATCGCCTCGCACCGGTGCAATGGCACGCGCTCGAGTTTCAGGCGTTTGCGGCTGCGGCGTTTGCGAACGGCCAGATCGGCCAGCCGGTACAGCCGGTAGACCCGCTTGTCGTTGATCGCCGTGCCCTCGGCTCGGATGAGGTCGCCGATGCGCCGGTAGCCGAAGCGCCGCCGTTCATGGGCCAGTTCAACGATCCTCTTGCTCATCACCTGGTCGGCCTGCGCACGCTGTGGCGGACATCGCCAGCTGTCGCGCGCCAAGCCCACCAGCGCGCAGGCACGCCGCTCACTGATCGAGGTCTCTTGCAGCATCTTGCCCACCGCCTGCCTCTTGGCCGGTGGGCTCAGCGCTTTACCCCGAAGGCCACCTTCAGCGCTTCGTTGTCCAGCACCGCCTCGGCCAGCAGCTTCTTGAGCCTGGCGTTCTCACCTTCGAGCTCGCGCAGCCGCTTCGCATCGCTTGCCTCCATGCCACCGAACTTCGCCCGCCACTTGTAGAAGGTGGCCGTGCTGAAGCCTTCCTTGCGGCACAGGTCCGCAACGTTCACACCGGCGTCAGCCTGCTTGATGAGCCCGATGATCTGCTCTTCCGTGTACCTGCTCTTCTTCATGTCCGTTCCTTCCTCGGAAAACGGACTCTACTAACCTTCGGCTGGTACGCCCTACGGGGGGCAGGTCACCACTACTTCCGGTACTCGCCAAGTCACTTGCATCAGGCCGCCAGCATGCCCGGGTCGTTGCCGCGCTTGCAAGCATCGATCAGACCCTCAAGGATCACTCGTCCCAGTTAGCCGACCTGACCGATGAGCAGTACAAGCTCGTCAACGAAACAATACTGGCCGTCTTGCACACGACCAGTGAAGAAAAGCTCTCGTACCTGCGCACCGCTGTTCGCAATGCTTTAGCCCTTAGCGACCTCCTTCCGCAAGAGTCTGTCGTACTCGGGAGAATTGTTCGCGATATCTCTGCTGAGGAAGCCGCATTTCTCTTGGCCAACTTCGACTACCACCGCGTCCAGTTGGCAAAGACTCCGGGGCCTCACGAACAGCGTGTCCTGACAGTCGATCCCGGTTCCAGGGAAGGGCTCATTGCGGTTGGCCTAGTCTCGCTTGGGCTTCTTGCCGCTGCCGAGCCGACATTCGACGACTCAGGCTTGCTAAGGTTTTCGTCAATCGTGTCGAAGCTCATTGTCTTGCTTCGTGAATCCGCTCCCTAACCATTCGCTCCAGCCGACGTGCTGCGGCCTGCAGCCTCCGCACGCGGCTGATCTCAAACGTTAGGCCTCGCGAAACAGAACAACCTCCTGCCATCTCTCTTATGCCCCGAATCGTCCCTCTCCTCGCAGCACTCGCTTGCTTCCTGTTCATCGGGTGTACCTCCCTGAGCACCGTTCCTGGAAGCGCAGAGCTTCGCGCCGAGGATCGCGGCATGATGCTTGCCGCGCTGTCTGCATCTACCGCGAGCTGGAACCGTGGAGACTTGAAGGGTCATCTCGGCATCTACCACCCCGCGGTCACCTGGATGACGGAGGACGGGATAAAGCCGGGCGTTGTTGCCATCGAGTCGTTCTTCAGCAAGAACTACTTCAACGATGGCAAGCCAAAGCGAAGCCTCCGGATGGAACAGGTCGCGGTTCGCTCCCTGTCCGAGGGCTCTGCACTAATGACCGCTCGCTTCGTGCTGTTTGGCAATGAAAAACCGGAACAGTCCGGCTGGGTCACGCTCGTCTGGGTTCGCACGAATGCTGGGTGGAAGGTCGTTCATGACCATTCAAGCTGAGGACAGGCGACGCCAGCCGAGGCCCAACCCTTCGCTCGAGCCGAGGTCCAACAGCAGGCCAGCTTGGCCCGGCCTGGGGTACGCGGTACATTTTCCCAGGCCGGGCCAAGCCGCCCTGCCGCTGTCCCCGGCTAAGCTCAAACGTTAGGCAGACTACCGCAGCACCTTACTAAGCAAGGGTGGAGCGAAATGTCACAAGAAAATCAGCCAATCGACACGACGACTGCGGAGGCCTACGAAAGGCACATGGTTCCGGGAATGTTTGCTCACTGGACGGAACTAGTGATCGGATCTGTGGCGCCGCAACCGGGAGATCAAGTACTGGACATGGCCTGTGGCACCGGCATCGGGGCAAGGATAGCTACACGTTTCGTTGGCCCGACCGGAAAAGTTGTGGGCGTCGATATCGATCCAGGCGTGATCGAGCTTGCACGCAGGTTGACGCAGACAGGAGCTCCGATGGAGTGGCACTGCGCAGACGCGCTCCAGGTGCCATTCAAAGACGCCACGTTTGATCTCTGCCTTTGCCTTCAGGGGCTCCAATTCTTTAAAGATCGCCATGCCGGTCTCGCCGAGATGCGCCGAATCCTCAAACCATCAGGTCGGCTAGCGGCGAGCATCTGGGGACCACTTGAGTACAACATGGGGCACTACGCCGTGGTTCAAGCACTGGAGAGTCAGGGGGTTGATGCATCAGCGGCAAAACGAGCGTGCTCGTTCTCCAAGCCTGATGACATTCGTGACGCCGCGACTCGTGCCGGGTTCTCTCGGATACAACTCCGCACCGAGGATGGGGTGTCTCATTTCACGTCCATCCAATCGTTTATCGACGGAATGACCCGGGGGTCTCCGTCCACTCGCCATGCCGTCGCACTTCTCCCAGAAAGTGGGCGCGACGAGTTTCTCAAACAAGTGAGCAGGATGTTAGAGCCTCACGTGACAAGTGGTGAACTCAGGTACCCAATGCGAACTCACGTGTTAGTTGCTCAGCCATAGGGCGTGAGATATAGACCGCCTGCCTAACCCGCGCATGAACACGGACGCTCAACAGCGGTGCTTCGCGCCACTCTTTCGCGCCGGTTATGCGCATCGTTGGGCGTCAAAGGGCCCAGCAATCGCCACATCGAGCAATCAGTCGACTCACTGAGGGCCCATGAAGAAACTCATCTTTGCGATCGCCGTAGCCGCGGCCCTTTACCTTGGCCTGGGTCAAACAAGTGCTCTACGCCAGCTTGCCGGTGTACCGGCGAGTCAATCGCAGGCAGTGCCAACCGGCCGGACGGATGCAGTTGGTACCGCATTCTCTGAACAGAAGAGTGGCGTTCAAGTCGCAGGCGAAGGCACGGTCACGAAGGTTCTTGCAGATGACAACGACGGTAGCCGTCACCAACGCTTCATCTTGACGTTGTCGTCGGGCCAGACGCTCCTGGTCGCTCACAACATTGATCTTGCCCCTCGAATCGACTCGCTGAAGACGGGCGACTCCGTCGAGTTCTATGGCGTGTACGAGTGGAACGCCAAAGGCGGCGTCATTCATTGGACACACCACGACCCCGCAGGTCGCCACCAAGCGGGTTGGCTGAAGCACGCCGGGAGCACTTACCAGTAGCGAGTGGCTCATTCCGTTGCCCGCGGCTCAGCTCACACGTTCGGCATCACTCAAAATGCGCACGTGCACTGGCTCGACCACAGAATTCCCCCGCCCGTCATCGGGGCCCTTGTCGCCGCTGGCATGTGGGCGGTTGCGGAAGTGGGTCCGCAGGTCGACCTTGCGCTGCAAGCGCGGTACGTCGTGGCCGGCGCGCTGGTGGTCGTGGGCCTTGGCTTCGACCTGCTCGGCCTGATCGCCTTTCGCGCCTCGCGCACCACCGTCAACCCGCTCAAGCCCGAGCGCTCCACGGCGCTGGTCACGGGGGGCGTGTACCGGGTCACGCGCAATCCGATGTATTTGGGCATGGCGTTGTTGCTGCTGGCCTGGGCGGTGTACTTGTCGTCGCTGCTGCCGCTCGCGGGGCCGGTGGTTTTCGTTCTCTACATCACGCGCTTTCAGATCCGGCCGGAGGAGCGGGCGCTGCAGGCGCGCTTCGGCGACGACTTCGCGCGCTACGCGGCGCGTGTGCGGCGCTGGTTGTGAGGTCGGGGCGTTTGCGCCTGCGCTGACGCGCGCGGGCCAGGCGCGCGGCCGCGCCCCGCTGTCACAATCAAGGCCCACGCCAGCAGCACCTCCACCATGTCGGGCAGCACCTTCGGCCACCTGTTTCGCGTCACCAATTTCGGTGAGAGCCACGGCCCGGCCATCGGCTGCGTGATCGACGGCTGCCCGCCGGGGATGGCGCTCGCCGAGGCCGATATCCAGCCCGACCTGGATCGCCGCCGCCCCGGCACCAGCCGGCATGTCACGCAGCGCAGCGAGGCCGACGCGGTGCAGATCCTGTCGGGCGTGTACGAGGGGCTGACCACGGGCACGCCGATCGCGCTGCTGATTCAGAACACCGACCAGCGCAGCCAGCGACTACGGCAACCTGCTCGACACCTTCCGCCCCGGCCACGCCGACTACACCTACTGGCAGAAGTACGGCCTGCGCGACCCGCGCGGCGGCGGGCGCGCCTCGGCGCGGCTGACCGCGCCGATGGTGGCCGCGGGGGCGGTGGCCAAGAAGTGGCTGCGCGAGCAGCATGGCACCACCTTCCTGGGCTGGATGGCGGCGCTGGGCGAGATCGAGATTCCGTTCGAGAGCGCCGACGAGATCGGCAACAACCCGTTCTTCGCCCCCAACGCCGGCGTGGTGCCCCAGCTCGAGGCCTACATGGACGCGCTGCGCAAGTCGGGCGACTCGGTCGGCGCGCGCATCGAAGTGATGGCGCAGGGCGTGCCGGTCGGGCTGGGCGAGCCGCTGTTCGACAAGCTCGACGCCGAGATCGCCTACGCGATGATGGGCATCAATGCGGTCAAGGGCGTCGAGATCGGCGACGGCTTCAAGGTGGTGGCGCAGAAGGGCAGCGTGCATGGCGACGAGCTGAGCCCGCAGGGCTTTCGCAGCAACCATGCCGGCGGCGTGCTCGGCGGCATTTCCACCGGGCAGGACCTGCGCGTGGCGCTGGCGATCAAGCCGACCAGTTCGATCCGGCTGCCGCGGGCGTCGATCGACCGCGCCGGCCAGCCGACGACGGTCGAGACCCATGGCCGCCACGACCCCTGCGTGGGCATCCGCGCCGCGCCGATCGCCGAGGCGATGCTGGCGCTGGTGGTGATGGACCATGCGCTGCGGCATCGGGCGCAGAACGGCGACGTGAGCCTGCCCACCCCACCGATTCCCGGCAGCGCAGGGTGAGCCATCCGGCGCCGGCAGCGCCCGCCGGCTCGCTGGTGCCCTTTGGCGTGCTCAGCCTGGCCTACTACGCCTCGGTGGGCGTGTTCAATCCGTATACGCCGCTGTGGTTTCAGTCGCTGGGCTTCTCCACGCTGGCCATCGGGGCCATCGCCTCGCTGCAAGCTTGGTCCCGGGTGGTCGCGCCCTACGCCTGGAGCTGGATCGGCGACCACTGGGCCGGGGGCACACGCCGCGTTGATCTGCTGCGCCTGGCCGCGCTGCTGGCGTTGCTGGCCTCGCTGGGCCTGCTGGCCTTCACCGACGTGGCCGCACTCTCGATCGTGGTGTTGCTGATCTTTCTGGCCAACGGCGCGGTGCTCCCGCTCTCCGAAGCCACGCTGTCGCAGCGCCTCGCCACGACGCGCGGCTTCGATGTCGGCCGCTACGGTCGCGTGCGGGTATGGGGCTCGGTCGGCTTCATCGTCGCGGTCACTGTATGCGGTGTGTTGCTGCAATTCACCGGCATCGCCGCGCTGCCTGGGCTGGTGGTGCTGGTGTACGCGCTGTTGATGTTCGCCGCGTGGCGCCTGCCGCGCCAATCCGCACGCTTGGCTGCGGCCCATGACAACGCCGGCAAGGGCGTGTGGCAAGTGCTGCGCCAGCCAGTGGTGGCCTGGTTCATGACGGGGGTGTTTTTCACCGTGCTGTCGCACACCTCGCTGTATGCGTTCCTGTCGCTCTACCTGGACTCGCTGGGCTACAGCAACAGCACCATCGGCGTGCTGTGGGCCGTGTCGGTGGCGGCTGAGATTGTTTTCTTCTGGACCCAGGGCCGCTGGTTCGCGATCTGGCCCGCCACTACCTTGCTGGTGGCCGCCGCGCTGGCCTCGGCGTTGCGCTTTGGGGCCATGGCCACACTGGGCGGGTCGCTCGCTGTGCTGGTGCTGGCGCAAAGCATGCACGCGCTGACCTTCGCTGCCCAGCACGCGTCCTGCATCAGCATGATCGACCGCTACTTCTCGGGCCCGCTGCGTGGGCGCGGCCAGGCGCTCTACAGCATGCTCGGCTACGGCGCCTCGGGCGTCATCGGCGGCGTGGCCGGCGGCGCAATCAGCCAGCACTACGGTTTCGAGGCGCTGTTCGCGGCCGCTGCGCTGGTGGCGCTGGCCAGTGCGGGCTGCTGTTGGCGCTGTCTGGTGCTGGCAAGGAGAGCAGGCCAGGCGCCGGGCAGCGAGTAGGGCCTGTTCACACTACGGACGACAGATGCGTTGCGACCAAAACAGCCGTGAGCAAGGCGCAAACCGCAGCCGGGGTGGGCCCCCGGCGAGGATTTGCAACGCCGCGCACGGCTGTTTTGGTCGCAACCCGAAGGGAACGGGTCGCTTGGGGCGCAGCGCGGCGTTGCGTCCCTTGCCCGGACGCGAGTCCGGGCTGCGCGCCGCGCCTTGCTCTGCGCCCCAATCAACCCGTTCGCACAGCCGTGCGTAGTGTGAACAGGCCCTAGTCCGCGCAGCGCTGCTCTGGGTTCCTTCAACCGCTGACACGAGCCGGCGCGTCTTTGGCGACGCCGGCGGCGAGGTTTGCCTGCCGGACGGCGGTGTCTTATCGCCGGAACTGGCCGCTACGAGGCGCCAGTTCGCTCGATAGCCCGCGCCGCGCCTGCCGACAATGGTTCGACTTATCAGCGCGACCTGGGCGTGCCCGACCTGTACCTATGGCTGAGCCATGTTGAAGAAGATCGCCGTCACGGACCTGCGCCTGGGCATGCACCTGGCGCGCTTCGAAGGGGCGTGGATCGATCACCCATTCTGGCGCTCGCGCTTCGTTGTCGACAACGAGGCCGACCTGGCGGCCGCGCGCGCGAGCAAGGTGCGCGAGTGCTGGATCGAGACCGACCTGGGGCTGGACGTCGCGGCGAGCGTCGCGCCGCAGCCCGAGGTGGTGGTCGTGGTCGCCGCGCCGCTGGCTGCGGCCGAGCCGCTGGCCGAGCTCGCCGAGTCGACATCGTTCGATGAAGAGCTGCGCCGGGCCGAGCTGGTCTGCGAGCGTGGGCGGGCGGCCGTGATCTCGATGTTCGGCGAAGCCCGGCTCGGTCACGCGATCGACGCCGAGCAATGCATGCCGCTGGTGCAGGACATCTCCGACTCGGTGTCGCGCAATCGCGGCGCCCTGGTCAGCCTGGCGCGGCTGAAGACCGCCGACGACTACAGCTACATGCACTCGGTGGCGGTGTGTGCCTTGATGGTCTCGCTCGCGCGCGGGCTGGGCCTGAACGAGACCGCCTGCCGCGAGGCGGGGCTGGCCGGCCTGCTGCACGACATGGGCAAGGCGCTGATGCCGCCCGAGGTGCTGAACAAGCCCGGCAAGCTGACCGACGCCGAATACGAGATCATGCGCGGGCACCCCGAGCAGGGCTGGGCGCTGTTGAACGAGAGCCTGGGCGTGGGCGAGCCTGTGCTCGACGTCTGCCTGCACCACCACGAGCGCATCGACGGCAGCGGTTACCCGCACCGCCTGCCGGGCGAGCAGATCACGCAGCTGGCGCGCATGGGCGCGGTTTGCGATGTCTACGACGCGATCACGTCGAACCGGCCTTACAAGGCCGGCTGGGACCCGGGCGAGTCGATCTCGCGCATGGCCGGCTGGACGGGTCACTTCGACCCCGTCGTGTTCGCTACCTTCGTCAAGTGCCTGGGCATCTACCCGACCGGCTCGCTGGTGCGGTTGGCCTCGGGGCGGCTGGCGGTGGTCGAGCAGCAGAACCTGGCGACGCTGACAGCGCCGGTCGTGAAGGCCATGTTCTGCACCCGGACCCGGCGCCCGCTGCCGGCGCAGCGCATCGACCTGGCCGCTGGCGGCGACCGCATCGTCGGTCGCGAACCGCGCGCGGCCTGGAACACGTCGCATATCGAGCAGGTCTGGCGCGGCGTCGTCTAAGCTACGCCCCTGCTGCGCAGCGTCCGGCCTCGCGGCCGGTTGACCCCATGCCGACGCCATCCCTCACCGACGACCCGCGCGCGCTGCTGCGTGGCCTTTACGACGCGGCCGTGCAGCGTGCGTTGCCGGCGCATGTGATGGCCGGCCACCTGCCGGCGCCACCCACCGGCCGCACCGTCGTCATCGGCGGCGGCAAGGCCAGCGGCGCCATGGCGGCAGCCCTGGACGCGCTGTGGCCGGCCGAGGCGCCGCTCGAGGGCCTGGTGCTCACGCGCTACCAGCACACACCGCCGGACTACGCCGCCCACCCCGGCCGCATTCGCGTGCTCGAAGCCGCGCACCCGGTGCCCGACGAGGCCGGGCGGCGCGGCGCGCTGCAGATGCTCGAGGCCGTGCGCGGGCTCAGCGCCGACGATCTCGTGATCGCGCTGGTCTCGGGCGGCGGATCGGCGCTGCTGTCGCTGCCGGCCGAGGGTTTGACGTTCGAGGACAAGCAGCAAGTCAACCGCGCGCTGCTGGCCAGCGGCGCGTCGATCGACGAGATGAACTGCGTGCGCAAGCACCTTTCGGCGATCAAGGGCGGGCGCCTGGCCGCGGCCTGCGCGCCGGCGCGCGTGCACACGCTGCTGATTTCCGACGTGCCCGGCGATTCGGCCGAGGTCATCGCCAGCGGCCCGACGCTGCCCGATTCGAGCACCTGCGCGCAGGCGCTGGCCATCGTCGAGCGCTACCGCATCGCGCTGCCGACCGCGGCGCGCGCGGGGCTCGAGGGCGGCACCTACGAAACGCCCAAGCCTGGCGACGCGCGCTTTGCGCGGCACACGCTGGCCATGATCGCCACGCCGCAGCAAAGCCTCGAAGCCGCGGCGGCGCTGGCGCGCAGCCTGGGGCTCGAAGCGCACATCCTGTCCGACGAGATCGAGGGCGAGTCGCGCGAGGTGGGCAAGGTGCACGCGGCCCTGGCGCGTGCCGTGGCGCGGCGCGGTGCGCCGTTTGCCAAACCCTGCGTGATCCTGTCGGGCGGCGAGACCACCGTCACCCTCAGGTCAAAGGGTGGCCGCGGCGGGCGCGCCAGCGAATTCCTGCTCGGCTGCGCCATCGCGCTGCAGGGCGAGCCCGGCGTCTACGTGCTGGCGGCCGACACCGACGGCATCGACGGCGTCGAGGACAACGCCGGCGCGATCGTCACGCCCGACACCCTGGCGCGCGCCGTGGCGCGCGGCCTGAAGCCCGCGGCCGCGCTCGACGCCAATGACGCCTACCGCTTCTTCGCTGCGCTCGACGACCTCGTCGTCACGGGGCCGACCTTCACCAACGTCAACGACTTCCGCGCTGTGCTGGTGCGGTAGCCCGGCCGTCGTTCCGGGGCAGCGTTTGACGTGGCGCAAGGCCGCGCAGCCGCGACAGGTTCAGAGTCGCGCTAGAGCGGCGCGGATGCCGCGACCAAGGTGCCGCAGGCCCGAAGACCCAATGAACGATCTCGCAACGGCCCCGCCGACGCCCGCCAGCCACGCCGCCATGGCGCGAACGGGCGCGCCACCGGCGCAGGGCCGCCCGCTCTGGCAGTCGCTGCTCGCGGCCTCGCTGGCGTTGACGGCGACGGACGCGGAGGCTCTGGACGCCTTGCTGACGCAGCGCGTGCTGGCGCCCGAGGAATGGGTCTTCACGCACCGCACGCCCGCTCGCTCGCTGGTGCTGCTGCTGCAGGGCGCGGTGTCGGTCGGGCATCGCGAGGGCACGGCCATGCTGCCCGAGCGACTGCTGCATGGCCCCTGCTGGCTCGACGCAGCCTCGGCTTGGCTGCCCGGCGCGACGCATGCGCTCGATGCGCGCGCCATCGGCGTGGCCCGCATCGCGGAGTTGCCGCGCGCCACATTGCAGCCGCTGCTGGCGCAACGCCCGGCCCTGGCGACGGGGTTCCTGGCCGCCCTGGCCGAGGAAGTGCGGCGGCTCTCGCAGCAGACGCACGAGTTGATGCACAAGGACGCCAATGGGCGTCTTGCCGCCTGGTTGCACCGGCGCCTGCAGCAGTCCGCCGGAGCGCCGACGCAGGTGCGCCTGCAGGAACGCAAGCGCGACATCGCGGCGCAACTGGGCATGTCGGCCGAGACCCTGTCGCGCCAGATGCGTGAGCTCTCGCGCAGCGGCCTGATCGAAGTGCGCGGCTACGACGTCCGCGTGCTCGACGGTCCGGGCCTGCAGCGCCTGGCGCAGGCCTGAGTTGCCGCTAGATTGAGTGGGGGTCGGGCGGCAGGTCCAGCCGCAGCTCGATCCGGCCCGTCTGGGCCCAGGCCTGCAATTCCTGCCCCAGCAGGTACATGGTGCGCGGGTGCGCCGCGGCCCAGCCCGGGGCAAAGCGCAGCAGCGCGCTGCCATGGCTGCGCTCGAGGGTCAGCGCACGCGGCACCACCGCGCCGCGGGCATGGCACTCGATCACGGCCAGGCGCAGGGCCAGCACCTGCCACGCCGCACCGTCCAGCGCCAAGGTGGCGGCGACCTTGCCCAGGCCGCCGCGCTGGCCGAGGATCAAGGCGGCCAGGTGCTGCTGCTGGCTTTGCGAGAAGCCCGGCGCATCGGCATGGTCGAGCAGGTAGGCGCTGTGGCGATGGTGGTCATGCTGCGACACCGACATGCCGACCTCATGCAGGTCGCAGGCCCAGGCCAGTTCGCGCACGTCTTCGGTCACGGCGGGGGCAGCGTCGCGGCGCGTTACGCCCGCGTACAGCGCCAGCGCGACGCCGCGCACGCGGCGAGCCTGTGCCGTGTCGACCTCGAAGCGGCGCTGCAGCGCGCGCACCGTGGCCTCGCGCACGTCCCCTCCCGCAGCCACGCCGCCTGCCGCCAGCCCGGGCGCGCGCTGGGCCGCCAGGCGCTCGTGCAGGTCGATGATCACGCCCTGGCGCAGCGCGCCGGGTGTGGGCTTGAGCGCCGGGATGCCGAACTGCGTGGTCAGCGTGTACAGCAGCGAGACGCCGCCGGCGATGACGCCGCGGCGCTCGGGCGTCAGCCCGGGCAGCTCAAGCTGGTCGATGTGGCCGGCCTGCAGGCAGCGCTCGATCAGCCAGCGCAGGCCCGCGGGCGTGATCACGCCGCCGTCGACGCCGCTGGCGGCCAGCGCCTCCGACACGGCACTCACGGTGCCGGACGCACCCAGCGCTTCGCGCCATTGGCGCGGCGCGAACGGCTCGAGCGCCTCTTCGAGTTCGGCCCCCGCGGCCACCTGCGCGGCGCGGAACGCCGCGGCCGTGAGCCGGCCGTCGCGGAAATGCTGCATCGACAGGCCGATGCTGCCCACCGCGAACGACTCGGCGCGCAGCGGCTGCAGGCCGCGGCCCAGGATCATCTCGGTCGAGCGCCCGCCGATGTCGATCACGAGCCGCGGCCTCGGGCTGGGCTGCAGGTGCGCCACGCCGACATAGATCAGGCGCGCCTCTTCGCGACCCGAGATGACCTCGATGGGCTGCCCGAGCACGGCCTGCGCGCGCTGCAGGAAGTGGTCGCGGTTGAGCGCTTCGCGCAGGGTCTGCGTGGCCACCGCACGCACCTGCGCCACGGGCAGGCCCTGCAGGCGCTGGGCAAAACGGCGCAGGCAGTCCAGGCCGCGCTCGCAGGCTTCGTCGCTCAAGTTGCCCTGGGCGTCGAGGCCGGCGCCCAGGCGCACGGTTTCCTTCACGTCGTCGATGCCGTGGTAGTGGCCGGCACGCAGCTGGGCGATCTCGAGCCGAAAGCTGTTCGAGCCGATGTCGATCGCGGCCAGCGGGGCGTCGTCGTGCGCGGGGGCGTGGTGCAGCATGCGCGCGATTGTGCCGGCGCCCACGGGCGCGGCAGGGGCTGCATAGAATCCACCGCATCCCGCAACGTTTCGCACGCACCATGCCCCACTCATCCGACGACACCCTGGCACCGGTGGCCGATCTGGGCCGCCGCGATATCGTGCGCGCCAAGCTGGGCAGCGGCTTTGCTGCGGCCGCGCTGCCGGTGTCGGCGCAGACCCAGATCAAGACCGATTCGGCAGGCCTCGTCGTCGGCGAGGTCAGCATCGCGGTGGGCGACTTCAAGCTGCCGGCCTATCGCGCCATGCCCGCCGGCAAGACGAATCTTCCGGTTGTGCTGGTGGTGAGCGAGATCTTCGGCGTGCACGAGCACATCGCCGACGTGGCGCGGCGCTTTGCGCGCCAGGGCTACCTGGCGATCGCGCCGGAGTTGTTCGTGCGCCAGGGCGACCCGGACGGCTATGGCGAGGTCGCCAAGCTGGTCGCCGAAGTCGTCAACCAGGCCAAGGACGTGCAGGTGATGGCCGATCTGGACGCCTGCGTGGCCTGGGCCAAGGGGCAGGGCGGCGACACCTCGCGCCTGGGCATCACCGGTTTTTGCTGGGGCGGGCGCACGGTGTGGATGTACGCGGCGCACAACCCGGCCTTGAAGTCCGGCGTGGCCTGGTACGGGCCGGTGGCGCGCGCCTATGCCCAGGGCGACAAGACGGCGCTGCAGGTGGCGGCGCAGATCAAGGCGCCGATGCTGGGCCTGTACGGCGGGGCTGACGCCGGCATTCCCAGCGACACCCTCGAGCAGATGCGTGCGGCCCTGAAGGCCGCCGGCAACACCGCGTCGGAGATCGTGCTCTATCCCGACACGCCGCACGCCTTCCACGCCGACTACCGGCCCAGCTACCGCAAGACGGAGGCCGACGACGGCTGGCGCCGTTGCTTGGCCTGGTTCAAGCGCCACGGCGTCGTATGACGCTGACCTACATCGTTCTGGCCACGCTGGTCGGGGGCCTGCTGTCGGTGTTGATCGCCGCGGCGTTGACGGTGCAGGTGCTGGGCCGCGTGGTCAAGAGCCTGGTGAGCCTGTCGGCCGGCCTGCTGCTGGGCACGGCGCTGCTGCTGATCCTGCCCGAGGCGTTCGAGGGCAGCGCTGCCCCGCCGCCGCTGTTCGTGACCCTGCTGCTCGGGCTGATGTTCTTCTTCCTGCTCGAGAAGGCCGAGTTGTACCGGCATGGCCACCACCACGAGGGCGACGACCCGCATCACCACCACCACCACGGCTTCGACGCCGAACAGGCCGGCCGCGGCGGCTGGAGCGTGCTGGTGGGCGACAGCATCCACAACTTCTGCGACGGCGTCATCATCGCCGCCGCCTTCCTGGCCGACACGCGCCTGGGGATGGTGACCGCGATGGCGATCATTGCCCACGAGATTCCGCAGGAGGTGGGTGACTACGTGGTGCTGCTCAATGCCGGCCTGTCACGCGCGCGTGCGCTGGCCTACAACGCGATCTCCGGGCTGGCCGCCGTGGTCGGTGGCGTCATCGGCTACTTCGTCGTCGGGCCCTGGGAGGCGCTGTTCCCGTACCTGCTGGTGGTGGCGGCGAGCAGCTTCATCTACGTTGCCGTGGCCGACCTGCTACCGCAGTTGCAGCGCCGACTGCCGCTGCGCCAGACGCTGGCGCAGATCGCCTGGATCGGTGCGGGCCTGGGGATGGCGTTCGCGATGCAGGCCTTGCACGCGCATTGACTGCGGTGGCGCGCGCGCTGCGGGTTACTTGACGATCAGCACCGGGATCGTGCTGTGCGTCAGCACGCGCTGGGTTTCGCTGCCCAGCAGCAGCGCGGTGATGCCGCGCCGGCCGTGCGAGGCCATCACGATCAGGTCGCATTGCTGCGCCTTGGCATGGTCGAGGATCGCCTCCCAGGCGTGCAGCGCTTCGACCGTGTGGCCGTCGCATTTCACGCTGACCTTGGCGGCGGCATCGACCACGGCCTTGACGCGCGATGCGGCGATGCGCTCCTGGGCGTCGTAGAACTCCTGCGGCGGCACCGGCTGCATTTCGGAGATGGCGCTGTAGGGGAAGGGCTCCTTGACGCTGATGGTGAACAGCTGCGCGCGCTGCTCGCCCGCCAGCGATAGCGCGGTCTGCACGGCCTTGGCGGTGATGTCGGAGCCGTCGGTCGGAACAAGGATGCGCTTGAACATGGTGCGTTGCCTCCTGGGTTGCAATTCAGGGTACCCGCGCGAGCCTACGCGTGGCTTGAGTTGTGTCAAGTGCGCACGATTGCGATCAGCCCTTGGCCTGCGGCCGTGCGGGGTCGGCCGACCACTCGCTCCACGAGCCCGGGTAGAGCACGCTGTCGCCCAGGCCGGCATGAGCCAGGGCCAGCAGGTTGTGGCAGGCGGTGACGCCCGAGCCGCATTGCTGCACCAGCTCGGCGGCATCGCGGCCGGCCAGCAGCGGCGTCCACTCGGCGCGCAACATGTCGGCGCTCTTGAAGCGGCCGTCGGCCTCGAGGTTGTCCTTGAAGGGCCGGTTGCGCGCGCCGGGGATGTGGCCAGCGGCGGCGTCGAGCGGCTCGACCTCGCCGCGGAAGCGATCGCCGCCGCGGGCGTCGATCAACTGCACGCGACCCAGGCGCGACTGCAGCGTGCCGGCATCGATGGTCGGCAGCGCGGGAGGCTGCGCCGGATAGGGGCCCGCGGATTGCGGTGCGGCCACGTCGGTCGTCACGTCGCCGCCGGCGGCGCGCCAGGCCGCGATGCCGCCGTCGAGCACGGCTGTATCGGCATGGCCCATCCAGCGCAGCATCCACCAGGCGCGCGCGGCGTACATGCCGCCCTGCGCGTCGTAGCAGACCACGGTCGTCGTCGGCGTGATCCCGAGTTCCCCGAGGCGCTGCGCAAACTGCGCGCGATCGGGCAGCGGGTGGCGCCCGAGAAAGCGTCCCTGGGCGTCCTCCATGGGCCCCGCCATGTCGCGGTCCAGGTGCAGGTACTGCGCACCCGGCAGGTGGCCCTCGCGCCACGCGCGCTCGCCGGCGTCGGTGTCCGAGAGGTTGAAGCCGCAGTCGAGCAGCACCGGGGTGCCGGCCCGCTGCATGCGGGCCTGGAGGTCTTTGGCCGTGATGAGTGTGTTCATGTCATGCATCGTTGGGGGGTGAGCGGGTGTCCTGCGCGTCATGTTGTTGCCGCGCGCGCAGGATGGTGGCGGCCAGGCCGGCGACCACGATCAGCGCCATGCCGGCCAGCGCCATCAGGGTCACCGTGTCGTTGAAGACCAGCACGCCCAGGATGGACGAAAAGACGATGCCCAGGTACTGCAGGCTGGCGTTGGACAGCGTATGGCCAATGCGGAACGCGCGCGTCATCATCATCTGCGCCGTCGTGGCCGACAGCCCGATCGCCAGCAACAGCGCCACGCCGCCCGGCGAGTGATCGCTGGCCCCGTGCAGGGCCATCCACAGCGCACCGAGGACGAGTCCGCCGATCGAGAAGTAGAAGACGATGCGTGCCTCGGGCTCGCCGGCGCGGCCCAGGGCCGTGACCTGCAGGTAGGCCATCGCAGCAAGCAGGCCCGAGAGCAAGCCGGCCAGGCCATGCCAGAGCTGCTGCTCTTCGAGCGTCGGGCGCAGCACCAGCGCCACGCCGGCAAAGCCGACCAGCACGGAGGCGACGAGGCGGCCATCGACGCGTGCGGCACCGAGCATGACGGCGCCACCGAGCAGGAACAGGGCCATCCAGACCGAGGACATGTAGTTCAGCGTCATGGCGGTGCCCAGCGGCAGGCCACCCAGTGAGTAGAACCACAGCGCCAGCGACGCTACGCCGGTGGCCGAGCGCCAGAAGTGCGTGGACGGCATCTGCGTGCGCAGGCTGGTGCCGCGCACGCGCGCCAGCGCGGTGATGAACAGCACGCCGATCAGGCTGCGGTAGAAGACCAGTTCGCCGACGTCGTAATGCTCCGACGCCCACTTGACGCCGACCGCCATCAGCGAGAACAGGAACGCCGAGGCAAGCATCAGCACGGGCGCGGAGGGCCCGCGCGTCGTGGGTATCACGGTTGCATCGCCAAGCGCTCGCGGTACCACTCGTGGAAGTGCTGCATGCCGTCCTCCATCGGGCTCTGGTAGGGGCCGGCGTCGTCGTCGCCGCGCTCCATCAGGGCTTGGCGGCCGGCGTCCATGCGCAGGGCGATCTCGTCGTCCTCGACACAGGTCTCGAGATAGGCCTCCTGCTGGGCCTGGACATACTCGCGCTCGAACGCCGCGATCTCTTCGGGATAGAAGAACTCGACCACGTTGAGCGTCTTGCGCGGGCCCTTGGGGATCAGCGTCGACACCACCAGCACGTTGGGGTACCACTCGACCATCACGCCGGGGTAGTAGGTCAGCCAGACAGCGCCGAAGCGCGGCGTCTTGCCGTTCTGGAAGCGCATCACGGCGTCCTGCCAGCGCTGGTAGGCCGGTGAGCCCGCGCGACCCAGGGCCTCGCCGCCGGAATGCGCCACGCCGACGGTCTGCACCGAGTAGTCGCGCCCCATTTCCCACTGCAGGTCGTCGCAGCTGACGAAGTTGGACAGGCCGGGGTGGAAGGGGCCGACGTGGTAGTCCTCGAGGTAGACCTCGATGAAGGTCTTCCAGTTGTAGTCGCACTCGTGCAGGTGCGTTCGGTCGTAGACGTAGCCGCTGAAATCGAGGTCGGCGCGCGCCCCGAGCCCGGCCAGGTCGGTGGCCACCTTGCAACCATTGGCCTCGAACAGCAGGCCATTCCAGTTCTGCAGCGGATAGTTGGTCAGGTTCAGGCAGGGGTCCTGCTCGAAGTGCGGTGCCGCGATCAGCGCACCGTGCAGGTCGTAGGTCCAGCGGTGCAGGGGGCAGACGATGTTGCTGCCCGGGCTGCGGCCGCGGCCCCGCAGCATCAGCGCCTGGCGGTGCCGGCAGACGTTGGACAGGAGTTCGATGCCATCGGCGGTGCGCACCAGCGCACGGCCGTCGCCTTCGTGCACCAGTGTGTGGAAGTCGCCCACGTCAGGCACGGCCAGCGCGTGGCCGACGTAGCGCGGGCCGGGTTGGAACAGGCCGCCGCGCTCGCGCTCGTAGAGGGCGGCATCGAAGTAGCTCGAGACCGGCAGCTGCGATGCGCTGCGCCGCAATGCGTCGCGCGTGATGCTCAAGTCGGACATGGTACAGGGGGTCTCGGCGGCGAGGGGCGATTGTATCGGCGGGGTCGCGCCGCGCGGCTGATGCGGGTCAATGCAGGCACGCGATCGTGCCGTCGCGGGCCGCCTGACTACAATGCCGCTCTGGTTTTCCCTGACCGAGATGCCGCGCCAATCCGCCTCCGCCTCCCCGCCGACGCCTGTACGTTACGAAGATGCGCTGGCCGAGCTCGAGCGCCTGGTGCAGCGCATGGAGGACGGGCAGTTGCCGCTCGACCAATTGCTCGACAACTACCGCCGCGGGGCCGAACTGCTCGAGACCTGCCGATCGCGCCTGGCTGCGATCGAGGAGCAGGTCAAGGTGCTCGAGAACGGGCAACTCAAGCCCTGGGTGTCCGCGACATGAGGCTGGACGACTTCGAGGCCTGGACGCTCGAGGCGCAGCGCGCGGTCGAGGTCGCGCTCGAAGCCTGGGTGCCACTCGACGTGCCCGCAGGATTGGGCCAGGCGATGCGCTATGGGGTGCTCGACGGCGGCAAGCGTCTGCGACCCCTGCTCGTGATGGCTGCCAGCGAGGCCGTGCATGGCCGCGCCCAGGCGGCGCTGCGTGCGGCGGTGGCCGTGGAGTTGATTCACGCCTATTCGCTGGTGCACGACGACATGCCCTGCATGGACGACGATGTGCTGCGCCGTGGCAAGCCGACCGTGCATGTGCAGTTCGGCCAGGCCCAGGCCATGCTGGCCGGGGATGCCATGCAGGCCCTGGCCTTCGAAGTGCTGACGCCCGACGATGCCGTGCTGGTGCCGCCGGCCCTGCAAGCCCGGCTCTGTGCCCTGCTGGCGCGCAGCGCGGGGCATGCGGGCATGGCCGGCGGGCAGGCGATCGATCTGGCCAGCATCGGCAAGGACCTCGACGAGACGGCGCTGCGCGACATGCACCGGCGCAAGACGGGCGCCCTGCTGCAGGCCAGCGTCCTGATGGGCGCCGCGTGCGGCAGCGCTGACGGCCGCGCCTGGCAGGCGCTGGCCGACTACGGTGCGGCCATCGGCCTGGCGTTTCAGGTCGTCGACGACATCCTGGATGTCACGCAGGCCTCCGAGACGCTGGGCAAGACCGCCGGCAAGGACCTGCACCACAACAAGCCGACCTATGTTTCGCTGATGGGCCTGGACGCCGCGCGCAGCCACGCGCTGCAGTTGCGCGACCAGGCGCACGCGGCATTGGCCGCCAGCGGACTGGCCGACGCCGCGCGGCTGGCACTGCTGGCCGACAAGGTCGTCGACAGGAATTTCTAGAATGAACGCCATGACCACCACCTCGCTGCTGTCGCGCATTGACAGCCCGGCCGACCTCAAGGGTCTGTCGCGTGCCGAGTTGAAATCGCTGGCTGCGGAGTTGCGCGAGTACGTGCTGCAGAGCGTGGCCCAGACCGGCGGGCACCTGTCGAGCAACCTCGGCACGGTGGAGCTGACGATCGCACTGCACTATGTGTTCAACACGCCCGAGGACCGGCTGGTGTGGGACGTCGGTCACCAGACCTACCCGCACAAGATCCTCACCGGCCGGCGCGACCGCATGGGCACGCTGCGCCAGTTGAACGGCATCAGCGGTTTCCCGCGCCGCGACGAGAGCGAGTACGACACCTTCGGCACCGCGCACAGCTCGACCTCGATCTCGGCCGCGCTGGGGATGGCGCTGGCGGCCAAGATCAAGGGCGAGAAGCGCAAGGCGGTGGCCATCATCGGCGATGGCGCGCTGACGGCGGGAATGGCCTTCGAGGCCCTGAACAACGCCGCGATATCGCATGGCGGGCTGCAGGCCGACATGCTGGTCGTGCTGAATGACAACGACATGTCGATCAGCCCGCCGGTGGGTGCGTTGAACAAGTACCTGGCGCGGCTGTTGAGCGGCAAGTTCTACGCCGCCGCGCGCGAGGGCGCCAAGACGGTGCTGAAGAACGCGCCGCCGCTGTTCGAGCTGGCGCGGCGCTTCGAGGAGCATGCCAAGGGCATGGTCGTGCCAGGGACGATCTTCGAGGAATTCGGCTTGAACTACGTCGGCCCGATCGACGGCCACGACCTCGACTCGCTGATCCCGACGCTGGAGAACCTGCGCGATCTGCCCGGCGCGCAGTTCCTGCATGTGGTGACGAAAAAGGGCATGGGCTACAAGCTGGCCGAGGCCGATCCGGTCAATTACCACGGGCCGGGCAAGTTCGACCCCGCCGTCGGGCTGGTCAAGCCGGCCACCGCACCCAAGACCACCTTCACCCAGGTCTTCGGCCAGTGGCTGTGCGACATGGCCGAGGCCGATCCCAAGCTCGTGGGCATCACGCCGGCGATGCGTGAGGGCTCGGGCATGGTCGAGTTCCACAAGCGCTTCCCGCAGCGCTACCACGATGTCGGCATTGCCGAGCAGCATGCCGTGACCTTTGCGGCGGGGCTGGCCTGCGAGGGTCTCAAGCCGGTGGTCGCGATCTACTCGACCTTCCTGCAGCGCGGCTATGACCAGTTGATCCACGACGTGGCGATCCAGAATCTGCCCATCACGTTTGCCCTCGACCGCGCGGGTTTGGTCGGCGCCGACGGGGCGACTCATGCTGGCGCCTACGACATCGCCTACCTGCGCTGCATCCCGAATATGGGCCTGATCGCGCCGGCCGACGAGAACGAATGCCGCATGGCGCTCACGACCGCCCATCGGCGCGACCACCCGGTGGCGGTGCGCTACCCGCGCGGTGCGGGTGCCGGCGTTGCGGTTCAGCGCACGCTCGAGGAGCTGCCCTGGGGCCGCGGCGAAGTCAGGCGCCAGGGCGAGCGCATCGCGATCCTGGCGTTCGGCACCCTGCTGTATCCGGCGCTGATTGCGGCGGAACGCCTCAACGCCACCGTGGCGAACATGCGCTTCATCAAGCCGCTCGACACCGAATTGCTCGCCGAGTTGGCGCGCAGCCACGAGGCCATCGTCACGGTCGAGGAGGGCAGCGTGATGGGCGGTGCCGGCAGCGCGGTGATGGAAGCCCTGCATGCCGCCGGCATTTCGCGGCCGGTGCTGTCGCTCGGTCTGCCCGACCATTTCATCGAACATGGTGACCCGGTCAAGCTGCTGGCCATGTGCGGCCTGGATGCCGACGGCATCGCCACCTCGATCGCCGCGCGCTTTGGCGCGCGACCCGCGCTGGTGCGCGTCAAGGGCTGAGCGCACTGCGCCGCGACCCGGGAAACCTGGGAAAGGCCCACGGCGGCGCGGCCGTGAAATAGGTGCGATGCTTGCGCCGCAATGAACCCCGTTCGACGATGACCCACCCGACCCAGGCCCTGCACATCCCCGACATGCAAAGCGAGCGCGACGAGCGTCACCTCGCGATCCAGCGCGTGGGCATCAAGGACGTGCGCTACCCGTTGAACCTGCGCGTGGCCGGTGCCGTGCAGCCTTGCGCGGCGATGTGGGACCTGGACGTGGCGCTGCCGGCCGAGAAGAAGGGCACGCACATGTCGCGCTTCGTGGCCTGGCTCAACGATCTCGAACAGGCCGGCGCGCCGCTCGACGCGGCCCTGCTGAAGGAGCGCCTGGCGCTGATGCTGGAGCGCCTGGGCGCCGTCGAGGGGCGGGTCGAGGCGCGTTTCGCATTCTTCCTGCGCAAGCGTGCGCCGGTCTCGGGCGTACACAGCATGCTGGACTACCAGGGGCGCTGGATCGCTGAAACCCGCGCCGGCGCGACGTCGGTGTGGGCCGAAGTGGCCGTGCCGGTGAAGAGTCTGTGCCCCTGTTCGAAGGAGATTTCAGACTACGGTGCGCACAACCAGCGCTCGACGGTGACGATCCGCGCCGAGATCAAGGACGGCGTCGAATGGCTCGAACTGGTGCGCTTCGCCGAGGAAAACGCCTCGAGCGAGGTCTGGGCATTGCTCAAGCGCCCCGACGAAAAGTGGATCACGGAACGTGCCTACGAGAACCCGAAGTTCGTCGAAGACCTGGTGCGCGACGTCGCGTTGGCCATCAACGCGGACGCGCGCATCGGCCGTTACCGCGTCGAGGTCGAGAACCATGAATCGATCCACAACCACGCCGCCTATGCTTGCATCGAGAGGATGTAGCTCCTTCGCTGCATTGGCGTTGGCAGCTTGCGCCGGCTACTCGCCGGGCGACCTGCGCGTGGGCGCGAGCGAAGCCGAATTGCGCGCGCGCATGGGTGAGCCCACCGGACGCCACGACCTGCCGCCGGGCAGCCTGGTCGAGTACGCGCGGGGGCCGATGGGCAAGCACACGTACATGGTCGAAGTCGACGCGGCGGGTCGCGTCGTGGGCTGGCAGCAAGTCCTGACCGAAGCCAATTTCGACGCCGTGGCCATCGGCGCGGCACAGGCCGAAGTGCGCCGGAAGTTGGGTCGCCCGTCGGAAACGCGCACCGGTTGGCGTGGCGTGGGCGAGGTCTGGTCGTACCGCTACGAGACCGTGTTCTGTCGCTGGTTTCAGGTCTGGCTGGTCGAGGGCCGCGTGCGCGAGGCCAGCTACGGCGAAGACTGGATGTGCGAAGAGCCGCCGCGCTTTCCCGACTGATGGTGGTCTACGGCATTCCGAACTGCGACAGCGTCAAGCACGCCCGGGCGTGGCTGCGTGAGCGGGGTGTCGACCATGTGTTTCATGACTTCAAGAAGGCGGGCGTACCGGCGGCTGCGCTCGAGGCCTGGGTCGCCGCGCTGGGG
>CAVUEP010000028.1:0-30577 GCA_963740395.1 uncultured beta proteobacterium
GTGTCAAGAAGCGCACGGCGCGCGGCGAGCAAGGCGAGATCGCGATCGCCTTCGACTCGCTCGACGAACTCAACGGCTTGCTCGAGAAACTGGGCGTCGCCGGCGCCTGAGGCAGGAGGCGCCGATGTCTTCGCACATCACGCTGCGCCAGTTCCGCTACTTCATCGCCGTGGCCGAAAGTGGGTCGGTCGCCGCGGCGTCGCGCATGCTCGCGATTGCCCAGAGCGCGGTCACCAAGAGCTTGCAGGACCTGGAAGACGAACTTGGTCAGACGCTGTTCGAGCGCAGCTCGCGCGGCATGATGCTGACGCCACAGGGCCACCGCTTCCTGACCAGTGCGCGCAAGGTGATCGGTGCAGTGGCCGAGGCTACGCGGCTGCATCGTGCCGACGAGACCTCCGAACTGGTCGGCCGCCTCAATGTCGGCGTCACGAGCCTGGTGGCCGGCTACTACCTGAGCGAACTGCTGACCCGGTTTCGGCGCAACGGTCCTGCGGTCGACGTCCAGGTGACCGAGGAGACCCCGCCGTTCCTTGAGCATCTGCTGATCAACGGGGAGCTCGACGTGGCCATCATGGTCAGCAATGTGCTCGAAGAGCCGCAGGCGCTGATCTCCGAAACGCTGACCCGCAGCCCGAACCGGGTCTGGCTCGCGTCCGACCACCCGCTGGCATTGCGCGACGAAGTGACGCTCGCCGACTGCGCCGGCTACGACCAGATCGTGCTCGACGCCGATCGCATCGACGACCTGATGCGCGCCGCGTGGGCGCGCCATCATCTCAAGGTGCGCCCGCTGTTGAAGACCTCGTCGCTGGAAGCCGTGCGCTCACTTGTCGGCGCAGGGGCGGGCATCGCGGTGTTGCCCGACTTCCTCTATCGCCCCTGGACGCTGGACGCAGAACATGTCGACGTGCGCCCGCTGCGCGACGAATTGCCGACAGTCGATGTTGGCCTGGTCTGGCGCCGCGGGCTCGCGCTCAAGCCGGCAGCGGCGGAGTTCATCGAGGTCGCGCGCGAGCAGTCGCGCACACGCTCGCTCAGAGCTTGATCATGACGTGGCGAGGGACGGTGTAGTCCTCCAGCGCGTACAGGCTCAGGTCCTTGCCATAGCCACTGCTCTTCAGGCCGCCGTGCGGCATTTCGTTGACGAGCATGAAGTGGGTGTTGATCCAGGTGCAACCGTATTGCAGTCGGCGCGCGACCTGCATCGCCCGCCCCACGTCCTGTGTCCACACCGACGACGCCAGACCATAGTCGCTGTCGTTGGCCCATGCCACGGCCTGATCGGTGTCGGTGAACCGTGTCACGCTGACGACCGGGCCGAAGACCTCGCGCCGGACGATTTCGTCGTCCTGGCGCGCGCCGGCAATCACCGTTGGTTCATAGAAGAAGCCGCCGCCGGCGCGCAGCTTGCCGCCGGCCGTGACTTCCATGTGGCCGGCCATCTGCGCGCGCTCGACGAAACTGGCGACGCGGTTGCGCTGCCGGTCGCTGATCAGCGGGCCGATCTCTGCGCCTTCCTCATCCTGCAGGCCGACCTTGATCGACTTCACCGCGCTCGACAGGTCGGCGACCAGCTTGTCGTGGATCTTCGCGCCGGCGTAGACGCGGCAGGCGGCAGTGCAGTCCTGACCGGCGTTGTAGTAGCCGAAGGTGCGCAAACCGTCGACAACCGAATCCAGGTCGGCATCGTCGAACACGATCACCGGCGCCTTGCCGCCAAGCTCGAGGTGGGTTCGCTTGAGGGTGGCACTGGCGGCCTGCAGGATCTTGCGGCCCGTGGAGACGTCCCCGGTCAGGCTGACCATCGCGACATCCGGATGCTCGACGAGCGGTTGACCAACGGTGGCGCCACGGCCGGTGATCACGTTGAAGACGCCCTTCGGAAAGATGTCGGCGGCCACGCGAGCCAGCCACAGTGCGGTCAGGGGGGTCTGTTCGCTGGGCTTGAGCACCACCGTATTGCCCGCTGCCAGCGCCGGGGCCGACTTCCATGCGGCCATCATCAACGGGTAGTTCCAGGGCGCGATGGAACCCACCACCCCGACCGGATCGCGCCGGATCATGCTGGTGTGGCCGGCCAGATACTCGCCGGCCAGCGGCCCTGTCAAGGTGCGGCAGGCGCCCGCGAAAAACCGGAAGGCGTCGGCGACGGCCGGGATCTCATCGCCCAGCGCACGGGCGTAGGGCTTGCCGCAGTTGAGCGACTCGAGCCGCGCGAAGGTCTCGGCATGGGCCTCGATCGCATCGGCCAGCTTCAGCAGCATGCGCGAGCGCTCCATCGGCGTGGTCTCGCGCCAGGCGTCGAACGCGCGGCGCGCCGCCGACACGGCCTTGTCCAGCTGCTCCGCCGACGCCTCCGGCACTTCGACCAGAAGCGCGCCGGTGGACGGGTTCAGGACCCGCTCGGCCTCGCCTTCGCCGGTGACGAAGGCGCCGTCGATGAACAGTTCGGTGGGCAGGGTCGGATTCATTGCAGCACTCCTTAGCGGGGGCCCGGCTCGTTCGACCGGGTGAGGGTGTAGGCCAGCAGGATCGGCACGAACGTCAACGCGATGATCACCACCGCGACGACGTTGGTCACCGGCCGCTGGCGAGGCCGGATCAGCTCTTGCAGCATCCAGATCGGCAGGGTGGTCTGCTGGCCGGCGGTGAAGGTGGTCACGATGACTTCGTCGAAGGACAACGCGAAGGCCAGCAGTGCGCCTGCCAGCAGTGCCGAACCGAGCTGGGGCAGGATCACGTAGCGAAGGGTCTGGAAGCCGTCTGCGCCCAGGTCCATGCTGGCTTCGATCAGGTTCGGATTGAGCCGGCGCAGCCGCGCCACGGCGTTGTTGAAGACCACGACGACGCAGAAGGTTGCATGGCCGATCACGATGGTCCAGAAGGAGAAGGGGATCTCCAGCGTGTGGTACGCCGAGCGCAAGGCGATGCCGGTGATGACGCCCGGCAATGCGATGGGCAGGATGAACAGCAGCGAGACCGCGTCGCGTCCGAAAAAGCGCGCGCGCGCCAGCGCCGCCGCGGCCAGCGTGCCGAGGATCAGCGCGATGACGGTGCTCCAGGCCGCGATCGAGAAACTGAGCTCGATCGCGGCCCAGACATCCTCGCGCTGCCAGGCCACGCCGAACCAGCGTGTCGTCAGCGCCGGTGGCGGGAAGACGTAGCTCTTGTCCTCGGCGCTGAAGGCGTAGACGACGATCAAGGCCAGCGGAACGTGCAGAAACGCGATCACGGCCCAGGCAGCGGTCTTCAGCAAGGATCTAGAGCGCATCGAAGGCTCCCTGGCGCTTGGCAAACCACAGGTACAGGCCGATGGCGACGATCGGCACCAGCGAGAAGGCCGCGGCGAAGGGCAGGTTGCCGGCCACGCCCTGCTGCCGGTAGATGACCTGACCGATGTAGAGCGTTGAGTCGCCGATGACCTGCGGGATGATGTAGTCGCCCAGCGTCAGGCTGAAGGTGAAGATCGATCCTGCTGCCACGCCCGGCATCGCCAGCGGAAGGATGACGCGCCGAAAGGTGACTCCCGGGCTCGCACCGAGGTCGGCCGAGGCCTCGATCGTGCTGGCCGGAATGCGTTCGATTGCCGCGGCCAGTGGCAGGATCATGAACGGCAGCCACATGTAGACAAAGACGATGAAGGTTCCCAGCGTGGAAAAGCTCAGCGAGGGCCCACCGATCAGCGGCGTCGCCAGCACGACTTCGATCACGCCGGTCATCTGCAGCCGTTCGGCCAGCCAGTGGATGGCGCCTTCCTTGGCCAGCAGCAGCTTCCAGGCGTACAGCCGCACGAGGTAGCTGCTCCACAAGGGCAGCATCACCGCGACAAAGAGCAGCGCACGTGTGGAACCGGTGGCGTGGCGCGCCATCACCAGCGCCACGGGGAAAGCAAGCGCAGTGCAGGTCAAGGTCACCACGACGGCCATGCCGATCGAACGCCGCGCGGCGTCGAGGTTGGCCAGCTCCAGCAGTGCAATGAAATTGGACACGCCGACCTCGCGAACCACCTGACCGGTGAAGTCGTCGAGGCGGAAGAACGCGTTGGCCAGCAGCGCAAACAGCGATCCGAGGTAGATGACGCCGAACCACAGCAATGGCGGCGCCAGCAGCGCCAGCAGCAGCAGGCCCCGGCGTGTATAGAGCAGGTCCGATGCCGCCCGGCGAAGCGTGCGTGGCGGCGCCGTCAGCGTGAGCGTGGTCATGGGCTCAAGCCATGCACTGCACGCGCATCCCAATGCAGATTCACCGCCTGGCCCGCCTCGGGCGCCGGCGCTTCGACGGTCGCCGACAGGTCGACTTGCAGCAGCGCGTCGCCGGCCTCGACCTTGATGCGCGTGAACGCGCCGAAGTACTGGACCTCGGCCACGATGCCACTGGCGCGCGCGTCCGCGTCGGCACCCAGGCGAATGCGCTCCGGCCGCAACATCGCCGCCGCATGGCCGGTCAGGCGGCGTGCTGCGTTGCCGTCGAGCACATTGGCAGCGCCGACAAACTGCGCCACGAAACGAGTGCTCGGCGTGTCGTAGATCTGCGCCGGAGTTCCCACCTGTTCAAGGCGTCCCAGGTTGAATACGCCGACGCGGTCGCTCATCGACAGCGCTTCGTGCTGGTCGTGGGTGATGAACAGGAAGGTGATGCCCAGTCGGCGCTGCAGGGCCTTCAGTTCACTCTGCATCTGCTCGCGCAGCTTGAGGTCGAGTGCGCCGAGCGGCTCGTCGAGCAGCAGGACCTGCGGCTGACCGATCAGCGCACGCGCCAAGGCGACACGCTGGCGCTGGCCGCCGGACAGTATCGCAGGTCGCCGGTCGCCAACGTCGGGCAGGCGAACGAGCTCGAGCAGCTCATCGGCGTTCTGCGCACGCTGGGCCCGGCCAATGCCTCGGACCCTCAGCGGGTAGGCGACGTTGTCGCGGATGCTCATGTGCGGGAACAGCGCGTAGTCCTGGAACACGGTGTTCACCGGTCGCGCGTAGGGCGGCAAACGGGTCACGTCGACGTCGCCGATGCGCACGCGCCCGGCGGTGGGCAGCGTGAACCCACCGATCAAGCGCAGGCAGGTCGTCTTGCCCGAGCCCGAGGGGCCAAGCAAGGTGAAGAACTCACCCGCGTCGATCGTCAGATCGACGCCGTCGACGGCGCGCACGGCCGAAGCACCGCTGCCGAAGACGCACTCGGCGCCTTCGAGCTGGACGGCGGCGGTCATCGCCTCGTGGTCAGCGGCCGCCGAGCACGGCGATGTAGTCCGACACCCACTTGTGGTACGGCACGCAGGCGTTGCCCTGGCTCTTGCACTGGGTCACTGGCGTGCGCCAGAAGGAGATGCGATCGAAGTCGTTGTAGCCCTGGCGCGCGCAACCCTGGTCGCCGAGCAGTTTGTTGCCCTTGCATGCCGATGGCACCGAGGGGACCGAGCCGAACCAGGCCGACAGGTCGCCCTGGAGCTTGGGATTGAGCGAGTGTTCGAGCCACATGTAGGCGCAGTTGGGGTTCTTGGCCTCGCTGTGCATCATCGTGCTGTCGGCCCAGCCGGTGGCGCCCTCGACCGGTACCACGGTGGCGATCGGCGCCTTCTTGCTGCCCAGGATGTTGGCCTGGAACTGCCAGCTGCTGGACGCGACGACACCTTCGTTGGTGAAGTCGTCGATCTGGACGAAGGCGTCGTGCCAGTACTTGCCGACCAGCTTGCGCTGACCGCGCAGCAGATCCAGCGCGGCCTTGTACTGGGCCTCGTTGAGTTCGTACGGGTCCTTGATGCCGAGCGCCGGGTTCTTCTTCATCAGGTACAGCGCGGCGTCGGCGATGTAGATCGGCCCATCGAAGGCCTGGACGCGGCCCTTGTTGCTCTTGCCGTCCGGCAGAGTTGTCTCCTCGAAGACCACGCTCCAGCTGGTCGGCTTCTTGTCGCCAAAGACCTTGGTGTTGTACATGAGCACGTTCCAGCCCCACTGATAGGGCACACCGTAGTGCTGGTCACCCTCGTAGTGCCAGGGCGCCTTCTGCAGTCGCGGGTCGACGTTCTTGTAGCTCGGGATCAGGCTGACGTTGATCGGCTGCACGCGCTTGCCACGAATCAGGCGGGTGCTCGCATCGCCGGAGGCGGTGACGAGGTCGAATCCACCTTCGTTCATCAGCGCGACCATCTCGTCGGAGGTGCCGGCGGTCTTGACGTTGACCTTGCAGCCGCTCTTCTTCTCGAAGTCGGTGACCCAGTCGAAGTTCTTGTCGGTGGCGCCGCGTTCGATGTAGCCTGGCCAGGCCACGATGTCGACCTGGCCCTCGCCCTTGCCGAGTTTTTGAAGCGGGCCCTTCTGGGCTTCGGCCAAGGTGTGCGCGGCCAGCGCGACGGCGGCCAGTGTGGCCAGCGACAAGGTTTTGCGAATCATGCGGCGCTCCTGGGGGATGAGTGACGCGTCGCACGATATGCGCCGACCCGCAGGCTGTGAAATTCAATGTGTCGCACGCCCACTATCGAAAACAACGATAGCAAGGGTAAACATGAGGATTGCGCGAATGCCCGCGCCTGCCGTCAAGGGCTTTCGCTTTGCGCTGGCTCAGCTGCCCTGGCAGACTCCGCGGGCATGCCGGCTCCGGCTGGCGCCGAAGACGCCGAAGCAGAGGGCGCTGCGACGATGCCCAGGCCACGGTCACACAGCGTGTCGATGGCCTGCAGCCACTCGTCGAACCAGCCGGGAAGCGCTTCGTCCGGCGTCAGCGCCCAGCGCCGCAGGGCCTGGCGCGAGACGATGCGCAGCTGCCAGGTGGCTTCGTGCAGGATCAGCGCCATTTCCGACGCGAGCTCTGCATCGCTCAGGTCGCCGGCCAGCGTTGCCAGTTGGTCGCCCGCCGCGCCGATGTCGGCCAGCTGGCGCAGCAGCTGGCCGCATTGGTCGTGCACACGCGTCACGGCGGAGGTTCGAGCGTCGCCGGTCGCGGCATCGTCCGACGCCGGCCAGGCGCGCAACAGCCGGTCGATTTCGGTCAGGTCCTGGACAGCGTTCTCGGCCGGCGGTGCGGACTGATCATCGGGCAGCTTGGCGACCAGCTGCAGCAGCTCGGTGACCATCGTCGCGTCGAACGCATGGCGATTCATGCGCAGCACCACCGACAGGCGCATCCGTGGCGCGGGATGATCACCGCTGAAGATGGCCGTCACCAACCCACTGATCGCGAGCATGCGTCCCCACGAACCCTGGGCGTCGCCGCGGATGTTGCGCGGGTAGCCAGAACCGTCGAGTCGCTCATGGTGCTCCAGCACCGCACTCAACAGCGGGCGCGGGTACTCATGATGGCGTTCGAGCAGGGTCGTCGAAATCAGCGGGTGGGCGTAAAGCTGGCGGCGCTGCGCTCGGTCGAGCTGGATCGTCGGCTGCATCAGCACCGGGTCGATGTGCAGCATGCCCACGTCCTGCAGCAACCCGGCGGCGGCCAGCATGCGCATGTCGTGGCGGCTGCCGTCTTGCCGCCTGACCAGCCAGGCAGCCGTCATCGCGCAGCGCAGCGACTGCCGCCAGAGTTCGGGATAGGTCTCGCGCGCCAAGGTCAGCTGGAAAGCCACCGGCTTGGGCAGCGGCACCTGCGACAGCTCTTCGAGCAGCATGTCGCGCGTTCGCCCGTCACCGTACATGGCGGCGAACAGCGGTTCGGACTCGATCGCGGCCTGCGCCGCCTCGCGCAGCTCGGCGCCGTTGACGGTCGACTCGGCTTCGACGCACTGGGCCAGCGGTTGGCTCAGCTGATGTCGGGTCAGCCGTTCGTACAGCTTGGCGTCCACCGTCACACCCTTGTCGATGATCTTCAGGCCCTGGGTGTTGAAGATGGCCGTGCTCGACACGACGTTCTGCCGTTCACCCAGCTCGGTGACGGCGCGCGCGAAATGGGCGGAATCGGGGACCGCCTCGTCGGTCATTGCATGGGTCCTCGGCTGGGCATCGGTAGACGCTCCTGACCGGATTGTGGGTTGTCTGCGGTGTGGGTGAAGGGGCAAAAAGCCGAACGACTGGGGCCTACTCGCGCGCTTGCCGTTGCATTGCCTGCCACAGCAGCAGCAGCGACACCGCCCCGATCGGGACCAGGGAGCCGAGGTTGAGCCAGGTCCAGCCGCTCGACGTCACCAGCGCCCCGGAGGCGAACGAGCTGATCGCCATCGTCGTGAACACGCAGAAGTCCATCGCCCCCTGGGCGCGCGTCTTCTCCTCGGGTCGGTAGGTGGTCGTCAGCAAGGTGCTGCCGCCGGTGTAGAGGAAGTTCCAGCCCACGCCCAGCAAGAAGAGCGCGAGCAGGAACTCCATCAGGTCCACGCCCGACAGCGCGACCGCGACACAAGCGAAGTTCAGCAGCGCTCCGACTGCCATCACCGGCAAGGCGCCGAAACGGCGGATCAGGTGGCCGGTGAAGAAGCTCGGCACGAACATGCCCAGTACATGCCACTCCAGCACCAGCGCGGCGCTGTCGAAAGGGTGTTTGCACTGCTGCATTGCGATCGGGGTCGCGGCCATCAGCAGGTTCATGACCCCATAGCCCAGTGCACCGGCGCCGACAGCGACGACGAAGGTCGGCTGCCGCATGATCTCTCCGAGCGGGCGGCCGCGCGCATCACCCGGCTTTGGCGCCCGGTGTTCGGGGAACTGGATGAACGACAGCGCCAGCAGGGCCAGCAGGGCGACGCCGATCAGGGCGATGTAGGACCCCGCGAAGGTGACCGGCAATACCGAGCGTGTGGCGCTTGCAAGGTTCGGCCCGATGAAGGCGCCGGCGATGCCGCCGGCCAGCACGAGAGAGATCGCCCGTTCCTTGAACGCCGGCTCCGCCAGTTCGGGTCCGGCGAAGCGGTAGAGCGAGGCGTTCGCGCTGTAGAACCCGGCCACGACAGTGGCGGCGACGACGAGCCAGAAGTTGCCGATCGTCACCGCCGTCGCACACAACGCGGCGGACAGGGCTGCCACGACGAGGCCGATCTGGAACGAACGCTTGCGGCCGCGCCGCGACTGCAGCCGAGCCACCAGTGGCGTGCTCAGCGCCGCGCCCACGACATAACCGGTGACGGGCAAGGTGGCCATCCAGCCATATGGCGCCAACTGAAGCCCGACGAGTCCGTTGATTGCGATGAAGGTCACGTTGTTGGTCAGGAACAAGCCCTGGCAGACCGCCAGCAGCAGGAGATTTCGATTCATGGCCGGATCATCACATGCGCGCGCATGAACTCCGTCACAGGCTCGGTTTCGACGACGGGTAAAGACTTCCACCAAGCGGCGAAGTCCTCGGCTAAGCTGCCGATCGTCCGAACTCAAGCCGGGACTGCCATGTTCATCTCGATTGCCGGTGTCTTGCTTGCCATCCTGGGTCTGGTCACTGGCATCGTGCTGGTCGGACAACCTCTGGGCCTGCTGGCCACCAACGGAACGATGATGCTGTGGGTGCTGTTCCCGCTCTTCACGACCGTCGGCTACGTGATGCTGGTCGTCGGCGCACGCACGTCGCAGCTCGCAATGCCGTCGCGCGTGCTGGCCGGCTTGATGCTGTTGCTGGCCCTGGCGGCGGCGGCGGGCCTGACTCTGGATGCGACCGGAGTGCGCTCAGTGGGCACCGGAGCCGCGTCGCTCTGGTACGTGCTGGTTGGCGCGGGGCTGCTGGGCAGCATTGGCGCAGCGTCGTTTCGTCGCGCGAGCGCGGACGACTAGGGCCTGTTCACACTACGGGGAGGGATCGCGTTGACAGCCAGAAATGCCGCAGGCAAGGCGCAAACCGCAGCCGGGTTGGATACCCGGCGAGGATTTGCAACGCCGCATGCGGCATTTCTGGCTGCAACCCAATGGGAAGGCCGGCCAAAACGGGCCACTCGTCGTTGCACCGCTGGCCCGCACGCGAGTGCGGGCGGCGCGCTACGCCTAGATTGGCCCGTTTTGGCAGGCCTCGCGACCCTTCCGATAGTGTGAACAGGCCCTAGGTAAAGAACAGGCGGGTGTAGAGGCGCGAAGCCCAGAAGAAGGCGACCGTCGTGGCGAATCCGGCGCCCCAGACGGCCGGCCCGATCAACAGCCCGAGGGGCATGGTGGCGAGGCCGACGATCACGGCCAGGATCGTCACGGCTCCGAACATCAGCGTGGCGGCGGTACGTTCACCCCACCAGCGCGCCACCGCGACGAAGGCCGTGAAAGCCGCGATCAGCGCGAACAGCTGAGTGCTCTTGTCGCGCCATCGCGACGCTTTCGCAATGGCCTTGGCCTGCGTGACGTCCCGTGCCGCCCGGGTCTCGATCTCGCAGCGGCCACGCGACTCGCAGGAGGCGAACCGGGTTTCGAAGGCCGCCAGCGGGGAGGGTGCGGCGTCGGCCAGCAATTGGTACATGGCCGGCAGTGCCTTGCTGTGCAGATCGCCGGGCCGAAACCGCATCACGCTGGCGTCACGCGCCGCCAGCCGCTGCACGGCTTCCTTCCAGCCGTAACGGCTGTCGTCCATCGTGATCTGCGAGCGGCAGATCAGGTTCAGGGCCTCTCCCGGCCGCAAGAGCGCATCGACCTCGCCGCGCGGGCGCTCGCAGTCGAAGTCGATCGGTTGCAGGCTGTCTGGCAGCAGGCTGATCGTGAGGCGGGCCGGGGTCAGGACCACGTCACCAGCGTGGCGAAGCGTCAGTGCCCAGGTCGCCGCCTGCGGGGTTCCGTCGGCGCTGGCGCGGGTCCACAACCCAGGCGCCACCGGTTTCATGCGGTCGGCCAGCCATCGAAGCTCTTCCGGCACGTCGACCGTGGCGCCTGGCCAGACTGGGTGGAGCTGTCGATTCAACGCCTGTGCCCAATGCCGTTGTGCGTCGCGATCGAACTCGATGGCGCCCAGAGCCCGGCCGCTGGCAATCGCCTGCGACACGGTGGCCTCGCGAAGCCAAGGCTCGCCCGCGGCCTGGCGCAGATACAGATCGAGCAAGCCGCGCCGCAAGGCATTCGCTTCAGCGGCTCCGTCCGCCCGGACCGCCTCGAGGACTCTTGCCCATGGCCAGGAGACCGAGGGGTCGGCGCCGATAGGCTGCGCGTACAGCGCCTGGGCGGCTGGGCTGTCGTCGGCGACGCGCACGACGCCCAGCGCCAAGGTCGGGGCCAGCATCCCGGCGAACACGAGGCCCAACCAAGGTCGCAACCGACGGTGCTCGATCATGACAGCAGCACGGCCAGGGCGGACACCGCCAGCGCCAGCAGCAGCGGCGTCCAGCCGCCGAGCATGAACAAGGATCCCATCGATGCGGCGGGCGTGCGGCTGGCGTTGGGCGCGGAGCGCCGTGGGTGCGCGTGTTGCGCAGCCTTGGACTCGGCCGCCCACGACAGTTCGGTGTCGGCGGCGTCGAGAATCGGGGTGATGTCGAGCACCGATGGCACGACGATCAGATGGGCGCATCGCGGGCATTGGCTGTCACGAACTGGATCGAGCGGTGCGCCGCAGCTGCGGCAGGGCCAGACGGTCGATTGCCCTCGCGGGTGTGGCGAAGGACCATCGTGATTCAGCTCCAGGTGCAGCGCGTGGACCAGTCGGGGCCGGTCGATGACGACCAGCGGCGTCTTGCAGAATCCGCAGGCGTCGACGCTGCCATCCGCTGGTGCACCGCAATTCAAACAGTGCAGTTGACGATGCTCCTCGGCCAGCGCCTTGCGCTCGGGGCCAAGCAGCGCGCGCACCAGACCTCGCTCGGCGAGCAGGGCGTGATGGCTCTGCAGATGCCCATGTTGACGCGGGCATTCGAGCGATTCGAAGTGGCCGAAACGTGTCTGGTTACTGACCGACTTCAGTGGCGCGCTGCAGTGCGGACAGGCCGGCTTGGCGTGGGCGGCGGACGGCAGCGCGCTCGCCGCGCCATGCTGAAGTTCGCGCAGCAACCGCACCCAGCCGAAACCGTCCAGTTGCACCGACTCCAGTGCATCGAACCAGACGAGGCGGCAGTCCCCGCAATGGTCCACGGTCACTGGTGTCACGCCCTTCGAGGACAGGCCCAAGTGCGACATCGGAGCGGCGCAGCGCGGACAGGTGATGGTCGCGGCTGGTCGAAGGGGCGGCATTCGCCGGCATTCTGCCCGTTGCGCGGCCGGCGGTCGACACACGCCGCGATCGATCGAATGACTTGCGTCATGTCGCGGGCACCGTCGCGCCGAATGAGGTCACGGTTTCGACCGACGGTCGAGGCTTGACCGATCGGATCCTGGCCGTCGCAAGAGGGATGAAGTCATCCCGGCGACGGGCTGCGACGTTGTGCCAGGGAGGGTCGCGACCGGCGTGACATCGTGGTTGGCACGGCTTTTTTGTGAACTCTGAACGATCGCAGGGGTCCCACCTTGGAATGGAATTGGCACGATAAGACCCAAGTACTCAAGTGCTTGCCGCGCGCAGGATTGAGACATCCTGCAATCACCCCAAGGGTGTGTTTCACGCACCATTGACCGGAAAGCTCTGATGGCGCCCGGGCCTGTACAGCCGGGACTTCATCAGAACTTCCCAGGCGAAGCGGAGAACGCTGTTTTCTGCTGTCGCCTTCCTCACCGCAGGAGGTCCGCATGGACGTGATCAGCCACTTTGCCGCGCGCTTCGAGCGCACCCGCGAAGAAGAACTCTCGCTCGAGGAATACCTCGACGAGTGCAAGCGCAACCCACTGGCCTACGCCACCGCCGCCGAGCGCATGCTCAAGGCGATCGGTGAACCCAGGCAGATCGACACCCGCGAAGACCCGCGTCTGTCGCGGATCTTCGCCAACAAGATCATCAAGATCTATCCGGCGTTCAGCGAGTTCTACGGCATGGAAGATGCCATCGAGCAGGTGGTCAGCTACTTCCGCCACGCCGCGCAAGGTCTGGAAGAGAAGAAACAGATTCTCTACTTGCTCGGACCCGTGGGCGGCGGCAAGAGCTCGATCGCCGAACGCCTCAAGCAACTGATTCAGGACGTGCCGTTCTATGCCCTCAAGGGCTCACCGGTGAACGAGACGCCGCTCGGTCTGTTCGACGCGGCCGAGGACGGCCCGATCCTGGACAAGGAATACGGAATTCCCACGCGCTACCTCAACCGCATTCTCAGCCCCTGGGCGGTGAAGCGGCTCGAGGAGTTCGGCGGCGACATCCGCAAGTTCAAGGTCGTCAAGCGGTTCCCCAGCGTGCTCAAGCAGATCGCGGTGGCCAAGACCGAGCCGGGTGACGAGAACAACCAGGACATCAGCTCCCTGGTCGGCAAGGTCGACATTCGAAAGCTCGAGACCTATGCGCAGGATGATCCGGACGCCTACAGCTATTCGGGCGGCCTGTGCCTGGCCAACCAGGGCCTGCTCGAGTTCGTCGAGATGTTCAAGGCGCCGATCAAGGTCCTGCACCCGTTGCTGACCGCAACCCAGGAAGGCAACTTCAAGGGCACCGAGGGTTTCGGCGCCATTCCCTACGACGGCATCGTGCTCGCGCACAGCAACGAGAGCGAGTGGAAGGCGTTCCGCAACAACAAGAACAACGAGGCCTTCCTCGACCGCATCTACATCGTCAAGGTGCCCTACTGCCTTCGCGCGTCGGAGGAAGTGAAGATCTACGACAAGCTGATCCGCAACTCCTCGCTGTCGAGCGCCAAGTGTGCGCCCGGGACGCTCAAGATGATGAGCCAGTTCGCGATCCTGACGCGCCTGAAGGAGCCCGAGAACAGCGCGCTCTACTCGAAGATGCAGGTCTATGACGGCGAGAACCTCAAGGACACCGACCCGCGCGCCAAGAGCTACCAGGAGTACCGCGACTACGCGGGCGTCGACGAAGGCATGAGCGGGGTTTCGACGCGCTTCGCGTTCAAGATCCTGTCCAAGGTCTTCAATTTCGACTCGACCGAGATCGCTGCCAATCCGGTGCACCTGATGTACGTGCTCGAGCAGCAGATCGAACGCGAGCAGTTCGCCAAGGAGCTCGAGGACAAGTATGTCGCGTTCATCAAGGAGACCCTGGCGCCGCGCTACGCGGAGTTCATCGGCAAGGAGATTCAGACCGCCTACCTCGAGAGCTACAGCGAGTACGGCCAGAACATCTTCGACCGCTACGTGACCTATGCCGACTACTGGATCCAGGACCACGAGTACCGCGACACCGACACCGGCGAGGTGTTCGACCGCGGCGCACTGAACGCGGAGCTCGAGAAGATCGAGAAGCCGGCCGGCATCGCCAACCCGAAGGACTTCCGCAACGAGATCGTCAATTTCGTGCTGCGCGCACGTGCCGGCAACCAGGGCAAGAACCCGCTCTGGACCAGCTACGAGAAGCTGCGCTCGGTGATCGAGAAGAAGATGTTCTCCAACACCGAGGAGCTGCTGCCGGTCATCAGCTTCAATGCCAAGTCGAGCGCCGACGAGGCCAAGAAGCACGAGGACTTCGTCGCCCGCATGGTCGACAAGGGCTACACGCCCAAGCAGGTGCGCCTGCTGTGCGAGTGGTACCTGCGTGTCAGGAAGTCGAGCTGAGCCAGGGACACCCTGTGCTTCAAAGCATCATCGACCGCCGGCTCTCGGGCAAGAACAAGTCCGTCGGCAACCGCGAGCGATTTCTGCGCCGCTACCGCGACCAGATCCGCGAGGCGGTCAAGCGCGCGGTCGACGGGCGGGGCATCCGGGATGTCGAGCGCGGCGAGGACATCCACATCCCCAAGCGCGACATCAGCGAGCCGAATTTCCGCCAGGGCCAGGGCGGCGTGCGCGAGGTGGTGCACCCAGGCAACCGCGAGTACCTCAAGGGCGACCGCATCGCGCGGCCCAAGGGCGGTGAAGGCGGCGGCAGCGGCAAGGGCCAGGCCAGCGACTCCGGCGAGGGGGAGGATGACTTCGTCTTCTCCCTCAGCAAGGAGGAGTTCATGAAGGTCTTCTTCGAGGACCTCGCCTTGCCGCATCTCCTGCGCTCCCAGATCGCCGAGACGCCCGAGTGGAAGAGCCACCGTGCCGGATTCACCGCCGACGGCAACCCGAGCAGCCTGCATGTGGTGCGCTCGATGCGCGGCGCGATTGGCCGGCGCATCGCGGTGGGCAGCGATGCGCGCCAGGAACTGCGCGAGCTCGAGCTTCGCCTGTTCGAACTCGAGGCCGATCCGTTGGCAAAGGTCTCGGAGCTGGCCGACCTGCGGGCCAGGATCGAAGCGCTTCGCGCGCGCTTGAAGCGCATCCCGTTTCTGGACCCGATCGACCTGCGCTTTCGCAACCGCGTGCGGGTGCCGGTGCCGACCAGCAAGGCCGTGATGTTCTGTCTTATGGATGTCTCGGGCTCGATGGACGAAGCCCGCAAGGACCTGGCCAAGCGCTTCTTCATCCTGCTCTACATGTTCCTGACCCGCCACTACGAGAAGATCGACATCGTCTTCATCCGCCACCATACCCAGGCTGCTGAGGTGAGCGAACAGGACTTCTTCCATGCCCGCGAAACCGGCGGCACGGTGGTCTCGTCGGCGCTGATCATGATGGACGAGATTGTCCGCGCGCGTTATTCGCCGAGCGAATGGAACATCTACGGGGCGCAAGCGAGCGACGGTGACAACTGGCACCACGACAGCGGGCGCTGCCGGGAGTTGCTGAACGACAAGATCCTGCCGCTGTGCCGCTACTTCGCCTATGTGCAGGTGGCCGAGGAGGAGCAGAACCTGTGGGAGGAGTACACCCAGCTGCAGGAGGCGAATCGAAACTTCGCGATGCGCAAGGCGACCGAGGCCAGTCAGATCTACCCGGTGTTCCGAGAACTGTTCAAGAAGGAAGGAGCACCCGCATGACCGCCGCCCTACCTGAGCGAGGAGTGGACCGCCACCCTGAGCCGGAGGCCGCTGGCGGGCGGCGTCGGCCTTGCTGCAATCCACTCACCGAGCCCTTGCCGCCCGGGCCGCGCCCCGACGCGCCGCTGCCGAGCCCGAGCGACTGGACATTCGCGCTGATCGACCAGTACCACGAAGTCATCCGCCAAACGGCGGGGCGCTTCTGTCTCGACACCTATCCGAATCAGCTCGAAGTCATCACGGCCGAGCAGATGATGGATGCCTACGCCAGCGTGGGCATGCCGGTGAACTACCGGCACTGGAGTTTCGGCAAGGAGTTCATCGCGAACGAGAAGAACTACCGGCGTGGGCAGATGGGGTTGGCCTACGAGATCGTCATCAACTCCGACCCCTGCATCAGCTACCTGATGGAAGAGAACTCGTTGGCGATGCAGGCACTCGTCATCGCGCACGCTGCCTACGGTCACAACAGCTTCTTCAAGGGCAACTACCTGTTCAAGATGTGGACCGACGCCTCGTCCATCATCGACTACCTGGTCTACGCGAGGAAGTACGTGTCCGAGTGCGAGGAGCGCCACGGCATCGATGCCGTCGAGGAATTGCTCGACTCCTGCCACGCACTCTCGCACTATGGCGTCGATCGCTATCGGCGGCCGAGCAAGAAGTCGCTCGCAGTGGAACTCTCGGCGCGCCAGGAACGCGAGGCCTATGCGCAGCGCCAGGTCAACGACCTGTGGCGGACCTTGCCACGCAAGCCCGGCAAGACCGAGGACGAGCGCGAGAGCCGGCGCTTCCCGGAAGAACCGCAGGAGAACCTGCTCTATTTCATCGAGAAGAATGCGCCGTTGCTCGAGCCCTGGCAGCGTGAGGTGGTGCGCATCGTGCGCAAGGTCGCGCAGTACTTCTATCCGCAGCGCCAGACGCAGGTGATGAACGAAGGCTGGGCCACGTTCTGGCACCACAAGCTGCTCAACACCATGTACGACGACGGCCACCTGTCCGATGGCGTCATGATCGAGTGGCTCAAGTCGCACACCAATGTCGTCTACCAGCCTCCTGTCGGGCACCGCGCCTACAGCGGCATCAACCCTTATGCGCTGGGTTTTTCGATGTACACCGACATCAAGCGCATCTGTGATGCCCCGACAGACGAAGACCGCGAGTGGTTCCCCGACATCGCCGGCGCACCCTGGCTGCCGACGCTCGACCATGCCATGCGCAACTTCAAGGACGAGAGTTTCGTCGGCCAGTACCTGAGTCCGCGCCTGATGCGTGAGATGCACCTGTTCGCGATCGTCGACGACGAGGCTCAGGACGAACTCGAAATCAGTGCCATCCACGATGCGGCCGGCTACCGCCATGTGCGCGAGGCGCTCAGCCATCAATACGACCTGGGCTCGCGCGAGCCCAATATCCAGGTCTGGAACGTGAACCTGCGTGGTGATCGGGCGCTGACCTTGCGCCATCTCCAGCACAAGGACCGGCCGCTCGACGACAGCGCCCAGGAAGTGCTCAAGCATGTGGCCCGTCTGTGGGGCTTCGGCGTGCACCTAGAGAGCGTCAACGGCACTGGTGCGGTCACCCGGAACTGGGACGTGGAAGCGCCCGCCGAGGCCTGACGCGAGGGCGCGCCCGGCATTGTTCACGCACTGGGGCGGTGGACGGTCGTTATGATCCCCGCTGCCATCAGGGGTGCCCATCGCATGAAAGTTCTCGTCACCGGCGCGGCCGGCTTCATCGGCTCGACCACCTCCTTGCGCCTGCTCGCGCGCGGCGACCAGGTCGTCGGGCTGGACAACCTGAACGACTACTACTCGGTCCAGCTCAAGCAGGATCGGCTGGCGCGTCTGCAGACTTCGAGCGGCTTTCGTTTCGTCAAGCTCGACGTCGCCGACCGCGAAGGCATGGCACGGCTCTTCAGCGAGGAGAAGTTCGACCGCGTGATCCATCTGGCGGCCCAGGCCGGGGTGCGCTATTCGCTGCAGAACCCGCATGCCTACGTCGACAGCAACGTGGTCGGCTTCGTGAACGTGCTCGAGGGCTGCCGTCACGGCGGCGTGCAGCACCTCGTCTACGCTTCCAGCTCCAGTGTCTACGGGGGCAACACCAAAATGCCGTTCTCCGAGCACGACAGCGTGGACCATCCGGTCAGCCTGTATGCGGCGACCAAGAAGGCCAACGAGCTGATGGCGCATACCTACAGCCATCTGTTCGGGCTGCCCACGACCGGCCTGCGTTTCTTCACGGTGTACGGACCCTGGGGCCGGCCGGACATGGCGCTGTTCCTGTTCACGAAGGCGATCCTGGAGGGGCGGCCGATCGACGTGTTCAACCACGGCCAGATGCAGCGCGACTTCACCTACGTCGATGACATCGTCGAAGGGGTGGTGCGGGTGCTGGACCGCGTCGCCGACAGCAGACCCGGGCTACCAGGCGCAGCGCCCGACCCGGCGACCAGCAACGCGCCGTACCGGGTGTTCAACATCGGCAACCACAATCCGGTGCCGCTGCTGGACTTCATCGCCGCGATCGAGGATGCACTGGGTCGCAAGGCGGAGAAGAACCTGCTGCCGCTGCAGGACGGCGACGTGCCCGACACCTACGCCGACGTCGACACCCTGAACGACTGGGTCGGATTCACGCCCGAGACCACGATCGAGGAAGGCATCGCCAAGTTCGTGGCCTGGTACCGCGACTATTACAAGGTCGCCTGAGAACGCGCCGCGCTGGTCCCGCGCGTCAGCGCAGGTGCTTGTCGACCAGATCGCGCACGTGGCGCACCGGAATCGCGTAGCTGATGCCGGTCGGGTGCTGGAGCGCCGCCTCGCGGCCACCCTTGGCCAGCACCATGTTGACCACCGCGACCACCTCGCCGCTGTCCGCGTCGAGCACCGGCCCGCCACTGTTGCCAGGATAGGCCGTGGCGTCGAGCTGGTAGATGTCGAAGCTGCCGCGGCGCAGCAGCGCGATCGCGCTGTCGACCAGACGCGCCGCGTTCGCGGCCGGCAGCGTGATGGCCGCGATCGACGAGACGATGCCACGGTGCGTGACCGGCTGGAATCCCAGCAGTCCGGCGATCGGGAAACCGATCAGCGCCACGGCCTGACCCTCACGGACCGTGTCGGAGGGGGCAAGCTTGAGCGCCGGCAGCGGTGTGCCGTCGAAACGCAGCAAGGCCAGATCGTGCTCGCGGTCCTGTCCCACGAGTTCGGCCATCAACCAGCTGCCCGAGCTCTCGCTCTGTGGCAAGCGCAATGCAAAGCGCGGGCTGGTGACTCCCGAGACGACATGGTGATTGGTCACGACGTGGCGGCCATCGCCGACCACGAACGCGGTGCCGCGAAACGCGAAGCGCGGGCTGGCCAGGGGGTCGAACAGTCCCAGGGGCAACACGGACGGTCGCACCGCGCTGATCACCTCGGGCAGTCCGGCCAACGCGTCGAAGCCAAGTGCCGCCGTGCCCCACAGGGCTGCACGCTGTAACCACTGGCGCCGCGCACGCGCCAGTGGATTCACCACGTGAAGACCTTGCCTGGGTTCATGATGTTCAGCGGATCGAGCACATGCTTGATCTGGCGCATCATGTCGACCGCCTCGAGGCCGGCCTCGTCGACCAGGAAGTCCATCTTGTGCAGCCCGATGCCATGTTCACCGCTGCAGGTGCCTTCCATCGCGAGCGCCCGGTGCACCATCTGTTGGCTCAGGCGCTCGGCAGTGGCGCGCTCTTCCGGGATGTCGGGGTCGATCAGGAAGCCGAGGTGGAAATTGCCGTCACCGACGTGGCCGACGATGAAGTAGGGCAGGCCGGCTTCGTCGGCTTCGCGCTTGCTCTGGTTGATGCTGTCGGCCAGACGCGAGATCGGCACGCAGGTGTCGGTCGTCAGGCAACGGCAGCCGGGCCGCGTCTGCAACGCGGCGAAATAGGCGTGGTGGCGTGCGGTCCAGAGCTTGGTGCGCGCCTCTGGGGTGGTGGTCCATTCGAAATCCTCGCCGCCGTGGTCGCTGGCGATGGCCTGCACCGCGGTCGCCTGTTCCTGCACACCCGTGGCGCTGCCATGGAACTCCATCAGCAGCATCGGGGCCTCCCGAAGGGTCAGCTTGTCGTGCCGGTTGACGGCGCGCACGCTGTTGGCGTCGAGCAGTTCGCAACGTGCGATCGGCACACCACATTGAATGACCTCGATCGTGGCCTGGACCGCGGCGTCGATGCTGGGGAAGTGGCAGATCGCGGCGCTGACGGCCTCCGGCAACGGGTAGAGCTTGAGCGTGACTTCGGTCATCACGCCGAGCGTGCCCTCGCTGCCGACAAAGAGCCGGGTCAGGTCGTAGCCGGCGCTCGACTTGCGCGCGCGGGTGCCGGTGTGCACGGTGTTGCCGCGTGCCGTGACGACGGTCAGACCGAGCACGTTCTCGCGCATGGTGCCGTAACGCACCGCGTTCGTGCCGCTGGCGCGGGTCGCGGCCATGCCGCCGATCGTGGCATTGGCGCCGGGGTCGATCGGGAAGAAGAGCCCCGTGTCCTTGATCTCGCGGTTGAGCTGTTCGCGCGTGACGCCGGCCTCGACCGTCACCGTCAGGTCCTCCGGGTTCACCCGCACGACCCGGGACATGCGTGACAGGTCGATGCTGACACCGCCCTGCACCGCCAGCAGATGGCCTTCCAGCGAGGACCCGATGCCGAAGGGAATCACGGGCACCGCGTGCTGCGCTGCCAGCGCGACGACCTTGGCGACATCCTCGGTCGACTCGCAGTACACGACGACCTCGGGGGGTGTGACCGGGTAGAACGATTCGTCACGCCCATGCTGTTCGCGCACCGCCGCCGCGGTGGAGCAGCGTGCGCCGAACTGCTCGCGCAGCGACGCCAGCATGGCGACCGGCACCGGTCGCGGCATGACGTCGACAAGGGCATCGGAAGGGGGGGGAGCGTTCACGGGCTTCTCCAGGAGACGGGTCCATTCTAGGTTTCGGGGCGCCGCCGTGCATGGAGTCGGCCGCTAAACTTGGACCCATGCCCGCAGTTCGCGCGGGCGCAGCAGGAGCACACCAGTGAAATTCGAAACTCTCGCCGTCCATGGCGGTCAGCGCCCCGACCCGACGACCAAGGCGGTCGCCGTGCCGATCTACCAGACCGTCGCCTATGCGTTCGACAACACGCAGCATGGCGCCGACCTGTTCGACCTGAAGGTGGCGGGCAACATCTACACCCGCATCATGAACCCGACCAACGCGGTGCTGGAAGAGCGCATGGCCGCGCTGGAGGGCGGGCATGGCGGCACTGGCGGTGGCGTCGGGCATGGCGGCCATCACCTATGCGATCCAGACCATCGCCGAAGCCGGCGACAACATCGTGTCGGCCAGCACGCTCTACGGTGGCACCTACAACCTGTTCGCGCACACCTTCCCGCAGCTCGGCATCGAAGTGCGGTTCGCCGACCAGCGCGATCCGGCCTCGTTCGAACCGCTGATCGACGCGCGCACCAAGGCCATCTTCTGCGAGTCGATCGGCAACCCGCTCGGCAATGTGACCGACTTTGCGAAGCTGGCCGAGATCGCTCACCGGCACGGCGTTCCGCTGATCGTCGACAACACCGTGCCCAGCCCCTATCTGTGCCGCCCGTTCGAACATGGCGCCGACATCGTCGTGCACTCGCTGACCAAGTACTGCGGCGGCCACGGCAACAGCATCGGCGGCGCGATCGTCGACTCCGGCAAGTTCCCCTGGGCGCAGCACAAGGAGCGCTTCAAGCGCCTGAACGAGCCCGACGTCAGCTACCACGGCGTGGTCTACACCGAGGCGCTCGGCCCGGCGGCCTACATCGGGCGCGCGCGCGTGGTGCCGCTGCGCAACATGGGCGCGGCGCTGTCGCCGATGAACGCCTTCCTGATCCTGCAGGGCCTCGAGACGCTGCCCTTGCGCATGGACCGGATCTGCGACAACACGCTGAAGATCGCGCAACATCTGAAGTCCCATGCAAAGGTCGGCTGGGTCAACTACGCCGGCCTGCCCGACCACGAAGACCATGCCCTCGTGAAGAAGATCATGGGCGGGCGCGCCAGTGGCATCGTCAGCTTCGGCGTGAAGACGGGCCGCGAGGGTGGGGCCCGGTTTCAGGATGCGCTCAAGCTCTTCACGCGCCTGGTCAACATTGGCGACGCACGATCGCTCGCCTGCCATCCGGCCAGCACCACGCACCGCCAGCTCGGCCCGGCCGAACTGGCCAAGGCTGGCGTCAAGGAGGACATGGTGCGCCTGTCGGTCGGTATCGAGCATATCGACGACCTGCTGGCCGACATCGATCAGGCGCTGAAGGCGGCCTGAGATGGCCAACCGACTGAGTCAGATCGCGACCCGCACCGGCGACGACGGCACGACCGGGTTGGGTGACGGCACGCGGGTGCCGAAAGACCACCTGCGCGTGAGCGCCATGGGCGATGTCGACGAGCTCAACTCCAGCCTCGGCGTGCTGCTGGCCGAACCGCTGCCCGACGACGTGCGCGAGTTGCTGGTCGTCATCCAGCACGAGCTTTTCAACCTGGGTGGCGAACTGTCGATCCCCGGCTACGAGCTGCTCAAGGCCGACGCGGTGGCGCGCCTGGACCAGGCGCTCGAACACTACAACGCCGCGCTGCCACGCCTGAAGGAATTCATCCTGCCGGCCGGCACGCGCGCTTCGGCGCTGGCCCACGTCAGCCGTACCGTGGCGCGCCGTGCCGAGCGCGCCGTGGTGGCCCTGGCGGCGGTCGACAAGGTGCACGCGGCGCCACGCCAGTACCTCAACCGGCTGTCGGACCTGATGTTCGTGCTGGCACGGGTCCTCAATCGCGCCAATCTGGACGGTCTGGGCGGCGACGACGTGTACTGGCACAGCGAGAAGCTGGCCCGCGACCAGGGCTGATCGAACGCCCGCGGCGTTAGGCGGGCAGGTCGTCGCGCGGCGGCATTCCGTCTGACGATGTCGAGCGACCGGCTCTGTCAGGGGTCGTCATCTGAGTGCCAAGGCGCCCAGAATGCCTATTCCGACGGGAGGGGCGAGGAACAGTGCCACGATGCCCGCGCCGAGCATCTCTTCTTCGGACACCATAGGGCTTCCTGCAGTTACAACTTGGTGGCCGGAGCGTTCCTGGACCTGCCCATTGGGGTGGGCAACGATGTACGAAGTCTCGAAACCAGCGCTGGTGTATTGCGTGACGGTGCCGGCGAGGACGTTCACGCGCCAAAGCCTTGCCAGGGCCAGGGTCAGCCGGCGACCCGGCTCGCCCTGCCCCACGCTGCACCCATGCAGTTCCACCCAGCCGCCACTCGCGAACCGACCCTGCAGGCTCGCCAGCACGTCGCGGTATGAGAGTTCGTTGCCGGACATCCGGATGGAAAGGTAGTTGACCGCTTGCACGTTCTGTGATCGACCCAGGCCCTGTTCGCCAGGCGAGCCATGGGCAAAGACCCGAAGCCGACGGAGCTTGTTTGCGCGGCCAAGGCCGAGCTGATGCTCGATCGAGCGAACCATATGTCCGACGGTGTGAACACGCAGCGCCATCGGCAGCGCCCTTCTGAATGTCTTCACGGTTTCATCGTTGCCCGTGCTATCCACGCAGTCGATGTCCATGTGGGCCATGTCTCACCTCCAGTCGATCTGGTTGGGCCGAGCCGCCGTGCCGATGGTCGCGTTGCCGACCAGGCACGCTCAACGCAAGCCGTTGGCAAAACCTCGACTTGCGAATGAGGCGTACGCGCTGATGCGCGCTCAACTATTGGGGACGATTCCCGTACCGATGCCAGAACCGTCGAGGCCCTGCGGGTTGATTGAACGGCAAGGAAGTTGGGACGAACTTGAGACACCGCAATGCGCGGGCAGGTCGGTCTCAGGGCCTCCTTCCAGAGGTGCTTCCGCCCGGCGGCGAACAACAGCGCGGTGGTGGGTTCGGGCGCGGCGGGAGCCGTGCCAAAGGTGCCCCCAGCGCCGACGTGAGATAGACGACCTCGGGCAGATCGAAGCCGATGACGGCGGTGCGAAGCAGATTGATCTGGCCCCTGCCGATGTCGAAGGCGGCGCCCACGCTGACCACGCGCCGACTCATCTTGAGGCGCTGCACAAGCGCGGCTATCGGCTGCGCGCTGCGCCCGGCGTCCTGCCCCGCGGCGTGCTGCGCGCGCGGCCTTCGCGGCTGGGCTCTGCGTCACTGATCGTGCTGCCGTTCCGCAATCTGTTGGCCGCGGGTGAGGACTTCATTGCCGACGGCCTGATCGAACTGCTGATCCTTCGGCTGTGTGCACTGCACGGTGTGCCAGTCATTTCGCGCACCACCGCGATGCGAATCAAGTCGAGTACCGCCAGCGTCGCCGAAATCGACGCGCACCGACGCCCATATCTGGGCCGCCGACAATATGCGTGACATGAACGATCTGCTGCCATTGCGGAAGGAAATCGCACTCGGTCTGGCCGTTACGATCCGCGCTCAAATGGGCGGCGAAACGGGCTCGCCGAGCGCGATCGGCAGGCTCCCGCCGCAGGTCTCATGCGCGACCAACTGCGCGGTCGCCACCTGTTGAGCCAGCGAACGGGCGCCCACGCATCGGCCGAGCCAGTTGCGCACTTGCTGGGCGCTGGCGCTCGCCGGGCAGGCGGCGGTGGCGCGCCCATTGATCGGGCCCGTCGGCCAAGTGAACGGCATGCGGCACGAACATGCGGCCATGGTCGCCGCTGCGACAGGCGACCCGGGATCCGCACTGCAGCACTATCGGACGGATGGTGCGCGCAGCGGCTGCGGCACAGCAACACGATGCGGCCATGGCATAGATCGAAAGGGCCGCCAGGCAGCGGTCGGGTCCGATGCCTGCCTTCCGGCCCTAACAAGCGACCCGGTTCGACTTTCGATTCGTCGCCGAAGATCTAGCTGCGAAGCATCACAATCGGCCGCCATGAGGACCTTCGACGCCGTAGCCACGCGCGCTGCCCTGTCTTTCGACCGTCTCGTGCCGGCGTTGCGCGAGGCCTTCGCGGGCCACGTCAGCGCGCCGCCGCGCCACGTGCACAGCATTGGCGACGGCGCGGATCGCGGCACCGTGCTGATCATGCCGGCCTGGAGCGATGCGGGTTTCCTCGGCATCAAGACGATCAACATCTTTCCGGGCAACAGCGCTCGCGGACTGCCCGGTCTGCATGCGACCTACATGCTCTACGACGCGCGCACCGGCGTGCCGTTGGCGCAGCTCGACGGCAATCAGATCACCGCGCACCGAACCGCGGCGGCGGCCGCGCTCGGCGCATCCTTGCTCGCGCGCTCGGACGCCACCAGGCTGCTGGTGCTCGGCACCGGCCGCGTCGCGCAGCTCCTGCCGGCCGCGTTTGCCAGCGTGCGTCCGATCCGCGAAGTCCTGGTCTGGAACCACCGGCTCGATGGTGCGCGGGCGCTCGCGTCCGAATGGCGCCGCGCGGGTTGGAATGCACAGGCCGTGGACGACGCGCCCGAAGACCTGGCCAACGCGGTGCGCGGCGCCGACATCGTCAGCTGCGCCACGCTCGCGACCACGCCGCTGGTGCGCGGTGAGTGGCTCGCGCCGGGCTCGCACCTCGACCTGATCGGCAGCTTTACCCCTGCCATGAAGGAGGCCGACCCGGCAGCCTTCGGGCCCGGGGTGCGCGTGTTCGTCGACACCGAGGAGGCCTTGCTGAAGGCAGGCGACCTGCTCGACGCGATCGCAGCCGGCGCGCTGGCTGCCGCCGATGTCCAGGCCACGCTGGTCCAGCTGTGCCGAGGCGAGCGCGAAGGCCGAGGCTCGGTGCAGGAGCGCACGGTCTTCAAGGCCGTGGGCACGGCGCTGGAGGACCTGACGGCGGCGACGCTGGTCTGGCACGCAGCGGCCGAATGCCCCTGACCCCGAGGCGGTCGACGGGCGCCGACCAGATCAGCGCGGCTTCGTCGCCGCCCGTCTGGCCAGCACGGCACCACTCAGTTGATCGAGCACGCCCACCGTGTCGTCCCAGCCGATGCAGGCGTCGGTGATGCTCTTGCCATGTTCGAGCTTGGCCGGGTCGTCTTTGCCCGGGCTGAATTTCTGCGCACCGGCTTCGAGGTGGCTTTCGATCATCACACCGAACAGACAGCGGTTGCCGGCCGCCATCTGGGCCCCGACGTCACGCATGACCTCGATCTGGCGCTGGTGTTGCTTGGAGCTGTTGGCGTGGCTGGCATCTACCATCAACCTGCATTCGAGCTTGGCCGCCTCGATCTCCTTGCAGGCAGCGGCCACGTGAGCGGCGTCGTAGTTGGGCGCCTTGCCACCGCGCAGGATGACGTGGCAGTCCTTGTTGCCGCGCGTCTCGACGATGGCGACCTGGCCGTTCTTGTGCACCGACAGGAAATGGTGCGGCCGCGCCGCGGCCTGAATCGCATCGATGGCGATCTTGATGTTGCCGTCGGTTCCGTTCTTGAAGCCGATCGGAGCCGACAGGCCCGAAGCAAGTTCGCGGTGGACCTGGCTCTCGGTGGTGCGGGCACCGATCGCGCCCCAGCTGATCAGGTCGGCGATGTACTGCGGACTGATCGTGTCGAGAAACTCGCCGGCTGCCGGCACGCCCAGGCGGTTGATCTCCAGCAGCAGCTGGCGCGCAATGCGCAGACCCTCGTGGATCCGGAAGCTGCCGTCGAGGTAGGGATCGTTGATCAGTCCCTTCCAGCCGACGGTCGTGCGCGGCTTCTCGAAGTACACGCGCATCACGATCTCCAGCGTGTCCTGGTGCTTCGTGCGCGCCACCTTGAGCCGCCTGGCGTACTCGAGCGCAGCCGCGGGGTCGTGGATCGAGCACGGGCCGACGATGACGAGCAGGCGGTCGTCCTTGCCTTGCATGATGTGTCGCACTGCGTCGCGCGTCTGGCCGACCAGTCTTTCGACCGGCGTGCCGGCAATCGGGAAGAAGCGGATCAGGTGCTCGGGCGGGGGCAGCGGCGTGACGTCGCGGATGCGCAGATCATCGGTCTGGCTGGTCTTCTCGCTCAGCGCATATCGGTTCTCGGCGGCGGACTGCGTCGGTTTCGGGCTCATGGGGTCTTCCTTTGATTGGCGCGCCGGCAACAAAAAACCGCCGGGTTTGCCGGCGGTTGTCTGGGGTGCTTGCGTTTGATTCGTCTACGCGTTTGCCTCTCCAGCCGCCGAGCGGTGCGAGATCCAAAAGCGCGTAAAGAGGACGGATGCCGAATGCATGGATGAAATGTAGCATGCCCGGGCGGCGGCGCTCAGTACGCCGACGCCTCGAATCCGGCCTCGCGCAGCGCGCCCAGGACGGCGTCGACATGGGTGCGGTTGCGTGTCTGGAGCACCAACTCGACCTCGACGTTCTGGGCCGACAGCAGCGAGAAGGCGCGCTGATGGTGCACTTCTTCGATGTTCGCGCCGGCCTGCGCGACCACCGCCGTCAGCCGCGCCAGCACCCCCGGCGTGTCGCGCGCGCCAACGCGGATGCGCGCCAGCCGCCCGGCGCGCACCATGCCGCGCCCGATGATCGCCGACAGCAGCAGCGGGTCGATGTTGCCGCCACACAGCACGAGGCCGACCTTGCGGCCCTTGTAGCGCGCCGGGTCCTTGAGCATGGCGGCCAATCCGGCAGCGCCTGCCCCCTCGACGAGCGTCTTCTCGATCTCGAGCAGCATGACGATCGCCTGCTCGATGTCGCCTTCGTCGACCAGGACCAGGTCGTCGACCAGGCGGGCAATGATTTCGCGCGTGATCAGTCCGGGCTGTCCGACCGCGATGCCCTCGGCGATCGTGCTCGTGCCTTGCGGATGTGACGTGCCCTTGATCGCGTTGACCATGGCCGGGAAGCGTGCCGTCTGCACGCCGATGATCTGCAGTCCGGGCTTGAGTGCGCGCGCCGCGGTCGCGATGCCCGAGATCATGCCGCCGCCGCCGACGGCGATCACGAGCATGTCCAGGTCGGGCTGCTGGCGCAGCATCTCCAGGCCGATCGTGCCCTGCCCGGCGATGACGTCGACGTCGTCGAACGGGTGCACAAAGGCCAGGCCCTCGGACGCGGCAATCTGCATCGCGCGTTCGCGTGCCGCGTCGAAGGTCTCGCCGTGCAGAACGACTTCGGCGCCGAAGCCGCGTGTGCGCTCGACCTTGACGGTGGGCGTGAGGGTCGGCATCACGATGACGGCGCGCAAGCCCAGGCGCTGGGCGTGGTGGGCGACGCCTTGCGCATGGTTGCCCGCGGAAGCCGCGATCACGCCGTTCTGGGTGCCACCGGCCTCGACCAGCGTGGCCAACTTGTTCAGCGCGCCGCGTTCCTTGAAGGACGCCGTGAACTGAAGGTTCTCGAACTTCAGGTAGACCTGGGCACCAAGGATCTGGCCCAGGGTCTTCGACTCCACACAGGGCGTGTCGAGCACCTGCCCGGCCAGGCGCGCAGCGGCCGTTTCGATGGCCGCGAGGTCGACCGACGCGCTCAGGCCGTGCCCCCGACGGTCAGGCCCTCGATGCGCAAGGTGGGCTGGCCCACGCCGACCGGCACGCTCTGGCCATCCTTGCCGCACACGCCGACGCCGGCGTCCAGGCGCATGTCGTTGCCGATCATCGTGACATGCTTGAGTGCCTCCGGGCCGCTGCCAACGATGGTGGCGCCCTTGACCGGATACTGGATGCGCCCCTTCTCGACCCAGAAGGCCTCGCTCGCCGAGAACACGAACTTGCCGCTCGTGATGTCGACCTGGCCGCCGCCGAAATTGGTGGCGTAGACCCCGCGCTCGATGCTCGCGACGATCTCTTCCGCGCTCTTGCTGCCGCTCAGCATGTAGGTGTTGGTCATGCGCGGCATCGGCACATGGGCGTAGCTTTCGCGGCGCCCGTTGCCGGTCGGTTTGACGCCCATGAGGCGTGCGTTCAGGTTGTCCTGGATGTAGCCGCGCAGGATGCCGTCTTCGATCAGCACGTTGCGCTGGCTCGGATTGCCCTCGTCGTCGATGTTGAGCGAGCCGCGCCGGTCGGCGATCGTGCCGTCGTCGAGCACCGTCACGCCCTTGGCCGCGACGCGTTCACCGACGCGCCCGCTGAAGGCCGACGAGCCCTTGCGGTTGAAGTCGCCCTCCAGGCCATGGCCGACCGCCTCGTGCAGCAGCACGCCCGGCCAGCCAGGGCCGAGCACGACCGTCATCTCGCCCGCCGGGGCCGGGCGCGATTCCAGATTCGTCAGCGCCGCATTGACGGCCTGATTGACGTACTGGGCCAGGATGTCGTCCTGGAAGTAACCCAGCCCGAAACGCCCGCCGCCGCCGCCCACGCCGACCTCGCGCCGGCCGTCCTGCTCCGCGATCACGGTCACCGACACGCGCACCAATGGCCGCACATCGGCTGCGCGCGTGCCGTCGGCGCGCGCGACCAGAATGACGTCGTGCTCGGCGGCCACACTGGCCATCACCTGCGCGATTCGAGGGTCACGTGCGCGGGCCATCTTCTCGACCCGCTCCAGCAGTGCGACCTTCTGCGCGCTGTCGAGCGTGCCGATGGGGTCGGTCGGACCATAGAGCACACGGCTGGGCGCCACCTTCGTCTTGGTGCCGACCCGGATCCGGCGTTGCTGGCCCGCGGCGGCAATCGTTCGCACCGTGTGTGCGGCGTCCATCAACGACGCTTCCGACAGGTCGTCCGAGTACGCGAAGGCGGTCTTTTCGCCGGCCACGGCGCGCACGCCCACGCCCTGGTCGATGCTGAAGCTGCCGCTCTTGACGATGCCCTCCTCGAGCGCCCAGCCCTCGTGACGCGTGGTCTGGAAGTACAGATCGGCGTCGTCGATGCGGTGCTGCCCGATGGCCGCAAGGGCGCGCGCCATCGACGCCTCGGACAGGCCGAACGGGGTCAGGAGCAGCGACTCGGCAATGGCCAGTCGTTCGAGGGTGGGTTCGCGCGTGATCATGGGCCATTCTAGGAGCCGGGGCCAGGCCGCGCTTGACAGTGCTTTACGAAGCTTTGCGATGCCGACGTGCGCCCGCGGCGACCGGCCGGCGTTCAACCGCTGCGGACCGCAATCCTTCAACGACCCACGGAGACACCATGACCATTCGCCCCATGATTCTCGCCACTGCCCTGGCCTTGGCCAGCACGAGCCTCTTCGCACAGAACGCGCCGGCCGACGGCGCCGACACACCACGCGCCGACCAACGCCAGGTCAACCAGGAGCGCCGCATCGACCAGGGCATCGCGTCGGGCAGCCTGACCAAACGTGAAGCACATCGCCTGAACCGGCAGCAGCACATGATCGACAAGGCTGAAGACCGTGCCAAGAGCGATGGACAGGTGACGCGTGGCGAGCGTGCTCGTCTGGCCATCACCACCTGCAAGACCATGCCGGGCATCAGATCCGCAAGCAAAAGCACGACGGGGCAGAACGCCGGCGGCAACTGACGCCGTCAGCGATCGCTCTGCAGCAGCAGCGCACGCGCGTACAGCGCGTTGCGCGGTGCGCCGCTCGCCTGGGCCGCCAGCGCCACCGCCTGCTTGAGTGGCAGCTCCTTCAACAGGATCTGCAACAGGCGCAATGGCGCACCGTCGAGGCCGTCGCCTTCGACTGCGGCGGCCTCGACCGCGTGAAGCACGACCACGAACTCGCCGCGCTGGCGGTGTGCGTCGCCTTGCAGCCAGCCAGGCAGGTCGGCGGCCGCCATGGTGGCGACCTCTTCGAACTGCTTGGTCAGTTCACGCGCCATCGTCACCCGCCGTTGCGGCGCAGACGCGGCCAGCGCATCCACCAGCGTGCCGATGCGGTGCGGGGCCTCGAACAGCACCTGGCTGCCGGCCGCGGCCAGGCACGATTGCAGTGCGGCCTGGCGCTCCTGGCCCTT
>CAVUEP010000029.1:0-21274 GCA_963740395.1 uncultured beta proteobacterium
CCGCCCGCATCACGCACGCGCCTATGCGTCGCGTGCGATGTCCTGCTCCATACGCGTGAAGAAAAATGTCAGATGCTGCCGTTTCGCGTCTCGGCGGCGACCCGTTCGCGGGTCTGAATTACCGCATCCAGGCTGCGATAACCTGCCACCGACAGCAGCGCCAGAATCACCAGCGAGACCAGCAGTTCGATCAGGGTGAAGCCTTTTTGGCAGGATGCAGGATTGCGGATTGAGACCGCAAGACCGCACGGGTCTTCCCACGGAACAATAGGTACTAAAGAACCTGTTCCTGAATGAGGGGTCTTCGCCTGAAAACATAGTCGCGCTTTGCGCTCGTTGTTTTGAGCGAAGGATTGAGGATTATTCATCGGCGCGGGAATTGCACCAGATAGCCGGTCATATGGCGCAGGTTCGCTTGGTCGGCAGATGCTACCGTCACGTCAATGCGGCGAAACGCCGGATTGGGTGTAGAGCTGATTTTTTCATCCCAGACAAAGCGCAGTCCGGCCTGCGCTTCTTCTCCCTGTTGCGACCCGACCGGCAACCAGTCGCCGCGTCCGGCATGCAGTGCGAGGCGGTTTTGTGCCACCCAATCTGCCAGTAGCCGTAGGCGCAAGTCATCTGCGTGATTGGTGCTGGCGCTGGTTGCGCGCAGCACGGCCGTCAGCGCGATGGCGAGTATCGCCAGCGCGACCAGTGATTCAAGCAAGGTAAAACCTCTTTGAAGATGGGATGGTGAAATCTTCATGGTAGCGCTCCGCTCGACTGCTTATCGCTCGTTTGGCTATCCATAGCCGCGCTCACTTCACCGGTGCTTTTTCCGATGATGCTGGCGTTGCTATATTGATTGCCGAGGCGGATGCGGAACGGCAGGGTAAAACCGTATGCGCTGATGGATAACTTGTCGCCGGGTTTGATCATCAACGCTTCGATACTCGTCAACCGGTTTTGGCCGACTGGATTCTTCATTGCGACACTTTACACAGCGTGTCAGTTTCGGTGGGCTTTATTCTTGTTCTTTGCATGTTCTTGATCTATTCGGCTTTTTCAGGTAAATGGATTTCATATACTTTTCTAGCAATATTTACTTTGACCGGATATTGGCTGGCAGGCGGTTCGTTTCTTATTTTTCCATTTCTGGTTGTGGCAAACGATTTCGGCAATCAAAAGTTGGATTGGCTCAAATTAGTGGTCGTTTTGGCAATTGTATTCTCAATTCCTCCAATTTTGCGGCACCATTATTTGCTTATTCCCATCCAGTCCTTTATTTTTCCAGCCTTCAGTGCGCAAAGTTTACTTTTACCCGTTGCGCTTTTGCTTGCGCTAACTTGTGCCTCTTTTTTGAAAAAATTTGAACCGGCGTACTCCAAAATATTCAATGTTGGAGTACCTTGCATTTTGGTGTTATTGCTTGCCTCAGGACTAAAATCAAACGCTAATTTTAATTTTGAAAAAATACTCTCGCTCGACCTGGCGCTCGAGAATGCCGGCCAACACCAGGTGGCCGCCCGCCGCCACATGCGCGCTGAGCAATGGCGCTAACAAGGCCAGGGGCTTGGCCAGGATGTTGGCCAGGACCAGCCGGTAGCGCCCGACTGCGACGACCGGTGTTGCGGCCGTCACCGTGACGGCGTTGAACTGGGCGTTGGCGACGGTCGCAGCAATGGCGGCATCGTCGATGTCGACTGCGTCGACCTGCAGTGCGCCATGCAGGGCGGCACCGATGGCGAGGATGCCCGATCCGCAGCCGTAGTCGAGCACGCGCGGCCAAGGCTGCGCATGGCTTGCGATCCAACGCAAGCACATGCGCGTCGTCGGATGGGTGCCGGTGCCGAAGGCCATGCCAGGATCGAGCCGGATCACGGTCTTGGCGGCAGCGGGTGCGGCATGCCAACTGGGGACGATCCAGAAACTCGGCGTGATCTCGACCGGCGCGAATTGCGATTGCGTCAGGCGGACCCAGTCCTGCTCGGGCAGAGCCTGTATTGCCCGCACGTGCAAGTCGGCCGCCCACTCCTGCGCCACCAGCAGCGTGGCCGCAGTCGTGGCCCGTGCTTCGTCCTGGAACAGCGCACGCAGCGTCGAGCGTTGCCAGCCTTCGCGAGGCGCAGGCTCACCGGGCTCGCCAAAGAGGGCCTGCTCGGCATCGGTGTCGACATCGGCATCCTCGACCGACACCGACAGCGCGTCCAACTCGCTCATCAGCGCCTCGGACACAGGCTCCACCAGATCGGCAGAGGCGTGCAAAACCAGCTCGTGCATAGGGAAGTTCAGCGCCTGTGCTGCCCGAGCCAACTTTCGAGGTAATGGATGTTGGTGCCGCCCTCGACGAACTTGGCGTCGACCATCAATTCGCGATGCAACGCAATATTGGTTGAAATGCCCTCGACCACGGTTTCGCTCAACGCCGTGCGCATGCGAGCCAGTGCCTGTGCGCGCGTGTCGGCGTGGACGATGATCTTGCCGATCATGGAGTCGTAGTGCGGCGGCACGAAGTAGTTGGTGTAGGCATGCGAATCGACGCGCACGCCGGGGCCTCCCGGCGGATGCCACATCGTGATGCGTCCTGGCGAAGGCGTGAACTTGTAGGGGTCCTCGGCGTTTACGCGACACTCGATGGCGTGGCCCCGCATCTGGATGTTGCGCTGCGTGAACGGCAACTTCTCGCCCGCGGCGACACGAATCTGCGTCTGCACGATGTCGATGCCGGTCACGAGCTCCGTCACTGGATGTTCGACCTGTACCCGGGTGTTCATCTCGATGAAATAGAACTCACCGTTCTCGAACAGAAACTCGAAGGTGCCGGCGCCGCGATAGCCGATCTTCTTGCAGGCCGCGGCACAGCGGTCGCCAATGCGTTCGATGACGCGCCGTGCAATGCCCGGCGCGGGCGCCTCCTCGATGATCTTCTGGTGCCGGCGTTGCATCGAGCAGTCCCGCTCGCCGAGCCAAACCGCGTTCTTGTGCTCGTCGGCCATGACCTGGATCTCGATGTGCCTCGGGTTCTCGAGGAACTTCTCCATGTACACCGCGGGGTTGCCAAAGGCCGCCCCCGCCTCGGCGCGGGTCGTCTGCACCGCGTGCAACAGCGCCGCCTCGGTGTGCACGACGCGCATCCCGCGGCCGCCGCCACCGCCGGCGGCCTTGATGATCACGGGGTAGCCGATGGCGCGCGCGGACTTGACGATTTCCTTGGGGTCGTCGGGCAACGCGCCCTCGGAGCCTGGCACGCAGGGCACCCCCGACTTGATCATGGCCTGCTTGGCGGCGACCTTGTCGCCCATGGTGCGGATCGAGGCGGGTGTCGGCCCGATGAAGACAAAGCCACTGCGCTCGACGCGCTCGGCGAAGTCGGCGTTCTCGGACAGGAAGCCATACCCCGGGTGAATCGCCTCGGCATCAGTCACTTCTGCCGTCGAGATGATCGCCGGCATGTTCAGGTAGCTCTGCGCCGAGGCGGCCGGCCCGATGCATACCGCTTCGTCGGCGAGCTTGACGTACTTGGCGTCGCGGTCGGCCTCGGAGTAAACGACCACTGACTTGACACCCATCTCGCGGCAGGCCCGCTGAATCCGCAGCGCGATCTCGCCGCGGTTGGCAATGAGAATCTTCTTGAACATGTTTGTCAGGAGAGCGTGCGCACGGCGCTGGGGTCAAACAAGCACGCGCCGCGGATCCGGCTCCGCCGGTCCGCTGGCGTGGCCCCCTTGAGGGGGAGCGGCGCAGCCGCAACGGGGGTGGGCAACATCAACTGCGCCGGTCGATCACGAACAGCGGTTGCCCGAACTCAACGGCCTGGCCGTTCTCGACCAGGATCTTGGACGACCGTGCCGGTCTCGTCGCCTTCGATCTCGTTCATGATCTTCATCGCCTCGATGATGCAGATGGGCTCGCCCGACTTGACGTTCGACCCCACTTCGACCAGCGGCTTGCCGCCCGGGCTGGCCGCGCGATAGAAGGTGCCGACCATTGGTGACTTGACGATATGGCCGGTTTCAGGCGCCTCCTCCGCTGCGGCCGCCTCGGCTGCTGCAGCCGGTGCGCCACGCGGCGCGGCGGCAGCCGGCACAGGTGCCGGCGCGGCCATCATCATCATCGGCGCGGCCGGCGCATGCGGGTCGGCCTTGACGATCCGCACCTTGCCATCGGCCTCGGTGATTTCGAGTTCGGAGATGTTCGACTCGGATACCAGGTCGACCAAGGTCTTGAGTTTGCGCAGATCCATTGCGGGGTCTCCGGAGGGTTTGCAACGCTTGGCCGCCGCATCGCCGTGCCAACTGTCGTCAACGCCACGAATTCATGGCGCCGTAGCGTGGCTGGGATGAGGGCGCCTGTGCTTTGGCGAAGGCCCGGACTTTAAGCCATTTGCCGACTGATGGGCCCGCTTTGGCCGAAAAAGACCTAATCAACGCCTCGAGCCCACTGTGACAGCTCGTCGTAGTTGGTTTCGCCGAGCCGCCGCTGCAGCAAGGCGCCATCGCCGCCCAGCACCAACGTGAACGGCAGGCCGCCGCTGGTGTTCCCCAGCTGTCGAGCCAGCTCGATGCCCTTGAATCCGGTCAATCCTATGGCATAGGACACGGGCGTACGGGCAAGGAACTCGCGCACCGGCTGTACCGTATCGACCGCCAAGCCCACCACGCGCCAGCCGCGCGCGTGGAAGTCGCGGGCGAAGCGATCGAGCGCCGGCATTTCCCGGATGCATGGCGGGCACCAGGTCGCCCAGAAGTTCAGCACCAGCGGATGGCCGCGCAAGTCGGCCAGGGCCAGCCGCGTGCCCTGCGGCGTGTCGAAGCTGGCTTGCCAGATCTCGCCTTCAAGGCCGGTCGGCCGGGCGCGATGTCGCCAGACCGACCAGCCGATCCCCGCCACGGCCGCGGTCGCCGCGACGCCCGCGGCCAAGATCCATCCGCGTCGGTCGAGCGTCATCAGGCCGCGCTTTCGTCGATCAGGCGCCTCAGCGCGCTCGCGTCGCCGCGCCAGGTCTGGCCCTGTGCATCGGGCTTGAGCGCGCCTCTGAGGTCGTCGAGGTCGCGCACTGCCAGGTGCAGGGTGACGGTCTCGCCCAGTTCGGGGCAGGCGTCGGCGATCGTCAACAGACTGACCGGCTCGCCCCGGCGGCCATGACGCTTGTCGGGCAGGCTGTCGGCATCGTAGGAAATGCCCAGGTTGATGAGGGCGATCTCCATGGCCTTGCTGTCGTCGCAGTAGAGATCCAGATGCAGGCTCGACAGTCGCGTGGCCGTGCCGCGCCAGGCCGCGCCGCCCAGGTGGGGGCGGAATTGCGCCAGGCGGACCATCCAACGCAGCGCAAGCTGGCGCAGGGCCCGCAGTTCTGCCGGTTGGGTCTCGGCATGGAACAAGGCCAGGTAGCGGCGCACTTCGTCTTCGACCGCCTCGCTGCGGGGCAACTCCACCCGGGCGCCGACGGCGCGGGCGGCCTTGCGCTTGGCGCCGGCGTACTCGAGTCCCTCTTCAACGACCAAGCGCGCCGCAGCCGCGGCCACCTCGGCGGTCAATGAGTTCACGGCAGCTCCACCGCGGACATGCGCGCGACCACCGTGGCCGCGCGGCTGGCCACATATGGCGAGCCCGGGCGCTTCTCGAAGCGCTTTGGCGCGGGCAGCATGACCGCCAGGCGCGCCGCGGGATAGGCGCCCAGCTGGGTTGCGTCGACGCGGAAGTAGTGCCGCGCGGCGGCCTGGGCGCCGAACACCCCCTCGCCCCACTCGACGTTGTTGAGGTAGATCTCGAGGATGCGGCGCTTGGAGATCAGGGCTTCGAGCGTCAGCGTCAGGACCAATTCCTGCGCCTTGCGCAGCGGCGTGCGCTCGCCCGACAGGAACAGGTTCTTGGCCAGTTGCTGCGTGATCGTCGAGCCGCCGACGATCTTGGCGCACGCTGCGGGCCTGCCCGTTCGCGGCGCGTTCGTTGCGCCGCTCGGCCCGCGCCTGGGCCGCCTGGTTGCGCTCCCACGCGCGCTCGATCGCATCCCAGTCGACACCGCCGTGATCGGTGAAGGAGGCGTCCTCGCTGGCGATCACGGCGCGCTTGAGCGTGGCCGCAATCTGGTCGTCAGCGACCCAGCGCTGGCTCCACTCGATGCGTCCGTTCTCGGTCAGCAGGCGCCAGGCTTCACTGCGCTGGAACGTCGTCGACTGGGGATCGACCACGGTCATCAAGGCGATGCGGGCGACGAAGAACAACTGCAGCGCCAGCAGACAGAGCAGAGCCAGGCCGAGCAAGCGGCCGGCATGGCGTCCCAGGGTCGACTTCATCGTCGTGCGCTCATTGGGTCGGGTTGCTGCTCAAGGACGTCTCCAGCCCTTCGTCTCGCGTGAAGCGAAAGCGCGACGTGACGACGATCTGGTCGGCCTGGCGCCGCATGTCGGCGCTGAAGCGGCCAAAGGGACCTGCTGCGCGGACGATCGCGACGGCCCGGCGGTCCAGGGTGCGCGAGCTCGAGGGTCGCACGATGTCGGCCTCGACCACCCGCCCTTCGGCGTCGACGGTCAGGTTCATCGTCAATTCGCCATAGAGCTTGCGGCCCTGGTGCTCCGGGAAGTCGCGCGTGCCACGCTCCTCGATCTTGCGCCGCAGTGCGTCGTAGTAAAGCGCGTACTCGGCCTCGCGCGTGGCCGGGCTGATGTAGCGCTTCTTCGGCCGCGCGTTTTCTTCGTTGATGCGTTTCTCGATCTCGGCCAGGTAGCGCAGCAATTGGCGGCGCCGCTCTTCCTGCGCGCGTTCTTCAGGCGTGCCGGCCTCGCGCGCCGGATCGGGCGGTGGCAGCAGCGCCACCTCGCGGCGTATCTGTGCCAGCAACTGCTGTTGCTGTTCCTGCAGCTCCTGGATCTGGCGCCGCGAGTCCTCGGTCGCCTCGCCGACCTCGATCGTCGCCGATGGCGGCAGCGGCGAGGTGGCGCGGCCGCTCACGGCCTCGCCGCCGCCGGCCAGGTTGGCCTGGGCGATCGCCTGCGCCTGCAACGGCACTTCGTCCGAGCGCGCATTGACCAGGATCACTTCAAGGGGCGTGTCCTTGAACATCCGATTGAACCGCTCGGGGTCGACGAAGCGCACCGTCAGCAACACGGCATGCACTGCCAACGAGGCCAGCAGCGCAAGCTGCAAGGTGGTCAATTTGGCCAACCAGCGCCCGCCGCGTGTTTTCGGCTGCAGCTGTTGCAGCGGCGAGAGTCGGCTGTTGACGTACTGGCGCTGCGCCATGCGGCTCTGTCCGTGTCAGCTCGGCGTGGTCGCGGCGTCGACCGTGTCAGATGGCTCGCCGAGATCGATGGCCAGCGCCAGCGGCGCGGCGTCGGCCGCATCGTCGCTGTCCTCGTCGATCTGGCCGTCCGGCGTCGGTTCCGTGTCGAGCCGAGTCAGCAGCGTGGCGTGAATCTCGAGCGTCAAGGAGTCGGTCCCGGTGATGCGAACGCGCACCTTGGTGCCGCGCGGCAGCGACTCGCAACCCAGCGCCCGGAACACCAGCGGCAAGGACTCCGCTCGCACAAGCCCGTCCTTCATCACCGTGGCCTCGAGCTCGCTCGCCCCGTTCTGCGCCAGCCATTGCAGCGTCCAGTAGCGCTCGATGTCGCGCTGGAAGTCGGCGTAGGCGGCATAGGCCGCATCGAAAGCCGAGATGACCGAGAACAGCTGCGCATCGCGCGGTTTGAACGGCGCGGCCAGTGCCGCGGTGTTGCCGTGGCGCGCGCAGGCCACGATCTGCCACTGGTTGACGAGGTCGACATAGCGGCGCAGTGGCGAGGTGGCCCAGGTGTACTGGCTCACGCCCATGCCGGCGTGCGGCGCGGGCTTGACGCCCATGCGCACCTTGACGCCGGGCGCCAAGCTGGCCTGGCTGCGGTAGATGCCGGGCACGCCACATTGCGCCAGCCAGGCACCCCAGGTGCTGTTGGCCAGAATCATGGTTTCGGCCACGATGAGGTCCAGCGGGGCGCCGCGCTGGCGGGTCGTGATCCGCACCCGCTCATCGCCGACGGGTTCGTCAGCGCCCGCGCTCTCCAGGCGGAAGTTGTAGTCGGGCCGGTTGAAGGTCTCGGGCTTGCCGCGCACGACTTCGCGGCGCGACTTCAGCTCACGCGCCAGGCGCCACGCAAAGGCCAACTCGTCGGCAAAGGCGTAGTCGGCGGGCGTGCGGCCCTCCAGCGAGGCCTCGCTGATCACGCTGTCGAGCACATCGTGGCGCAGGTTGGCGACGATGGATACGCGCTCGAGTCGGGTCTGGCTGTCCAGGACCTCGAGGGTCGTCTCGTCGAAGGTGACATACAGGCTCACGGCAGGGCAGTCGCGGCCTTCGATCAAGGTGTAGGCCTGCACCATCGCGTCGGGCAGCATGGTCAGCTTCCAGCCTGGCATGTAGACCGTGGACAGGCGTTCGCTGGCGAGCTTGTCCAGCGCCGAGCCGGGCTCGAAGGCCAGCGCCGGCGCGGCAATGTGCACCCCCAGCACCACCGTCCCGCTACCCAGTCCCTGCACCGACAACGCGTCGTCGATCTCGGTGGTGGCCGAGTCGTCGATCGAGAACGCCTGCACGGTCGCGAGCGGCAGCGATTCCTGCACCGACGGCACGTCCAGGTTGGCCGGGAAGGACGTTCCCCGTGGGAACTGCTCGAAGAGGAAGCGCTGCCAGTGAAACTGGTAGGAGCTGGCGATCGCGTTGGCGGCTTTCAGCAGCTCCAGCGGCGCGCGCTGCGAACGGCGGGCGGCCTCGACAACGGCCTTGTACTCGGCGGCGTTCTTGTCGGGCTTGAACAGGATCTTGTACAACTGCTCGCGCACCGGGCCTGGGCAGACGCCCGCCTGCAACGCCTCGGCCCAGGCTTGGATCTGCGCCGCGACTTGCTTCTTGCGCTCGATCCCGAGCAGGGCGGCCTTGACAGTCTCTTCGGGCGCCTTCTTGAACTGGCCCTTGCCCAGACGCCGGAAGTAATGCGGCGCCTCGAACAATCGGAACAGCGCGGCGGCCTGATGCGCTGCGCCGGCTTTGGCGCTGAAGTAGTCGCGCGCCAGGTCGGCGAAACCAAATTCGGCCTCGGAGGCGAAGGTCCACGCCAGGTCGAGGTCGATCTCGCTCGACAGGGCCTGCGCCTGTGCGATCAGCTCCGCTGGTGCAGGCTGCTCGAACTTCAGCAGCAGGTTGGCCGCCTTGACCTTGACGCGCTTGCCCGACTCGAGTTCGATCTGCGCCGACGTGTCGGCTTCGGTCATCACGCGGCCGGCGTGGAACTTCCCGGCTTCTTCAAACAGTGCATACATAGGCGAGTGATTGTCACCGACCTCCAGTTCGCGCTCGGCTCAGGCCCGTCGCCGCGCCGCCCCGAGGCGTCTCGGGGGCTTCAGGTTTGCAGGCCGAGAAACGTCAGTACCGCGGGCAGGTGCAGGTCGAAGTCGGACAGCCCATGGTCACCGTCTTCAAGCAGGCGCAGGGTCGCTCCGGCATAGCGTGCCGTCATCTCGCGCCAGTCGAGCACCTCGTCGCCCTTGGCGATAACGGCGAAGTAGCGCTCCGCTCGCGTGATCGTGCGCGGTGTCATGACGCGCAGCTGGGTCACGTACTCCGGGCGGAAGTAGAAGTGGTCGTCGGGGTCATGGTACGAAGTCAGGTCACCGATATGCCCCGCGAGATCGCGCGCCGGGTTGATCGCCGGATTCAGCACCACCGCGGGGCACCCGGTACCCTCTGCCACGACCGTGGCGTAGAAGCCGCCGAGCGAGCTGCCGACCACGGCCATGTGCTCGATCGGCCATGCCGCAATCAGCTCGGCGACCAGCGCCATCGCCTCCTTGGGTGAGGGCGGCAGCTGCGGACAGGCCCAATGCACATCGGGGCGATGGGTGCGCATCCACGCGCCCATGGTCTGTGCCTTGGCCGACTTCGGCGACGATCGAAAGCCGTGCAGGTACAGGACATGCGTCGTGCCCGCTGCGGCGGCTCGCTGGGTCATCCGAACCGGCCGCGCAGGGCGGCGAGCAGCTTGCCGTGAATGCCGCCGAAGCCACCGTTGCTCATGCACAGGACATGGTCTCCCGGCTGGGCCGCTGCCACCACCATGGTCACCAGCGCGTCGACGTCGTCGGCCACGACCGCCGCGTCACCCAAGGGCGCCAGCACCTCGCGCGCATCCCAGCCGTAGGGGCCCTGCAGGCAGAACGACAGGTCGGCGTCTTCCAGCGCCCAGGGCAGCTGGGCCTTCATCGCGCCTTGCTTCATGGTGTTCGAGCGCGGCTCGAACACGGCCAGCACGCGTGCCAGGCCGACCTGCTGGCGCAGCCCGTCCACCGTGGTGCGCATCGCCGTCGGGTGGTGCGCGAAGTCGTCATACACCGCCACGCCACCGGCCTCGCCGACCCGTTCCATACGCCGCTTGACGTTCCTGAAGGTCGACAACGCCGCGGCCGCGGCTTGCGGCGCAACGCCCACATGCTCGGCCGCAGCGATGGCCGCCAGCGCGTTGAGCTGGTTGTGTTCGCCTTGCAGGGTCCACTCGACATGGCCGATGTTGAGGCTGCCGCGCAGCACATCGAAGGCTTGTGGTTCGCCGCGCGAACGCAATGCGCCCGGCTCCTCTCGCAACGCGCCAAAGCGCACCACCTCGCTCCAGCTGCCGCGGTCGAGCACGCGTTGCAAGGCCTCGTCACGGGCGTTCACGACCAGGCGCCCACTCGAAGGCACCGTGCGCAGGAGGTGATGGAACTGGGTCTCGATCGCGGCCAGGTCCGGGAAGATGTCGGCATGGTCGTATTCGAGGTTGTTCAGGATCGCCGTGCGCGGTCGGTAGTGAAGGAATTTGCTGCGTTTGTCGAACAGCGCGGTGTCGTATTCGTCGGCTTCGATGACGAAGTAGCGTCCGCCACCCCGCCGCGCCGACACACCGAAGTTCAGCGGCACGCCACCCACGAGAAAACCCGGCTCAAGCCCGGCGGCTTCGAGAATCCAAGCCAACATCGAGGTCGTCCCCGTCTTGCCATGCGTGCCCGCCACGGCCAGCACATGCTGGTGGCGCAGCACGTTCTCAGCCAGCCATTGCGGGCCGCTGGTGTAGTCGGCTCCGGCGTCGAGGATGGCCTCGAACAGGGGAAAGTCCTCGGCACGGGCGCGCGAGACGACATTGCCGATCACGAACACATCCGGGTTCAGGGCCATCTGATCGGCGCCGTAGCCTTCGATGAGTTCGATGTCCAGGCGACGCAACTGGTCGCTCATTGGCGGGTAGACCCTGGCGTCGCAACCGGTCACGCGGTGGCCGGCCTCGCGCGCGATGGCCGCCAGGCCGCCCATGAAGGTGCCGCAGATGCCCAGGATGTGAAGGTGCATGGATTTCGATTCTAGAAGTGGGCATCACGCCTGGGCGCGCCTGAGCCGCCACGCGAAGGCTGACGCGTCGCCTCAGCCGCGCAGGGCGGCCGCCGCCGCCGCCACGGTGGCGTCGATGTCCGCCTGCGTGTGCGCCGCGCTGACGAATCCCGCCTCGTACAGCGCCGGCGCCAGGTACACGCCACGGTCGAGCATGGCGTGGAAGAAGCGGTTGAAGCGTTCCTTGTCGGTGGCCATCACGACGCCGTAGTTCTGCGGCAGGGCGTCAGCGAAGAAGAAGCCGAACATGCCGCCCTCGCTGTCGCCGACCAGCGGCACGCCGGCCTGGCGCGCCGCGCCAACCAGGCCTTCGACCAGCGATTGCGTGCGCGCCGACAGGGCCTCGAAGAAGCCCGGTTTGGCGATCTCGCGCAGCGTGGCCAGGCCGCAGGCGGTGGCCACCGGGTTGCCCGACAGGGTGCCGGCCTGGTAGACCGGGCCCAGCGGGGCCAGCAGCTTCATCACGTCGCGCGGGCCGCCGAACGCGGCCAGCGGCATGCCGCCGCCGATGACCTTGCCGAACACGCTCAGGTCAGGGCGGAAACCGGGCAGGGCCTGGGCGTACACGCCTTGCGCGCTGCCCAGTGCGACCCGAAAGCCGGTCATGACTTCATCGAACACCAGCAGCGCGCCGTACTGGCTGCACAGCTCGCGCAGGCGCTTCATGAACGGCAGACTGGCGCGCACGAAGTTCATGTTGCCGGCAATCGGCTCGATCATCACGCAGGCGATCTCGTTGCCCTGCGCCGCAAACGTCGCTTCGAGCTGCTCGAGTTGGTTGTACTCGAGCACCAGCGTGTCGCGCACCACTTCGGGCGGCACCCCGGCGCTGGTCGGGTGGCCGAAGGTGGCCAGGCCCGAGCCGGCCTTGACCAGCAGCGCGTCGGCGTGGCCGTGGTAGCAGCCCTCGAACTTGATCAATTTGGAGCGCCCGGTGGCGCCGCGCGCCAGGCGCAACGCACTCATGCCCGCCTCGGTGCCGCTGGACACCAGGCGAATCTGTTCGATGCTGGGCACATGGCGCAGGATTTCCTCGGCCAACTCGATCTCGCGCTCGGTTGGCGCGCCGAATGACAGGCCGTCGCGCGCGGCGCGCTGCACCGCGTCGAGCACCGCCGGATGGCCATGGCCCAGGATCATCGGGCCCCAGGAGCCGATGTAGTCGATATAGCGCCGGCCCTCGGCGTCGAACATGTAGGCACCTTGCGCGCGCTCGATGAAGCGTGGCGTGCCGCCGACGGCGCGGAAGGCGCGCACGGGGGAGTTGACGCCCCCGGGAATCACGCGCTGGGCGCGCTCGAACAGGCCCGCGTTGGTTCGCTCAGTGGACACGCCGTGGCCCCGCTTCGTTGTCGCCGGCCACCTCGGCGTCTTCGCCGCGCAGGGCGCCCTCATCGCTTTCGCCCGGCGCCCCTTCTTCGCCCGGCGGCAGGGCCCAGAAGAATCGATCCGGGATCACATTGCCCATGCCTGGCCGAAAACCCGCATCCAGGCTCTGGTCGAGAAACGCCAGCGCCTCACCGACCGCAGCGGAGAGCTCGCTGCCTGCCGCCAGCAGGGCCGCCAGCGCCGCTGACAGCGTGTCGCCAGCGCCGACGAAGCTGGCCTCGAAGCGCTCGAACTTCTCGCCCGTGATGGCACCCTGCGGCGAGGCCAGCACGTTGTCGATCCACTGCTCGCTGGTCTTGCCCGGCAGCATCACGCCCGTGACCAGCACGTAGCGTGCGCCATGCTCGCCCGCGGCCACGGCCAGTTCACGTGCCGAGGGCGGGCGCTCGCTGTCCCACTCGGGCAGCAGGAAGTCGGTCAGGGTCTTGTGGTTGCCGACCAGCACCTCGGTGGCCGGCAGCACCAGCTCGCGAAAGGCGTCGAGGTAGGCCAGCAAGTCGTCCTCCTCGATCCAGCCCAGGTTGGGCAGGTAGCTGACCAGCGGCACATCCGGGTAGTCCGACAGGACTTCGGCCACCGCGCTGACACCCTCGGCGTTGCCGAGAAAGCCGACTTTCCAGCCGGCGATCGTCACGTCTTCGAGGATGGTGCGTGCCTGTTCGGCAATCACGTCGACGTCGATCGGGTGTTGGTCGAACAACTCGGCGCTGTCGCGCACGACGATCGATGTGATCACGGGCAGGCCATGCGCGCCCATCGCGGCGATCGTTGCCACATCGCCCGCGATGCCGCCGGCACCGCTGGCGTCGCTGGCGTTGAAGCTCATGACGCAGGCCGGCGCGGGCTCTTCGATGCTCGGCGCTTGGGGGTCGGACGGAGGTGTCGGGGCGTTCATGGGGCGTCGTCCGGCGCGGTTCGGGGGGGTGGTCAGACCTCCAGCAGACTGTGAAGAATGTTGCGTATGTGCCTACGCAGACTTGGGTTCTTCAAGTATGCGGTGTCTACAATCTCCCCCCATTGTAGTGATTGACTTGCGACCTGTGAGCCACCAAGCGTGTACCTGGATGTGCCTGATCTGCGGCTGGATTTACGACGAGGCTGAAGGCGACCCGGAGCATGGACTGGCGCCCGGCACCGCATGGGCCGACGTGCCGATGAACTGGACCTGCCCCGAGTGTGGGGCCCGCAAGGACGACTTTGAGATGGTGCAGATTTGATTGGATCTGCACTGACACCCGCAGCGCCGGCTGAACGAGGAGAGGCTGTTTGACTATCCCTGTGCTTGCAGACAGCGTGGCCTCTGGCGTCAAGGTGCTGGTCATTGACGACAGCAACACCATCCGCCGCAGCGCCGAGATCTTCCTGGCTCAGGGCGGGCATGAAGTGGTGCTTGCCGAGGATGGCTTCGACGCGCTGGCCAAGGTCAACGACCATGTGCCGGTGCTGATCTTTTGCGACATCCTGATGCCGCGCCTGGATGGCTACCAGACCTGCGCCATCATCAAGCGCAACCCGCGTTTTGCACATGTACCCGTGATCATGCTCTCGTCCAAGGACGGCCTGTTCGACAAGGCGCGTGGCCGCATGGTGGGCGCCGAGGACTACCTGACCAAGCCGTTCACGAAAGAGCAACTCCTGCGCGCGGTCGCGCAATTCCGTCCCGTGGCCTGACTTGCGTGGCCACTGACAACACTACTGACCCCTGTCCGACGATGCCGATCCAAAAAATCCTGCTGGTCGACGACTCGAAGACCGAGTTGCACCACCTCTCCGAACTGCTCACGCGCAACGGGTTTGCCGTACGCACGGCCGAGAACGGCGAAGAGGCCATGCGCCGACTGGCCGACGACAAGCCCGACCTGATCCTGATGGATGTGGTCATGCCGGGACAGAACGGTTTCCAACTGACGCGAGCCATCACGCGCGACCCGCGCTTTACCGACGTGCCCGTGATCATGTGCACCAGCAAGGGTCTCGAGACCGACAAGGTCTGGGGCATGCGACAGGGCGCACGCGACTATGTGGTCAAGCCGGTCAATGCCGACGAGCTGATCGCCAAGATCCACGCCTTCGATTGAAGCACTGACCGGCATGCGACGCCTCCGAGTCAACGTCATCCGCCGCCACGCAGCAGTCGCGCCGCGGCACTGCCTGCGTGCGGCTCGCGGCTGTTGAGATGGCCAACAAGCAAGCCCTTCGCGAATTGCAGACCCGGCTGGCCGAGCGCATGCAGGCGGCACGCACGCAGCCGCGTCGCCAATCGTGGCTGGCTGTCGAGTGCCGCGGTCAGGGGTTGCTGCTGCCGCTGGAGCAGGCGGGCGAAATTTCTGCCGTCGTGCCGGTGCTGCCGGTGCCGCACACCTTGCCCTGGTTTGCCGGGGTCGCCAACTTGCGCGGCAGCTTGCACGGTGTCATCGATCTGGCGCGGTTCCTCGGGCTGCCCGATGCGGCGCCAGGCGACGCGGGCCGTGACCAGGCACGCTTGATTGCGCTGGGCGCGCCATTGGGCCTCAACGCCGCTCTGTTGGTCGACCGATTGGCCGGCCTGCGCGGAATCGACCAACTGCGCAAGCCCGACCAGGACGACGATGCCGGCCGGCCTGTCTTCGCTCCGACGCGCTGGCAAGACGACGACGGCCGCCTCTGGCAGGCGCTGGACCTCGCCGAGTTGGCGCACGACGTCCGCTTCCTGTCGATCGTGGCTTGAGCCACCCACCCTCCAGACTTCTCCAGGGGTCAGAATGAGTTTCCTAGACAAATTCACCACCAAGGGTCGGCGCAATGACAAGGCGGCCGATGAGGATCTCGGGTCGATCTTCGACGAAGTGGTGCCGCTTGGCGCCGACGACGCGTTGCCCGGGACGGCCTCGTCTGCTGCGTTGACGCTGGACATGAATGCGGCGACGCAGACACCGGCGTCGACGGATTCGTCGATCCTGTCCGAGGCATTGCCTTCCGAGACGGCCGGCGACTTCGTCGAAACGCGGCTGCCCGGAATCGACGACGAACCCACCACGGGCAGCGGACTGCCCATGATTGGCGCGCTACCGCTGGTGCAGCAGCAGCGCATCCTGAGCTTCGTCGTCGTCATCGGCTTGAGCCTGTTGGGCCTCGGAGCCTACCTGGCAATCGACGCCGCGGGTCGCAGTTCGGCACAGGTCGGCGCGACAGGTCAGGCCATGATGCAATCGCAGCGGCTGGCCAAGTCGGTGACGCAGGCTTTCGTCGGCAGTGCGGCTGCCTTCCCTGAAGTCCGCGAGAGTGCCGAGGTGCTGGCGCGCAATTTGCGCGGGCTCAAGGACGGCGACGCCGACGTGCCGGCGGTGCCCGCCGCGGCTCAGGTGGAACTCGAGCCCCTCATGGCGCTGGTGGATCGGGCCGAGAAGAACGCCGCCGTCGTGGTGGGGCAGCAGAAGACCTTGACCCAGGTGGGGCAGTCGCTGCGCGCGATCAATCGGCAGTCGTCCGACCTGCTCGAGACCGCAGAGACCGTGCTGTCGCTGAAGTTGCAGCAGGATGCGTCCGCCGGCGAGTTGTCGGCCGTGGGCCAATTGGTGATGCTGACGCAGCGGATCGGCAAGAGTGCCAACGAATTCCTGACCACCGAGGGCGTGAGCCCCGAGGCCGTGTTCCTGCTTGGCAAGGACCTTGGCGCGTTCCGCGAAATCACCAACGGCCTGCTCAATGGCAGCAGCGAGTTGCGCCTGACCGCGACGAAGGATGCGCAGACCCGCGAGCGGTTGACGCAGTTGATGGCGCAATACGACAGGACGCGCGCCGAAGCCACGGCGATTCTGGGCAATCTGCAGGGCCTGGTCGCCGCGCGCGAGGCCCAGGCCTCGGTCGTGGCAGACAGCGAACCCCTGCGCAAGGGACTCGAGGCCGTGCAGACGCACCTCTCCGGCGGTGGCATTGGCGCCGCACGCTGGGCCTTGATCGGGCTTGGATTCGTCGCGCTGGCGTTCGGCGGCGTGGGCTTCCTGCGCCTGTTCGTCGCTGACCAGGAGCAACGCGCGCGCCAGGGCGAGATGCAGCGGCACCATGCGCAGCGCCAGGAACAGGAAGCCAAGCGCGTGAACGACGCCAACCAGGCGGCAATTTTGCGCTTGATGAACGAGTTGCAGACGGTGGCCGAGGGCGACCTGACACAGCAGGCCACCGTGACCGAGGACATCACGGGCGCCATTGCCGACTCGGTGAACTACACCGTTGAAGAACTGCGCACCCTGGTGGCCCAGGTGCAGGGCACGGTGGGACGCGTGACGGATACGACACAGCAGGTCGAGAACACCTCGACCGAGCTGCTGGCCGCGTCGACCGAGCAGCTGCGCGAGATTCGCGAGACGGGCGAGTCGGTGCTGCAGATGGCCGGCCGAATCAACCAGGTGTCGGCGCAGGCGCAGCAGACCGCCGAGGTGGCGCGCCGCTCGCTGGCGGCGGCCGAGACCGGCCGCGACGCAGTGCAGAACACCATCGGCGGCATGAACATGATGCGCGACCAGATCCAGGAAACCTCCAAGCGCATCAAGCGTCTGGGCGAGTCGTCGCAGGAGATCGGCGAGATCACCGAGCTGATCTCGGACATTACCGAGCAGACCAACGTGCTGGCCCTGAATGCGGCCATCCAGGCGGCGTCTGCCGGCGAGGCCGGCCGCGGCTTCTCGGTCGTGGCCGAGGAGGTGCAGCGCCTGGCCGAGCGATCGGGCGACGCGACGCGCCAGATCGCGGCCCTGGTGAAGGCGATTCAGACCGACACCCTGGATGCAGTCGCGGCCATGGAGCGCTCGACGCAGGGCGTGGTCGAGAACACCAGGCTGTCCGATGCCGCCGGTAGCGCGCTGGGCGATATCGACCGCGTCACGCGCCAACTGGCCGAGCTGATCGAGCAGATTTCCGGCAATGCGCTCGAGGAGGCGCGCTCGGCCAACGTCGTGGCCGCGAACATCCAGCACATCTTTGCCGTGACCGAGCAGACCGGCGACGGCACTCGCTCGACCGCGCAGATGGTGCGCGAGCTGTCGCTGACGGCAGAAGAACTCAAGCAATCGGTCGCGCGGTTCAAGATCGCCTGACCCACACCCAGACTCCCGACCGAGGCCACCCATGGATGCGCCGCACGACACCGAGACGATTGACGACCTGAGCGCGCTGGCCTGGGTGCAGGACGAATTGCGCCGCTCGCTGGAGTCGGCGCACAAGGCGATGCGGCGCTACCTCAAGGAGGCCGAGGCGATGTCGGGTTCCGACGTCGACGCCGTCGATCCCGGCGTACTGCGCACGGCGCGGGCACAGCTGCACCAGGGCGTCGGGGCGCTGGAGTTGGTGGGTCTGCCCGCGGCGGCGCAGTTGCTGCGCGCCAACGAGGCCGCGCTGCAGCGGCTCAGCGGCCGGCCCGTGACGCTCAACATCGCAGCCGTCGAGACCATCGAGCGGGCCTCGTTTGCGCTGTTGGACTACCTGGGGCGCCTGCTGGCCGACAAGCCCGTGTCGCCGCTGGCGCTGTTCCCGCAGTACCTGGCGGTGCAGGAGCTGGCCGGCGCGGACCGCATCCATCCGGCCGACCTCTGGTTGCACGACTGGCAATGGCAGGAAATCGAGATCGACACCAGCGCCACGCCCCGGCGCGCGGACGACACGCTGCGTTCGGACGTCGAGGCGGCGACGCTGGCCCTGATGCGCAAGCCCGACGGGCCTGCGGCGGCGGCATTGAGCGAGTTGTTCGCCAGTCTGGCCACGGGGGCGCATGCGGCCGGGCCGGTCGGCGCCCAGCGTTGGCTGCCCACGCTGTGGCAGATGGCGAGCGCCTTCTTCGAGGCCCAGGCGCAGGGGTTGCTGCGCCTGGACGCCTACAGCAAGCGCATCGCCTCGCGCCTGCTGGCGCAGTTGCGCATGAGCGAGCGCGGCGGCGCCGACGTGTCCGAGCGCCTGGCGCAGGATCTGCTGTTCTTCTGCGCCCAGGCGGCGTCACCCGGCGACGGTCGGCGTGCGCCGCGCCTTGCCGCTGTGCGGCTGGCGTGGAAGCTGGCGCGACGCGCACCGGTTGACTACCTGGCCAGCCAGCTCGGTCGATTCGATCCGGCGCTGATTGTCGCAGGCGAAGAAGCGCGTGGTCGCGGCCAAGGACAGCTGGGCCGCCGTTGCAGGCGGCGAACTGCACCGCATGTCGGCGCTGAACGAGCAGTTCCAGCTGGTCAGCGACTCGCTGAAGAAGCTCTATCCGAGCGGGGACAAGCTGGCGCAGGCGCTCGTCAGCGCGGCCGCCAGGGCCGTGTCCAGCGGCGCTGCGCCGCCGCCCGCGCTGGCCATGGAAGTCGCCACCGCCGTGCTGTACGTCGAGGCTTCGCTCGACGACGGCGAGTTCGACCATCCTTCGCAGGTGGAGCGCTTGCGCCGCCTCGCCCAGCGCATCGTCAATGTGCGCGACGGTGCCGAGCCCGAGCCGCTTGAAGCGTGGATGGAGGAGCTCTACCGCCGCGTGTCGGACCGGCAGACCATGGGCAGCGTGGTGCAGGAGTTGCGCGGTTCCCTGACCGAGGCCGAGAAGGCCATTGACGCCTTCTTCCGCGCGCCGTCGGCGCGCGAACAGTTGCATCCGGTCCCGGGGCAGCTCAACGCCATGCGCGGCGTGCTTTCCGTTCTTGGCCTGGACCAGGCATCGCACGCCGTGGTCCGGATGCGCGACGATGTCGATGCGCTGGCGGCGGCGAACGACAGCGTGCCCGATCCGGCGGCCGTCGATCGGCTGGCCAGCAACCTGGGTGCGCTGGGTTTCCTGATCGACATGCTCAGCGTGCAGCCGTCGATGGCCAAGGCCCTGTTTGCATTCGACGCCGCGTCGGGCCTGTTGCGCTCGGTGGCCGGCGGCGGTACGCGCCGGGCCTCCGAGTTCGGCGCGCTGGATGCGCCGGCGTCGTCCGCGTCGGTGGCGGTCGAGCCGCGATTGATCGAACAGGCGCAGTCGCTGGCCATGGCCGCGGCGCACCCCGAAGTACCGCTGGACGAAGTCGCGCGCGAGCTCGAGCGCCTGTCGCATGAAGCGATGGTCGCTGACCAGCCCGTGCTTGCCGATACCATGCATGCGGTCAAGACGGCCTTTGCCGGCGCACAGAACGACGACGAACGCCAGGCGGTGCGCGAGGAACTCGCGCAGGCGATGGCCGACTTCGTCCATACCTCGTCGGAAGCGGCCGCCCTGGATGCGCTGACGCCATCGCGGCCGCTGCCGCTGCTGTCGGGTGAACCGACGCCGGCCGGCAAGACCGGCCTCGAAGAAGACGATGAGATGCGCGGGATCTTCCTCGAGGAAGCGCGCGAAGTGGTCGGCAATGCCGAGCACGCGCTGGCCGCACTGGTGTCCAGCGCCGACGATTTGGGCGAAATGACCACGGTTCGCCGCGCCTTCCACACGCTCAAGGGCAGTTCGCGCATGGTCGGCCTGACCGACTTCGGCGAGGCGGCCTGGGCCTGCGAACAGCTCTACAACCGTCGCTTGGCCGATGGCCAGCCCACCGATGGTGACCTGCTGGCGCTGACGACCGATGTGTTGTCCTACTTGAGCGACTGGGTCGAAGCCATCGGCGCGCGTCGCGATGGAGGCCACAACGCGCTCGACATCCAGGGTGCCGTCGACGAGTTCGGGCGCAGTGGTCAGCACGGCAGCCTGGTGCTGCCGGGGGCGCCGATGACGCTGCAGGCGCCGACCGTGCCGGACAGTCTCAGGCCGGCGCCACGCACGACGGTGCCCGGCACCTTGACGATGCCCCAGGTGTCGGCGCCGATGCCGCTGCTCGATCTGCTGCCCGACCTGCCCGGCGCACAGGATCTTGAGCTGCGGCCCGCCACGCCCGCGGTCCAGTCGCTGGACCAGATGCTGGCCGGGGACGAGGAGGTCGCCTTCGAGCTAGACCTCGGCGAGGCGGCCACGCTGCCCGTCGGCGGCGCCGAAGCGTTGCAGGCCCTGGCCATGCCTGAGCCCGACAGCCAGGCGCCCAGTCCGGACGAAGTGTCCAAACTGATGTCCTTGGACATCCCGGATTTGCCGCCGATCCCGACGGCGGTACCCGAGCCGATCACGCTCACACCACTGTCCGAATTGGTGCCGGAGCCCGAGCCCGTGTCCGAGCAGCTGGCGCCGGAGCCCGCGCCACCCGAGCCCGAGCCGTACAAGATGATCGGCTCGCTGCGAGTGGGCATCCCGCTGTTCAACATCTTTCTCAACGAGGCCGACGAGCAGTCCCGGCGCCTGAGTACCGAGCTCGCCGAGTGGGCCCATGAATTGCACCGGCCGGTGGGCGAGCATGCCGTGGCGCTGGCGCATTCGCTGGCTGGCAACTCGGCCACGGTCGGCTTTGCCGACCTGTCGCAGCTGGCGCGCCTGCTCGAGCACGCGCTCGCACGCTCCCAGGCGCTGCGACACGGCGAGTCCGATGACGCGGCACTCTTCAACGACGCTGCCGACGAGATCCGGCGCCTGCTGCACCAATTCGCCGCCGGCCTGCTGAAGTCGCCGCC
>CAVUEP010000030.1:0-36574 GCA_963740395.1 uncultured beta proteobacterium
ATCGAGGCGCGGCGCCCGGGAATAGTCCTCCGCCACGGCTCATCCCCTGTCGATTGCGCCGGAGGACTCTTGATGAAGACACTCGTTCTCGCCAACCAGAAGGGTGGCGTCGGCAAATCCGCCGTGGCCACGCTGCTGGCACATCACCTGGTGCAGCATGGCCGGCGCGTACTGGCGGTCGACCTGGACCACCAGGGCAACTTTGGCAGCCCCATACAGCGGTCGAAGGCGCGCTGCGGCCTTGCCGGTCACTTTCTTGACATCCGCCGGCGCCGCTGGCCGCGCGGTCATCTTCTCGCCCATGATGTCGCCGCAGCCCCGGACCTCGGCCTTTCGAGCTCTTCCCAATACGCGAAAGCGGGTGCCACCCCAGCCTTCTTCGCCGCCCTCCGCCAGGCTGCTATTCGCCCGGCCCGTGACGACACCGACATCGTCGGTGAGCACGGCAATGCCCGGATAGGCGTGCGGTAACGGCGTTAAGAACTCCAGCAACCCTTCCTCGCCGTCGGGCAGAGGCGCCAAGGTCTTCGGGTCGCGCACGATGACCTCGGCAAAGACCGGGCAATGCTTGTCGCCACTCGGGCCTGTCGGATAGGTGACGCCCATCTGCTCGGTAAAGCCGTAGAAGTCGACGATCCGCTCGCGCGGCACCCCGAGCGTGCGTTTGACAACGTCGTCGAAGGTCGAGCGAGGAACTTGCTGATCGGCTAGCTTCTTCCAACCGCCGATATGGACGACATGGGATCCCTCGGGCAGGATCAGCTGCCGACCGGTGCGGGCTAAAGGCTCAAGGGCATAGGCATAGAGCACATAGGTGAAGCCGAAAACCACCGCCGGCCGATCCACGTTCCCCATCGCTTGCGCGAAGGCATCATTGTCAATGATGAGCGTGCCGTCGTCCTGCGTGCGCATCAGATAGCGCACCTCGCTTGCGAGATTGAGAAAGCCACGCACAGCTGCGCCGCGTGCGCCCAGGCCTAGGCTGTCGGTATTCGGCGGTACATCGAGGACCAGGAAGGGCCGCCGTTGGCGACCGAGTGCTGCAGCGATTACGGCGGTGAGTGCCTTGACCTGGCGTTTTGCCGTGACCCGATCGATCACGATCTTGCTGGGAATGCCGCTGGTTGCCGATGAGTGCAAGGTCGTCCGGATCGAATCTTTCTCGACCGAGCGCAGCAGGTCGGCGTTTTCTTTGAAGGCCTGGACCGGCAGATAGGGAATTGCGTCAAGCGAATCGAAGACGAACTCGGGGTCGAAGCCGCGCTTCGAGCAAAAGCGCCGATAGGCCGGGCAGTGCGACGTATGATGCTGGTAGGCGATGTTCATCGCAGCCAGCAGGTGGCGCTGGCGTTCCTGTTCCGGAACGGCGTAGGGCGGAAAGTCCAAGAGGTCGTCGATCAGCATCAAGCCATGGCCATTTCGAGGATCGATTGAATCACCTGCTCGTCGAGCGGGCGCGGATTGGCGCGGGCGCAGGGATCTTTAAGCGCGCCGCGGAGAAGGTCGGGATCAGAGGATTCGATCGTCGCATGCTCCGGCAACGCCACGTCCAGCGTCAGGCAAAGCGTCTCGACCTGGGCGGCCAGCGCCAAGGCGTCATCGAGACCCAAAGCCACAGCCAGACGGCCATATTCGTCTCGCACCCCGGGCTCGCCGCAGTTGTAGCGCAGAGCACGGCCCGCGCGGTGCAGCTGCTGGAGATCGAGCCCGGCCACCCGACCATGCCGACGGCGGTGTTCTATGGCGTGGAGGGGCTGGCGCCGCACGAGGCGCCGCGGCGGCTGTATGGGCGCGCGGCGGTGGCGGCCTATGTCGAAGGCAGCGAGGGGCGCCTGATGCGCTCGATGAAGAGCATCCTCGGCTCGTCGCTGGTCGAGCAGACGCACCGACCTCGGCGCCGGCCACTCGATCACGTACGAGGAAGTCGTGGCCGGCTACCTGCGCCACCTCAAGCAACAGGCGCAAGCGCATCTGGGCACGCCGATCACGCAGGCCGTGCTGGGTCGCCCGGTGTTCTTCGTCGACGACGACCCCGTGCGCGACGCCAAGGCCCAGGCTGCGTTGGAAGCCGCGGCGCGCGCGGTCGGCTTCGCCGAGGTGCAGTTCCAGTACGAGCCGATCGCCGCCGCGCTCGACTACGAGCAGCGCACGACGCGAGCAGGTCGTGCTGGTGGCCGACATCGGTGGCGGCACGTCGGACTTCTCCGTGGTCCGTGTCGGGCCCGAGCGGCGCGTGCGCAGCGAGCGTCGCGACGACATCCTGGCCAACCACGGCGTGCACGCCGCAGGCACCGACTTCGACCGCCACATCGAGCTGGCCTGCATCCTGCCGATCTGCGGCTACAAGGGCCTGGGTCCGAGCAGGCGGGGCAGCGCCTCGCGAAGTGCCGAGCGGGGTCTACTTCGACCTGGCCACCTGGCACTTGATCAACACCGTCTACATACCGCAGCGCGTGGCCGAGGTGGCGAGCATGCGCGACTTCTACGGCGACGCGCGCCAGCACGAGCGCCTGATGGCGGTGGTCACGCAGCGCCTGGGGCATGCGCTGGCGGCGCGGCCGAGCAGGGCAAGATCGACAGTCGCCGACGGCGATGCAGGCTTGTCGCGCTCGATGCGCATCGAGCCGGGCCTGGCGGCCGCGGGACGAAGCGCAGGCGGCGGCGCGCGATCGGCGCGGATCTCGAACGCGTCGTCGCCGCCGCGCGCGAGACGCTGCGCCTGGCGGGCTGCGCCGACGCGGTGGACGCGCTGTATCTCACCGGCGGCTCGACCGGCTGGCGCCGCTGGTGCAACGCCTGGCGGCGGTGTTGCCCGGCTGCACGATGGTGCGCGGCGACCGGTTCGCCAGCGTGGCGCAGGGCCTGGGCCTGCAGGCGCGGCGGCTGTTTGCGCCGACCGCGCGCGCGTAACGCAGAATGGACCGTGGGTGCCCGCATTGGCGCCACCGTCCATCCGATCAACACCTCGATGCTCTCCCACCTGCCTGCTCCCGTGCGCGGCGCCTTCACGGGCCTGGTACTGGCACTGAACACGCTGCTGGTCTCCGCGAGCCTGGTGCTGCCCGCGCTGCTCAAGCTGCTGCTGCCGGTAGCGGGCGTGCGCCGTGCGGCAGACCGGGCGCTGAACGCGCTGGCCTCGACCTGGGTCGCGGTCAACAACGCCTGGATCGCCGCGGTGCGCCCGACGGCGCACTGGGACGTGCAGGGCGTCGACGATCTGCACCCGCGCGGCTGGTACCTGGTGTCGCGCAACCACCAGAGCTGGGTCGACATCTTGGTGCTGCAGCACCTGCTGAACCGCCGCATCCCGTTGCTGAAGTTCTTTCTCAAGCAGCAGCTGATCTGGGTGCCGGTGATCGGCCTGGCCTGGTGGGCGCTGGACTTCCCGTTCATGCGCGCGGCATTCGGACAGGGCTGCGCGCACCCGAGAAGCGGCACGAGGACCTGCAGACCACCCGGCGCGCCTGCGAGAAGTTCGCGCTGGTGCCGACCAGCGTGATGAATTTCGTCGAAGGCACGCGCTTCACGCCGGCCAAGCACGCGGCCAGCAGGCGCCTACCGCCACCTGCTCAAGCCCAAGGCCGGCGGCCTGGCGATCGCGCTGGCCACCATGGGCGAGCAGTTCGATGCCCTGCTGGACGTGACCATCGTCTACCCGCAGGGCACGCCCACCTTCACGGACCTGCTGTGCGGGCGCCTGGACCGCGTGATCGTGCGCGTGCAGCAGCGCGAGATCCCGCCCGAGGTGCTGGGCAGCGACCCGATCGGCGACAAGGCCTACCGCCAGCGCATCAGCGCCTGGGTCGAGCAGCAGTGGAGCGAGAAGGACCAGCTGATCGACGCGCTGCGGCGTGGCGATGGGGATGTGCCGGGATAGGCGGCTCTTGCATAGCGGTTTTCCGCCCCGGGTCTGCGGCCAACCCGCTAGGGTGTCAGGTTGGGCGTCAGGAGACATCCGTTTGGGCGCGGCGCGGCGCGGCGCGTCGAGGCGAACGCGCTCGTGCCCAGCCAACGCCACAGGTCTTGCGCCTCGCGCTTCGCTCCATCCACACGGATCTCGCGCGACTGAAGGGCCTGCGCCGGCGTGCGGTCGCCCGCCCACACTTCGGTCAATGCGCGCACGGAAGCATCCACCACGAGCGTGAGCTCGCGTCCCGGGTCGTCGCGGCACAGGTCGGCCACGCCGTCCTCCACGACAAGCCACCAGGCCCGCTCGCCTGCCCGTGCGTCGCGGAACTGGAAGTGGATGACCACGGGGCTGGACGGGAACTCCGGGATGCACGCGAAGCGGCGCACGTCCCACATCAGCAGGCCGGCATCGAGTTCATCATCGCGCAGGCGGCTGCCGATCCACCGCGCACCCCAATGGCCCAGCGCCATGACGATGGGTCGAAGGTCCTCGCCCGCCTCGGTGAGGCTGTACTCCCACACCTTGCCGACGGCGTCGCGCCGCACGACACCGAATTCCTCGAGACGACGCAGCCGCTGCGTCAGCAGGCTGGTGGACATGCGCGGTACGCCGCGATGCAGGTCGTTGAAGCGTTTGCTGCCGCACAGCAGCTCGCGCACGACCAGCGGCGTCCAGCGCTCGCACAACGCCTCGGCACCCCGGGCAACCGTGCAGAACTGACCGTAGCTGTTTTCCATCGCATCGTCTCCGGAACGTACAACGCTTCAGATTCTGGACTGGTCCGGGCGCCTCGTCACGCGCACGCTGTCCCTGTCGGGCAGCCACCTGCCCAGGAGAGACACCATGACCAAGATCGCCATCATTCAGCGCCCGCCGGTCTTGCTCGATCGCGGCGCCACCATCGCCAGGGCCGTGCAATGGGTCGCCGAGGCCGCCGCGGCAGGGGCGTCGCTGATCGTCTTTCCCGAGTCGTTCATTCCGGGTTACCCGTCCTGGATCTGGCGGCTCGCGGCAGGAAAGGACGGCGCCGTCATGGGCCAATTGCACGCACGCTTGCTCGCCAACGCGGTCGACGTCGGCGCGCGGCGACCTGGCCGAACTGTGCGAGGCCGCCCGCGCCCACGACGTGACGATCGTGTGCGGCATCAATGAATGCGATCGCAGCGCTGGGCGGCGGCACGCTCTACAACAGCGTCGTCGTCATCGGCAGCGACGGCAAGGTGCTGAACCGGCACCGCAAGCTGATGCCGACCAACCCCGAACGCATGGTGCATGGCTTGGGCGATGCGTCCGGGTTGCGCGCGGTCGACACGCCGGCCGGCCGCATCGGCTGCCTCATCTGCTGGGAGAACTACATGCCGCTGGCGCGCTACGCGCTCTACGCCCAGGGCGTGGAGATCTACGTCGCGCCCACCTACGACAGTGGCGACGCCTGGATCGCGCACGATGCGCCACATCGCGCTCGAAGGTCGCTGCTGGGTCATCGGCAGCGGCACGCCGCTGCGCGCCAGCGACATTCCCGCAGGACTTCCCGGCCCGCGCCGCAGCTGTTCCCCGATGCCGGAGGAATGGATCAACGATGGCGACTCGGTGGTGATCGATCCGATGGGCAAGATCGTCGCCGGCCCGTTGCGCCGCGAGGCCGGCATGTTGTATGCAGAGATCGACGTGGCACGCGTCGCGCCGTCACGCCGAACGCTCGACGTCACCGGGCACTACGCGCGCGCGGACATCTTCGAGCTGCACGTGCACCGCGCGCCGGCGACACCCGTGCGCTTTACAGACGAGTGAGCGCGACCGTATGACGACAGACGTTCTCAACTCTTCTCGGAGACAACTCATGACGCTCAAGCTTGCACGAATGGACGGTGGGACCGTGGACCTTGCACCGGAGGATCTGCAGGCGTTCAAGGCCGGATTCAAAGGCCAGGTGCTGACCGCGGATGACGCGCAATACGAGGAGACGCGCAAGATCTGGAACGCGATGATCGATCGTCGCCCCGGCCTGATCGCTCGCTGCACCGGAACGGTCGATGTCGTGCAGGCCGTTCGGTTCGCGCGCCAGCACGGGCTTCTCAGTTCGGTGCGCGGCGGCGGCCACAACATCGCAGGGCTCGCGGTCTGCGAGGGCGGGCTCATGATCGACATGTCGCTGCTGCGAGGCGTTTGGGTCGATCCCGTGCGCCGCACGGCTCGCGCGCAAGCCGGCTGCACGCTGGCCGACGTCGACCGCGAGACCCAGCTGCACGGGCTGGCCGCCGTGCTCGGCTTTGTTTCGGCCACCGGCATTGCCGGCCTCACCGTCGGCGGCGGATTCGGCTACCTCACGCGTCGCCACGGCTGGACCTGCGACACCGTGGTCTCGATGGAAGTCGTGACCGCCGGCGGCGACGTCCTGCGTGTGTCCGAGCACGAGAACGCGGACCTGTTCTGGGCGCTGCGCGGCGGCAGCGGCAACTTCGGCATCGTCACGTCCTTCGAGTACCGGCTCTTTCCCGTCGGCCCTGAGATCCTGGGCGGCGCGATCGCGTGGCGCGGCGACGACGCCAAGCAGGTTCTCGAGGCCTACCGCGAGTTCAGCGCCAAGGCGCCGCGCGAACTGACCAGCGTGGCGGTGCTGCGGATCGCACCGCCGGCGCCTTGGCTGCCCAAGGAGATGCACGGCAAGCCGATCGTTGCCATCTTCGTCTGCCACAGCGGCAAGGTCGAAGACGGCGAAGCCCTGCTCGCGCCGCTGCGCGCGCTCGGTCGGCCGGTGGCCGACATCGTGACGCGTCGGCCCTATACGCAGATGCAGAGCCTGCTCGACGCCACGCAGCCCAAGGGACGGCGCTACTACTGGAAGTCGCACTACCTGCCGGGCATCGACGGCAGACCATCGACCTCGCGGTGGAGCATGCGGGCCGCATTCGATCGCCGCATTCGGCGATCCTGATGTTCCAGATCCAGGGCGCGCTGGGCGAGCTGCCGGCCGGGCACTCGCCGGTCGGCAACCGCGACGCGGCCTATGTGCTGAACATCGCCGGCTCGTGGGAGAAGCCGGGCGATGACGACGTCAACGTCGAGTGGGCGCGCGACTGCTTCGAGGCGACGCGCGCCTGCTCGACCGGCGGCACCTACATCAACTTCCTCACCGAGGACGAGGGCCAGGACCGCATCGAGGCCGCGTACGGCCGATCCAACCTGGACCGACTCGCGGCGCTCAAGCGCAAGTACGACCCCGACAACTTATTCCGCCACACCAAGAGCGTCTCGGGTTAACCGACCTGCTCGATCGACGCGCGCCATGTGCCGCTGCCCGCGGCACATGGCTCGCCATCAGCGGCGAGAACCAGAACAATCCGACTGGGCGTGTCGCCGCGTCAACCTGCGAAGCGAGGGAACACCAGTGCGGCGCTGGTGCCGCCGAAGCTGAAGCTGTTGGACATCAGCGTGTTCAACGGCGCGTCCAGGCGCTGGCGCAGGATCGGCAGACAGTAGCTCGCCTCCCGTGCGCCGCTCACTCCGGCGCATCGAAGCGATAACCGACGCCGTACACCGACGTGATGCAATTGCTGCCCGACTCGACGTCAGCGATTTTGCGGCGCAGGTTCTTGACGTGGCTGTCGATGGCGCGATCACTCACGTCGCGCAGATCGCCATGCACGCTATCGAGCAACTGCGCACGCGAGAACACCCGCCCAGGGCGACTGAGCAGCAGTCGCAGCATGCGAAATTCGAGCGGCGTGAGCGACAGCCACTGGTCACGCCAGGCAATGCGCAGGCCAGATTCGTCGACGGCCCAAGCTTGCTTCGACGCCAAGACACGGCCGTCGCTGCGGCGCACCAGGGCACGCACGCGGGCCATGACCTCGCGCGGGCTGAAGGGTTTGCACACATAGTCATCGGCGCCGGTGTCCAGTCCCAGCAGACGGTCCACCTCGTCGACGCGCGCGGTCAGCATCAGGATCGGCACGTCGCTGAACTGCCGCACGGCACGACAGACGCCGATGCCGTCCAAGCCGGGCAACATCAGATCCAGAACAATCAGGGCCGGCACCGCTTGTTCGATCTGCTGCAACGCAATCTGTCCATCCGCGACAGCGCTGGCATCGAAGCCTTCGTTGCGCAGGTAGTCGAGCAGCAACTGCGCGATCTTTTCGTCGTCTTCGACCACGAGGACGCGTCGCATCGAAGTCATGTCGGTTCTCCTGCGATGACCGGCAGGTCGACGTGAACGCGCAAGCCACCGAGCGAAGACGAGCTCGCTTCGATTCGGCCGCCGTGGCTGAGCGCAATCGCGCTGCTGATGGCCAGCCCGAGGCCGCTGCCACCCCGATGGCGGCTGCGCGCGGCATCAGCCCGGTACAGCGGCTCGAACAGGCGCGGTAGGTCTGCGGCGGGCACGCCGGGTGCGCTGTCGTCGATGTCGACGGTGATCTGGTCACCGTGGCGCTTCAGCGACAACACGATACGGCCCGGCGCATCGGTGTAGCGCAGGCTGTTCTCCAGCACGTTGCCCAGCAGTTGTTCGATGCGCGTGCTGTCCCAGCGTACCGGCAGCGTTGTCGATTGACCGATCTCGATGCTCAGCTCGAGGCCCTTGGCGGCCGCTCGCGCCTGCAGGCGCTGGACCACCTGCTTGGCAAGCGCTACGGCGTCAAGGTCGTCAAATGCGCAGGGCAGCGATTGCAGATCTGACATGGCCAGCAAGTGGAGGTCATCAACCAGCTTGCCCAGCCGCAAGGCGTCCTCGCGCAGCGACACGATGGCCTGCGGCCGCAGCGGCCTCACGCCATCGACGAGCGCCTCGATCTCGCCGCGCAGCACGGCCAGCGGCGTGCGCAGCTCATGCGAGATATCGGCCAACCAGCGTCGGCGCGCACCCTCGAGTCGCTGCAGCCCCTCGGCCATGCGGTTGACGTTGCGCACAAGATCGCCAATCTCGTCGCTGCGCCCCTCACCCTGCAGCCGGCCTTGCAGGCGAACGTCGAATTCGCCGCGAGCGATGCGCGCAGTCGCCTCCTGCACGGCGTCCAAGGGCCGCACCCAACGTCGCGCGATCCACCAGGCGCTGGCCACCGCGAGCAACAGCAAAGCCGCAGCCACGGCAAGGATGCCCAGGTACTGCGAGCGCAGGAAGCGTGTTTCCACGGCATCGGGCACATGGGTGTCGGGACGCATCCTGGCCAGCGCGATCACCTCGCCGTTGAGCCGGATTGGCCGGTCGATGAACGGGCCGGTGAGCGTGCCGGGTGGTCGCGCCGTGCGGCCGAGCAGAGCTTGCCCATCGACACCGACCACCACCACGCGGGCACCGAATCCGTCGGCGCCGCCCGGGGGTCGTCCATCTGAGGCGGACCCCGGAGGCGGCCCCCCCGGAGGCGGACCACGTCTGCCGGGCTCGCCGCCGGGACCGGGATCTTCCCCCGGCACACGAATCTGGCGCGTTACCAGCCCTTGGCGTTGCGCAAACTGATCCAGCAGGGCGCGCATGTCCGTGCGCTGCTGCAGCGCGGCGACGCTCCCCGCCTGCCCGGCCAGTTCGGTCACAAGGCCCGCGAACTGCTCCAGGCGCTCGACATCGCGCCCCTCCAGGTAGTCCGAAAAGCCGTTCTTCAGGTTCCACGCCATCACCGCACCCATGGCCAGCACGGCCAGCAGCACGGCTGACAGCAGCAGCAGCGAGAGGGTGTGGACGAGTCGTAAGCGCATGTTCAGTGCCAAGTGGAGCTGTCAATTGTGGAGACAGTGCGGAGAGACGCTGCGATTGCCTCCACATTCAGCTTGCAGACTACATCGCAGCGTCGGCAGGGGTCGACGATTGACCAAGGAGTTGCGATGACGAAACTGAAGCAGAAGACCGACTGGAGTACTTCCTTCCCGGCCGCGCTGGCACTGGTGGGAGCGGCGTGGGCCGTCTCGATGTTGGTCGCCAACGCGGCCTCGGCACAACCCGCCGGCGGCGCGCGACAGGGGCCGCCACCCGAAGCGCTCGCCGCCTGCAAGTCGCTGGCCAGCGGTGCCGTCTGCAGCTTCGGCGGGCTGAGGGGCGATGTCTCCGGAACGTGCTTTGCGCCGCAGCAGGGCATGGCCCTGGCATGCCGGCCCAAGGACGCGCCTGCGCCGGATGGGGCTGCATCCGGACCGCGGAGATAACCGGCAAAGGCACGCACGAAAGTCAGCATGAAGTACATCGAACTGGCGTTCGTCGTCGTCTGCGTGGTGGCGATACTCCAAGCACTCGGACGCAGGTTGCCGGTGCCGATGGCCTTGCTGCAGATCGCCGCCGGCGTCGCGCTGACATCGGTCGCCGCGCTGGACGATCTGCACGAACAGAGCGCGCTGCTGTTCGTGATGCTGGTGCCGCCGCTGCTCTATATCGAAGCCTGGCAGGTTCCCAAGCGGGAACTGCTGCGCTCGATCGGTCCGGTGCTCGGCTTGTCGATCGGGCTGGTGGCGCTCACCATCGCCGTCGTCGGCTTCGGCGTGCACGCCCTCCTGCCCGAGATGCCGCTGGCCGTCGCTTTCGCGTTGGCCGCCGCACTCGCAACGACCGATACCGTGGCGGTCAGCAACTTCGTCGGCAGGCTCCCGCTGCCGCCGCAGTTGCGGGTCTTGCTCAGCGGCGAGAGCCTGCTCAATGACTCGGTGGCGCTGGTGGTGTTCAAGATCGCGGTGGCCGCCGCGGTCACGTCGCGCTTCTCCGCCGGTGAGGCCAGCCTGTCCCTGCTGACCGTCTCGGTCGGTGGCATGGTCACCGGCGCGGCTGTCGCCGTCGCGGCCCACGCGCTGCGCCGCGCCTTGATGTCCGGCACGCCCGAGAGTGTGCGGATCGACACGACGCTGTCGCTGCTGATTCCCTACGCCGCCTTCCTGGCCGGCGACAAGCTGGGTGTCTCCGGTGTGCTCGCCGTCGTGGCGGCCGGGCTGTGCGGCGGTGCGCTCGATCATAGACACCTGCGCGCCACCACCCGGCTCAACGGCGTGGCGATGTGGAGCATGGTCACGCTCGTCCTGAACGGTGCCGTGTTCGTGATGCTGGGCCTGGAGATGCCGCAGGTGCTGCAGCGCGTCGAAGGCTATAGCCGCTGGCACCTTCTGGGCTACGTGGCGCTGCTGACGCTCGCCGTGTTTGCCGTGCGCCTGGCGTGGACGCTGCTGCTCGCGTGGTGGTCGCGGCGCCGCCAGTCTGACGCGGGTGAAGGCCTGCCCAACTTCGGTTTGGTGATGGTTGCCGTCCTGTGCGGGGTGCGCGGCTCGCTGGCACTGAGCGCCGCGCTGTCGATCCCGCTCTTCACGGCGGCCGGCGCGGACTTGCCCGGGCGCGATCTCGCCGTCTTCCTGGCGGCAGCAACGATCGCCGCGACGCTCTTGCTCAGTGGCGTGGCGACGACCTTGCTGAAGGTCAGCCCAACGGCCGGCGCGAAGAAGTTCTTGACGGCGCAGGGCGCTCATGAGGCGATCGCGCGGGTGGCGCTGAGAGTCATCGAGGCCGACCCGGCGGCCGCCGTCTCCAGGACCGTGCGCGAATGGGCCACGACGTGGAAGCACCTGTACGAAAGCCGGGTGGCCGCCATGCGATCGCTGCACAACGAGAGTTGCCCGCATCGCAGCGACCTCGCGGCGCAACAGATGCTGTCGATGAACGTGCTGTCGGCGCAGCGGCGCAGGCTTGTTCGACTGCAAAAAGCCGGTGTGCTGGAGCGCGCTGTCATGCAGGAGATCGAGATCGAACTCGATCTCGCCGAGATCGCCTTTGACCGACTCGGCTGGCGGCGCCCTGAGCCAGCCTGACACGGACGCATAGCCATGTGGCGCCTGCTTCAACCCAACAAGTCTTGAGGATCTCAATGATGAAAGAGAGAACGATGGCTCAGTGCCTGGGCCTACTGGCCTTGACGGCTGGGGTGCTCGCCGCCTGCGGCGGTGGCGATTCGAGCACCAATACGACAATCGCGGCGACGACGGCTACTCAGCTGTCAGTTCAGCCTGCCAACTTCCTGGCCGCCGGGTTGAAGGAGTCCATCACCACCGTGAGCTGCACGCTCTCGGGCGGCACCGCAACGACCTGCTACCGAGATCGTCACGGTCGGCGCACCCGCCGACCACGCCGTCGGGCCCTTCTGCCCCACCAATGTCTACTCCGATGTCGCCAACAAGACGTTGAGCACGGACACCAGCACGGTCGGCATGTGGATCGAAAGCGGCAAGACCTACGACCTGACGGGCCAGTTCATCGCCAACCTCGCCACGTTCTATGGCAACAGCAACTGGCAGCTGTTCGACGCGACCACGGGCAAGGTCAACGTCACCGACACGCAGGCCTTGTTCGAGGCGGCCGCCGTGCCCAATGTCCCGCTCGCCTTGAACAAGTACTGTGTGGAAGGAAAGATGTCCTATGTCGGCGGCGGCATTTCGCGCACCATCCTGATCCCCGTCACGCCCGTTGCGCTCAGCAGCGGGACGGGAGCGATCGGCATGAGTGGCGTGGGCGTCGCACTGAACGGCATCGTGATCGACGCCCCCGCGCCCGTCGCCAACATCAAGGCCGCTTACACGATCGCTGCCTTTGACAAGAACGGGGGCCATGTCAATCCGCATACCGGCTACCACTACCATGCCGCAACCGGCAGCTCGCACCAGGTCGCCAGCGCCGACGGCCACGCCGCCTTGATCGGCTATGCGCTGGACGGCTACGGCATCTACGCGTTGAATGACACGGCCGGCGCCGAACCGACGGGCCTGGACACCTGCCGCGGGCACAGTGACAGCAGCCGCGGCTACCACTATCACGTGGCGAGTGCCGGCGAGAACATGCACATCGGCTGCTTCAAGGGCCAGCAAGGGTCTTCGAGTTGATCTCAAGGCAGCCACTGGCCCGAGCAGCGCATGACGCGCTGCTCGTCTGCTTCGTGCTCTTGAGCGCCACCAGTGCGGCACGGGCCCATGAGGGCGGCCTCGGCAACGAGGTCATGTGGAACGTCTGTGACGGTCGGAAAGTCGACGATCACTGCTCGTTCCAGAATGTCGATCACGATGTTTACCGGGGCACCTGTCAATCCATGTCGAACGCGCTGGTCTGCGTCAGAAACCAGCCCATCGAGCGCGCTGCGAGTTCGTCGCACACCCACGAGCCCGAACAGGAGCCCGGCACAACAAGCGTTGCGGGTCGCGGGTGGGCGTGGATCGCAGGCTGCTTCACCTTGCTCATCGGTGGGCTGGCTTTTTCAAGACGGAAAGGAAAGCCGCAGCTTGACGATTGCCGCCGCGTGTGGCTCGATGCACGGCTTGCTCGACCTGAAGCTGGCAAGGCGGCAGCGCGACGGCCTGAAACCTGGGCTTGACGGTGTTGCGGCATCATCGGGACCACCATGAGATCCGGGAATAGGACGATGCACATCCGATGGAAGGCCGCGCTGGCGGCGCTGGTGTTCACGCTGCTGGCCGCCTGCGGCGGTGGCACCGACCGCACCATGGCGCAGGTGCGGCTGGTCAATGCCAGCACCGGCTATACGGCGCTGGAACTGCGCGTCGACGGCCAGACGCGGCAAAGCGATGTCCTCTATGGTGGCTCGGCGACCTATGTCGAGACCGAGCCGGGGGAGACCAACGCCATCTACAGCCCGGGCTCACCGACGGCGCTGCTGTCCTTCGACCCCTCGGTGTCGGCCAACAAGTACTACAGCCTGCTGGCCTATGGCGCGGCCGGCGCACTGAAGCAGGTGCTGCTCGGCGACAACATTGACACGCCCGACGCCAATCACACGCTGCTGCGCATCGTCAACGCAGCGCCCGATGCCGGGGCGCTGGACATCTATGTCACCGCGGCCACCGAACCGCTGCAGTCAGCGGTGGCCCTGCAGTCGGCACTGGCGGTTGATGCGGTCAGCAGCAACCTCGACGTCAGCAGCGGCAGCTGGCGCCTGCGCGTCACGGGCGCCGGCAGCAAGACCGACCTGCGCCTGGACGCCAGTGACATCACCTTCGGCAGCCGCCAGATCCGCACCCTCGTGCTGGTGCCCGGCCCCGGCGGCGTGCTGCTGAAGGCGCTGCTGTTGACGCAGCAGGGCGACATCGCGGTTCAGCCGGCGACGCTGGCGCGCGTGCGCGTGGCCACCGGCCTGAGCGAAGTCAGTGCCAGCCGTGGCCGGCACGGCACTGCTGGCGCCGCTGAACTCGGCCGCCGTCACGGCCTACAGCGCGCTGCCTGCCGGCGACCAGAGCGTCGTCATCGGCGCCGGCACGGCGACACCCGTGACCACCAGCTTCAGCCTGTTGCCGGGCGCCGACTACACGCTGCTGCTGATGGGTGGCAACGCCGCGCCGACGCCGAGCTGGCTGCGCGACGACAACAGCCTGCCGACCGACCGAACCCAGGCGAAGGTGAGGCTGGTCAACGGCGTGCATGGCCTGGCCGGCGGACTGTCGCTGACGGTGGATGCGTCGCCGGTGGCGGTGAACGTGGACGCTGGCGCGGCGTCCACCTATGCCAGCCAGGCGCCGTCCACCATTGCGCAGGTGGCCGTCGCCTCCGCGGCACAGGGAACGCTGTTCAGCAGGGCGGAGCAGATCTTCACCGCCAATACGACCTACAGCGTCTTCCTGCTCGGGCCGGCGGCGTCGACCACCGGCGTCGTGCGCGCCGATCGCTGAACGGCAACGGCCGGGCCGCCGGCGGCTGTTGCGGCGCATCGGCAAGTCACGCGCACGCGGCAAGCTGCACGGAGGCACAGCCACCACTCGATGTTCACCGCGTGCCAGGAACCCGGCGCCGCCGCGGTGATGTCGTGGCTTGCGCGGATCTCATGAGGATGTCCACGAGGCCGTGACTGACATTGACGCACGGCCAGCTGAGCGCCTGAACCGCCGCCATTTGCTTGCCGAGACAGGCTGTTCATTGTGGCGGCCGTCATCTCGGCGGCAGATGATGTGCCGTCCTGGTCGGTATCGGCAGCGTCGTGGCTCAAACCGTCGCCGCTGGTGGAAGCGCGACCGTGCGGCGGAGATGGACGCGCGCCGCCAAGGCGCCATCGTTGTCGCGGCTCTCAGGCACCGCAATGCCCTAGGCGCCTGGCCTGCCGCGACCAGTGTCACGCCGCAAGGCTTGCAACCGCAAGTTGCTCTCGCAGCTTTACTCACAGTGTCTCCACACTTGGGCGCCATCCTGAAGCTTCTTTGAGTCTCTTGCCCCGTTGCGGTGAAGGGCTTTCACACAAGAGAGATGCATCAGTGCTGAACAAACAAAGACGAGGTTCCTTCCTGCTCGTGGCCCTGCTGGTCTCGGGTGTCGCTATCGCTGCCCAGGTCGGCACGGCGTCCTTCAAGAAGCGCCACAAGCTGCCGCCGACGGCGGCGACGAGCGCGGCCCTGCACAAGCAGGGCCCCAAGGCACTGCCGCAGTTTGGTGAGCCTTTGGCCGACCTCGATGCCAGTTCGCGCAGCGCATTCGAAGAAGGCCAAGGCGAGTTCAGTGCCGTCGAAACGCCCGAGGGCGGCTTGGGCCCGATCTTCAACGACAGTTCCTGCGCGGCCTGCCACACGGCGGGCGGCATCGGCGGCGCCAGCGAGACGAGTGTCACCCGCTTTGGCCGTCTCGTGAACGGCAAGTTCGACAATCTGGCGGCGCTTGGCGGCACGCTGCTTCAAGCCCAGGCCATCGACCCTGAAGCCCTCGAGACGGTGCCTGCCGAAGCCACCATCGTGGTCAAGCGCATCACCACGCCCATTTTCGGTGCCGGCTTGATCGAGGCGATCGACGACGAGACCATCGAGCTCAACGCACGCCGCCGGCAGCCCGACGGCGTGCGGGGCCGAGTCGCGCGTGTGCTCGACGTGGCCAGCGGCGAGATGCGTGTGGGCCGCTTCGGCTGGAAAGCGCAGAACGCCACCTTGCTGGCGTTCGCCGGCGATGCCTACCTCAACGAGATGGGCGTCACCAACCGCCTGTTCCCGACCGAGAACGCACCCAACGGGCGCGCCGACCTGTTGGCGAAGTTCGACCAGGTCGCTGATGTCGAGGACGCCATCGATCCCGCCAGCGGCAAGGCCGACATCGACCACTTGGCCAACTTCATGCGCTTCCTGGCGCCGCCGCCGCAGGTGCGTGCCAATGCCGATGCGGTGGCCGGCGCGCGTGTCTTCGAGAAGGCGGCTTGCAGCGCTTGCCACACCCCGGTGATGTTCACCGGCGTCAACCCGGTGGCGGCGCTGAGCCAACGGCCCGTGCGCCTGTACTCCGACCTGCTGCTGCACGACATGGGTGGCCTGGGCGACGGCATCGAACAGGGCGACGCCAAGATGCGCGAAATGCGCACGGCGCCGCTGTGGGGCCTGCGCGCCCGCACTGCGCTGCTGCACGACGGAAGGGCGAAGTCGGTGACTGAGGCGATTACGCAGCACGACGGCGCTGCCGCTGGCTCGCGCCGGAGGTTCGATGCTTTGCCGGCCCAGGAGCAGCGACAGTTGCTGAAGTTCCTGAACACGATCTGAGCGCCTGATCGAAGCGGCGTCGGGCCCGTTGCCGCAGGTCCAGCGCTCAGTCGAGACTTACCGGCCTTCCAGGCGCGAGCTCGATCCCGGTCAGCGTGCGCTCGAGGTGCCGCGAGCGCCACGCGAGCAGCGCCTCGGCGCACGCCAGGCGCGCCGCTGCGTGCGCGGGGTCGCGGCTGATGTCGCGCAACTCGCCCGGGTCGTTCTCGAGATCGAACAGCAGGGGCGGCAGCGCCGCGAAGTGCACGTACTTGTAGCGCATGCCGCGGTGCACGGCGAGCGCGCACTCGTCGGCGGAAATGCCCAGCGCCTTCTGCGCGGTCGCGTTCTCGATGTCGCGAAAGTCGAACTCCCAGTGCGCGGCGTCGCGCCAACGCGGCGGGCGCCGCCCCTCGAGAAAGGGTCGCAACGAAGCGCCGTCGAGCGCACGCGGGATACGCGCGCCCAGCAGGTCGAGGATCGTGGGCATCAGGTCGACCGACTCGGTGAACGCGTCCACCGTGCTGCCGTTGGCGGCGGCGCCGGGCAGGCGCACGATCAATGGCACGTGATAGCTCTGCTCGAAGAAACCCAGCTTGCCCAGCAGGTGGTGGTCGCCGCCCTGCTCGCCGTGGTCGGTCGTGAGCAGGATCAACGTGCGCTCGTACTGCCCGGTGCGGCGCAGATGCTCGACCACGCGCGCGATCTGCGCATCGACCTCGCTGATCAGTCCGTAGTAGGTCGCGCGCAACTGCCGCAGCGCCGCATCGCCCCAATCGCTCACCGAGCCGCTCGCGCCGCGCACGAAATCCGACTTGCGCTGGGTGCCGAAGGCGTAGGCGAGGTAAGGATGCGCGCCGGCCTCGGCATCGCGCGCTGCTGCGCGCACGAAGGGCGGCACCGCGTCGGGCGCGTACATGGCGTTGTACGGCTCGGGTGCGGTCCACGGCGGATGCGGCCGGATGAAGCTCACATGCGCGAACCACGGCGCCGAACGGCGCTCGTCGACATAGTCGATCACGCCGTCTGCCAGGTACGCAGCCTCGGAGTCCTCGGCCCGATAGCGTGCCGGGGCGCCGCTCGGCGGATCGGCCGCGCCGTGCGTGGGCAGGTAGATGTCCAGCCCCGGGTCGGGCACCGGCGCGCCGCGGCGGCGCAACCACGCGAACCAGGGCTCGGACGCGGCGTCCATCGGCAGGCGCTGGCGAAAGCCCGGAAGGACTCCTTCATAAGTCGACAGGCGCGGGTCGCCGGGCTCGCACTCGCGCGGGTCGACGGCCGTGTCCGTGTAGCCGAACAGCGCCGGTTCGTAGCCCAGCCTGCGCATCGCCAACGCGATGTTGTCGTGGCGCGCGTCCAGCGGCGTGCCGTTGCGCACGACGCGGTGGTTCATCTGGTAGAGCCCCGTGAGCAGCGAGGCGCGCGACGGTCCGCAGGGCGCCGCCTGGCAATAGTGGCGGCGAAAGAGCACGCCGTCGGCCGCGAGCGCGTCCGCGCCCGGGGTCTTCACCAGCGGGTGCCCCAGCGCCGAGAGGCAATCGGCACGCCACTGGTCGGCCGTGATCAGCAGCACATTGAGCGTCATCGAGGTCCTCGCATCGGGATCGTCATCGCCACACCTCCGCAACTGCACGCACGAACATGTCAGCGCAGCACGCTGACGTTGCAGCGCCTCAGTCGGCGAAGCGCGAGAACACCAGCGTGGCGTTGGTGCCGCCGAAGCCGAAGCTGTTGGACATCACCGTGTTCAGCGGCGCGTCCAGGCGCTGGCGCAGGATCGGCAGGCCCTCGGCCGCCGGGTCGAGCGTCTCGATGTTGGCCGAGGCCGCGGCGAAGCCGCCCTGCATCATCAGCAGGCAGTAGATCGCCTCCTGCACACCGGCCGCGCCGAGCGAGTGGCCCGAGAGCGACTTGGTCGAGCTGATGTGCGGAATGCGTTCGCCGAACACCGTGCGCACCGCGCCGAGTTCGGCCAGGTCGCCCACCGGCGTCGAGGTGCCATGGGCGTTGATGTAGTCGACCGGCGCACTCACCGTGGCCAGGGCCTGCTGCATGCAGCGCACCGCGCCCTCGCCCGAGGGCGCGACCATGTCCTGGCCGTCGGAGGTGGCGCCGAAGCCGACCAGCTCGGCCAGGATGTTGGCGCCGCGGGCCTGCGCATGCTCCAGCGCCTCGAGCACCAGCATGCCGCCGCCGCCGGCGATGACGAAGCCGTCGCGTGCGGCGTCGAAGGCGCGCGAGGCCTGCTGCGGCCGATCGTTGTAGCCGCTGGACATCGCGCCCATGGCGTCGAACAGCAGCGACAGCTCCCAGCTCTCTTCCTCGCCGCCGCCGGCGAAGACCACGTCCTGGTTGCCCCAGGCGATCAGCTGCGCGGCATGGCCGATGCAGTGCGCGCTGGTGGCGCAGGCCGACGTGATCGAGTAGTTGACGCCCTTGATGCCGAACGGCGTGGCCAGGCAGGCCGAGACCGTGCTGCCCATCGTGCGCGTGACCATGAAGGGGCCGACGCGCTTGATGCCCTTGGCGCGCAGCGTGTCCGCCGCCCAGACCTGGTTGAAGCTCGAGGCGCCGCCCGAGCCGGCCACCAGGCCGGCGCGCGGGTTCGAGACCTGCTCAGGCGTCAGGCCGGCGTGCTCGATGGCCTGCTGCATCGACAGGTAGGCGTAGGCCGCGGCGTCGCCCATGAAGCGCAGCGTGCGGCGGTCGACCACTTCGTCGAGCACCAGCTCGGGGCGGCCGCTGACCTGGCAGCGCATGCCCTTCTCGGCATAGCTGGGGTTGAATTTCAGGCCCGACCTGCCTTCGCGCAGGCTCTGCGTGACTTCAGCAGCGTTGTTGCCCAGGCTGGAGGCGATGCCGAGGCCGGTGACGACGACACGGCGCATCAGAAATTCTCCGTTGACGTGAACAGCCCCACCTTGAGGTCGGTGGCGACGTAGATCTCGCGGCCGTCGGCGAACATGCGGCCGTCGGCGATGCCCATCACGAGCTTGCGCTCGATCACGCGCTTCATGTCCAGGCGGTAGCTCACGGTCTTGACCGTAGGCAGCACCTGGCCGGAGAACTTGACCTCACCCACGCCCAGCGCGCGCCCGCGCCCCGGATTGCCGCGCCAGCCGAGCCAGAAGCCCACCAGCTGCCACAGCGCGTCCAGCCCCAGGCAGCCCGGCATCACCGGGTCGCCCTCGAAGTGGCAGCCGAAGAACCAGAGGTCGGGGCGCACGTCGAGTTCGGCCTCGATCAGGCCCTTGCCCTCGCTGCCCCCGCTGTCGTCGATGCGCGTGATGCGGTCCATCATCAGCATGTTGGGCAGCGGCAGGCGCGCATTGCCCGGGCCGAAGAGTTCACCGCGGCCGCAGGCCAGCAGTTCGTCGCGGCCGTAGGCGTGGCGACCGAGGTCGCGCTGGCTGGTGCGTGCAGGGTTGGAGGCGCTATCGGCTGGCGAGGTGTGCATCAGGTGGCCCAGGGCCGTCAGGTCGATCCACGATGGATCAGACCCCTATTTTGCACACCTAGGGATTGCTCCGCACCCGGGATGCCCCGCGGCGCGCCCAGGCTCGCGCCGGGCAATCCGCTGCGCGGCGCAGCGCGCTAGCGACTCAACTGCCGCGCTGGCCCGTCAGCCACTGCCACATCCCGGGTCGCGCCGATCGGCTGGCGCGCGAGACGATCAGGTTGGACGTCAGGTACAGGGCGTTGATCAGCCGGCTGGCGCGCTCCTCGCTCATGCCCGGCCAACCGGTGATCCTGCGGAACGATGCAGATTCCTTTCGCAGGCGTTCGATCGCCGGGCCGAGCGCACCGGGCGTGGGCATTTCCTGTGTGGCCGGGTTGCGCAACGCGCGGTAGGCGGCCGGGCCGGCAACCTCGTTCAGCAAGTCCTTGCGCGGCCCTTGCAGCGCCAGCTTCCACAACGCCGGCATCAGCGGGTGGTAGGTGTCGGCCTGTGCCACGCGTTCGTACATCCAGTGGCCAGGCGGGCGCACGCCGGGCGCCTCGACCTCGATGGTCTTGAGCGTGCCCAGGGCGCGCGGCGCGCCTTGCAGCAGGCTGCGCGGCGAGTGGTAGAGCATCTGCGCCGGGAACAGCGTCACGGGCCAGACACTCTCCTCGCACTGCAGGTAGATCAGCGCCGGCTCGCGCAACCGCACGCAGGCGGCCACGACCTCGAGCGCATCGGCGCTGGCGCGGCGACGGTCGATCAGCCGCAACTCGGCCTGCAGCGTCGTCGCCAGCACGGTCTGGCGCTGGAACTCCTTGCGCGACGCGGCCGCAGCTGACTGCCGGAGGTCGTCGAATGCGCTGATGCGCCAGAGAGCTTGCTCGGCCCGTTCGGACATGGTGCTGAGGGAGTCGGGTACCGGGCGAGTGTAGAAAGACAAGAGGTCGGAAGTTGCTGCAAGTAGCAACCAACTGCAACCCCTATTCCCTCGATTGACTTGCGCCCATCGCGTTCAAACCCCGTCCAGCGCCCCTTGCACGCGACCGGCGATCGCCAGCGCCGCGGTCAGGCCCGGCGACTCGATCCCATACAAATTGACCAACCCCGCCACGCCATGCACGCTCGGACCATCGATCGCGAAGTCCTGCGCCGTCTCGCCCTGGCGGTTCAACTTGGGCCGCACGCCGCTGTAGTCGGGCTGCAGACAGCCATCGGGCAGGCCCGGCCAGTAGCGCCGGATCGCAGCGTAGAAGGACTCGCATCGCGCGGGGTTCACGCGGTAGTCGATTGCGCCATCGTCGGGCAGCCACTCGGTGTCGGGGCCGAAGCGGCCCTGGCCGGCGAGGTCGAGCGTCAGGTGCACGCCCAGGCCGGCGGCCTCGTGCATCGGGTAGATCAGGTGCGAGAACGGCGAGCGCACGCCGCTCAGCGTGAAGTAGTTGCCCTTGCAGCGATGGGTGGCGCGCACGTGCGCCGCAGGCAGGCCGTCGATGCACGCGGCGACGTCGCTGGCGGCCAGCCCTGCGGAATTGACCAGGCACCGCGTGTGCAGGCGCATCGCCTCAGCGCCGCCGACATCGAGCACGAAGCCGTCGGCCACGACCTGCGCCGCCACCAACGGGCTCTTCAGCGCCAGCATCGCGCCGTGGTCCTGTGCGTCGCCCAGCAGGCTGAGCATGAAGCCGTGGCTGTCGATGATGCCGGTCGCGCTCGAGTGCAGCGCCGCCACGGCATGCAGCGCCGGCTCGCGCTGGCGCGCCGCGGCGCCGTCGATCAGCTGCAGACCTTCGACACCGTTGGCCGCCGCGTTGCGCGCCAAGCTCTCCAGTGCGGGCACCTGCGCCTCGTTGGCGGCCACCACCAGCTTGCCGCAATTGCGGTGCGCCACGCCATGCGCCTCGCAGTAGGGGTAGAGCAGGCGCCGGCCCTCGACGCAGAGTTGCGTCTTGAGCCAATCGGGCGCCGAGTACAGCCCGGCATGGATGACCTCGCTGTTGCGCGCGCTGGTGATCGTGCCGATGGCGTCGAGCGCCTCGACGATGACGACCTCGCGGCCGCCCAGAGCCAGCGCGCGTGCCACGGCGAGCCCGACCACGCCGGCGCCGACGACGACGCAATCGACGCGGTCCACGTCAGGCGCTGGCGGCGGCGACGCTGCGCGAACGCCGCTTGCGCGGCGCGGCCGGGCGACTCACCGCCGACAGGCCGCCGAAGAAGAGTTCGGCCACGATCGGCGCCAAGGCGTCGTGGGTCAGCGCACCGGTGGGCTTCATCCAGGTGAAGGTCCAGTTGATCATGCCGAACAGTAGCATCGCCAGCGGCGTGGCCAGCGGCGCGAGGTCCGGCCGCACACGGCCGATCGCCACGGCAAAGGCCGCCACCACGCGGCGTTGACCCGCCTCGACCTGCGCGCGCTCGGCGTCGCGCAGGAACTTGATGTCCTCGGTCAGCACGCGGTGCTCGTGCTGCGCGTCGGCGTAGGCCGCCGTGAAGCGCCGGATCAGCGCGTCGAGTTCGGCCTCGGGTGCCAGGCGCTCGGCGCGCACCTGCGCCACCAGGGTCTCGAGACGCGCCACATGGTCGCCGGCGATCTGCGCCAAGAGCGCATGCTTGTCGCGCACATAGTGGTAGAGCGTGGCCTTGCCGACGGCGCAGGCGGCGGCCACCTCGTTCATCGACGCGGCGGTGTAGCCGCGGCGCGCGAACAGCTCGGCCGCGCGCGCCAGGATCAGCGCGCGCTGGTCGTCGTAGGTGGCAGATCGGGTGCGGGACACGTCAGTGACTCCTCCAGCACGGCCGGGCACGGACCAAGCGACCGCCGCGGAACTGGCTCTGCCAGGCCGCTGGCGGTGCCCCCTTGAGGGGGAGCGCCGCAGGCGCTTCGGGGGTGTGCCATGTCACCGCTCGTCGAAGGAGAGGACGACACGGTCGGTCAGCGGGTGGGCCTGGCAGGTGAGCACGAAGCCGCCGGCGACTTCGGCCTTGTCGAGCGCGAAGTTGCGCTCCATGCGCACCTGGCCCTCGACCAGCTTGGCGCGGCAGGTACCACACACGCCCGAGGTGCAGGAAAAAGGCACCTCCAGGCCCGCGGCGGAGGCGGCGTCGAGGATGCTCGGCTGGCTCTTGCGGAACGCGATCTCGCGCCGCATGCCGTCGCGGATGATGACGATGCGCGCGTGCTCGGCGTCGCCCGGCTGCGCCTGGTGCATCACCGCACCGCCGGCCTGCGGCGCCAGGCCGAAGCGCTCGATGTGGATGCGCCCCTCGGGCACGCCCGCAGCGAGCAACGCGGCCTCGGCCTCGTCGTTCATCTGGAACGGGCCGCAGATGTACGCATGGTCAATGCTCGCGGCGGGCACGACGCTCGCCAGGAACTCGGCGATCTTGGCGCGGTCCGTCAGCCCGGTGTACAGCGGCGCGTCGGTGGGGTCGTCGCTGAACACATGGTGCAGCACCAGGCGCGCCATGTGCCGGTTCTTCAGGTCTTCGAGTTCTTCCTTGAACATCGTCGAGCGCAGCGAACGGTTGCCGTAGATCAGCGTGAAGCGCGACAGCGGCTCGCGCGCCAGCACGGTCTTCATGATCGACAGGATCGGCGTGATGCCGCTGCCGCCGGCGATGCCGACATGATGGCGCCGTGCGGCGGGGTCCAGCGGCACGAAGAAGCGCCCCTGCGGCGCCATCACGGCCAAACTGTCGCCGGGCCGCAGGTGCTCGTTGATCCAGTTCGAGAACGCACCGCCCTTGACCTTGCGCACGCCCACGCGCAACTCGCCGTCGTCGACACCGGCGCAGATGGAATACGAACGCCGCAGGTCCTGGCCATCGACCTGCTTGCGCAGCGTCAGGTACTGACCCTGGGTGAAGCCGAACACTTCGCGCAGGTGAGGCGGCACGTCGAAGGTGACGATCACGGCCTCGGCCGTGTCGGCCTCGACGCCGCGCACCCGCAGTTCGTGGAACAGAGGTGTCGACATCTCAGCCGTCACGTGTCGCTCGCGATGCCGGTCGAAGTGCACAACGCGCTTCAGCGGACGCCGCGGATCCGGCTCTGCCGGTCCGCTGGCGGCGCCCCCTTGAGGGGGAGGCGCCGAAGGCGCTTCGGGGGTGGGTCATCACAGCGGCTTGAAGTATTCGAAGGGCTCGTGGCAGGCGATGCAGCGGTACAGCGCCTTGCAGGCGGTGGAGCCGAAGGCCGCCAACTGCTCGGTACGCGCGCTGCCGCAGCGCGGGCAGTCCACGGCCGGCGCGCGGCGCAGGATGCGGATCGGCACGCCCTGCTCGGGCGGCACCGGCCCCGGCGGCGCGATGCCGTAGTCGCGCAGCTTGCGCCGGCCGGCGTCGCTGATCCAGTCGGTGGTCCAGGCGGGGGCGCGTTGCATCGTCACGCGCGTCGGCCCGAAGCCCGCCGCGTCGAGCGCATCGATCACGCTCTGCGTGATGACTTCGGTAGCCGGGCAGCCACTGTAGGTGGGTGTCAGCACCACCTCCAGGCCGGTGCCTTCGCCAGGCAGCTCGCGCACGTCGCGCACCACGCCGAGGTCGCACAACGACAGCGCCGGCACCTCGGGGTCGGGCACCTGCTCGAGCACCGCCCAGGCGGCCTGCACACTCACCATGCGCCTCCGGGGAAGCTGCGCTGCAGGTGCTGCATCTCGGCCAGCAGGCCGCCCATGTGCTCGCTGTGCACGCCCAGCGTGCCGGTGCTGACCCAGGGCCCGGCCGGCGGCGGCGTGAGCTCCGCCGCATCGAACACCGCGGCCATCTCGGCGCCCCAGGCCTGGCGCAGCGCGCTACGCGCCGGGCCCAGGCCGCTGGCCACGGCCGCCGCGTCGACGTCGTCGACCGCAAACATCTCGGGCACAAAGCGCCACAGCTCAGCCAGCGCGGCGTTCATGCGCCGGCGCGATTCGGCGGTGCCGTCGGCCAGGCGCACGACCCAGTCGGCGGCATGCTGCTGGTGGTAGCGCGCCTCCTTGACCGCCTTGGCGGCGATCGCGGCCACCTCGGCGTCACTCGACCCCTGAAGTTGGTCCCAGTGCAGCTTGAACCAGGTGGCGAGCATCAGGTTGCGCAGCACCGTGAAGGCGAAGTCGCCGCGCGGCAGTTCGGCGATCGTCAGGTTGCGGTAGTCGCGCTCGTCACGCAGGAAGGCGAGCTGGTCTTCATCGAACACGCGGTCGCGGCCTCGGCCTTCGATCTGGCCGGCGCGCGTGAGCAGGCCGCGCGTCTGGCCCAAGAGATCCAGCGCCATGTTGGTCAGCGCGATGTCCTCCTCCAGCGCCGGCCCATGGCCGCACCATTCACCGAGGCGCTGGCTGAGGATCAGGCCGGTGTCGGCGAGGCGCAGCAGGTACTGCAGCTCGGGCGTGAAGTTGGGCGAGATCGAGTGAGTCATCTCAGTTGGTCCGCCGCGCGTGGCGCCACCCGCGTCGCATGAGGCCGGCCTCGTCTTCGGGCCCATTGCGCGCGTTCATGTACGAGTGACTGTTCGCCGCTCGCGTGCTTGCATCGGCACGTGCCGCGGGCGCGGGGCGGCCGCTTTCGCTCATGTCCCCCGACGACGCCCTGGCGGGCGCCGTCTCCTCCTTTACTTCGCTGCAGCGGCCACCCCACGCCCGCGGCAGGCCGCTTGGGTGGAGTTCGGGGTGGCGTTCGACGATGGCGAACCGCCGCCGCTGCCGGATCGGGCCGCTGGGGTGCCCTGCGCAGCGAAGTAAAGGAGGAGGCTTCGGCCAAAGGCCGAGGCCGGGGGACATGAGCGGAGCAGGGCACCCCAGTGGCCTGATCCCGCGCCGATTCAGGCACGCGGGCGCGAACGAAGTGAGCGCGAGGGCCAACATCACATCTGGTCGACTTCCGCCGGCAGCTTGTAGAAGCTCGGGTGCCGGTAGACCTTGTCTTCCATCGGGTCGAAGTACATCGCCTTGTCCTGCGGGTCGCTGGCGACGATCTGGTCGCTGCGCACGACCCACACGCTGCAGCCTTCCTGGCGCCGGGTGTAGACATCGCGCGCGAGCTGGATCGCCAGCTGCGCGTCGGCCGCGTGCAGGCTGCCGCAATGCTTGTGGTCCAGGCCGGCGCGGGTGCGCACGAAGACTTCCCACAGCGGCCATTCGGCCGACGCCGCAGGCGATGTGTCGGGCTGGTCGCTCATGCCGCCTCCTTCAAGCGTGTGCTTGGCGGCATGGGCCAGCGCCGCCTCGCGCACCCAGGCGCCCTCGTCCCAGGCCTTGACGCGCGCGGCCAGACGCTCGCGGTTGCAGGCACCGTCGCCGCCGACCACGCGCCAGAACTCGCTCCAGTCGATGGTGCCGAAGTCCCAGTGGCCGCGCTCGTCGTTCCAGCGCAGATCGGGGTCGGGCAGCGTCACGCCGAGCACCTTGGCCTGCTCGACAGTGGCATCGACGAACCGCTGCCGCAGCGTGTCGTTGGAGACGCGCTTGATGCCCCAGCGCATGCCTTGGGCCGAATTCGGGCTCTGGTCGTCGGGCGGGCCGAACATCATCAGGCAGGGCCACCACCAGCGGTTCACCGCGTCCTGCACCATGGCGCGCTGCGCGTCGGTGCCGTCCTGCATCATCACGCGCAGGCTGTCGAAGCCCTGGCGCTGGTGGAAGCTCTCTTCGCGGCAGATGCGGATCATGGCCCGCGCATAGGGCGCGAACGAACAGCGGCAGATCGGCACCTGGTTCATGATCGCCGCACCGTCGACCAGCCAACCGATGGTGCCGATGTCGGCCCAGGAGAGCGTCGGGTAGTTGAAGATCGAGCTGTACTTGGCCTTGCCCGTGTGCAGCGCGTCGATCATCTGGTCACGGCTGGTGCCCAGCGTCTCGGCGGCGGCGTAGAGGTACAGGCCGTGGCCGGCTTCGTCCTGCACCTTGGCCAGCAGGATCGCCTTGCGCTTCAAGGTGGGTGCACGGCTGATCCAGTGGCCCTCGGGCAGCATGCCGACGATCTCGCTGTGCGCATGCTGGCTGATCTGGCGCAGCAGCGTCTTGCGGTAGTTGTCGGGCATCCAGTCCTTGGCCTCGATGAACTCGCCTTCGTCGATGCGCGCGTCGAAGCGCTGCTGCAACGCGGCGTCCTCGACCGCGGTGCGTTCGTCCTTCGCGCCAAGGTCCAATGCTTGTGTATACATGCCGTCCTCCTGCGTCACCGTCTGCACTGCGCACAAACGTCTGCGGTGAGAATTGAGCCAAGCAACCGCCGCAGATCCGGCTTTGCCGGTCTGCTGGGGGTGCCCCCTTGAGGGGGAGCGCCGCAGGCGCTTCGGGGGTGGATCATCTCGCTCTCTTGTCGATGACGCGGCGCGCCTTGCCGACCAATGTGCGCTCGATCGAATCGGGCGCGCCCACGCTCACGGTGGCGCTGACGCCGATGAAGGTCTTGATGCGTTGCTGCACCGCACCGGCCACCGCGGCGCGATCGGCGTCGGCATGCGGCGGCAGCAACTCGCACAGCACCTGCATCTCGTCCAGGTGCCCCTGGCGCGTGACGACCAGCTGGTACTGGCCCGAGAGCTGGCCATGCTGCAGCACCAGCTCCTCGATCTGCGTCGGGAAGACGTTGACGCCGCGGATGATCAGCATGTCGTCGCTGCGGCCGACGATCTTGCCCATGCGGCGCATGCTGCGCGCGGTGGGCGGCAGCAGCCTGGTGAGGTCGCGCGTGCGGTAGCGGATCACGGGCAGCGCTTCCTTGGTCAGCGTCGTGAACACCAGTTCGCCTTCTTCGCCTTCGGGCAGCACCGCGCCGGTCTCGGGGTCGATGATCTCGGGGTAGAAGTGGTCTTCCCAGACCACGGGGCCGTCCTTGGTCTCGATGCATTCGTTGGCCACGCCCGGGCCCATCACTTCCGACAGGCCGTAGATGTCGACCGCGTCCAGGCCCGCGCGCACCTCGATGTCGTGGCGCATCGCCTCGGTCCAGGGCTCGGCGCCGAAGATGCCGACCTTGAGCGAACTCGCGCGCGGGTCCAGGCCCTGGCGCAGCATTTCCTCGACGATCACCTGCATGTAGCTCGGCGTGACCATGATGATGTCGGGCCGGAAGTCCGTGATCAGCTGCACCTGCTTCTCGGTCTGCCCGCCCGACATCGGAATCACGGTGCAGCCCAGCTTCTCGGCGCCGTAATGCGCGCCCAGGCCGCCGGTGAAGAGGCCGTAGCCGTAGGCCACATGCACGATGTCGCCGGCGCGCCCGCCCGAGGCGCGGATCGAACGCGCCACCAGGTCGGCCCAGGTGTCGATGTCGCGCTGGGTGTAGCCCACCACGGTGGGCTTGCCGGTGGTGCCCGAGCTGGCGTGAATGCGCACCACCTGCTCGCGCGGCACCGCGAACATGCCGAAGGGGTAGTTGTCGCGCAGGTCTTTCTTCGTCGTGAACGGGAACTTGGCCAGGTCGGCCAGCGACTTGCAGTCCGACGGGTGCACGCCGCGGGCGTCGAAGGCGGCGCGGTAATGCGCCACATTGGCATAGGCATGCTCGAGCGTCTTGCGCAGTCGCTGCAATTGCAGCGACTGCAGCTCGTCGCGGCTGGCGCGCTCGATCGGCTCGAGGTCGCCGGGGGCGGGGGTCTTCACCGGCATCGCTTCGTCTCCTTCATCAGGCTGCGCCCGCGGCCTTGCCGACTGGCAGCCCGTCGACCAGCGGCTTGCCCTTCATCGTGTGCGAGCGGCCACGGAATGCGGCGATGCGCTCGCCGCGCTGGTTCGCCACGTCGATGTCGTAGACGCCGGTGCGCCCCGCCTTGTTCACTTCCAACGCCGTCGCGGTGAGCACATCGCCCAGTCGCGCGGCGGCAAAGAGGTGGATGTCGAAACCCGAGGCCACCGTGACCTCGTTGTAGGCATTGCAGGCGTAGGCAAACGCCGTGTCGGCCAGCGTAGCGACCAGCCCACCGTGGCAGAGGTCGTGGCCGTTGAGCATGTCCTCGCGCACCGGCATCAAGAGCGTGGCCGTACCCGGTCCGACGGCCTGCACCTGCATGCCGAGCATCTTCGACGCGCGGTCGTTGGCCCACATCGCATCGCGGGCGGCCTCGGCGATCTGCTGCGGCGTGCTCACTCAGCGGTCCTTGAACACGGGCGCGCGCTTGTCGCGAAACGCCGCCACACCCTCGGTGAAGTCGTGCGCGAAGCCGAGTTCGCTCTGTATCGCCGCCTCCTGCGCCAACGCGCCGCTGAAGTCCATCGTCGTGGCGGTGTCGAGCGCGCGGCGCGTCTCGGTCAGGGCCTTGCTCGGCAGCGCCGCCAGTCGCTGGGCCAGGGCCATCGCGGTGTCCATCAACGCCGCATCGTCCACGCACTGCCAGATCAGGCCGATGCGTGCCGCCTCGTCGGCAGGCAGCTTGTCGCCCGTGATCGCCAGCCCCAGGGCCTGCGCGCGGCCCACCAGGCGCGGCAGCAGCCAGGTGCCGCCGCAGTCAGGCACCAGGCCGATCTTCGCGAAGGCCTGGATGAAGCTGGCGCTGCGCGCGGCCAGCACCATGTCGCAGCACAGCGCGAAGTTCGCACCCGCCCCGGCCGCCACGCCGTTGACCGCCGCCACCACCGGCATCGGCATCGTGCGGATGCGCGTAGCCAGCGGGCGGTAGAAGCGCTCGATGACCGCGCCGACATCGACGCCCGCCGCCATCGCCGGGTCGTTCAGATCCTGCCCGGCGCAGAAGGCCCGGCCGGCGCCCGTGATCACGAGCGCGCGCACCGAGGCGTCGGCGGCGGCGTCTTCGAGCGCGAGGCGCAATTCGACATGCATCGCCGCGGTGAAGCTGTTCAGCGACGCGGGGCGGTTCAGCGTCAGCACGCGCACCGCGCCTTGCGTGGCCACCAGCAGCGAAGCGTCTTCACTCATGGGCATTCCATTCATTGACCGACCGGTCGGTCGATCTTATGCTGCGCCCTGCCCTCGAGGCAAGACAAAGGAAGCCCGATGCCCTGCTACGCCATCGACGGCCTGGTGCCCGTGGTCGACCTCAGCGCCCATGTGCACCCCAGCGCGGTGCTGATCGGCGACGTGTGGGTCGGCCCCGGCGTCTACATCGGCCCCTGCGCCAGCCTGCGCGGCGACTTCGGCCGCATCGTCATCGAGGCCGGCGCCAATGTGCAGGACAACTGCACCCTGCACGGCTTCCCCGGCGCCGACACGCTGGTCGAAGTCGACGGCCATATCGGCCATGGCGCGGTGCTGCATGGCTGCGTGGTGCGCCGCGACGCGCTGGTCGGCATGAACGCCGTCGTGATGGACGAGGCCGAGATCGGTGCGCAGGCCTTCGTGGCTGCGAGCGCCTTCGTGCGCGCGGGCATGAAGGTGCCGCCGCGCATGCTCGTGGCCGGCGTGCCGGGCAAGGTGCTGCGCGAACTGACCGACGCCGAGATCGCCTGGAAGCACGACGGCACGCTGGTGTACCAGGACCTGGTGCGGCGCTGCCATGCGTCGCTGCAGGAAGTGCTGCCATTGGCGACGGACGATCGCGGTCGACGCAGGCTGACGGAGGCGGACTTCGCGGCGGGGGTCAGGCCGCTGGCGGCGACGAAGCGATGAGGCTCAGTCGACCCCGTCCTTCTTCATCTCCGCCAGCGCCATGCCCTTCTGCGACGCGAAGTAGAACAGCCGCCAGCGATCGCCCTCGATACGCCAGCGGCTGATGGAGGGCGTGCTCTCGAAGCTGCTGGCGTACTTGTCGCCCTGCTTGGGCAGGATCAGCGCGTAGTGGCGCATCACCACGGTGGCAGACCCGTTGGGCATCATCTTGACGCGCGTGACGTCCCACTTGAGGTCCGACGTCTTGACCATATCGCCGAAGAAGGCAATGACGGCCGGGCGGCCCTTCATGCGCTGGTAGAAATCTTCAGCCTCGGTGTACCAGACGTCGTCCGTCAGCAGCGCCGACCATGCCTGCACGTTGTGGCGGTTCCAGGTGGCGACGTAATGCGCGATGGCCTCTCGCAGCGACGCCTCGGTCGGTGCCGCCTTGCCTTGCGCGCGGGAACCCACCTGCACGAACAGCAAGGCAACGGCAATCAACACGATTACGCTGCGGCGCTTGTGCATGTTCGGCCCCCCGAAAGGATCGGCCAATCACTCTAGCGTGGCCGTTCTTGCGTCGGCGGATCACCCCCCACGTTTGTGGCCACCGGCGTCGCGGGCGAAAATCGCCGCCATGCACCCCTTCACGATTACGCAATCACGCCGCGCTTGGCTGGCCGGCGCGACGCTGGCGGTCGCGGCCCTGGCCGGCTGCGCCGCTGCACAGCCGCCGCCCCAGGCCCCACCCCCCGTGGCCGCGCCGCCGTCGCAAGCCGCGCTCGACCTCATCGCGCAACAGAAGGCCTTCGCCGAATGGGTCGCGGCCTTCCAAACCAGCGCGCGCGCCGCCGGCATCGGCGATGAGACGCTGCGCCTGGCCTTCGACGGCGTCCAGTTCATCCCGCGCGTGGTCGATTCCGACCGTGCGCAGCCCGAGTTCACGCGCACGGTGTGGGACTACCTCGACCGCAGCGTCAGCGCGCAGCGCATCGCGCTGGGCCAGGACAAGCTGTCGCTGCACCGCGCCGAAGCCGACGCCGCCGCCGCGCGCTACGGCGTGCCGCCGAGCGTGCTGGTCGCGATCTGGGGCATGGAGAGCAACTACGGCAGCAACATCGGCGACATCCCGACCATCGACGCGCTGGCCACGCTGGGCTTCGAGGGCCGGCGCGCCGACTGGGCGCGCGGCCAGTTGCTCGCGGCGTTGAAGATCCTGCAGAACGGCGACATCGACCGCGCGCAGCATGATCGGCTCCTGGGCCGGCGCCATGGGCCAGACCCAGTTCCTGCCGTCGAACTTCCTGGCCTACGCGGTCGACGCCGACGGCGACGGCCGGCGCGACATCTGGGGCAGCATGGCCGACGTGCATGGCCTCGACCGCGAACTTCCTCGCGCGCGTCGGGCTGGCAGGCGGGCCAGCCCTGGGGCGTCGAGGTGCAGTTGCCGCCCGGATTCGACCTCGCCCGTGCCGACGCCGACGCTGCGACAGACCAGCGCGCAATGGGCGGCCGAGGGCGTGCAGAGCATCGACGGTGCGCCGCTGCCGACGTTCGACGACGGCGCGATCCTGCTGCCCGCCGGTGCGCGCGGGCCGGCCTTCCTGGTCGGGCCCAACTTCCGCGCCATCCTGCGCTACAACAACTCGACCAGCTACGCGCTGGCGGTCGGCCTGCTGGCGCAACGCCTGGCCGGCGGCCCCGGCGTGCAGGCGCCCTGGCCGCGCGACCTGCAGGCGCTCACGCGCAGCCAGCTGCTCGAGCTGCAGACGGCGCTGAACGAGCGCGGCTTCGACAGCGGCACGCCCGACGGCCTGATGGGGCCCGCCACGCGCGGCGGCGATCCGCCGCTACCAGCGCAGCATCGGCCTGCCTGCCGACGGCTACCCCACGCCTGGAGCTGCTGCAGCGCTTGCAGACCCGCTGAATCTGCGAGCCCTCCCATGTCCGACCTGGCCCCGCTGCCCGACGCGCCCCTGGGCCTGTACCGCCACTACAAGGGCGGCGAGTACGAAGTGATCGGCGTGGCGCGCCACAGCGAGACCCACGAGCCGCTGGTGGTCTACCGACCGCTGTACAACAAGAGCGGCTGGTGGGTGCGGCCGCACGCGATGTTCTTCGGTACGGTCGAGGTCGATGGCGTGCCGCGGGCACGGTTCGAGAGGCTCGACTGAGCGGCGCGGCGGCGGCGCCGCCGATCGTCAGCCGCGCCGCGCCGCTTCGATCGCCGCGATGTCGATCTTGCCCATCTGCATCATCGCCTCGAACGCGCGCTTGGCCGCGGCGCGGTCGGGGTCGGCGATCGCGGCGATCAGGGCGCGCGGCGTGATCTGCCACGACAGGCCCCACTTGTCCTTGCACCAGCCGCAGGCGCTTTCCTGGCCGCCGTTGCCGACGATCGCGTTCCACAGGCGGTCGGTCTCGGCCTGGTCGTCGGTCGCGACCTGGAACGAGAACGCCTCGCTGTGCTTGAACGCCGGGCCGCCGTTCAGGCCCAGGCAGGGGATGCCGAGCACGGTGAACTCGACCGTCAGCACATCGCCCTGCTTGCCCGACGGGATAGTCGCCGGGCGCGCGATGCACGGCGCCCACCGCGCTGTCGGGAAAGGTCTCGGCGTAGAAGCGTCGCGGCGTCCAGCGCGGTGCCGTCGTACCAGAGGCAGATCGTGTTCTTGGCGACCATGCGCGTGCTCCCACTCGTGACCGGGACGCACATCCTAAGGCGACCGCGGACGGGCTCCTTCAATTCGCGCGGCGCCGCGCACTCAGCGCGGCAGCGTGACGCGTGCGCTCGAACGCCTGGCCGTTGGCGTCGAACAGATGGCAGGCTTCGGGGCGCAGCCGCAACGCTGATCTGCGCGCCCGGCGCCTGCGCGGCCGCGCCCTCGAGCTTGAGCGTGACCAGCGGCGCGGCCGGGCTCGACCCTCAGGTAGAGCAGCGAGCTGTCGCCCAGGCGCTCCATCTGCTGCAGCGTGCCCGCGCAGCGGCGCGCCGGCGCTGCCGTCGTCGCCCACCACCAGGTGCTCGGGGCGGATGCCGAGCGTGACCCGGTCGCCGGCACTGGCCGCGCGCGCATCGACGGCCACGCGTCACCGCTTCGCCGTGCACGTCGACCACCGCGTGCTCGGCCTCGGCGCGCAGCAGCTTGCCGGGCAGCAGGTTCATCTTCGGGCTGCCGATGAACTCGGCGACGAACAGGTTGCGCGGCCGGTGGTACAGGTCCATCGGCGTGCCGAACTGCGCCACGCTGCCCTCGGCCTGCGACGGCGGGGCCGCTGCGCAGCAGCACGATCCTGTCGGCCAGCGTCATCGCCTCGACCTGGTCGTGGGTCACGTAGATCATGCTGGCGCTGCCGATGTCGCGGTGCAGCTTGGCGATCTCGAGCCGGGTCTGCACGCGCAGCGCGGCGTCGAGGTTGGACAGCGGCTCGTCGAACAGGAACACGCGCGGCTGCCTGACGATGGCGCGGCCGATGGCCACACGCTGGCGCTGGCCGCCCGACAGCGCCTTGGGCAGCCGGTCCATCAGCGGCGTCGAGTTGCAGGATGTCGGCCGCCTTCTTCACGCGGCGCGTCGATGTCGGCCTTGTCGGCGCCGAGCACGCGCAGCCCGAAGGCCATGTTCTCGGCCACCGTCATGTGCGGGTACAGGGCATAGCTCTGGAAGACCATCGCCACACCGCGCTGGGCCGGCGGCATGTCGTTGACGCGCTGGCCGGCGATCGCGATCTCGCCCGAGCTGATCGTCTCCAGCCCGGCCACCATGCGCAGCAGCGTCGACTTGCCGCAGCCCGACGGGCCCGACGAAGACGCAGAACTCGCCGTCGCCGATGGCCAGGTTGAGCGTTGTTGATCGTCAGCGGCAGCTTGGGCGCGAAGCGCTTGCAGACGGCGTCGAAGTCGATGCGCGACATGCTCAACCCTTGACCGCACCGGCCGTCAGGCCGGAGACGATGCGGCGCTGGAACAGCAGCACCAGCAGCAGCAGCGGCACGGTGACGATCACCGACGCCGCCATGATGCTGCCCCACGGCACCTCGTAGGCGCTGGCGCCGGTGATCAGCGAGATGCTGACCGGCACCGTGCGTTCGTGGTCGTCGGCCACGAAGGTCAGCGCGAACAGGAACTCGTTCCACGCGCCGATGAAGGCCAGCAGCGCGGTCGACACCAGCGCCGGCGCCAGCAGCGGCAGGAAGACCTGGAAGATGATGCGCAGCGGCCCGCAGCCGTCCATGATCGCCGCCTCCTCCAGCTCGCCCGGCAGCGCGCGCATGAAGGTGGTCAGGATCCAGACCGTGAACGGCAGCGTGAAGATCATGTACGGCAGCACCAGCCCGATCGCCCGGTTGTACAGGCCGAGCGAGCGCATCAGCTCGAACATGCCCGACAGCACCGCCACCTGCGGGAACATCGACACCGCCAGGATCGCCAGCAGCAGCGTGCCCTTGCCCTTGAAGCGGATGCGGCCCGAGCGCGTAGGCCGCGCGTGACGGCGAGCAGCAGCGACAGCGCCACCGTCGTGCGTGGCCACCATCACCGAATTGAGCAGATGGCGGCCGAAGGGCTGGCGGCCCTCGAACAGCTGGACGTAGTTGCGCCAGCTCGGCGCGTCGGGCAGCAGGTCGGTGCTGAACAGGGCGTTGCCGGTCTTGAACGAGGTCGCCAGCGTGTAGACGAAGGGGTAGACCGAGACCACCACCACCAGCAGCGCGGCGGCGTAGAGCAAGACGCTGCCGAGCGATCGGCCGGCCGTTCACGCGGCGTCCTCCGACAGCCTGATGCGCGCGGCGCGGATGAACAGCAGCACCGAAACGAAGATGATCAGCGTCAGCGAGGTCGAGGCCGCCGAGCCGAAGCCGACATGGCCGTTGTCGACGATCTCGCGGCGCACGAAGCCCGACATGCTGATCGTGCTGCTGCTGTTGGAGGTCAGCACGTAGATCAGGTCGAAGATGCGCAGCGCATCGAGCAGGCGGAAGATCACCGCCACCAGCAGCGGCGTGCGGATCAGCGGCAGCGTGACCTGCCAGAACACGCGCAGCGGGTGCACGCCGTCGACGCGCGCGGCCTCGTAGCAGTCGCGCGGCACGCTCTGCAGGCCGGCCAGGATCAGCAGCGCCATGAACGGCGTGGTCTTCCAGACGTCGACCGCGACCACCGTCCACAGCGCGTACGTCCGGGTCGGCGGTCCAGGCGATCTTGGTCGCGATCCAGCCCCAGTCGACCAGCAGCTGGTTGATGACGCCGAACTGGTCGTGCAGCATCCAGCCCCACATCTTGGCCGAGACGATGGTCGGGATGGCCCACGGCACCAGCACCGCGGTGCGCACCAGCGCGCGGCCCTTGAACTCCTGGTTCAGCAGCATCGCCACGCCCAGGCCGGCCAGCGTTTCGAGCAGCACCGAGACGATCGCGAAGATGAAGGTGTTGCGGATCGAGAGGCCCCAGTCGCTGGCCCAGAAGCCTTCCGTGTAGTAGGCGTTGCCGAACAGGCCGAACTCGCCGACGTAGTTGCCCAGGCCGACGAAGCCGCTGGCCGACAGGTCGTTGATGTTGGTCTCGGTGAAGCTGAACCAGATCGAGCGGCCGAGCGGCCACAGCGCGACCAGCGCCATCACGGCCAGCATCGGCGCCAGCAGCGCCCAGGCGGTGCGCGTGCGGTGGTGCATCGGCGAGCAGGCGTCGGCTCGCGCCGACGGCGCGTGCTCACCAGCCGCGCCGCTTGACCTGCGCGCAGCTTGCCCTCGAGCTTCTTCACCGCCTCGGCGCCGCTCGCCTTGCCTGGCCAGCACGTCGTGGGTGGCGTCCCAGAAGCGACTGGCTGACCTCGGGGTACTTGAGTCCGGTGACGCTGGCCGGGCGGGCGACGGCGTCGGTGAAGACGTCGAGCAGCTCGCCCATGAACGGGTTGGCGGCGATGACGTCCGGCGTCCTGGTACAGCGCGGGCAGGGTCGGGTTGAACGAGCCGCCGATGGCGCGCTGCTTCTGGATCTCGGCGCTCGTCAGGTACATCACCAGGCTGGCCGCGGCGTCGACATGCTGCGAGTACTTCGACACCGCCAGCTGCCAGCCGCCGAGCGTGGCCGCGCGGCGACCCGCCGGGGCCGGCGGGCAGCGCGCTGACGCCGACCTTGCCCTTGATCGGGCTGTCGGCGGCCTGCGCCAGCGACCAGGCGTAGGGCCAGTTGCGCATGAACGCGCCTGGCCGTTCTGCCACACGCCGCGGCTGGCTTCTTC
>CAVUEP010000031.1:0-104651 GCA_963740395.1 uncultured beta proteobacterium
GGTTCGACCTGGACGGCAATTTCACCGTCTCGGTCGCCGCGGCGAACGGGCTGGCGAGCCTGAACAAGCCGGGCCTGCTCTACGCGACGGTCGACGGCCTGCGGTTCGACGAGGACGGGGTGTTCCTGGTGGGCATTCTGCAGGCCCTGACGCCGCTGATCGGCGGGCTGGACTGGCCCGGGTTCACGGTCGAGGAGCTGTCGATCGATTCCGAGGGCCGTGTGAAGCTGGACGGCGGCTGGCTGAACCTGCCGGACCAGTACACGCTGGATTTCCACGGCTTTTTCGTCAGCATCACGCAGCTGGGCATGGGCAGCACCGACGATGGCGGCAAGTGGATCGGGTTTTCGGGCAGCATCAAGCTAGTCGACGGGCTGAGCATCGGCGGATCGGTCGACGGGCTGAAGGTGGCCTGGTACGACGACGGGCGGCCGCCCAGCGTCACGCTGGAGGGCGTGGGAGTCGAGCTGGAGATCCCCGAGGTCCTGCGGTTCAAGGGGTCGGTGGTCAGCGATCACGAGCTGCCGGGGCCGCAGCACCGGTTCGACGGCGACATCCACGCTGGAGCTGCTGGCGCTGGACCTGCGGATCGACGGCAAGATCGTGATCGGCACCGACACCGACGCGCAGGGCGGGACCTATACGTTCTTTGCGCTGTATATCGGGGTGGAGCTGCCGGCGGGCATTCCGTTGTGGGCGACGGGGCTGGGCCTGTACGGCGTGGCTGGGCTGATCGCGATCAACATGGCGCCGGACAAGGGCGCGGCGCCGAACCCGCTGCACCCGGCCAGCCGCACCGACGAGGAGTGGTTCGAGAATTTCGACGGGTCGGACGGCTGGCCCCCAAGGGCCAGCCTGATGGGCCGCCACGGGCCATGATCATCGATTCCTGGTTCGACAACTACGTTGGCGTTGTGATGCTGGTTCGAGTGGTCGACGGCTCCCTGTCCAAGGGCGAGCGCATTCGCATGATGGCCACCAACGCGGTCTATGGCATCGAGCATATGGGTGTCTTCACGCCCAAGTCGGTTCCGCGTGAGGTGTTGAAGGCCGGAGAAGTCGGATTTGTGATTTGCGGCATCAAGGAGCTGCAGGCGGCTCAGGTCGGCGATACGCTCACGCTGGACAAGAAGCTGCCCAACAATGCCGGGCCGGCGGCCGAGGCACTGCCGGGCTTCAAGCAGATCCAGCCCCAGGTCTTTGCCGGCTTGTACCCGACCGAAGCCAGCGAATATGACTCGTTGCGCGACGCGCTCGAGAAACTGAAGCTCAACGACAGCTCGCTGCGATACGAGCCCGAGGTCAGCCAGGCGCTGGGATTCGGGTTCCGCTGCGGCTTCCTCGGTCTGTTGCACATGGAAATCGTCCAGGAGCGACTGGAACGCGAGTTCGACCAGGACCTGATCACGACCGCGCCCAGCGTGGTCTACGAGGTCGTCCTCAACGACGGCACGGTCATGATGGTCGAGAACCCGAGCAAGATTCCCGACCCGGGGCGCATCCTCGAAATTCGCGAGCCGATCGTCACCGTCGAGTTGTACATGCCGCAGGACAGCGTCGGGCCGGTCATGACGCTGGCCAACGTCAAGCGCGGCCAGCAGATCAACATGGCGTACCACGGCCGTCAGGTTCACCTGACCTATGAGATGCCGTTGGCCGAAATCGTGCTCGACTTCTTCGACAAGCTCAAGAGCGTGTCGCGGGGCTATGCCTCGATGGACTACGAGTTCAAGGAGTACCGCGCCGCTGACGTGGTCAAGGTCGACCTGCTGATCAATGGCGACCGGGTCGATGCGCTGTCGATCATCGTGCACCGGGCGCAGAGCCAATACCGCGGCCGTGCCGTCGCGGCCAAGATGCGCGAGCAGATTCCGCGCCAGATGTACGACGTGGCGATCCAGGCCGCCATCGGCGCCAATATCATCGCGCGCGAGAACATCAAGGCGTTGCGCAAGAACGTGCTGGCAAAATGCTACGGCGGTGACATCACACGCAAGAAGAAGCTGCTTGAGAAGCAGAAAGCCGGCAAGAAGCGCATGAAGCAGATCGGTGCCGTTGAGGTTCCGCAGGAAGCGTTTCTGGCCATCCTCCAAGTCGACGATTGATGGGACTGATGAGCACACTCACCGGGTTGTTGTATGGCGCGCTCGTCGTGTACCTTGGAGGTTGGTTCTTCGGGTACTGGATCGGCAACTTTGCGCTGCTGCTGTTCCTACTGACTGTCGTCACCGCGGTGTACTGGCTGGGCGAACGAATTGCGTTCAAGCCCGCACGCGAGGCCGCCGCCGCACAGCTCGAGGCGCAGCATCTGGCGCGTCGAGCCGAGCTGTCCAAACAAGGCATCGCCCGCGTCGACGACAACGTCGCCGAGGCCACGGGCCGGCTGTTGATGCAGCCGTGGTGGCTCGACTGGACCGCAGGGCTCTTCCCGGTGATTCTGATCGTGTTCCTGTTGCGATCCTTCCTGTTCGAGCCCTTCAAGATTCCTTCGGGCTCGATGATTCCGACGCTGCTGGTTGGCGATCTGATCTTGGTCAACAAGTTCGACTACGGCATCCGCCTGCCCGTCATCAACTACAAGATCGTCGCCAACAAGAATCCTGCGCGGGGCGACGTGGTGGTTTTCCGCTATCCGCCCGATCCCCGCCTGGACTACATCAAACGCGTGGTTGGTGTGCCGGGCGACGAGGTGGCCTATCTGAACAAGGTGCTGACGGTCAACGGCCAGCGCGTGGACACGCAACCGCTGCCCGACTTCTACGACGAAGACAGCCGGCGCTACGCCCAGCAGTTCAGCGAGAAGCTCGCTGGCGTCGAGCACCGGATCCTGATCGACAAGGAACGGCCCGCATTCATTCCGGGCGTGCAGAACTTCCCGAACAGCGACGCCTGCCGCTATTCCGGCGAGGGCGTGACCTGCAAGGTGCCTGATCAGCACTACTTCATGATGGGCGACAACCGGGACAATTCAGTTGATTCGCGGTACTGGGGCTTCGTGCCGGACCGCAACCTTGTCGGCCGGGCCTTCTTTGTGTGGATGAATTTCGGTAATCTCGGCCGTATCGGCGGATTCCACTGATCGCCGCGCGCCTTTTCCTCACCGTTGGAGACCGATCCATGGCCAGTGCCTGCCCACTCTCCCGCGCCGAGCGCGGCGTTACCCTCATTGGTCTGCTGCTTTGGGCCATCGTGGTAGCGTTTGTCGCCCTGATCATCGTGCGCGTCTTGCCGACGGTGAACGAGTACACGACGATTCAGCGTGCCGTGCAGAAGATTGCCGCCTCGGCGCCGTCCACCGTCGCCGAGGCGCGCGGTGCGTTCGACAAGCAAAAGGAGATCGAGTACTCGATTGCCAGCATCGGCGGCAAGGACCTGCAGGTGACCAAGGAGAACGACCGGGTCGTGATCCGTTTCGCCTACGACAAGGAGGTCGAGTTGTTCGAGCCGGTGTTCCTCCTGATCAAGTACCGCGGCGAGGGCCGCTCCAACTAGTGGACTCACGGCTTGACGCGCTGCAGCAGCGCCTGGGGTACCGATTCACGCAGCCGGGTCTGTTGAACCGCGCACTGACCCACCGCAGTGCCGGCACGGACCACAACGAGCGCCTCGAATTCCTCGGCGATGCGGTATTGCAGACCGCCGTCTCGGCGCTGCTGTACAAGCGATTCTCCGGCTCTGACGAAGGCGACCTGACGCGCGTGCGCGCTCATCTGGTGCGTGAAGACAGCCTGCACCGACTGGCGCTCGCACTTGACCTGCCCGAAGTCGTGCGCCTGTCCGACGGCGAGGCCCGGGGCGGTGGCGCGCAGCGACCATCGATCCTGGCAGACGCGCTGGAGGCCCTGATCGGCGCGGCGTTCCTGGATGGCGGCTTCGCGCCGGCACAGGCGATCGTTGTGGGCCTGCTCGGCGAGACGATCGCAGGTACCGAGGTCGACAACTGGAGCAAGGACGCCAAGACCGAGCTGCAGGAGTGGTTGCAGGCGCGCAAGCTGCCCGTGCCGGCTTACCGTATTGTGGCGACCCATGGTCAGGCGCACGCGCAGACCTTCGACGTCGAATGCCGCGTGGCGTCGCTCAACCTGACCGACCACGGCACCGGCAAGTCCCGCCGCGTTGCGGAGCAGGAGGCCGCTCGCCGCATGCTGGCCGTGCTCAAGGCCAGCGACCAGACCGGCGGACCCCTGCGGTCGTGAAATGACGGTAGCGCAGCGTTGCGGCCTGGTGGCCATCGTCGGCCGGCCCAATGTGGGCAAGAGCACGCTGCTCAATGCCCTGGTCGGCCAAAAGGTGAGCATCACCTCGGCCAAGGCGCAGACAACGCGTCATCGAATCACGGGTATTCGCACAGTGGGCGACGCACAATTCGTGTTCGTCGATACGCCGGGCTTCCAGACGCGCCATGGCAACGCGCTCAACCGCAATCTGAATCGCACGGTCAAGAGTGTGCTGAGCGATGTCGACGTCGTGCTGTTCGTGGTGGAAGCGGGTCGTTTCAGTCTGGACGACGCCAAGGTGTTGGCGTTGCTGCCCGAGGACAAGCCAGTGCTGCTGATCGCCAACAAGCAGGACGAGGTCAAGCGGCGCACGGACTTGATGCCCTGGATGCTGTCGATGCGCGAGCGGCGCAACTTTGCGGAGTTCGTGCCCATGTCGGCCAAGAAGGCGGCCGACGTCGAGCGCCTGATCGGGATCGTGGCGCCTTACTTGCCGGAGCAGGCCTGGTTCTACGAGGAGGACGCCCTGACGGACCGCAGCGAGCGGTTTCTCGCGAGCGAGCTGATCCGGGAAAAGCTGTTCCGCTTGACTGGCGACGAGCTCCCCTACAGCTGCACGGTCGTCATCGACAAGTTCGAGGAAGAAGGAACGTTGCGCCGGATCGCCGCCACGATCGTCGTCGAGCGCGATGCCCACAAGGGCATGGTCATCGGTGACGGTGGCGTGCGCTTGAAGCGCATCGGCAGCGAGGCGCGGCAGGACCTGGAACGGCTCTGGGACGCGAAGGTATTCCTGGAGCTGTGGGTGAAGGTGCGCTCGGGCTGGGCAGACAGCGAGGAACACCTGCGCAGTTATGGCTATGAGTGAGAATTCCCGCACCCGCTCATTGACCCCGCACTGAGCGCCGCACGTGGCGCCGCCAGAGCGCTTGCACGGGTTACCGGAGGCAACCAGGGCCATGCCATTCGACTCATTTTTGAAACAGGCGTGGGCCGACCATGCCGATCAACCGTCGGCGGTGGCGTTGCGCCTGCGCACGCAGACACCGGCGCCCGAGACCGGCGAGCAGTTGGGTGCCCTGGTGCGGCTGGTGGTGCACCTGTGCGGCGAGCACCTGGGTGCGTTCGACGATGGCCGCTGGCGGCTGGCGGCGCTGGTGAACCACCCGCTTGCCGACGCCAGTGTGCAGTCGGCATTGCGAGTCGGCATGGCAAGCCTCACCTTGGCGCAGACCGGGGACGCGGATTGCGCCGGATTCTCCGTGGAAGAGCGCGTTCGCAGCGAGGCTGCGGCCGCGGCCATTTGCGTCGGACGCCACCACGCCGAGCAGGCGATTTCGCTCGTGCACGCTGCGCGTGAGCGTCTGGCGTCGTTGCCGGATGCGCCGGCCGCCGTGCACCGACCGCTCGCCGTGGCCTGCAACAACATGGCCTGGGAACTGCACGATCGCGGTGACGCGCGCAGCGCCGAGGACACCGCGGCGATGCTCGACATCGCCGTGGCAGCCAAGTGGCACTGGTCGCGCGCCGGTACCTGGCTAGAGACCGAGCGCGCGGACTATTGCGTGGCGATGTGCCAGCTCTCGGCGGGCGAGACCGAGGCGGCCCTGCAGTCGGCCGCCCAGTGCCTGGCGCTGTGTACGCAAAACGACGCACCGCCCTATGAACTGCTCTTTGCCCACGAAGCGCTCGCGCGTGCCTACGAAGCCCGCGGCGACGCGGTCTCGCGCAAGCGCAATACCGCCGCGGCCCAGGCCGCGTTCGAGCAACTGTCTGCGAGCGACCAGGCGGATTGCCGTTCCACGCTGACGGGGCTGCAGGCCTTGGGCTCATGAGCGGTCGCGCCGTCGCCGCGCCGGTGGCAGCCTATGTCTTGCACCGCTACGACTGGAGCGAGTCGAGCCTGATCGTGGATCTGTTCACGCGCGAGCTCGGACGCGTCGTCGTGGCCGCCAAGGGCGCGAAGCGGCCGACCTCGCAATTGCGCGCGGTATTGCGCCCGTTCCAGCGACTGAGCGCCACCCTGGGCCGCACGGCGCAGGGTGCCGAGGTGCACAACCTGCGCGGTGCAGAGTGGGCGGGCGGCGTGCCGATGGCCGGAGGCGACGCGCTGTTCAGCGCCTTCTACCTCAACGAGCTGCTGATGAAACTGCTGGCGCGCGAGGATCCGCACCCCGCCCTGTGGGACGCCTATGCGGCCACGCTGACGCAACTCGGCCACGCGGACGAGGCTGCCGCGCTGCGCGCCTTCGAGTTGTGGCTGCTGCGCGAAGTCGGCTGGCTACCCGACCTGGTCCACGTGACGGCAACCCAGTTGCCTGTGCAATCCGATGCCGACTATGCCCTGAGGCCCGAGAACGGCGTCACCGCGGCACCTACCGGCGACCCCTGTGCCGTCACGGGACTGGAGTTGACGGCGCTGCAGGCGGCGTTGGCGGGTCGGGATCTGGCGGCGCTGCGCGATGCGTGCAAGGGTCCGGCCGCCACACTGCGGCGCTCGTTGCGCGAACTCCTTGCCTATCATCTGGGCGCGACACCGTTGCGTACGCGACAGGTGTTGCTCGACCTGCAACCCCTGCTCTGACTCATGAACCCCCTGATCGCACCCGAGGCTCAACATCGCGACGCGCGTTGCGCGCTGTCGGTCAACGTCAACAAGGTGGCCTTGCTGCGCAACACCCGGCACCTGGGCATTCCCAGCGTGACGCGCGCGGCCACGCTCTGCCTCGAAGCGGGCGCGCAGGGCATCACGGTGCACCCTCGCCCCGACGAGCGCCATGTCCGCGCCCATGACGTGGCCGAGCTGGCGTTGCTGCTGCGTGACTGGCCCCACGCCGAGTTCAACATCGAAGGCAACCCGTTCGACAACCTGATGGACTTCATTCGCGAGCACCGGCCGCAGCAGTGCACCTTCGTGCCCGACGCGCCGGGGCAATTCACGAGCGACCATGGCTTTGCGCAGGCTGACCTCGAGCGCGTCGCGCCCCTCGTCGCCGAGGCGCGCCAGCTGGGTGTGCGCGTCAGCCTGTTCATGGACCCCGAGCCCGCACTGATGGCCGCAGTGCGTGCCATCGGCGCCGACCGCGTCGAGCTCTACACCGAGCCCTATGCCGCCGCGCACGGAAGCGCCGAGCAGGATGCCCAGTTGGCCCGCTACGCGGCGGCGGCGCAGGCTGCCATGGCGGTCGGCTTGGGGCTGAACGCCGGCCATGACCTCAATCGCAGCAATCTGACGCAATTCCTGCGCGCGGTGCCCGGCGTGCTGGAGGTGTCGATTGGGCATGCTCTGATCGCCGACGCGCTCGAGCTTGGCTATGCCGAGGCCGTGCGTGACTACCAGCGCTGCATCCAGCGTGCCTACGCGCCCTGACCCCCACCTGTCGCAATGATCTTCGGCATCGGCACTGACGTCTGCGACATCCGGCGCATCGCCGCGGCGCTCGATCGCCGCGGCGACCGCTTTGCCGAGCGCGTGCTGGGGCCGCATGAGATCGAGGTGTTCAAGGCTCGGCGAGCCAAGTTCCAGGCGCGCGGCGTCGCTTACCTGGCCACCCGATTCGCCGTCAAGGAGGCGTTCTCCAAGGCGATCGGCTTGGGGCTGCGCCTGCCGATGAGCTGGCGCGATTGCGAAGTGGTCAACGCCGCCAGCGGACAGCCGCAGATCCGCCTGCATGCAGCGCTGGCGGACTGGTTTGCGGCGCGAGGGCTGACGGCGCATGTCAGCCTGAGCGACGAATCCGATGTCGCGACGGCCTTTGTCGTCGTCGAGCGCCGCACAATCACACCATGAACGCCATAACACCCCATGCGCCGGTCGTGCTCGACATCGCCGGCCTGAGCCTCAACGCCGACGACCGCCGGCGCCTCGCGCATCCGCTGACCGGCGGCCTGATCCTGTTTGCCCGCAATTGGCGTGAGCGCCGCCAATTGACCGAGCTCTGCGCCGAGATCAAGTCGGTCCGGCCCGACATGCTGGTCTGTGTCGACCACGAAGGCGGGCGCGTGCAACGCTTTCGCAGCGACGGCTTCACCCACCTGGCGCCGATGCGTGCCCTGGGCGAGATGTGGATGCGCGATGCCCTGAGCGCCACCGATGCGGCGAGCGCGTGCGGCTATGTGCTCGGCGCCGAGCTGCGTGCCTGCGGCGTCGACCTCTCCTTCACACCGGTGCTCGACCTGGACCATGGCCCCAGCGGCGTCATCGGCGACCGCGCGTTTCACCGCGATCCCCGCGTCGCGACGATGCTGGCCAAGAGCCTGATGCATGGCCTGCTGCGGGCCGGCATGGCCAACTGCGGCAAGCATTTCCCGGGTCACGGCTACGCGCGTGGCGACAGCCACCACGAGTTGCCCGTCGACAAGCGCTCGCTCAAGGCGATCCTTGCCGATGACGCCCGACCCTACGAGTGGCTGTCGACCACGCTGACCAGCGTGATGCCGGCGCATGTGGTCTACCCGAAGGTCGATGCCTTGCCGGCCGGTTTTTCACGCCGCTGGCTCGAGGACATCCTGCGCGGCGAACTCGCGTTCACGGGCGCCATTTTCTCGGACGACCTGAGCATGGAGGGCGCCAGGGTCGCCGGGGGCGCGGTCGACGCGGCCCTGGCGGCACTCAATGCAGGCTGCGACCTGGTGCTGTTGTGCAACCAGTCGGTCGACGGCGGCGCTGCGGTGGACGCATTGCTCGACGGCCTGCAGGCGGCGCAGGACCAGGGCCGCTGGCGGGCCGAGCCCGACAGCGAACGGCGTCGCCTGGACCTGCTGCCACAGGGTGCGCCGATGGCCGTGGGACGAGTTGATGCACCACGGCGCCTACCAGCACGCGCTCGAGCGTTTGCCATGAGCGTATTGACATGTCTGCGGCGCTCGCGCGCTGCGCCACGCCGGGCTGAATGACAAACGGCGCCCGAAGGCGCCGCTTGAATTCGAATCGCGCTGCGGAGATCAGGCGTCGAACGGCAGCTTGACCTGCGCGAGATCCTTCTTCGTCTCGATCAGCACCAGCGGGCCATCGTCGACCGCAGCGACCGGCTTGGGCTGGCGCGGTGCGTGAACCGGCGCTGGCTCGTTGGCCATCGCGTCCTGCACCGCACGGATCTTGTCGCTGTCGGAGTTGACCCATTCCAGGCCGGCCCCGCTGGCGATCGCAGCCAAGGATTCGGTCGGCAACTCGAAATCCGCCACGGGGACTGCAGCCACGGCAACGACCGCGGGCGCGGCACGCGCCGGGGCGGGTGCCGACACCACCGGCGCCACCGGGGCGGGTGCCACCGGTGCCGGCCGGGGCACCTCGGGCGCCTCGGGTTCGGACGGGCTCATGTCGCTGGGCACGTGCTCGGCGGCGTAGGGAGCTGCAGAGGCCACCGACTCGACGGCGACGGGTTCGGCCGCCTCGGGGTGTTCGGCGCGCGGGCTTTCACCGGCGCCAGTCGCGGCATTGTCGGCCGCGCCTTCGTCACGGCCGCGACCACGGCCGCCACGGCGGCGACGGCGACGCGCCGGGTCGCGGTCTGCGCCATCGCTGGCACCCGACGCGGCATCTGCCGCAGCGCCTGGCAGGGTATCGACGAAGTTCTGCGCCTCGACTGTGGACTCGTCGACCACTGGCGCGGGCCGCGGCTCGCGCTCGGCACGGGGCCCGCCGCGGCGGCCTTCATTGCGTTCACCGCGTGGCGGGCGTGCCGCATCCGTGGTCGGTGCGGCGTCCGCGCCCAGCGCGGACTCGGCGCTGGCCGGGCGCGCGTCGCGGCGGCTGTTGTCACGCTCTCGTGGCGCATCGCCTCGCGCTTCGCCTCGGCCTTCGCCGCGGCGACCGTCGCGCCGTCCGTCGCGTGCACCTTCGCGACCGCCTTCGCGCGGGCCGTCCTTGCGTCCATCACGCCGTCCACGGCCTTCGCCTCGGTCGCCACGTTCACCGCGTCCGCCGCGTTTGGCGGCGGGAGGCGCAGCGACGTCGGCAGCGGCCATTGCCGCCGTCGGCGCCGCATCACTGGCACCGCCGAACAGCTTCTTGACCCAGCCGAAGAAGCCGCCGCCGGCGGCTTGCGTCGACGCCACGGGCACGGGTGCCGGCGCAACCGCCGGCGCCGCCGCAGGAGCGGGCTTGGGCAGGGCCACCGGGGCCGGCGTCTCGGGCAGGATGCCCTTGATGACCGGCTCCTGCTTGGCCTTGGCCTTCTCACGCCGCGTGATGCCGACCTCGTCGTCCGGCTCCTCGATCATCGTGTAGCTGGCCTGCAGATTCTCCAGTCGCGGATCGTCGTGGCGCAGGCGCTCGAGCTTGTAGTTCGGCGTCTCCAAGTGCTTGTTGGGCACCAGCAGCACGGTCACGCGCTGCTTGAGTTCGATCTTGGTGATCTCGGTGCGCTTCTCGTTGAGCAGGAACGAGACCACTTCCACCGGCACTTGCGCGTGCACCGCGGCGGTGTTGTCCTTCAGCGCCTCTTCCTGAATGATGCGCAGGATCTGCAGCGCCGAACTCTCGGTGTCGCGGATATGGCCGGTGCCGTTGCAACGCGGGCAGGTGATGTGGTTGCCCTCGCTCAGCGCAGGCCGAAGTCGTTGCCGGCTGAGTTCGAGCAGGCCGAACTTGCTGATCGAGCTGAACTGCACCCGCGCGCGGTCGCTGCGCAGTGCGTCGCGCAGGCGCTGTTCGACTTCGCGCCGGTTCTTCGACTCTTCCATGTCGATGAAGTCGACGACGATCAGGCCGCCCAGGTCGCGCAGCCGCATCTGGCGCGCAATCTCGTCGGCTGCTTCGAGGTTGGTGCGGGTGGCGGTTTCTTCGATGTCGCCGCCGCGCGTGGAGCGTGCGGAGTTGACGTCGACCGAGACCAGGGCCTCGGTGTGGTCGATCACGATCGCGCCGCCCGCAGGCAGGTTGACCGTGCGCGAGAACGCGGTCTCGATCTGGTGCTCGATCTGGAAGCGGGAGAACAGCGCCGCGTCGTCACGGTAGCGCTTCACGCGACTGGCCGATTCCGGCATCACGTGGTTCATGAACTGCTGCGCCTGCTCGAAGATGTCGTCGGTGTCGATCAGGATCTCGCCGATGTCGGCGGTGAAGTAGTCGCGGATCGCACGGATCACGAGCGAGCTTTCCTGGTAGATCAGGAAGGCGCCCTTGCCGGCCTGGGCGGCGCCGTCGATCGCCTCCCACAGCTTGAGCATGTAGTTCAGGTCCCACTGCAGCTCGGGCGCGCTGCGGCCGATGCCGGCGGTGCGGGCGATCAGCGACATGCCCTTGGGGTACTCGAGCTGGTCGAGGTTTTCCTTGAGCTCCTCGCGCTCCTCGCCTTCGATGCGCCGGCTGACGCCGCCGCCGCGCGCGTTGTTGGGCATCAGCACCAGGTAGCGACCGGCCAGCGAGACATTCGTGGTCAGGGCCGCGCCCTTGTTGCCGCGCTCTTCCTTCTCCACCTGGACCAGCAGTTCCTGGCCGTTCGAGATCACGTCCTGGATGCGCGCGTCGCGCACGCTGACGCCCTCGCGGAAGTAGTTCTTCGAGATTTCCTTGAACGGCAGGAAGCCGTGGCGCTCTTCGCCGTAATCGACGAAACAGGCCTCGAGCGAGGGCTCGACGCGCGTCACGACAGCCTTGTAGATATTTCCCTTGCGCTGTTCGCGGCCTTCGATCTCGGTCTCGAAATCGAGCAGCTTCTGCCCGTCAACGATCGCCAGGCGACGCTCTTCGGGCTGCGTCGCATTGATCAGCATGCGTTTCATCTTCTCGTGCTCTCACAAACTGCCGGCGCTCGGGCCGGCGACATCACCAATGCACGAGAAACACGAGTGAACCCGCAAAGGAATCGCCCTGGACTGCGGCGGCGCCTCGATCGCTTGTGGCGATCAGCGGCGTCGGGGCAGCGTTGGCGCGTGCGTTGCAGCCGGGGGGAGCCGCGTTGCGCCAGCAGCGATGCCCAGCACGGCAACGCGCGTACCGGCGAAGAGCCGGGGCGGTGCAGCGTCAGGGGGCAGGGCGGTTGGCAACAGCATGGGTCCGTAGGCTGGACGCGGGTGTCGGGTCGGCGCAGCTTGATTGCTGCACAGGGCCCAGCACCTGAAACCTTTTGTTCTTGGCGCCCGGCGGCTTCATGGGGCCGCGCGGGAACGGGGTTCTGGTTCGGAATCTCTGCCGCTCGGCGTCGCGGGGCTGCCGGGTCACTCTGTAACCGGGCCCGCTCCATGGCGCTAGCGTTGCATCACCTCCACGCTGTCTCGCCCGCGCCCGCTAAACTCCTAGCGAATCAAGCACTTACGGCGACAACGTGGTCCAGAGCATTATAGGGGTGAAAGGCGCGCCCAGCGCCCAGGGCCCCCAGGTGCGGCGGCTCCTCGTCGACGAGGGCAGTGAGGGCCAACGGCTCGACAACTTCCTGCTGAAGATCCTGAAGGGCGTGCCCAAGACCCATGTCTACCGCGTCATCCGCTCGGGCGAGGTGCGGGTCAACAAGGGCCGGGCGGGCGCTGACACGCGCCTGGCGCTGGGCGACGAAGTGCGCGTGCCGCCGGTGCGCATGGCCGAGCCGGCCGCGGGGGCCGTTGCCGCGCCGGCACGGGAATTCACGGTGCTGCACGAGGACGAGCACCTGCTGGCCATCGACAAGCCCGCAGGCGTCGCGGTGCACGGCGGCTCGGGCGTTGCGTTCGGTGTCATCGAGCAGTTGCGCCAGGCGCGGCCGCAGGCCAGGTTCCTCGAGCTCGTGCACCGCCTGGACAAGGAGACTTCGGGGGTCCTGCTGCTGGCCAAGAAGCGCAGCGCGTTGACGGCGCTGCAGGAGCAGTTTCGCCAGCGCGAGACCGACAAGCGCTACGCCGCCCTGGTGGCGGGCGTCTGGCCGGCGAACAAGAAGGTCATCGACGTGGCGCTGCACAAGACCCTGGACGTGCACGGCGAGCGCCATGTGCGCCCGGTGGCGGCAGACCACGCCGACGGTCGCCGCTCGATCACGCTGGTCAAGGTGGTGCAGACCTTCGCCGACTTCACCCTGCTCGACGTGACCCTCAAGACCGGGCGCACGCACCAGATCCGCGTGCACCTGGCCAGCGAAGGGCACGCCATCGTCGGTGACCCGAAATACGGCGACTTCGCGTTGAACCGGCAGCTGGCACGCGGCCAGCATCGCTTCGCCCGCATGTTCCTGCATGCGCGCCGCCTCGTGTTCGAGCATCCGGCCAGCGCCGCGCGCGTTGAACTCGACGCGCCCCTGCCGCCCGACTGCGAAACCCTGCTGACACGGCTATGACCCTGCCGCGGCGCTTCGACCTCATCGTCTTCGACTGGGACGGCACGCTGTTCGACTCGACCGCGCTGATCGTGCGCTGCATCCAGAACGCCTGCCGCGACCTGGGCGTGATCGTGCCCAGCACGTCGGCCGCCGCCTATGTCATCGGTCTGGGCCTGCACGACGCGCTTCGTCACGCGGTGCCCGACCTGCCTGCCGAGCGCTATGCCGACCTGGGACTTCGCTTTCGCCACCACTACGTCGCGAGCCAGCATGAGTTGCTGATGTTCCCCGGCACGCTGGCCATGCTGCAGGCGCTCAAGGCACGGCAGCACCGGCTCGCGGTGGCCACGGGCAAGGGCCGGCGCGGCCTGGACGATGCGCTGGCGCATGCCCAGCTCAAGGGCGTGTTCGACGGCACGCGCACCGCGGACGAGACCGCCTCCAAGCCCGACCCGCGGATGCTGCATGAGTTGATGCGTGAATTCGGCGCCGGGCCCGAGCGCACGCTCATGATCGGCGACACCACGCACGATCTGCAATTGGCGCGCAATGCCGGCACGCCGCGCGTCGCCGTGAGCTACGGGGCGCATGACCATGAGGCCTTTGCCGAGTTCGACCCCTTGACCGTCGCCCACTCGACGCGCGAACTGCACGACTGGCTGCTGAGCAATGCCTGAGGCGGTCGCGCGCGACGACGAGCAACTGCTCTGCAACGCGGTCGAACTGACCGAGCGCGGCCGCGCCGTGGGCTTCGATGTGCTGCTGTGGCGCCAGCCGGCGCGGGGCTTTGCGCTGCGTTTTGACGGCCGCGTGGTCGCCTACATCAACCGCTGCGCCCATGTGCCGACCGAAATGGACTGGCAGCCGGGTGAATTTCTCGACGCCGACAAGCGCTACATCGTCTGCTCGATTCACGGGGCCACCTACGAGCCGTCGAACGGGCATTGCCGCGGCGGGCCCTGCGCCAAGGGCCGCCTGCTGGCCATCGACGTCAGCGAACGCGACGGCCAGGTGTATTGGTATCCTTCCCGCGACATTGCGCCGCTGGCCTTTGACGACGACGGCGGCGGCGCGCCTCCAGACCTGCCGGGCATCGCACCATGAACCCCACCGACGAATCCCCCTTCCAAGCCACACAGCCGCCACCGACGGCGGCGCCCGCACAAGCTGCGGCGCGTCCGTCCTATGAGCTCGCGCTCGAGCAGGTCGCGCGCAGCCTGCTGCGCGACCGCCGCAACGAGCTGCGGTGGCGCGTCTTCTTTCGCCTGGCCTGGCTCGGTGTGGTGCTGGCTGTGCTCTGGGGCGTGTTCGTCGCCCGCAACCATGTGAAGACCGCGAGCGGCCCGCACACGGCCCTGGTCGAAGTGCGTGGCGAGATCGCTGCTGACGGCGATGCCAGTGCCGACGGCCTGGTCGCCGCGCTGAAGTCGGCCTTCGAGGACAAGGGCGCGCAGGCAGTCGTGCTGCGCATCAACTCGCCGGGCGGCAGCCCGGTGCAGGCCGGCATCATCAATGACGAGATCCGCCGCCTGAAGGCCCAGCACAAGAAGAAGGTCTACGCCGTGGTCGAGGAGATCTGTGCCTCGGGCGCCTATTACATCGCCGTCGCGGCCGACGAGATCTACGTCGACAAGGCCAGCCTGGTCGGCTCGATCGGCGTGCTGATGGACGGATTCGGTTTCACCGGCACGATGGAAAAGCTCGGCGTCGAGCGCCGCCTGCTCGCGGCGGGCTCCAACAAGGGCATGCTCGATCCGTTTTCGCCGCAGAATGAGAAGCAGACGGCCTATGCACAGGCCATGCTCGAGCAGATTCACCAGCAGTTCATCAAGGTCGTGCAGGACGGGCGCGGCAAGCGTCTGAAGGAAACGCCGGAGACCTTCTCCGGCCTGTTCTGGAATGGCGAAGAGGCGGTTCGACAGGGCCTGGCCGACAAGTTCGGCAATCTCGACTACGTGGCCCGTGAAGTCGTGAAGGCCGAGGAAGTCATCGACTACACGCCGCGCGACAACGTTGCCGAACGTCTGGCCAAGCGCTTCGGCGCCGCGATCGGCCATGGCGCCATCAAGGCCCTGCGCGAACTTTCGCCCATGCGGTGATCGGTTGACGCCTTGATGCAGGATTCTGCGCAGGACACTCCGATCCGCGAACGCCTGACCGTTGCGCTGCAGTACCTGATACCGAAGCAGGCGCTGACCGCGCTGGCGGGCGCGTTCGCGCGGTGGCAGGGCGGCGCGGTGACGCGAGCCGTCGTTCGCTGGTTCGTCGGCCGCTACGGTGTCAACATGGCCGAGGCGGCCGAGCCCGACATCGCGCAGTACGCCAGCTTCAACGATTTCTTCACCCGCGCGCTCGAAGCGGGCGCCAGGCCGCTGGCCGACAGCCGCTTGATCTGCCCCGTCGACGGCGCGATCAGCCAGTTCGGCGCCATCGCGGGCGAGCAGATCTTCCAGGCCAAGGGCCATGAATTCAGCGCCACCACCCTGCTCGGCGGCGACGCTTCCCTGGCTGTGCCGTTCCATGGCGGCCACTTCGCCACGCTGTACCTGAGCCCGAAGGACTACCACCGCATCCACATGCCCTGCGCGGGCCGCCTGACGCGAATGATCCATGTGCCGGGCGACCTGTTCTCGGTCAACCCGAGCACGGCGCGCGGCGTGCCGGGCCTGTTTGCGCGCAACGAGCGCGTGGTCTGCCTGTTCGACGGCGAGCACGGGCCCTGGGCCCTGGTGCTCGTCGGGGCCACCATCGTCGGCAGCATGGCCACCGTCTGGCATGGTGTCGTCAACCCGCCGCGACCCGGCCAGTTGCGTGAATGGCGCTACGACGGCCGCGAAGTGCGCCTCGCCAAGGGCGAGGAGATGGGCCGCTTCCTGCTGGGCTCGACCGTGGTGCTGCTCTTTCCCCCGGGGCCGCTGCACTTCAATCCGGCGTGGGCGCCGGGCGCGGCGATCCGGATGGGCGAAGTGATGGCGCGCGCCGAAGAATGACGTTCGCGGGCGTCCCGTTCACGCGGCCGGTCACGCTTGCCGCAGAATGTCCGAAGGCCAACCACCGGTCAAGGAGCCCTCGATGAAGACCGTCAAACCTTCTACCGGAATGCAACCGCACCAGCTGGTACGCCGCGCGGTGGCATTGGTCCTGGCCGGCGGCCGCGGCTCGCGACTCAAGCAGTTGACCGACAAGCGCGCCAAGCCGGCGGTCTACTTCGGCGGCAAGTTCCGCATCATCGATTTCGCTCTGTCCAACTGCGTCAACTCGGGCATCCGACGCATCGGCGTCGTCACCCAGTACAAGAGCCACTCGCTGCTGCGGCATATCCAGCGCGGCTGGAGCTTCCTGCGCGCCGAGCTGAACGAGACCGTCGACTTGATGCCCGCGCAGCAGCGGGTGGACGAGGAGCATTGGTACCGCGGCACGGCCGACGCCGTGTTCCAGAACCTGGACATCATCCGGTCGTCCAGGCCCGAGTACATCGTCGTGCTGGCCGGCGACCATGTCTACAAGATGGACTACTCGCTGATGCTCGAAGACCATGTGATGCACGGCAGCGGTTGCACCGTTGGTTGCATCGAAGTGCCGCGGATGGAAGCCAGCGCGTTCGGCGTGCTGGCGGTCGATGAGCAGCGCAAGATCGTCGAGTGGGTCGAGAAGCCTGCCGACCCGCCGCCGATGCCGGGCAACCCCAACGTGGCATTGGCCAGCATGGGTATCTACGTCTTCGACGCCGAGTACCTCTACAAGTTGCTCGAACAGGATGTGGCCGACCCGAACTCCAAGCATGACTTCGGCAAGGACGTGATCCCGCGCGTGGTCGCCGATGGCCGGGCGCTGGCGCACCCGTTCGGGATGAGCTGCATTGCCAATCCCAACGGCGCGCCACCCTATTGGCGCGATGTCGGCACGATCGACGCTTTCTGGTCGGCCAACCTCGACTTGGCCACGATCAACCCCGAGCTCGACATCTACGACACCGACTGGCCGATCTGGACCTACCAGCGCCAGCTGCCGCCGGCCAAGTTCATACCCGACCGCAACGGCTCGCACGGCATGACGGTCAACACGCTGGTATCGGGCGGCTGCATCATCAGCGGCTCGCATGTGGCCAACTCGGTCTTCTTCTCCAACGTGCGCGTCGACTCCTTCTGCACCATCGACCAGGCCGTGGTGCTGCCCGCCGTGACGATCGAGCGCAATTGCCGCTTGCGCAAGGTCGTGATCGATCGCGGCTGCACGCTGCCGGAAGGGCTTGTCGTTGGCGAAGACGCGGCCCATGACGCGGCGCGCTTCGAGCGCACCGACGAGGGTGTCGTGCTGATCACGCGCGACATGCTGGCTCGCTTGTGATCCAGGGCGATCCGTCGCGCCGCAAGGCGCCCGCATTGCGCGCGCTGCATGTCGGCGCAGAAATCTTCCCTCTGCTCAAGACCGGCGGACTGGCCGATGTGCTCGGTGCGCTGCCGGCCGCGCAGGCCCGGGCCGGCGTCGACGCGCGCGTGCTGTTGCCGGCCTTCCCGACGATCGAGGCTGCGCTGACCGACGCGCGCGAGGTGGGTCAGGTGGCGGCGCCCTGGGGCGGCGCGCCGGCGCGCTTGCTGACGGGGCGCTTCAAGGCCAAGTCGCTGCAAGGCGTGCAGGCCTACCTGCTGCACCAGGACGCGCTTTACGCGCGGCCCGGTGATCCCTACGGCGACGCCAGCGGCGCGCCCTATGCCGACAACCACCGGCGCTTCGCTCTGCTGGGGCTGGCGGCGGCGCACCTGGCCGAGGGGCTCGATCCGGGCTGGCTGCCGCAGATCGTGCATGGACACGACTGGCATGCCGGGCTTGCGCCGGCCTACCTGGCATTTGCGCGAGCCACGGGCGCGAGCCAGGCCGCCAGCGTCTTCACGATCCACAACCTGGCGTATCAAGGCCTGTTCGCGTCGACGCACTTCGGCGAACTGGGATTGCCGGCGCAGGCCTACACCTTGCATGGCGTCGAGTTCCATGGCCAGGTCGCGTTCATGAAGGCTGGCATCTTCTATGCCGATCGCGTCACCACGGTCAGCCCGGGCTACGCGCAGGAAATCCAGGATGCGGCGCTCGGCTGCGGACTCGACGGTCTGTTGCGCGAGCGCAGTGCGGTGCTGTCGGGGATTCTCAATGGCGTCGACGAGTCCGTCTGGGACCCCGCCCAGGACATGGCGCTGGCACGCCGCTTCAGCGCCGAAGGCATGACGGGCAAGGCCCACTGCAGGATGGCGCTGCAGCGCGAATGCGGTCTGGCCGTGCAGGGCAATTCCCCGCTGTTCACGGTCGTCAGCCGCCTGACCGAGCAGAAGGGCCTGCACCTCGTGGCCGAGGTGTTGCCGCAGATCATCGAGCGCGGCGGCCAGCTGGTCGTGCTCGGCAGCGGCGACGCGGACCTTGAATCGGTGTTCAAGCGCGCCGCCCAGGCCCACCCGCAGCAGGTGGCACTGCGCCAGGGCTATGACGAGGCGCTGTCGCACCGCATCTTTGCCGCCAGCGACGTGACGCTGGTGCCCTCGCGCTACGAGCCCTGCGGCCTGACGCAGCTGTATGCGCTGAAATACGGCAGCCTGCCACTGGCGCACCGCACCGGCGGCCTGGCCGACACGGTGGTCGACTGCACGCTCGAGGACATGGCCGACGAGCTGGCCACCGGATTCCTGTTCGAGCGCTTCGACGGCGCCGACCTGCACGCGCGCCCTGCGCCGCGCCTTCGCGCTGTGGGCGCGCCCGCGCGATTGGCGCACCGTGCGCCGCCGCGCCATGGCCCAGCGTTTTGGCTGGGACAGCGCGGCGTCGCGCTACCTCGAGCTGTACCGCCAGCTGCTGAGCAGCTGAGGCTGCGCGCTCCCAGGCTCGCCGGCCGCGTTGCCGCCTGGACCATGCTGCCAGCAGGCGCCGCCGCCACGATTCAATGCTTGAGCTCGAAGCGTACGCCGCGGAATGCCATCACGGTCGACTTCAGGCCGATCTTCTCGACGCTCAGGCCATCGACCGGCTTGTCGCCCTCGCGGAAGACCTGGCCGTTGAGGATCACCATGCGGCTGCGCGCGTTGGGCGAGTACATCGAACCGCCGACGGTCAACGCCGGCAGGCGGCTGCGAACGTCGGGCGGCAACTCGGCCAGGCTGTAGACCTTCGAGTCGGCGACTGGGGCGGCCGGCAGCGCGGGCTGGCCCGGCACCGCGCGCGGCGGCGTCTCGGCGGCCACGGCTGGCGCAGCCGCTGCTTCGCGTGCCGGCCGGCGTGGCGGTGGCGTCGTGGCGGCCAGCGAAGGGATCGGCGCGGGATCAGCGGCGACGACAGGCGCGGCCGACGTCACGGCAGGCGGCGGCGCGGGCGGGTCTTGCACGGTCGCTGGCGCTGGTGTCGCCGCCGGTGCCGGCACCTGCGCCGCTGGCGGCGGCGGGACGTCGGCCGTTGAGGCGTCGAACCAGCGCCAGGCCAGCCCGGCCAGCACGAGAGCGCCGACTCCGAGCGCGACCAGCCAGGCCCGCGACGGTCGTGCCGCAGCCAGTGCACCGCGCGCGGCGTCGATCTGGGCGTGCAGGTCGGGTACCGCCGCGGCATCGCGCTCGCGGTCGGCGTCGGCCTTCTTCAGCGCATCCAGGATGTAAGACATCAACGCCCGCCCGTGAGCCTCGGCTCGTGGTTGGTGCCCGGGGCCGCCGTGGCGCGCGTCAGCTGCATATAGGTCGTCGGCCCGGCCAGGCCGTCGGGTTTGAGGCCCTGGGCGAGCTGGAAGGCCTGCAGGCGCGTCTTCATGGCCGCGTCGACGCGCTGCGCGCCGGTGGGCACCGGCTCGCCGCGGACGGCGGCGAGCTGCCCGGCCAACTGATCGACCAATGCCCCGGTGTCGCCGGCGCCGATCGGACGCTGGTAGCCCGCCGGTGCCTGCCAGTAGGTGGCAAAGTCCCCACGCCACAGGTGGGCCAGCGCGACCAGCGACACGACCACATCCTGGGCGCCCATGCGCAGCGTCGCGCTGCGCTCGTCGATGGCCACCAGCAGCGCATGCAGCGGCCGCCCGGCCTCGTCGAGCAGGGTTACGATGCCGGGCCGATTGAGCTGGCGGATCAGCGGCAGCCCCGCCGCGCCGACCTTGACGCATTGCCACGTCGATGGCGGCGCCGGCGTGCACGGGTCGGCTGCGTTGGCGTCGGGCCCGCCGTCGGCCCACAGTGGCGCCAGCTCGCGCCAGGCCTCGACTTCGCTGCGCAACGGTTTCGCGAACGCGCGCGTCACGGTGGCGGCAGTGAGAAACAGCGGCGCGACGCTGGCGGCAGGCGGGGCCGAAGCCGGCGCGGCGGCGGTCTCGATCGGCGCGGATGCAGCGCCTTGTGTCAGCGCCGACACGTCGACCGGCGCGGACGACGCGGCGAGCATCGACGCCGGCGCTGCGGCGGTCGCGGGCAGACCGGGTGCCGGTTCGTGCGTCAACCAGAGCGCGGTGCCTGCGGCCAGCGCCGCGCCGGCCAGCGCGCCCAGGCCCCAGGGCACCAGCCGGCGCAGCGCCTGCAGGCGGCGATCGGGGCCGAAGACTTCGGCGGCGGCCTGATCGACGATTCGCTGATCGACCCGCGCCACACCATCGGCATAGGCGCCCAGCAGCGCGCGGTCGGCCAGCAGGTTGATGCGCCGCGGCACGCCGCGCGAATGCACATGGATACGGCGCATCGCCGCCTTGGAGAACGGATTGGCGGTGGCCAGTCCCGCGACGCCCAGCCGGTGGCGCAGGTACTTCGCGGTCTCGGCCTCGGTCAGCGCGCCGAGGTGGTAGCGCGCGATCACGCGCTGCGCCAGCTGTTCGAGTTCGGGGCGCGCCAGCATCGTGCGCAACTCGGGCTGGCCGATGAGCACGATCTGCAGCAGCTTGCGCTGGTTGGTCTCGAGGTTGGTCAGCAGGCGCAGCTGCTCGAGCACGCCCGTCGCGAGGTTCTGTGCCTCGTCGATGATCAGCACGTTGTTCAGGCCGATCGCATGCGTCTTGAGCAGGAACTCGTTCAACGGATCGAGATAGTCCTTGACCGTGGGCGCGCCCGCGCCGTCGTGGTGGTAGGGCACGTGGAACTCGTCGCACACCGTCTTCAGCAACTCCAGCGCCGTCAGCTTGGGGTTGAAGATGTAGGCCACGTTGCAGCGCTTGGGGATCTGCTCCAGCAGGCAGCGGCACACGGTGGTCTTGCCCGCGCCGATCTCGCCGGTCAGCAGCACGAAGCCGCCGCCCGCGCCCTTGACGCCGTACAGCAGGTGCGCCAGCGCCTCGCGATGCCGCTCGCTCATGAAGAGGTAGCGCGGATCGGGCGCGATCGAGAACGGCTCGTGCTTGAGGCCGAAGAAGGACGCGTACATGGAGCGGAAGAATACCGCGCAGGCGCGGTTCGCCCCGGGAGCGCCTGCCTGCAGCGTCTAGGCGCTCAGTAGTCCGCGTGTTTCGATGGTGCGCACGACTTCGGCCAGGCCCTGGCTCGTGCGCAGGTTGGTCATCACGTATGGCCGTGCGCTGGCGTGCAGGGGGCGCATGCGCTGCGTGTCAGCTTCCATCACCGCCAGATCGGCGCCGACATGCGGCGCCAGGTCGGTCTTGTTGATCACGAGCAGGTCGCTCTTGGTGATGCCGGGGCCACCCTTGCGCGGAATCTTCTCGCCGCCGGCGACGTCGATGACATAGATCGTCAGGTCCGACAGCTCCGGGCTGAAGGTGGCGGCCAGGTTGTCACCGCCGGACTCGATGAAGACGATGTCGGCGTTGGGGAACCGGTCGAGCATACGGTCGACGGCTTCGAGGTTGATGCTGGCGTCTTCGCGGATCGCGGTGTGCGGGCAGCCGCCTGTTTCGACGCCCATGATGCGATCGGGCTCCAGCGCACCGGCCACGGTCAGCAGACGCTGGTCTTCCTTGGTGTAGATGTCGTTGGTCACGACCACCAGATCCCAGCGTTCGCGCATCGCCTTGCAGAGTTTTTCCACCAGCGTGGTCTTGCCCGAGCCGACCGGGCCGCCCACGCCCACGCGCAGCGGGGGCAGTTTCTTGGTGCGGCCTTGGATGTGATGCAGCGGGGTGGTCATGATCTAAAGAGCCTCGAGTACTGGGTTTCGTGCTGCGACGACAGGATCGCGAGCATCGGTGTGAAGGCCTGCCGCTCGTCGTCGGCCAGCAAAAGTGCCGCCTCGACGACCGGCGGCAGCGCCGCGGCCAGGGTGCCGAGGATGCGCTGACCACCACTCTGCCCGAGCGACATGGCCTTCAGGGCGGCCTGCACCATGTTCTCGGCCCAACCGAAGCCGAAAGCGAGCAGCGCGTCTCGCGCCGCGGCGCCGCTGGTCGCCGCAGCCAGCGCGAAGGCGATCGGCCAGGCAGGCGCAGGGGCGAGGCGGGCCAGCGCGCCCACGCGGGCGCTGTCGGGCTCGCGCTGGCGCAACCAGTCGCGCATCGAGCGGCCCATCTGCTCGCTCTGACGGCGCAATTCGCTCGTTTCCCGTGTGGCCAAGGCCCAGTCGTTGAGCGCAGTGATGCGTGCCATGTCGTGTGCGGTCCAGGCTGCGATCGCCTGCGCCAGCAGCGGCAGCTCGCTGCGGCCGAGCGCGAGCAGCAACTGATCGACCAGCCAGGCCTGCGCGCTGTCCTCATCGCGCACGGCGCCGGACTCGATGGCCGCTTCCAGGCCCTCCGAGTAGCTGAAGCCGCCCACCGGCAATGCCGGCGAGGCCAACCACAGCAGTTGCAGCAGCGACTGAGGGGCCGGGCTCATCCGTGCTCGTGACCGCGGTCGTGGTCGGCCATGCGCATGACCCTGGGCGTGCGCGGCATAGGCGCCGCCTTCGGGTTCGAATGGCGCACTCACTTCGGTCACGGTCAGGTGCATCGAGCGCAACATGCCGGCCAGCACCGGGTCGGGCTCGAGCTGCAGGTGATCGGCCCGGACCTCGAGCGCCACATGGCGGTTGCCGAGGTGGTAGGCCGCGCGCGGCAGGTCCAGCGGTGTGCCGTGTTCGGCGCAGGCCATGACGCGCAACACCGGCTGCGGCGCGGCCACCACGCGCACCAGCGAGCCATCCTCGGCCACCAGCACATCGCCACCGCGCAACACCTGGCCGCGCGGCAAGAAGATGCCGAGGCGGCGGCCGCCACTGTCGGTGACGTCGAATCGGCTCTTGCAGCGCGTATCCCAATCGAGTTCGATGCTGGCGGCCCGCTTGAGCAGCACGGATGCCACGCCGCGGGCCTGGGCGATTCGCTTGTTGACATGCAGCATCGGCGAATTATCGAGCTTCCCCCTGCACTTCGTGGCGCGCCGCCGCCGCGTCGAGGTCAGCGGCAAATCCGGGATCCGAGTGCCGGTGGTTGTCGGCCAGCGCGCGTACCGCCGCGATGTCCTGGGCCAGGCTCGATGGCGTCGCCTGCGGACGACGGCGCCAGGTCCGGAGCATGGTTCTGAGGATCGCGACGCCGGGGGCGAGCGCGGAGATCGTGGTGGCGGTGTCCATCGTGGCGGCCCTCAGGTCATGGAGTCGAAATGGCTGGCGATGCGAAGCTGCCTTGCCAATGCCGGGTCGTGCAGCTCGACACGCTGCGCCAAGTCCAGCAGTTCGCGCGTAGCGCGGCGGCGGCCGCTCTCCTCTAGCGCGCGCCAGATCGCGCTTCCCACACGTCGCCAGACCGTGGTCGTGGGTCGACGGCAGGGTGCCGATGGATTCAGATGGATCGATTGCGTGGACATGGGCTTGACCCTCTCACGTGGCGGGTCGGATTGACCCATGCACGTGAGATTGGGGTTTTCCCTTAACCTTGTGAAATTCCCACTCGAAACCCGGGCATCACGCCCGCGAATACGCAGTGCAAGAAATCACGTTGGGCTCCGGCCTCTCCCCCTCTATGGCGCCCCCATGAACTTCCGCACCCTGGATCTGAACCTGCTGCGTGTCTTCGACGTGGTCATGGTGGAGCGCAATGTCACCCGCTCGGCCGAGCGCCTGGCGATGACGCAGCCGGCCGTGAGCAACGCGTTGCGCCGGCTGCGCGAGGCGATCGGCGAAGAATTGTTTGTGCCCGGCTCGACCGGCGTGAAGCCGACGCCGCAAGCGGTCGCGCTGTGGCCGGCCATCCGGGACGCGCTGGTCGGATTGCGCGATCTCCTGGACCCGCAGGATTTCGATCCGGCGCGCGACGCACGCCGCTTCACGCTGGCGATGACCGATGCGACGGCGGCGGTGATCCTGCCGCGGCTGCTGGCTTCGTTCGAACAGACGCACGCCAGCGTGTCGTTGCAGGTCGTGCCGCTGACCACTCGCGACCCGCGCGCGCTGCTCGAGCGCGGCGGCGCCGACGCGGCCATCGGTTTCTTTCCCGACGTGGCGCGCGCCTTTGCCGCGTCGCTCGGCGACGGCGAGACCGTGCTCGACGCTCTCTACGACTGCGACTACGTCTGCGCCATGCGGCGCGACCATCCGCTCGCGGCGCAGCAGCCGCTGACACTCGACGCCTACTGCGCCGCCGGGCACGCGCGCGTCAGCTTTGCCGGCCGGCCACACGGCTTCGTCGACGAGATGCTGACGCGGCTCGGCCGCAAGCGTCGCGTCGCGCTGGTCATCAATCAGCACGCCGCGGCGGTGCAGGTGCTGCGTCAATCCGATCTGCTCTCGGTACTGCCGCGACGCTTCGTCGAGGCCAGCGACACGGCGCACGCGCTGCACGTCACGGCGCTGCCGTTTGACATGCCGCGGGTGGAGATCGGCCTGTTGTGGCACCGCCGGCACGAGCGCGACGCCGCGCAGCGCTGGCTACGCGAGACCATCGCCCGCATTGCGCCGCACGACCGCTGACCCGGCGATGCGCTCGCCAGGTGGGGCCGTTCAGGTCGCAGCGAAGGCCCGAGCTACCGGCACTGTGTCGCGCCGTCGGACCCGTCAGAAGAGAAAGTAGCGCTGTGCCATCGGCAGCACGCTCGCCGGCTCGCAGGTCAGCAACTGGCCGTCGGCGCGCACCTCGTAGGTCTGTGCATCGATCTGCATCACCGGCAGATAGTCGTTGTGGACCATGTCGGTCTTCTTCACGCTGCGGCAGGCCTTCACCGCGGCCAGCGTCTTTTGCAGACCGTAGCCGGCGGCCGCGCCCGAGGCCAGCGCGGCCTGGCTGACGAAGGTCAGGGATGTACGCGTTTGCGCGCCGCCATAACTGCCGAACATCGGGCGGTAATGCACCGGCTGCGGCGTCGGGATGCTGGCGTTGGCGTCGCCCATCGCGGCCGCGGCGATGAAGCCGCCCTTCATAACCAGGCTGGGCTTGACGCCGAAGAAGGCCGGGCGCCAGAACACCACGTCGGCCCATTTGCCGGGCTCGATGCTACCGACCTCGTGCGCGATGCCTTGCGCGAGCGCCGGGTTGATCGTCAGCTTGGCGATGTAGCGCTTGGCGCGGAAGTTGTCGTTCTCGCGCCCCGTCGCCAGGCAGCGCGCCGCGCTGGGTCTTCATCTTGTGCGCCGTCTGCCAGCAGCGCAGCGTGACCTCGCCGACACGGCCCATGGCCTGGCTGTCGCTGCTGAACATGCTGATCGCACCGAGGTCGTGCAGGATGTCTTCGGCGGCAATCGTCTCGCGCCGGATGCGGCTCTCGGCAAAGGCCAGGTCCTCGGCGATGCCCGCGTCGAGGTGGTGGCAGACCATCAGCATGTCCAGGTGTTCGTCGAGCGTGTTGACGGTGTAGGGCCGGGTCGGGTTGGTGGAGGAGGGCAGCACGTTGGCCTCGCCGACCACGCGCATGATGTCGGGCGCATGGCCGCCGCCGGCGCCCTCGGTGTGGAAGCTGTGGATCGTGCGGCCCTTGAACGCGGCGATGGTGTCCTCGACGAAGCCGCTCTCGTTCAGCGTGTCGGTGTGGATCGCCACCTGCACGTCGGTCTCTTCGGCCACCCCCAGGCAGCAGTCGATCGCCGCCGGCGTGGTGCCCCAGTCTTCGTGCAGCTTCAGGCCCAGCGCGCCGGCCTGCACCTGCTGGCGCAGTGCCTCGGGCCGGCTGGCGTTGCCCTTGCCCATGAAGCCCAGGTTCATCGGGAAGGCGTCGGCCGCGCGCAGCATCTGTGCGATGTTCTCGGGCCCCGGCGTGCAGGTGGTGGCGAAGGTGCCGGTGGCCGGGCCGGTGCCGCCGCCGAGCATGGTCGTTGTGCCCGACATCAGGGCCTCCTCGATCTGCTGCGGGCAGATGAAGTGGATGTGGCTGTCGACCGTGCCGGCGGTGACGATCAGGCCTTCGGCGGCGATGATCTCGGTGCCCGGGCCGATGACGATGTCCACGCCCGACATCACGTCGGGGTTGCCGGCCTTGCCGATGGCCGCGATGCGCTGGCCCTTGATGCCGATGTCGGCCTTGACGATGCCCCAGTGGTCGAGGATCAGCGCGTTGGTGATGACGCAGTCACAGGCGTCCTGCGGTCGCGGGCCGTTGATGCGCTGCGACTGGCCCATGCCGTCGCGGATCGTCTTGCCGCCGCCGAACTTGACCTCCTCGCCGTAGACGGTGAGGTCGCGCTCGACCTCGATGACGAGTTCGGTGTCGGCCAGGCGCACGCGGTCGCCGGTGGTGGGGCCGAACATCTCGGCGTAGGCGCGGCGGCCGATGCTCGCCATCACAGGGCTCCCATCACGTCGCCACGGAAGCCATAGACGAGGCGCTCGCCGGCGTAATCGACCAGCTCGACGGTGCGCTGCTGGCCCGGCTCGAAGCGCACCGCGGTGCCCGAGGCGATGTTCAGCCGCATGCCGCGCGCCGCGGCGCGGTCGAAGCGCAGCGCGGCGTTGGTCTCGGCGAAGTGGTAGTGCGAGCCGACCTGGATCGGCCGGTCGCCGGTGTTCTCGACCACCAGCGTGAGCGTGCGCCGGCCGACGTTGATCTCGATGTCGGGGCCGGCGGCGAAGAGTTCACCGGGGATCATGGCCAGGCTCGCATCACTTGCGGCTGCGCCACCACGCCAGGCCGCCGATCGCCAGTGCCAGCACCGTGAAACCGAACAAGTCGCTGGCGTGCAAGTGGGTGCCGCTGAAGCCGTGGCCGTCGTGCGCGATCGCCATTCCAGCGTAAATCGCCACGCACGCAATCGATGCGCTTCTGAACATTCGGTGTCTCCTCATGCAATGGGTTGGTGCACGGTCACCAGCTTGGTGCCGTCGGGGAAGGTGGCCTCGACCTGGATCTCGGGAATCATGTCGGCCACGCCGTCCATCACGTCGGTGCGCGCCAGCACCGTCTTGCCGTCGCTCATCAGTGCGGCCACGGTCTTGCCGTCGCGCGCGCCTTCCATGATGGCCGCGCTGATCAGTGCCACTGCCTCGGGGTAGTTGAGCTTGAGGCCACGTGCGCGGCGCCGCTCGGCCAGCAGAGCGGCGGTGAAGATCAGCAGCTTGTCCTTCTCGCGCGGGGTCAGCTCCATCCGGCGACTCCTGGGGATGTGTGGCTCGTGGTGCGCAGCTTAAGCCTGATTCACCACTACCCAATCGTTAGCAATCCCCGTGCCCTGTGGTGCGGCGCCCCGCGTGCAACGCGATGGTGCGCCCCTCGGGCTGCAACGCTGGCACGTTCGTTGCAATCGTCACGTTGGGCATTCAGATCCATCCACCAACAGGAGCGAGAAGCTATGAACTCAATTCCCCGCCGCGCCGGCCTCAAGCTGCTGGCCGCCGCCCTCATCGCCGCCGGCGTTGCCACGCCGGTGCTCGCACAAAGCACCATCAAGGTCGGCGTGCTGCATTCGCTGTCGGGCACGATGGCGATCTCCGAGACGGTGCTGAAGGACACCGTGCTGATGGCGATCGACGAGATCAATGCCAAGGGCGGCCTGCTCGGCAAGAAGCTCGAGCCGGTGGTCGTCGACCCGGCGTCGAACTGGCCGCTGTTCGCCGAGAAGGCCAAGCAGCTGATCTCGCAGGACAAGGTGGCGGTCACCTTCGGCTGCTGGACCAGCGTGTCGCGCAAGTCGGTGCTGCCGGTGTTCGAGGAGATGAACAGCCTGCTGTTCTACCCGGTGCAGTACGAAGGCGAAGAGCTGTCGCAAGAACGTGTTCTACACCGGCGCGGCGCCGAACCAGCAGGCCATTCCCGCGGTCGAGTACCTGATGAGCAAGGACGGCGGCGGCGCCAAGCGCTGGGTGCTGCTCGGCACCGACTACGTGTACCCGCGCACCACCAACAAGATCCTGCGCGCCTTCCTGAAGAGCAAGGGCGTGAAGGACGCGGACATCGACGAGAAGTACACGCCGTTCGGCCACAGCGACTACCAGACCATCGTCGCCGACATCAAGAAGTTCTGCGGCCGGCGGCAAGACCGCGGTGGTCTCGACCATCAACGGCGACTCCAACGTGCCGTTCTACAAGGAACTCGGCAACGCCGGCCTGAAGGCCAAGGACGTGCCGGTGGTGGCCTTCTCGGTCGGTGAGGAAGAGCTGCGCGGCGTCGACACCAAGCCGCTGGTCGGCCACCTGGCCGCGTGGAACTACTTCCAGTCGATCAAGACCCCGGCCAACACCGACTTCATCAAGAAGTGGAGCGACTACGCCAAGGCCAAGGGCATCGCCGGCCACAAGGACAAGCCGCTGACCAACGACCCGATGGAAGCCACCTACATCGGCATCAACATGTGGAAGCAGGCGGTGAAGAAGGCCGGCAGCACCGACACCGACAAGGTGATCGCGGCGATGGCCGGCCAGACCTTCACCGCACCGAGCGGCATCACCTCGAAGATGGACGAGAAGAACCACCACCTGCACAAGTCGGTGTTCATCGGCGAGATCAAGGCCGACGGCCAGTTCAACGTGGTCTGGAAGACGCCCGGCCCGGTCAAGGCCCAGCCGTGGAGCCCGTTCATTCCCGAGAACAAGGGCAAGAAGGACGAGCCCGAGATGATTGCCGCGGCCAAGTAAGCCGTCGCCATGGCGCCCCCTGCCCGCTCTCCGGAGCAGGGGGTGGCCTCTGCGGGCGGCGTGCCCGCCTGACTGATCACTCTGAATGCGCGGCCACGCGGCCGGCGCGTCCCACGCCCATGTCCGTTCCCCTGCCGTTGCGCTGGCTCCTGATGCTGATGTCGGCTCTGCTCTTGGCGGGCCGGCCCACGCATTGACGACGCCGCAGGCGCGCTCGCTCGTGGCCGGAGATGCCGAGACCCGCATCGCGGCGCTGAACGCAGTTGCTGAACGATGCCGACGAAAGACCGTCGCATTGATCCAGGCCGTCGCCGACGACGCCGTCAAGTTCACCGACACCGCCGTCTTCGTGATCAAGGACGGCAAGGGCTTCGACCCGGTCAGCGGCGCCGAAGCTGGCCCGTGCCCGAGAGCGGCCGAGGACGTGATCAACAACAACCAGATGCGCGGCGAGCTCGACACCGCGCTGGCGTCGATCAAGCTGTTCTCGGCCGACACCGCAGGTGCGTGCCGAGGCGGTCAAGACGCTGCAGGGCGAGCCCGACGAGGCCAAACTGCCGTTGATCGAAAAGGCGCTGGCGAGCCGAGACCGTGTCGGCGATCAAGGCGCTCGCTCGAGCATGTGCGATCGGCCATGCTGCTGGGCAGCAGCGACAAGGCCAAGCGCCTGCGCGCCGCCACGGCGCTCGGCGCGAGCGGCACGCCGGCCACGAAGACCCTGCTGCTCGACCGGCAGAAGGTCGAAACCGAGGCCGACGTGCGCGCCGCGATCGGCGTGGCGCTGAAGGCCATCGAAGGCCGCCTGGCCTGGGGCGAGCGCCTCGGCGTGATGCTGTTCACCGGCATCAGCCTGGGCTCGATCCTGCTGCTGGTGGCGCTGGGCCTGGCCATCACCTACGGCCTGATGGGCGTCATCAACATGGCGCACGGCGAGCTGATGATGATCGGCGCCTATGCGACCTACGTGGTGCAGAACCTGTTCCGCGCCTACCTGCCCGGCGCCTTCGACTCCTACGTGCTGGTCGCGATTCCGGTCTCGTTCCTGGCCGCGGCCCTGGTCGGCGCGGTGCTCGAGCGCAGCGTGATCCGCTGGCTCTACGGCCGGCCGCTGGAGACGCTGCTGGCCACCTGGGGCATCAGCCTGATGCTGCAGCAGGCGGTGCGCTCGATCTTCGGCGCGCAGAACGTGCCGGTCGAGAACCCGGCGTGGCTCTCGGGCGGCGTGGACGTGATGAGCAACCTGACGCTGCCGTTCAACCGCATCGCGATCGTCGTCTTCGCGGTGCTGGTGCTGGCCGGCGTGGCGACGCTGATCGCGCGCACGCGCCTGGGCCTGTTCGTGCGCGGCGTGACGCAGAACCGCCGCATGGCGGCCTGCATGGGCGTGAACACCGCGCGCGTCGACACCTACGCCTTCGCGCTCGGCTCGGGCATCGCCGGGCTGGCCGGCTGCGCGCTGTCGCAGGTCGGCAATGTGGGACCCGACCTGGGGCAGGGCTACATCGTCGACTCGTTCATGGTGGTGGTGCTCGGCGGCGTCGGCCAGCTCGCCGGCACCGTGTACGCCGCGCTGGGCCTGGGCGTGCTGAACAAGGTGCTCGAAGGCTGGTCAGGCGCGGTGCTGGCCAAGATCATGGTGCTGGTCTTCATCGTCATCTTCATCCAGAAGCGGCCGCAGGGCATCTTCGCGCTCAAGGGCCGGAGCGCTGAGGCATGACTTCCCTCCGAAGCGCCTCCGGCGCTGCCCCCGTGGACCCGAAGGGGCCACTGCATGGCCCTGGGGGCGTCACCACTGGACCGGCAGAGCCAGATCCACGGCGCCTGCTTGGTTTCGGTCGCTGGACTGCGGTACTCCTGTGCGTGTTGCTCGTCGCCATTGGCGTGCCCATGCTCAATCTCGTCGTGCCCCCGTCCAGCGCGCTGTACCTGAGCGACTTCTACGTCAGCCTGCTCGGCAAGATCCTTTGCTATGCGATCGCCGCGCTGGCGATGGACCTGATCTGGGGCTACACCGGCATCCTGTCGCTCGGCCACGGCTTGTTCTTCGCGCTTGGTGGTTACGGCATGGGCATGTACCTGATGCGCCAGATCGGCCGTGACGGCCAGTACCGCATGGACATGCCCGACTTCATGGTCTTCCTGAACTGGAAGGAGTTCCCCTGGCACTGGGCGCTCAGCGACAGCTTCGTCGCCCAGATGCTGCTGGTGGTGCTGGTGCCCGGCCTGCTGGCCTTCGTCTTCGGCTACTTCGCCTTCCGCTCGCGCATCAAGGGCGTGTACTTCTCGATCATCACGCAGGCGCTGACCTTCGCCGCGATGCTGCTGTTCTTCCGCAACGAGACAGGCTTCGGCGGCAACAACGGCTTCACCGATTTCAAGCGCATCCTGGGCATCCCGATCACCGCGCAGTTGCGCGTGGCACTGTGCGTGCTGACCGGGCTGGTGCTGATCGCCTTCTACGTGATGGCGCGCGCGATCGTGCACAGCAAGTACGGCCGCGTGCTGCAGGCCATCCGCGATGCCGAAACGCGGGTCATGTTCACCGGCTACAACCCGGTGGCCTACAAGCTGTCGATCTGGACCCTGTCGGCGGTGATGTGCGCGGTTGCCGGCGCGTTGTACGTGCCGCAGGTGGGCATCATCAACCCGAGCGAAATGAGCCCCGCGGCCGGCATCGAGATGGCCATCTGGGCCGCGGTGGGCGGGCGCGCAACGCTGATCGGTCCGATCGTCGGCGCCTTCTTCGTCAATGGTGCGAAGAGCTGGTTCACGGTCGCGTTCCCCGAGTTCTGGCTCTACTTTCTCGGGGCCCTCTTCATTGCCGTCACGCTGTTCCTGCCCAAGGGCTTGGTCGGCCTGCTGCGGCGCAAGGAGCGCGAATGACGCCGGGTCTGATGGAAGCCGGGGCCCAGATTCGAGCCGCGCACCAGGCGCGCGCCGCGTCGGGCCGCGGCTTCGCCGGCGACGAACCCTACTTCGGCCAGGGCGTGGCGCTCTACCTCGAAGACCTCAGCGTCAGCTTCGACGGTTTCAAGGCATTGAACTCGCTCTGCCTGACGGTCAACGTCGGCGAGCTGCGCTGCATCATCGGCCCCAATGGCGCGGGCAAGACCACGATGATGGACTGCATCACGGGCAAGACGCGTCCCGACAGCGGCAAGGCCTTCTTCGGCTCCAACATCGACCTGCTGCGCCTGAGCGAGCCGCAGATCGCGCAGATCGGCGTCGGCCGCAAGTTCCAGAAACCGACCGTCTACGAACAGCTCAGCGTGTTCGAGAACCTCGAGTTGGCGCTGAAGGCCGACCGCCGCGTGCGCGCGTCGCTGTTCGCGCGGCTGACGGGCGCGCAGCTCGACCTCATCGGCGGTGTGCTGGCGCGGATCCACCTGAAGGACGCGGCGCAGCGCACGGCGGGGCTGCTGAGCCACGGCCAGAAGCAGTGGCTCGAGATCGGCATGCTGCTGATGCAGGACCCCAGGCTGCTGCTGCTCGACGAGCCGGTGGCCGGCATGACCGACGAAGAGACTGAACGCACGGCCGAGTTGTTCTTGTCGCTCGAGGGCCAGCATTCGCTGGTCGTCGTCGAGCACGACATGAAGTTCGTCGAGCAGCTCACGCAGGGCCGCAAGAAGGTGACCGTGCTGCACGAAGGCAGCGTGCTCGCCGAGGGGCCACTGGCCGAGGTGCAGGCGAACGAGAAAGTCGTCGAGGTGTACCTCGGGCGCTAGCCCGAGGTACACCTTCGGTGGAATACATGGCTCCCCCGAGCCCCCTCCGAGAGGGGGCTCCCGCATGAAGGACGAGACTGGACACCGATGCTCAGCGTCAATGAACTCAATCAGTACTACGGCGGCAGCCACATCCTGCGTGGTGTCGACTTCGAAGCCCGGCTCGGCGAGGTCACGGTGGTGCTCGGACGCAACGGCGTCGGCAAGACGACGTTGCTGAAGAGCCTGATGGGTGTCGTGCCCGTGAAGTCCGGCAAGGTCGTGCTCGACGGCCGGGACATCACCCGCGCTACTTCGTACGAACGGGTGCACCGTGGCGTCGGCTATGTGCCGCAGGGGCGCGAGATCTTCGGCCGCCTGACGGTCGAGGACAACCTGCGCATGGGCCTGGCCACGAAGCCCGGCGGCACGTCGATCCCGGCCGAGTTGTTCGAGCTTTTCCCGGTCTTGAAGCAGATGCTGCAACGGCGTGGCGGTGACTTGTCGGGGGGGCAGCAGCAGCAGTTGGCGATCGCTCGCGCCCTGGCCGCTGGCCCGAAACTGCTGATGCTCGACGAGCCCACCGAAGGCATCCAGCCGAGCATCATCAAGGACATCGGCCGCGTGATCCGCATGCTCGCCGACCGCAAGACGATGGCGATCGTGCTGGTCGAGCAGTACTACGATTTCGCTGCCGAACTGGCCGACCAGTACCTGGTGCTGGAGCGCGGCGAGGTCGTCGCGCGCGGGCGCGGCCAGGACATGGCGGCCGACGGCGTGCGGCAGAAGATGTCGATCTGAGCCGCCGGGCTTGCGACCTACACTGGCGCGGTGAGCCCGGCCCGATTGATCGCCCTCGACTGGGGCACCTCGAACCTGCGCGCCAGCCTGCTCGGTGACGGCGGTGTGGTGCTCGAGTCGCGCGCTGCTGCCGTCGGCGTGATGGCCGTGCCGGAGCGCCGTTTTGCCGAGGCGCTGAATGCCCTGTGCGGCGACTGGATCGATCGGCACGCCTGCCCGGCCATCGCCAGCGGCATGGTCGGAAGCCGCCAGGGCTGGCAGGAGGCCCCGTATGTCGAGTGCCTCGCCACGTTGGCGCAAGTGGCTGCGCAACTGACGCGCATCGAGTTGACACCGCGGGTCACGCTGTACATCGTGCCCGGCCTGTGTTGCATCGGCGCGGACGGCCGCGACGACGTGATGCGCGGCGAGGAAACCCAGGTGTGGGGCGCGGCGCTGTCGGCGGGCGCCTGCTGCGTCCTGCCCGGCACGCACAGCAAATGGGTGTGGGCCGGCGATGCGGGCGATATTTCGGCTTTCCAGACCTTCATGACCGGCGAGCTGTATGCGTTGCTCACGCAGCATGGCATTCTGGGCCGCCTGATGCAGTTCGGCCACGTGCGGCCCGACGCGTTCGCCCAGGGCGTCAGCCTGGGCCTGGCCGAACATGCCAGCGCCACGCACGCGATCTTTGCGGCGCGCACCGCGGGGCTGATGCACCGCATCGACCCCGAGGGCCTGCCCGACTTCCTCTCGGGCATCCTGATCGGCATCGAGATCGGCGGCGCCACGCGGCGCAGCAAGTTGCAGCGCGTGACCCTGCTCGGCGACGACGCGCTGTGCCGGCGCTACGAGGTGGCGCTGGCGCAGGCCAGCATCGCCACGGCGCGCGCGCCCGATGACGCCACCACGCGGGGCCAGTGGCGCGTGGCCACCCAGGCGGGCTTGCTGCCCGAGGAGTGCAGGCAATGACCATGCTGACGGGCGTGATTGCCATCCTGCGCGGCGTGCGGCCCGACGAAGTGCTGGCCATCGGCCATGCGCTGTTCGATGGCGGGATCCGCGTGATCGAGGTGCCACTGAATTCGCCGCAACCTTTCGACAGCATCGAACGCCTGGTGCGCGCGTTCGGCAGCAACGCCCTGATCGGCGCCGGCACCGTGCTGAGTGCCGCCGACGTCGACCGCGTCGCCGATGCAGGCGCGGGCCTGGTGCTGTCGCCGAACTTCGACACCGCCGTGGTACGGCAGACGAAGGCGCGCGGGCTGCTGTCGATGCCCGGCGTCGCGACGCCTTCGGAAGGCTTTGCCGCGCTGGCCGCCGGCGCCGATGCGCTGAAGCTGTTCCCGGCCGAACTGCTCGGCCCGCCGGTGATGAAGGCCTGGCGCTCGGTGTTCGCGCCGGCGACGCCGATGTTCGCGGTGGGCGGCGTCGGCGAGGCCAACCTGCTGGCCTTCAAGCGCGTGGGCGCCACCGGTGCGGGCATCGGCTCGTCCTTGTACGCGCCCGGCACGCCGCCCGAGCCGCTGCGCGAGCGCGCGCGGCGCCTCGTGTCGCTGTGGTCCGGCGCCGCAGGCCACGGGCCCTGAAGGACGTTGCGCGCCGGGCGCCGCGACGCAAGCTACGGCCGCTGACGGATCGCGCCGCTGCCCGCAACCCGGGCCTTGGCCAGCAGGGCGCCACCGCCGTACTCGACGTCACCGGAGCCGGCGATGGACACCGCAAGCGTCTTGGCCGCGGTGACCTTGGCGTCGCCCGAGCCGGCGATCGAGACACTGGCCTCCTCGGCGGCCAGTTCGCGTGCCTGCACGTCGCCCGAGCCGGCAATCGAGACGTCGAGTCGCGTGGCCTTGCCTCTGGCCAGCACGTCGCCCGAGCCCGAGATGCTGATCTTGAGCTGGCCGGTCTCGATCTGGGTGAGCTTGGCGTCTGATGAGCCCGAGATCGAGAGCGCCAGCGAGGGCGTCTTCAACGGCTCGACCAGCAGGTCGCCCGAGCCGGAGAGCGAGACCGCCGTCAGCTTGACCACGTCCACCGTCACCAAGGTCTTGGCCCGGGTGCGGATCGATTCGCCGCGTTTCCACTCGATCCGCAACATGCCGTTTTCAACCACGGTCTCGAGCAACGGCAGCAGGTTGTCGTCGGCGCTGACCTGGACCGCTTCCTTGGCGGCTTGGCGCACGACCACGTCGATGTCGCCGCGCATCGCGACGGCTGCGAAGCCGCTTGCGTCGCGGGTCTCGGTGCGGGGCTGGCCCGATCCGATGGTGCTGGCCTGGGCAGCCAGGGCGAGCGCAAACAGCGCGGCGGCGAGCAGGGGGCGGCGGGCGAGGGCCATGCGGGCTCCTTCTGAAGGTGGTCGAAGACGCCAGCGTGCCCGGCCGCGCGTCGCCCGTCACGCGCCTTGCGACGAACTGCATCAGCGCCCGACGCACGAGCCTCGGCCGTTCCTGGCGCGGGCGGCCAGCCCGGCCGCGGGGTCTCGCTCACGCCAGCGGCTTCAACTGCTGCAGCAGCGTAGGCACCAGTTCCGACACCGTCGGGTGGATGTGCATCGTGCGCGCGATGGTGTCGACCGGCTGGCCGGCGGCCATCATGTCGAGCAAGCCGTGGATGACCTCGTCGCCGTGGTAGCCGAGCATGGCTGCGCCAAGCAGGCGGCGGCTCTCGGCATCGACCAGCACCTTCATGAAGCCTTGGGTCTCGCCGGCCTCGCGCGCGCGGCCGACGCGCTGCATCGGCATCTTGGCGCGCAGCGTCGGGCGGCCACTGGCGCGCACCTCGCGTTCGCTGGCGCCGATGCGACCCAGCGGCGGGTCGATGAACAGGGCGTAGCAGGGCGTGCGCTCCGAAATGCGGCGCGGGTCGTTGTCGAACAGGTTGGCGACCACGATCTCGTGGTCGTTCCATGAGGTGTGTGTGAAGGCCCCACGGCCGTTGCAGTCGCCCACCGCCCACACGCCCTCGGCGCTGCTGCGGCATTGCTCGTCGACGACGATGTAGCCGCGCTCGTCGGTCGCCACGCCCGCCAGGTCCAGGCCGAGGCCATCGGTGTTGGGCCGGCGGCCGACCGCCAGCAACACATGGCTGCCCGTGATGGGCGGCATGTCGGTGGCGCACTCGGCGCCGACGGCGATGCGGCCGCCCTGGCGCGACAGCGACAGGCATTCGGCGCCCAGCGCGATGCGCACGCCCTCGGCCTCGAGGATCGCGCGGATGCCGTCGGCGACGTCGTCGTCCTCGCGCGGCAACAGCTGCGGCGAGCGCTCGACCACCGTCACCTGCGGCGCCGAAGCGGCGCATCATCTGCGCGAACTCCAGGCCGATGTAGCTGCCGCCGACGATCACCAGGTGCTCGGGCACCTGGTCCAGCGCCATCACCGAGGCGTTGTCCAGCGTCGGGACCTCGTTCACGCCGGGCAGGTCGGGCACGACGGCGCGGCCGCCGACATTGAGGAAGATTCGCGGCGCGCGTCAGCGACCGATCGCCGACGTGCAGCGTGCGCGGGCCGGTGAAGCGCGCGTCGCCGATGATCACCTCGGCGTGCTTGAGCCCGCGCATCCACTTTTCGACGCCTTCGCGAGAGGCCCGCACCAGGGCGTCCTTGCGCGCCTTCACGCGGGCCATGTCCACGCTGAGTTGACCGATCTCGAAGCCGAACTCGGCACCACGCCGCGCCAGGTGAATCGCCCGCGCGCTGGCCACCAGGGTCTTGGTCGGCACGCAGCCGACGTTGACGCAGGTGCCGCCGAAGGCGCCGCGCTCGATCACGGCCGTGCGCAGGCCTTCCTTCGCGCAGCGCGCCGCGAGCGCGGGCCCGGCCTGGCCGGCGCCGACGACGATGGCATCGAATGACTCTGTGCTCGGCATAGCGTGTCCTGGGTTGGCTGCGACAGGCGTGTTGAACAGTATGGTCGCGCGGGCGCGCCGTGTCTTACAGCGGCCGCTCGATTCAGGTGCGCCAGACGCGTGGCGCCATGGCGGACAGCGACCATTCGCCCTGGCGCCAGGCAGCGCGCACGGCGGCCAGCAGCGCCATCGCCGGCTCGACTCGCGCAGCCAAGTACGCGCAGCACGACGACGCCCTCGTGCGGGCTGGTAGCCGCTGCGCGGGGCGCCAGCGGCGAGGCTTCGATGCAATGGCGCGCAGCGTCCAGCAGGCGTTCATGGCGTTGTGCGCTCAGCGGCCGACCGGCCGCGAACCACAGCACGCCCAGGACGCGCTGGCCGTCCCAGCCGAGCGGCGAGTCGAGCAGCCGTGTGTCGCTGGCATCGATGCGGCCGCGTTCGAGCCAGCGGCCGGGCAGCTCGAGATGCTGCGTGAACACTCCGGCATCGAAGGCCTCGCCCGCCGCGGGTAGCCCGAGCGCCAGCACATCCCAGCCCATCGCTTCGGCGTCGGTGGCCAGTTCGAGCCGCACGCGGTTCTCGCCGATGCAGCCGCGGTAGGCGATGGTCTCGAGCGGCAGCCACTCGAGACGCGCGTCGTCGGCAACGCGCAGCGTCGCCTGTTGCGAGGCCCTGGCGCCGGTGCTGCGGTAGAAGCGCGTCGCGCCGGGCGTCGTGATCAGCGCATGCGTGCCGGCGTCGAGCGTGGCCTCGATCTGCAGGACGTCGCCGCCGACGATGCCGCCCGGTGGGTGCACCAGCACATGGTGACAGATGGCGGAACCCTCCGGATACAGCCGCTGCAGCACGCGCAGCGGGCCCTCGTGCCGGTCGTGCGCGATCGTGCGTGCGCCGTCGCGCGTGTAATGCAAGGCCAGGCGGCCGTGCCAACCCTTGGGCCGATCGGGCGCGATGGCGGCGATCGCGCTGTCAACGCGCATGCCAGAAACTGCGGTGCAGTGCGGCGATTTCGGTCTGGACTTCGTCGAACGGCCCGAACACCTGCACCGCCTTCTGCCCGCGCGCGAACAATTCGCGACAGGGCAGGGCCAGGGTCGGGTTCTCGGCGTGGTTGCCGGTGAATTCGAGCAGGCTGTCTTCGCTGATGCCGTAGACCAGGCGACCGATATGGGCCCAGTACTGGGTGCCGGCGCACATGGCGCAGGGTTCGACCGTCGTCACCAGCGTGCAGTCCCACAGGGTCGCGGCATCGAAGCGGTGCGCGGCCAGGCGCGCGAGGACGGCCTCGGCGTGATTGACGGTGTCGACATTGCCCTGCTCGAGCAAGACGGTCTCGCCATCGGCAGCCACCAGCAGCGCCCCAAAGGGATGCCGGCCGCGGGCCACGGCCGCCTGCGCCACGCCGTTGGCGCGGCGCAGCTGGCGCAGCATCTGCTCGCGGTTCACACCGCCTGCGAGCCTCGATGCGCCCAACCGGTGGTGCGCTTCTCGAGTACCGAGAACAACTCGTACATCGCCATCGCCATGGCGCCGATCGTCACCAGGCCGGCGAAGGCCAGTGGCATGCGCTGCTGCGAGCCCGCGCTCTGCATCAGGTAGCCGATGCCCGAGTCGCCGGCGGTCATCTCGGCCAGCACGGTGCCGACGAAGGCCAGCGTGATCGCGACCTTGAGCGAGGCGTAGAAGTAGGGCATCGAGCGCGGCAGCCCGACCTTGACCAGCACGTCCCAGCGCTTGGCGCCGAGCACGCGCAGCACGTCTTCCAGTTCGGGCTCGAGCGTGGCCAGGCCGGTGGCGATGTTGACCGTGATCGGGAAGAACGAGATCAGGAACGCCGTCAGGATGCCCGGCCCCAGGCCGATGCCGAACCAGACCACCAGGATCGGCACGATGGCGGCCTTGGGCACCGCGTTGAACGCCACCATCAATGGGTAGATGGCGGTGTAGGCCAGGCGCGAGCTGCCGATCAGGAAGCCGAGCATCACGCCGACGACGATGGCGATGCCAAAGCCGACCATCGTGACCCAGAAGGTCTTCCATGCCGCTTCGAGCAGCGGGCCGCGGAACTCGATGAACTGCTGGGCAATCTGCCAGGGACTGGGGAAGATGAATTCGGCGATGCCGAAGCCGACCACGATGGCCTGCCACAGCAGCAGGATGATCGCCAGCAGCGCCAGCGGCGACCAACGCTCGAAGTTCCTGGTGATCTTCATGGCGTGGCCGTAGCAACGCTCTTGCGCAGGACGCCGATGTGACCGCGCAGCTCGTGCACGATCTCGGAAAACGCCGCCGAGTACGTGACTTCGAGGTCGCGCGGGCGCGGCAGGTCGATCTGCCGCTGCACCACGAAGCGGCCCGGGCTCTTGCTCATCACGTACACCGTGTCGGCCAGGAACACGCTCTCGCGCAGGTCATGCGTGACCAGGATGACGTTGAACTTCTGTGCCGCGTGCAGGTCGCGCAGCGCGCACCACAGTTCCTCGCGCGTGAAGGCGTCCAGGGCACCGAAGGGCTCGTCCAGCAGCAGCAGCTTGGGTTCGTGCACCAGGGCGCGGCAGATGCTGGCGCGCTGCTGCATGCCGCCCGAGAGCTGCCAGGGGAACTGGTCTTCGTAGCCGCCCAGACCGACGCTCTTGAGCAGGTCGCGCGCCTTGGCCTCGTACTCGGCCCGTTTGGCCTTGAAGTTCGAGCGGTAGGGCTCGACGATCTCCAACGGCAGCAGCACGTTGTCGATCGTCGTGCGCCAGGGCAGCAGGCTCGGCGCCTGGAACGACATGCCGCTGATCTTCAGCGGGCCCTTGACGGGCTGGCCGTCGATCTCGATCGTGCCCCGGCTGGGCATCTTCAGGCCGGTGGCCAGCTTCATGAAGGTCGACTTGCCGCAGCCCGAGGGCCCGACGATGGCGATGAACTCGCCCGGCTCCACCGACAGGCTGATGTCCTCGACCGCGTAGGTGCCGGCGGCCTGCAACTCGTCGTTGTAGGCCAGCCAGACCTTCTGGAAGTCGACGAACGCTGTCATGCGGCGTTCACGCTGGCGCCGGGATGCGGCTGTCGCGGCAACACTTACTTCTTCTTCATCGGTGGCAGGATGTTCAACTCGGCAGTACTGGGCAGGAACGCGCCGTTCCACACCACCGCCGCATCGACCCGGCTCTTGGTATTGAAGGCGTCGGACACCTGCGAGGCCATCAGCGCCAGCCGCGGTGCGTTGGCCACGCCAAAGCCCTCGGCGCGCGCATCGGCGCTGGCCACCACCGAATCAATCGCCAGGCGCAGCCGGCGCTTCTCGAGGTCGACGTTGATGATGCCGTCGCGCTGCTTGACGTACTCGATCGCCGCATCGGGGTCGGCCATCACTTCCTTGGCGCCCTTGCTGAACGCGACCAGGAAGGCCTTCACGGCCGCGGGGTTCTCCTTGATCATCTTGGGCGTGGCGATGATCACGTTGCCGTAGAGCTTCACGCCGTTGGCTGGCGTACGGGCAGGATGACCACGTCCTCGGCCTTGACGCCGCGCGCTTCCAGGTTCAGCAGCGACGTGAACGAGAAGCCGGTGATGGCGTCGATGTCGCCGCGCACCAGCATGGTTTCGCGCAGCGGCGGGTCCATGCTGGTCCAGGCCACGTTTTGCACGTTGTTGGCCTGGGCGAAGATCGGGAAGGCACGTCGGCCGGCGTCGAACACCGGCGCGCCAAGCTTCTTGCCCGACAGGTCGGCCGGCTTGCTGATGCCGCTCTTCTTCAGCGCCAGCACCGCGGCGGGCGTGTTGTTGTAGACCATCATCACCGCCACCGGCTTGTTCGGCGCGTCGGGGTTGTTGGCGTGGAATTCCATCAGCGCCGCGAGGTCGGCGAAGCCCATGTCGTAGGTGCCCGAGGCCACGCGCGTGACCGTGCCGCCCGAGCCGTTGCCGGCGTCGATGGTCACGTCCAGGCCGGCGGCCTTGTAGTGGCCCTTGGCGGCAGAGGCCAGGAACAGCGCGGCCGGGCCTTCGAAGCGCCAGTCGAGCTGGAACTTGATCGGTGTCTGGGCCTGCGCGGCGAGCGGGGCCGAGCACAGCAGCGCCAGCGTGAGTGCGGCGCGGCGGGTCAGTCGGGAAGGGGCGTGGGCCATGGAACTCTCCGTTTGCGTGCGGTGTGGATGATGCGGGGATCAGGCATTGTGCAAGTTTCGTGCGCGCCTTGGGCTCCGGGCTTGCACCACGGCGGTGCCCTGCGCCCGGCGGAGAAAGTCTGGCTTGACGCGCGGCGCAAACTGTATACAGTTTGTCGGCTCTGCCGACACTCTGCCCCCGATGGGACACCTCAGCACCCATGTTCTCGATACCGCCCATGGCTGCGCCGCCGCCGGCATGCGCGTCACGTTGCAGCGCGTCGAGGCGGGCGCTGCGGTCACGCTGCGGCAATTGAAGTTGAACGACGACGGTCGCGCCGACGGGCCCCTGCTCGACGCGGCGGCCATGCGCGTCGGTCGCTACCGGCTGCTGTTCGACGTCGCGCCGTACTTTCGTGCCCGCGGCGCCACCCTGGCCGAGCCGCCGTTCATCGATGTCGTGACGCTCGACTTCGGCATCGCCGACGCGGCCGGCCACTACCACGTGCCCTTGCTGGTCAGCCCCTGGAGCTACAGCACCTACCGCGGCAGCTAGTCGCCTCGACGTCCACGCTATGACGGCGGCGCAGATCGAGGCTTTCATCGCGCGCCTGAACCAAGGGCCTGCGGTGCTGGTGCGCGTGGCAGCGACGCAGGGGTCGGTGCCGCGCGAGGCCGGTGCCTGGATGGGCGTGTTTACCGACGCCGTGGTCGGGACGGTCGGCGGCGGGCATCTGGAATTCGAGGCGATCGCCCACGCACGACGGGCGCTTGCCGGCAACGCGATCGAGGCGCAGCGGCGCTTCGCGCTCGGCCCGTCGCTGGGCCAATGCTGCGGTGGTGTGGTGCACCTGGCGTTCACGCGTGCGAGCCCGGCCGACGCGGCCGCGTTGCGCGCCGGGCTCGAAGCCGAGGATGATGCCCGGCGCCTGCCCGTGGCGCTGTTCGGCGGCGGCCATGTCGGCCACGCGATCGTGCAGGCGCTGACGCCCTTGCCGGTGCGCGTGCGCTGGATCGACAGCCGCGACGAGATCTTCCCCGGTGCTCTGATGCGCTGGGTGCAGACCGAGCATTCGGCGCCGGTGCAGGCCGCGGTGGCCGACCTCGACGCACAGTCACGCGTGCTGATCATGAGCTTCTCGCACGCCGAGGACCTCGACATCGTCGCGGCCTGCCTGGCGCGCCAGCGCGAGCGCGGTGACCTGCCCTTCGTCGGCCTGATCGGCAGCCAGACCAAGTGGGCCAGTTTCCGGCAGCGCCTCCAAGCCCGTGGCTACGCCGAGGCGGAGCTGGCGCACGTGACCTGCCCGATCGGGGTGGCCGGCGTGGTGGGCAAGGAACCCGAGGTCATCGCCGCAGCGGTGGCCGCGCAGCTGATGCAGGGCCGCTGAGCCGGATTCGCTTTCACGATCGTCAAAGTGGCCGGCTGCTCGCGGCCCGTTGCGGACGTTCGCGTACGAGCGCCATGCCGCTGTTCGCGTGCTTGCCTCGGCGCGTGCCGCGGGCATGGGGTGGCCGCTTTCGCTCATGTCCCCCGGCCTGGGCCTGCGGCCCGGGCCTCCTCCTTTACTTCGCTGCGCGGGCACCCCACGGCCCGATCGGCAGCGGCGGCGGTTCGCCATCGTCGAACGCCACCCACGCGGTCTGCCGCGGGCGTGGGGTGGCCGCTGCAGCGAAGTAAAGGAGGAGACGGCGCCCGCCAGGCCGAGGTCGGGGGACATGAGCGAAAGCGGCCGCCCCAGCTGGCGGCACGCGCCGAGGCAAGCACGCGACTCGCGGCCAGGCGCTCGTTCGCGAACGTCCGCAACGGGCCGCGTGCAGACGGCCGCTGGCGTGCGATTCAACGCAAGCCGGTATGAATCCGGCATCGGGTTTCAGCTTTCGTTGTGCGCCAGCACGACGCGCTGGCGCGTGCGCGCGGCGACGTCGTAGATGTTGAAGCTGTTCATCATGCGGCCGTAGAGGTGCAGGCTGACGGCGCGCGGCCGCTGCTCCGGCACGCCGGTGACGTGGATGTGGTCGGGGTTGGGCACGAAGCTCGTGACGGCGCCGCGCCCGAGCAGGATCACGCCGCCGCGCACCAGGTCGATGCCGATGTCGGCGTCGCGGTCGGGCGACAGGCGCACGTAGCTGCGCTCCTCGAGCACGCCTTCGAGCACGCCGACGACGCCCCAGCTGCCATGGTCATGCACCGGCGTCCACTGACCGGGCTGCCAGACCAGCGTGTACAGCGACAGGCTGTCGTCGGGCGCGTCGTAGACCAGGTTGCGGGCGTAGTGCTCGGGGTCGCTGCGGTAGTGCTGCGGCTCGAGGAACGTGTCCGTCTTTTCGATCAGGTCGAGCATCAGCGGCGCCAGCGCCAGCACGCAGTCGGCGGGGTCCTGGTGCTCGCGGCTCAGCGCGCTGGCGCGCGCGATGAAGTCGGGCAGCGTCGATGCGGTCATGGCGGTGGGCGATTCGTCGCAGTGAGGGATGCGTGCAGTGCGTCGTCAGAGCTGCCGGTTGCGCGCCAGCGGCGGGTTCTTCGCGAAATAGCGCTTGATGCCCACGGCGAGCGCGTCCACGAGCTGTTTGCGGTAGGCGGGATCGGCCAGCTTGGCCTCTTCGCCGGGATTGGAGATGAAGGCGGTCTCGACCAGGATGCTCGGGATGTCGGGCGCCTTGAGCACCGCGAACCCGGCCTGTTCGACGCGCGGCTTGTGCAGGCGACCGACGCGGTCGAGCTGGCCCAAGCACCTCGTGGCCGGCGCGCATGCTGTCCTTGATCTGCGCGGTGGTGCTCATGTCGAGCAGCGCGCGCATCACGTGCACGTCGTTGCCGGCCTTGACGTTGACGCCACCGACGATGTCGGCGGCGTTCTCCTTGTTGGCAATCCAGCGCGCTGCCGTGCTGGTGGCTGCGCCGTCGCTGAGTGCAAACACGCTCGCGCCGCGCGCCTTGGGCGTCATGAAGGCATCGGCGTGGATCGACACGAAGAGGTCGGCCTGGACGCGACGCGCCTTCTTCACGCGGTCGGCCAGCGGCACGAAGTAGTCGGCGTCGCGGGTCAGGAAGGCGCGCATCCCGGGCTGCGCGTTCAGGCGCTCGCGCAACTGCAGCGCGACCGACAGGACCACGTTCTTCTCCTTCAGGCCGCTCGGTCCGACGGCCCCGGGGTCTTCGCCGCCATGCCCGGGGTCGAGCGCGACGATGATCAGGCGCTCGACCTTGCGGATCGACTCGGGCGAGGGCGGCTTGGACGTGCTGGCCTGAGCCGGCGCCGAAGCCGCGGGTGCCTTGGCCAGCTGTCTGCTTTCGACGCGGCCGATGAAGTCGCCGAGTGCGTCGCGTACTGCCGTCGCGGCCTCGCGCTCGGCCTGTTCCTTCTCGCGGATCAGCGCCAGCAGCGGGTCGCGGGCCTCGCTCGGGTAGAGGTCGAACACCAGGCGGTGCTTGTATGCCGCAGCGGGCTCGAGCGTGAAGATCTGCGGCGCCGCGGCCTGTTTCAGGTCGATCACGAGCCGCACCACGCGGGTCTGGTACTGGCCGACGCGCACGCCGGCGATGTAGGGGTCGTCGGCGCGCACCTTGCCTACGAGCTCGCGCAGCTGCGGGCTCAGCTCGAGTCCGTCGACATCGATCACGAGCCGGTCCGGCGCGCTGAGCAGCGTGTGGCGCGCGACCAGCGCCGCGTCGGACTCGATCGTCACGCGCGTGTAGTCGGCCGCCGGCCAGACCCGCACCGCGACGATCTCGGCACCGAAGGCCAATTGCGGGGCTTGCAGCAGCAGCGCGAGGCTGCCGAGTTGCTTCAATGTGGTGCGCCGGGTCACTTGCCTAGCTCCGCTAACAGGCGCTGGCCATGGTCGGTGAAGGCATGCACGGTCACGCGGCGTTGGTCGCCGTCGAGGGGCTCGAGTTCCATGCGCCAGTCCGGCACGGGCAGCACGGCCTCGGCGTTCTCGGGCCACTCGGCGAGCTTGAGCCCCGGCCCGGCGAACACGTCGCGAAAGCCGGCATCGAGCCACTCGCGCGGATCCGTGAGGCGGTAGAAGTCGAAGTGAGAAATCACCAAGCCGTCGACCTCGTAGGGTTCCAGCACCGCATAGGTGGGGCTCTTGACGCGGCCCGCGACGCCCAGCGCGCGCAGCAGGTGACGCACGAAGGTGGTCTTGCCTGCGCCGAGCGGGCCGCTCAGGGCGATGAAGGTGTCGGTGCGCAATGCCGGCGAGGCCGCTAGCCGCAGGGCGAAGGCCGCACAGCCTGCTTCGTCAAGCCAGGTGAGGTTGCGAGTTTCTAGAATCGGTGAATGCGTCAACGCGACCATGGTTCGATCGACGGCCCGCAACTGCTCAGGCAACTGCGCGGCTGGGCCGATGGGTTGGGATTCTCCCAGATCGGGGTCGCGAGTGTCGATTTGTCGAGCGCGGAGCCCGGCCTGGCGGCTTGGCTGGACGCCGGGCACCATGGTTCGATGGCCTATATGTCGCGCCACGGCATGAAGCGCGCGCGGCCTGGCCAATTGCGGCCCGGCACGCTGTCGGTGGTCACGGCGCGCATGGACTACCTGCCAAGGACGAGCACGGAGGACTGGCAGGCCATCGAGTGGCAGCGCATCGGAAGCGCGCAGTCCGCCACGGTGTCGCTGTATGCCAGGGGGCGCGACTATCACAAGGTACTGCGTGCCCGGCTGCAACAGCTGGCCGAGCGCCTCGAGGCGGAAGTCGGGCCGTTCGGCCATCGCGTGTTCACCGACTCTGCCCCGGTGCTCGAGGTCGAGTTGGCGGCGCGCAGTGGCATCGGCTGGCGCGGCAAGCACACGCTGGCGCTGTCGCGCGACGGCGGGTCGATGTTCTTCCTCGGCGAGATCTTCGTCGACCTGGCCTTGCCGCCGACGCCCGCCGCCGATGCGCATTGCGGCAGCTGCAAGGCTTGCATCGATGTCTGCCCGACGCAGGCCATCATCGCGCCCTACCGCCTCGACGCCCGGCGTTGCATCTCCTACCTGACGATCGAACACGAGGGACCGATCCCGGTCGAGTTGCGGGCGGCGATGGGCAACCGCATCTACGGTTGCGACGACTGCCAGCTGGTGTGTCCGTGGAACAAGTACGCGCAGCGCGCGGTGCTTGCCGATTTCGACTCGCGCGAGGCATTCACCGGGCCGACGCTGCTGGGTCTGTGGGCCTGGAGCGAGGCCGAATTCCTGCAGCGTACCGAAGGCAGCGCGATCCGGCGGGCCGGCTACGAGCGCTGGCAGCGCAACCTCGCGGTGGCGCTGGGCAACGCATTGCATGCGCGCGACGACGCCGAGATGCGCCGCGCACTGCAGTCGCGGCGCGAGCAGGCGACGCCGCTGGTGCAGGAACATATCGACTGGGCCCTGGCTTAGGCTGACTGCCCCAAGCTCGCTACGCTCGCGTCCTTGCAGGCCGCGCCGTCCCAGTGGGCCGGCCCTTCGCCAGGCACAAACAGTCCGCTGGACTGTGTTGTGTCCGGGCTCAGCCCCGTGGGGAGCTCAGGCCGCTTGGGAGCGGCCCGGCGCAGGCCTGAGTTACTGCAGCGCCGCGTGCAATGCCAGCGCCAGCGGCACGCTGAGCATGCCCAGAATTGTCGATACCGTGACCAAGCCGGCGACGTACTCGCCGCGCCCACCCATCCGGGACGCCAGCACATAGGCGCTGGCGGCGGTGGGCAGCGCCGCGAAGGCGACGGCCACTGCCTGCTGGGTCACGTCCAGCGCCGCCCAGCGCACCAGCACCAGGGCCAGCAGCGGCAGCGCGGCATGGCGAATCGCCAACAGCGCAACGGCGAGCCCGGGCGACTCGCGCAAGGCGCCCAGGCGCAGTCCGGCGCCGACGGCCATCAGGCCGATCGGCAGCGCGGCGGAGCCCAGACGCTGCAGCGTGATCGACGCGATCTCGGGCAATTGCAGGCCGATCAGGTTCGCCACCAACCCGGCCGTCGTGCCGATGATCAGTGGATTGCGCAGCAACTCGCGCCCGTAATGCTGGCCGCCGGCGCGGGCCAGCGGCCACACGGCCGCGACATTGCACAGCGGCACCACGACCACGATCAACACCGCGATCGCGGCCACCCCCGCCGTGCCGCCCAGTCGTTCGGCCAGCGCCAGCGCGATGTACGAGTTGAAACGAAATGCCACCTGCGCGCCCGAGGCATGGGCTCGCGCGTCGACGCCTGGCCAGCGGCCCAAGGCGAAGGCCAAGCCGATGCCGCATGCGGTGAGCGTCACGCCGACCAGTCCCAGGCTGGCGAGCGCGTCGAGGCGGATCGGCTGGCGCACGATGGCAACGAACAGCAGCACGGGAAACAGCAGGTAGTAGACGAGGCGCTCGGCGTGATCCCACAGCGGGCGGTCGAACGCGGTCCAGCGGCAGAGGGCGAATCCGAGCGCAATCAGCAGGAAGTCGGGCAGCAGTAACCAGGCGGTGCTCACAGGCCTCAGTGTGCCTGGGCCGGCGATGCGAAAATCCGACAGTACCCGCGGGTCGTCGAAAGCAGCGGCCCGCGCGTTGTGCCTGGGTCCGTCACACTTGTGCCCACGATGCCTGCTCGCTTCCGCCCTACGCGCCGTGATGTCTTGTTGGCCACCGCTTCCCTGTGCGTGGTCGGTCATGGCGCGTGGGCGGCGGCGCCGATCAAGGTCGAGGGCATGACGTTCGCGGGCCAGGCCACGGTCGCGGGCCAGACCCTGGAGCTCAATGGTGTCGGCTTGCGTGCGGTGGCCTGGCTCAAAGGTTATGCGGCGGGCCTGTACCTCAGCCAGCGCGCGCGCACGCCGCAACAGGTGGTTGCGGCTCCTGGGGCCAAGCGCCTGCAGCTGCGCATGCTGCTCGATGTCGATACCGAAGAATTCATCAGGGCCTTCGACAAGGGCATCGCGCGCAACTCTTCCGCGGCCGAGTTGCCGGCGCTGGCCCCGCGCATGGCGCGTTTCGACGCGCTGCTACGTGCCATCGGCAAGGTCAGAAAGCGTGACGTGATTGACCTGGACTGGTTGCCGGGGCTGGGGTTGCAATTGACGCTCAACGGGCGCCTGCGCGGTGAGCCGATCGCCGGCGACGACTTGTACACGGCGCTCCTGCGCATCTTCGTCGGCGACAGGCCCGTGGATGCCGAGATGAAGATCGGCCTGCTCGGCGGGCCGGTCGGGTGAGCCGCTCCGTTCCCCTATTGCGGCCAGCGGGGCCCGCTGGCGGCCTGCGGAGCGGGCTCCGCGGCGCTTGCTGAGATGAGTGCCGCGGTCGAGCGGTTCCTGGAAGCCCTATGGATCGAGGACGGGCTGGCCGCCAATACCCTGGCGGCGTACCGGCGCGATCTGGCCGCCTATGCGACCTGGCTCGAGCGCGAACAGGGTCTGGCGCTCGAAGCCACGCGCGAGAGCGACCTGCTGGCCTACACCGCGTACCGCCATGCCGGCTCGCGCGCCACCAGTGCGAACCGGCGGCTCACCGTGTTCAAGCGATTCTTTCGCTGGGCGCTGCGCGAGCGCGTCGTGCACGCTGACCCGAGCCTGCGCCTGCGCAACGCCAGGCAGGCGCTGCGCGTGCCCAAGACGCCTGTCCGAGGCCCAGGTCGAGGCATTGCTGGCTGCGCCCGACGTGGCCGTGCCGCTGGGGCTGCGCGATCGCGCGATGCTCGAGTTGATGTACGCCAGCGGCCTGCGCGTCAGCGAACTGGTGGGTCTCAAGACCGTGCAGCTGGGACTGGCCGAAGGCGCGCTGCGCGTGACCGGCAAGGGGGCCAAGGAGCGCGTCTTGCCGTTCGGCGAAGAGGCGCATGGCTGGCTCACGCGCTACCTGGCCGAGGCGCGCGCCGCCGATCCTCGACGGCCAGGCCAGCGACGCGCTGTTCGTCACCGCGCGCGGCGCGGGCATGACGCGGCAGATGTTCTGGAAGCTGGTCAAGCGCCATGCGCTGGCGGCGGGCATCGACGCGCCGCTGTCGCCGCACACCTTGCGCCACGCCTTTGCCACGCACCTGCTCAATCATGGTGCCGACCTGCGCGCGGTGCAGATGCTGCTCGGCCACGCCGACATCTCGACGACGACGATCTATACGCATGTGGCGCGCGAGCGCCTGCGCGCGCTGCACGCGCAGCACCACCCGCGCGGCTGAGCGGCAGAAAAAAGGCCGGTCTTGCGACCGGCCTTCGAGGTCTGTGCAGCGGCCTGGCGGCCGCGGCGATCAGAAGTTGTGACGAACGCCGACAGCGTAGGAGCTGAAGTCGCCGTAGAGCGTGCCGTTGTCGGCAACCTTGGTCCAGAAGCCGTAGACCTTGGTGCGCTTGCTCAGGTTCTGGTTGATGCCCAGCGTGTACTGCTTGGCAGACTGGTCGCCCGCGGTGCCGTTGTAGTCGCCGGCGCGGCCGACGTTGCCGTGGAACTCGGTGTTGCCCATGGCGTACATGGCCGACAGGCGCAGCGTGTTGCGGGTACCGGCGGCATAGCCGTTCTTGTCGCGCTGGACGTAGCCGCCGAAGGTGAAGGCGCCCATTTCATACAGGCCGCGCAGGGCGTACTGGTTCGTGGCGCCGTTCTTCTCGTAGCCGGCACCCAGGTGCAGCGGACCGGCCTGGTAGTTGGCCGCGAGGTCGTACGTACGGTCGGGGTTCGTGCCGGCTTCGGTCACGGAGCCTTCGATCGTCACGCCGCCGAGCGACGGCGTGCGGTAGGCGACCTTGCCGGTGTTGCGGCCGACGTAGGCGTAGAACGCGTCCGACGAGGTGCCGGTCTCGTGGTTGTGCATGCCGATGTAGTCGGACGTGGCGTAGTAGGCCTCGCTGGTGAAGTTGCCCAGGCGAACCATGCCCCAGCTGTTCGACCCGAGATTGACTTCGCTCTGGCGGGCCCAGAACGCGGGTTGCGATTGCGCACCGGTCGCGGGGTTGAAGCCGTGCTCGATCTGGAACCCGGCCTTCAGGCCGCCGCCGAGGTCTTCGCTGCCCTTGAGGCCGAAGCGCGACGAGTTGTTCTGCATCACCGTGTTGGTGGCCAGGCCGAGCTTCTGGCGCTCGATCGACACATTCAGGCGGCCGTAGACCGTGACCGAGCTTTGGGCGAATGCGCCTGCGCCAATGCCGGCCAGGGCGGCCGCAATGATCAGTGAGCGTTGCATGATGGAAATCCTTGTAGGTAGAAACGTGAAGCCCACAATTCTAGCCATGTCTAGATGGAAACCCTAGGTCTCCCCCTTGTTTGTCGCGCTGCGTGCAGCACCGGCGCAACACCGACCTTGCCGTCCAGTGCGTCGGCGTCAGGCTTGCACTGACTGACAATCGGCGCCGATGGATCACACCTTCCTCTCCGCGCTGGTCCTGCTGCTGCTGGTGCTCGACCCCTTCGGCAGCCTTCCGATCTTCATTTCCATCATGCGCAATGTGGCGCCCGAGCGGCGCACGCGGGTCGCGCTGCGCGAGTCGGCGCTGGCGTTCGCGGTGCTGCTGGCCTTCATGGCGTCGGGCCAGGCTTTCCTGTCGCTGATGAGGCTCTCGGAGCGCTCGCTCGAGGTCGCGGGCGGCGTGATCCTGCTGATCATCGCGATGCGCATGATCTTTGCCTCGGGCGCCGAGGTTTACGCAGGCGACGGCAACTCGCGTGAACCCCTGATCTTTCCGCTGGCCGTGCCGCTGCTGGCGGGCCCCTCCGCGATGGCCACCGTGCTGCTGCTCGCGTCGCGCCAGCCCGAGCGCCTGTTCGACTGGATCGCGGCGTTGACGGTCGCGATGGCCGTCAGCGCCTTGGTGCTGCTCGGCGCCGACCGCATCCGCCAGTGGATCGGCTCATCGATGGTCAGCGCCATCGAGAAGCTGATGGGCCTGGTGCTGACCGCAATCGCGGTCGAGATGATCCTGGCCGGCCTGAAGCGCTACTTCTTCGAGGCGTAGCCCGGGCGATAGCGCGCGATGAACGCACGGTCGATGCGGTCCTTCCACCAGCCCATCAGCCGGCCCTGCGCGGACAGGCCGCCCCAACTGGCGATGGCGCCGCCGTCACCGGTGGCCAGCAGGCTGAGCGCACGGCGCTGAGGATCGTCGACTACCGGGCTCGCGCCGGCCATGAAGCGGCGCAGGTTGACCGCCAGCACCGGACCGGCGCGAACGGCGTCGACGCCGCCGCTCGGGCGCGTGGCGTCGTCGCGCACCATCACGTCACCCGCAGCAAAGACGTTGGCGTGGCTCGGACTCTGCAGCGTCGCGCTGACGCGCACGAAGCCGCGGTCGGTCAGCGCCAGGCCCGAATCGGCCAGCCATGCCGGCGCATCGGTGCCGGTGGCCATGATGGGCACGTCGCAGACCACGCGCATGGATCCCACCACCACATGCTCGGCCTCGATGACGTCGCAACGGCCCGGCAGCAACTGCACCTGGCCACGCTTGAGCGCGGCCAATGCACGCTCGCGCACACCGTCGTCGAAGGTCGGGAGCAGCTCGCCTTCGAAGACCAATGCCACCGAGTGGCTTGCACCCAGCGCGCTGGATATGGCCAGTGCAATCTCGACGCCCGCGGCGCCGCCGCCGATCACGACCACGTGCAGCGCTTCTTGCGCGGCCAGCGCGCGCGTGCGCTGCCACAGCTGCACGAAAGCGTGGATGGGGCGCAGGAACAGCGCGTTCTCGCGTGCGCCGGGGATCAGGTCGCGGCTCTGCGAGGGCCCTGTATTCAGGCTCAGCACGTCGTACTCGACGACACGGCCATCGGCCAGGGTCACCGCTTTCGCCGCGGCGTTGAGTGCCACGGCCGGCTCGCGCAGAAACTGCACGCCGGCAGCCGCGGCCAGCGGTGCCACCGGGATGCTGCAGTCGTCCGCGCCGAAGCGCCCGCTGATCAAGCCCGGGACCATGCCGGAGTACATCAGGCGTTCGCCCGGCGACAGCAGCAGCACCTCGGCGCCGGGCATGCGCTCGCGCGCGAGCGCGGCCAGCACGGCCAACTGCGCGTGGCCGGCGCCCAGCAGCAACAGGCGCTTCATTGAGCGCTCACCGGCGGCTCACGGCGCGACCAGCCGCAACACGTCGACGTAGGCCAGGCTATTCGAGCGGGTGTTGTCGCTGTCGGCGGCCACGGCGATGGCCGTGAGTGGCGGCACCTGGGTCGCCTCGTTGCCGAAGGCGCGCAGGAAATCGGCAGCCAGGTCGCGCCGCTCGTTCGTCCATTGCGCGAGCGCGCTGCCCGTGCCCCTGACCACGATGCTGCGCACGCGCTGCGTGTAAGGGTTGATCACCAAGGTGCCAGGCGCCAGCGTGGCGTCCCAGACATAGCACAGCGTGGCCGTCGGCAGCTTCTCGCTGCTGCGGCTGGCTGCGAAGCGGAACAGCGTGCGTTCCAGAAAGGGAATCTGCGCCAGCGGCATGTCGAACATGGCGCAGACGCGGATCGCGACGTCGTCACCCTCCTTGCGCGCGATGTTGCCACCCTGGATCGGCCGCTCGACGCGCCAGCGCCAGCTCAGCGAGGCCGGTTGGCTGCCGGCCGGCATCGGGTGCACCAGGTTGCCGTAGGAGCGTTCGGCGCGCACCCGCAATGCGCGCTCGCCGTCGAGCTCGACGAGATCAAACTTGGTTGCCGGCAGCTGCTGGTTCGGCAGGCCGGTCCAGCGCCACGGCGCGGGCGCCGCAGTCCCCGTGCCGACGAGCGGCGCGAGGTCGCTACCAAGGACCGCAGCGGCAGGTGCCGGCAGCCCGCCGAGCGCCGCCGCAGTCATCGCGACCTGCGCCGCCGCCATCCACTTGCGCCCTGTCAATCGTCAGACTCCTCTGTCACCCACGCCGCCAGGCATGAAACTTCGCCACCCATTCGAGCAGCTTGACCGGCTGGTGAGCGCGTTTCCACTCACCCGCGGCGTACTTGTTGGCCTCTGCCAGAGTCGGGTACGTGTGAATGGTTCCGAGGATCTTGTTCAGGCCCAGGCCATGGCGCATCGCCAGCACGTACTCGGCGAGCAAGTCGCCGGCATGCACGCCCACGATCGTGACGCCGAGAATCCTGTCCTTGGCTGGCACCGTGAGTACCTTGACCCAGCCGTGTGCGGCCGAGTCGGCAATCGCGCGATCCAGGTCGTCGATGCCGTAGCGCGTCACTTCGTAGGCGATGCCTTGCTCCTTGGCTTCCTGTTCATTGAGGCCGACACGCGCGACCTCGGGGTCGATGAAGGTGGCCCAGGGGATCACGCTGTAGTCGGCCTTGAATTTCTTGAAGCCACCGAACAGCGCATTGACGGAGGCATACCAGGCCTGGTGCGCCGCGGTGTGCGTGAACTGGTAGGGCCCGGCGACGTCGCCCGCGGCGAAGATGTTCGGGTAGTTCGTCTCGAGGAACTCGTTGACCTGCACCGTGCGCCCGACGGGAATGCCGAGCTCGGCCAGGCCGAAGCCCTTCAGTCTCGCGCTGCGGCCGACCGCGCACAGCAGCGCATCGAAGGCGATGCGCTGCTCGACACCGCCGGCCTCGACGACGATGAACTTCTCGGCCCCGACCTTCTCGCAGCGCAGCGCCTTGTGCCCGGTCAGCACCTGCACGCCGTCGGCTTCGAGCGCGGTCTGCGCATAGGCCGACACCTCGGCGTCCTCGCGCACCATGATCCGCGGCAGCATCTCGACCTGCGTCACCTGCGAGCCCAGGCGCGCGAAGCACTGCGCCAGCTCGCAGCCGATCGGTCCGCCGCCCAGCACCACCAGGCGCCGGGGCAGTTCACGCAGGCCCCACAGCGTGTCGCTGGTCAGGTAGCCGACATCGTCCAGCCCGGGCAGCGGCGGCACGAACGGCGCGGCGCCGGTGGCGATCACGATGCTGCGCGTCGTCAGTAGCTGGGTCTCGTCGTCGCTGGTCTTGATCTCCACGGTCCAGGGATTGACGATCCGCGCATGGCCCTGCGATCACGTCGACACCCAGGCCGGTATACCGCTCGACCGAGTCATGCGGCTCGACCGCGCGCACGATGCCCGCCACCCGCTCCATCACCTGCGCGAAGTCGATCTCGGCCGAGGCCTTGGCGATGCCGTAGTCTGGTGCATGGCGGATCTGCTGTCATCAGCGTCGCGGTCTTGATCAGCGCCTTGCTCGGCACGCAGCCGTAGTTCAGGCAGTCGCCGCCCATCTTGTGCGACTCGACCAGCGTCACCTTGGCCTTGACGGCGGCCGCGATGTAGGCCGTGACCAGGCCCGCCGCGCCGGCGCCGATGACGACCAGGTTGCGGTCGAACTTGCTCGGCTTGACCTTGGCCCAGCGCGCATAGACCTGGCGCGCCTTGATCGCGTCGACGATCTTCTTGGCGATCAGCGGAAAGACGCCGAGCAGCGCGAAGGAACCGATCAGCGCGGGCGACAGGATGCCCCGCAGCGAGTCGATCCTGGCCAATTGCGTGCCGGCGTTGACGTAGACGAGGGTGCCGGCCAGCATGCCGACCTGGCTGACCCAGTAGAAGGTCCAGGCCTTCATCTTCGTCAGGCCCATCACGAGGTTGATGACGAAGAACGGGATCAACGGCACCAGCCGCAATGTGAAGAGGTAGAAGGCACCTTCCTTGACGATGCCGCGGTCGATGTCGGCCAGCCTGGCGCCGAAGCGCGACTGCACGCTGTCGCGCAGCACATAGCGCGACACCAGGAATGCCAGGGTGGCGCCGAGGCTCGATGCGAACGAGACGATCACGGTGCCGTTGACGAGGCCGAAGATCGCACCGGCGGCCAGGGTCATGATCGCGGCGCCCGGGCAGCGACAGCGCCGTTACGGCGACATAGATCGCGAAGAACGAACCGCCAACAAGCCACAGGTGCGCATCGGCCAGTGCAGTGAGGTCGGCCTGGCGCGACTTGATGTAGTCCAGACTCAGGAAGCGGCCCAAGTCCAGTGCGAAGAACGCCACGACCAACGTGACCAGCAGGCCCACGATGAGCAGTTTCTTCTTCGACATGCGCCTCCTCCGATCTCACCGTCGGTCGCCCGACCGCTGCGGCACCTTACACCGGGCGCGAGTTCAGCGTGAAAGGACGCGTGCGCCACCGACGATGCGCGAGGCGATCGTGAACGCGCACAGCACCGAGAAGCCATAGGCCCACCAGGCGAAGTGTTCGGGCCACAGGCACATCAGGCCAAAACAGGTCAGTGTCTCGGTCGCTTCGGTCAGGCCGCCGAGGTAGAAGATGCCTTTTTGCGGATAGTCCGCGCTCGACAGCCCGCGCTTCTCGGCCAGTGCGGCGAACGCCAGGAAGCTCGAGCCGGTGCCGATGAAGGCGCTCAGCAGCACCGCGGCGGGCAGCGCATTGGCGGCGGGGTCGGCAATCGCAAAGGCCAGCGGAATGCTGGCGTAGAAGAGGAAGTCCAGCGTGATGTCGAGGAAGGCGCCGCGGTCGGTGGGTTGCGTCAGCCGGGCGACGGCGCCGTCCAGGCCGTCGGCGATGCGGCTGATCAGCAGCAGGGCCAGGCCCCATTGGGGGGCGTTGATGCCGATCGCCACGGCCGCGGCGATGCCGATCGCAAAGCCGGTGAACGTGACCGTGTCGGCGCCAACACCGCGGCGCACGAGGATTCGAGCGCCGGCGTCGAGCGCTGGCTTCAGGAACCGGGTGGCCGCGCGGTCAAGCATCGTCCAGGCGAATCAGTTGTGCGCCGGCGGGCACGTCGGCTTCGTCGTGGGTGACGATGAGCGCGGGCACGCGGCGCGCGGCCAGGGTCGCGAACGTGAACTCGCGCATCTGTTCACGCAGCGCGATATCGAGCTTGGAGAACGGCTCGTCGAGCAGCAACGCTGCCGGCTGCGCCAGCAGCGCGCGCAACAGCGACACGCGCGAGCGCTGGCCTCCCGACAGACTTGAAGGCATGCGCGTGCCGAAGCCGCCGAGGCCGGCTTCATCGAGGGCCTGGTCGGCGGCCTGCAGGCGCGCGGCACGTGCGCCGTGCGGCAACGCAAACAGCAGGTTGTCGCGCACCGACAGGTGCGGGAACAGCAGGTCGTCCTGGAACAAGAGGCCGATGCGCCGCTGCTGGATCGGCACAGCCGCCAGGTCCTGACCGTTCAGGCGCAACGAACCTTGTGCCTCGAAGGGTGGCTCGAGCGTGCCGGCAATCCAGGCCAGCAGGCTCGACTTGCCCGAACCGCTGGCGCCCATCACGCCGAGCACGCGGCCGGGCTCCAGGGTGGCGCTGAGATCGCGGATCAGCGTGCGCCCTGCAACGCTGATCGTCACGTGTTCGAGTTCCAGCATCTCAGTACTGCTCGGCCGTTCCGAAGGTACTGAGCGCCCCCGCGGGGGGCAGCGAACGAAGTGAGCGTGGGGGTTCCATTTCACTCGATTCTGGCGCGCTGGCGGCGGCCGACCCAGGCCGCCAGGCTAAAGCCAATGGCCGGCAGCAGCGCCTGCAATACGGCGAACGCTGCGGCGGTGTGGCGCTGCCCGCCCGAGGCCAACGTCACCGCTTCAGTGGTGACAGTGGCGTGGCGGCCCGCGCCGATGAACTGCGTCGGCAGGTACTGAGCGACGCTGACCGCGAAGCCCACCGCCAGTGCCGCCGCGATCGGCGCGGCCAGCAGGGGGGCCTTGATGCGCCACCAGAAGGCAGCGCGTGAGCGACCCAGCGCCAGCGCGGTCGTCTCGAACCGGCGGTCGAAACTCCGCCAGGCCGGCGCGAGTGCGACGAACACATAGGGCAGCGTGACCAACGTATGGACCCACGCCAGGCCGTGCAGCGTGCCGTCCAGGCGCAGCGGCAGGGCCAAGGTGTAGAGACCCGCCATCAGCAGCAGCGGCGGCACCACCAGCGGCGCCAGCACCAAGGGCATCGCGCGTGGGTCCCAGGCCAGTGGCGTGGCTTCGAACCAGACCAGCACCAGCAACAACGCGGTGCCACTGGCGGCCAGGCCCAGCCCGGCCGCGAGCCAGACCGCATCGCTGCTGGCCTGCACCTGCTGCCAGGCCGAGCCGGCCCACAACTGCGGTTGCAACGCCGGAAAGGTCCACACGCCGACCCACGACGACGCGAGCAGCAGCGTGGCGACGATCACGTAGACCGCGAGTAGCGCGAACCACAGGGCCTTGGCCGGCCAGCCGCTGCGGCGCGCCGGCGGGCGTCGAAGGCCGCTCACCGCAGCCGGCTGCAGCGCTCGCCACAGCGCCCTGGCGCCGAGCGCGCCGAGTGCTGCCGCCACGGCCACGGTGAGGCCCAGCAACAGCGCGGCGGCGGCGCCCATCGCATTGCGTTCCGGGTTGCCGTCCTGCAGCGCCTGCCAGGCGACGACGGCCAGGGTCGGCGGCGACGCCGGTCCGACGATCAGGGCCAGGTCGACCACGGTCAGGCCGTAGGCCAGCACCGCGAGCAACGGCCAGGCCAGGCGCGGCAGCAGCAGCGGCCACAAGACACGCCACCAGACCGCACTCGCGCGGTAGCCCAACGTCGCGCCGCTTGCCAACCAGCCGCGCAGCGACTGCGCGACGTCGGGCCGCGCCAGCAGGGCCATCGCGTTCCACAGCAGGAAGGGCAGTTCCTTGCCGAACAGCACCGCGGCGAGGCCCACGCCATGCGCGTCGTTGACGGTCGGCCAGTCGGGCGGCGCGTTCCAGCCGAAGAGGGGCGCCAGCAGCCGCGCCAGCAGCCCTGCGGGCATCACCAGCAGGGCCAGGCCGATGGCGAACGCGGCGTGCGGCAGGGAAAGCATCGGGCCCAGCGCATGCGCCACGCGCTGCCACAGCGGCGTGCCCCACAGGTGCGTGACCAGCAGCATGCAGGCCAGCAGCGCGAGCAGCGTGCTCGCCACGCCGGTGCCCAGCGACAACCGCCACGCGCTCGGCAATTGCGGGTCGGCCAGCAGGGCGCGCCAGGCGGCGGCATCACCGGCCTGCCACAGCGCGACCGGCAGCGCCAAGACCAATGGCAGTGCAAACAGCAGCAGCGGCGCGGCCAGCGCGAAGCGTGCAGGGCGCTTCATCGAGCCGCCGCGGCGCTCAGGCTTGGCCGTAGCGGCGCAGCCACTCGCGCTCGAGCGGCTCGACCCACGAGCCATGCGGCTCGGGCAGCGTCGGCGCGGGCTTTGCGACCTGGCCCGGCGCAGCGGCCGCGGCAAACAGCGCGCGGTCGGCGGCGTTGAGCTTCTCCGTGGCCAGCACGGTCGGGTCGCCCCAGTGCCGGATGTCGGCCTTGCGCGCCTGCGCGGCAGGCGAGAGCAGGAAATTCGCCGCCACCTGGGCGGCCTGGCGAGCCCGGGCGTTGAACGGAATGGCGAGGAAATGCGTGTTGCCGACAGTGCCGCCGGCATGCTGGTAGCTGACCACGCTGGCCGGCAGGGTCTTGCTCGCGATCTCGTTCGCGACTTCGTTGGGATTGAAGGTGAGCGAGATCGCCAGTTCGCCGTCGGCGAGCATCTGGCGCATCACGGTGTTGTTGGCCGGGAACTGGCGCCCCTGCTTCCACAGGTGCGGGTGCAGGCCGTCGAGCGCGGCCCACAGCGGCGCGGTGAGGCGCGCGAATGCGTCGGCATTGACCGCGGCGTAGAAGGGCTTGCGGTCGGCGCTGAGCTCGAGCAGCACCTGCTTGAGGAAGGTCGTGCCATGGAACTGCGGCGGCTTGGGGTAGGTGAAGCGGCCGGGGTTCTTCTTGGCCCAGTCGATGAGCTCGACCAGGTTCGACGGTGGCGTGGCCACACGCGCACTGTCGGCGTAGAACGTGAGCTGGGCCATGCCCCAGGGCGCTTCCATGCCCTCGACCGGTTCGGAGAAGTCGACCCGCGTCGTCGGTTTGCCCACGGTGTCGACCAAGGCGTAGTTCGGCAGCGCCTCGCTCCACGGGCCGAACAGCAGGCCCTCGCGCTTCATGGTCAGGAAGTTCTCGCCGTTGATCCACAGCAGGTCGGCCGAGCCGTCGCTGTGGCGACCGGCGGCCTTCTCGGCGCGCACGCGCTTGACGACTTCCGCTGTTTCGCTGACCTTGACATGCTCGAGCTTGACGCCCGAACGCTGGGCCAGCTGCGCGGCGGCCCATTGCAGGTAGGCGTTGATGCGTTCGCTGCCGGCCCAGGCGTTGAAGTACACGGTCTGGCCGCGCGCCGCGGTTTGGATCCGAGCCCAGTTCGTGCCCTGCGCGAGCGTCAGGTTGGGTAGTGCCAGGGCGCTGCCCGCAAGCAGCAGGCTGCGGCGTCGCAGGTCATGGTTCATGCGTGATGTCTCCGGGTGCGCTGGCGGCGCCGCGAGTGTAGCCAGGGCAATGCGTCGTTTCCGGCCGCCATTGCTTACACTGCGCCGCAACCCACCTTACCGCCGATGAACGATTTCGCCCAAGCCGTCCAGGCGCTGCGACCGCAGCTGATGCGCTTTGCCAATGCCCAGTTGCGCAACGAAGCCTGGGCCGAGGACGCGGTGTCCGAGGCGTTGTTGGCCGCGCTGGCCAAGCCGCAGGCCTTTGGCGGCCAGTCGCAGCTGAAGACCTGGATGGTCGGCATCCTCAAGCACAAGCTGATCGACCAGATCCGCCGCAACAGCCGCGAGTTGTCGGTGACGACGCGCGAGGACAACGAAGACTTCGACGCCGTGGTGTTCAACGCCGACGGCAGCTGGCGTGAAGCGCCGGCTGAATGGGGCGACCCCGAGGCCGCCTGCGGACGCACCGAGTTCTTCGACGTGCTCGAGATCTGCGTCGACCATCTGCCTGGTGTGCAGGGCCGCGTGTTCATGATGCGCGAGTGGCTCGGCCTGGATACCGCAGAGATTTGCAAGGAATTGGGCATCACGTCGACGAACTTGTGGGTCCTGTTGCACCGAGCCCGCCTACGCCTGCAAGCCTGCATGCAGGAGCGCTGGTTCGGCAACGAGGTCGCCAAGGCTCCCCTATGAAATTCCTCCAACGCAACTGCCAACAAGTGACGGCCCTGGTGCTGGCTGGTGAAGACCGCCGCCTGGGTCTGATCGAGCGCTGGGCCGTGCGCGGGCACCTGAAGGTCTGCGGCGCCTGCCCGGCGTTCAATCGCCAGGTGGCCCTGATGCGCGAGGCGCTACCGCGCTGGCGCGCCTACCGCGAGAGCGCCGAGTAATTCACGCGCTTGCGCCTCGAAGTGCGATCCCGTCTCGGCGTGCAGGCCCACGCCGACAAAGAGGCCTGAACGGAAGACCCAAATGTCGGAAGCCATCAACATCGGCGTCATCGGCCTGGGCGTGATGGGCCAGCGCATGCTGGCGCGACTCGCCGGCCATGCGCGGTTGCGCGCCACGCATGTCTGGGATGCTGACGCGCAGGCCGTCGTGCGCACGCTCGCCGCCTACCCGCAGTTGCAGTGCGTGGCAGATGCCGAGGCGCTGATCGATGCGCCCGGGCTGCACTGCCTGTACATCGCCACGCCCCCGGCGCCGCACATGGCGCTGTCCAACCGCGCCTTCGACGCCGGGCTGGCGGTGTTTTGCGAGAAGCCGCTGACGGTGGACTTCGACGCCGCGCGACACACCATCGCCCGCATGGAGCGCGAAGGCCGGCGCGCCGCGGTGAACTTCTCGCTCGCGTCGTCGCCCGGGCTGGCCGCGCTGCAAACCGCCTGGCAGGCATGCCCGCAGGGGCTGCTGGGCCAGCCGCAAAGCGTGCGCATCGAACTCGCGTTTGCCGCCTGGCCGCGCCCATGGCAGGCCGCGGCCGGTGCCTGGCTGCGCGAGCGCACCGAGGGCGGCTTCACGCGCGAGGTGCTGTCGCACTTCATCTTCGTGTTGCAGCGCGTGCTGGGGCCGGCGCGGGTGCGCTCAGCGACGCCCACCTACCCCAGCGACGGGCGCAGCGCCGAAACCGCACTCAGCGCGCGGCTCGAGGCAGGGGGTATGCCGGTCGATATCGACGCGCGCATCGGCGGCGAGGCCGACGACTTCAATCGCTTGACCCTGCGCGGCAGCGCGGGCGAGATCGAGCTGCGCGAATGGGTCGGCGTGTGGCGGCGTCGCCACGGCGCCGAGTGGGACGCTCAGGGCGACGTCGCCGAGTTGCGCGCGCGCGGCCAGTCCGATCAGTTGACGCAATGGGTGGCGATGATCGAGGGCCGAGCGCACAGTCTGCCCGGCTATGCCGAGGCGTTGGCGGTACAGGAGACGATCGAGGCGTTGCTGGCGGGCGCAGCATTGTCTAGCTGATGCGCTTGAACAGGCCAGACGTCAACTCCCATCAGTAGCTTGGAGGTAGTCGGCGGCGTACCGCTTCAGCGTGACAGTTGCTCGCGACCGGCGTGCGAGGCTCTCTCGAAGCAGAAGCTGGAGGCGGCGGGATGCCCGCGTGTACACCCTGGTGCGCAGCGTGACGGCGACGCTCGGGTAGATGCCGCGGTCGGCTCGGCAGTAGCGTGAAGCGACTTGGCGCCTGAATTCCCTAGAATGAAAACATGCCTACGAAGACTTCCACCTTGGTCGTAGCGCAGGTCCCGATCGGACTCGCATGCGTTGCACAAGCCTGGCAGGCCCACGAGGGGGAACTGCGGGGCTACCTGCGCCGCCAGCTGGCCGACCCGGACGCGGCCGAGGACGTCTTGCAAGATGTATTTGTCAAGGCCATGCGCCAGGGACAGGGTTTCTGCGCGCTGACCAACGCCCGGGCATGGCTGTTTCAGGTCGCACGCAATGCGTTGATCGACCGGGCGCGAACCTTGCACCCGACAGACCCGTTGGCCGACGATGCGCCCATCGCCGATCCGGGCGTTGTCGAACTGGCGCCAGTCGATGCGCTGGCCGAATGTCTGACCAGCGTCATCGGCAAACTGCCAGCGGACGATGCCGAGGTGCTGCGGGCTTGCGACCTGCAAGGCCAGACCGTACGCGCGTATGCGCAGGCGCAAGGGCTAGGCCTGGCAGCCACCAAATCGCGGCTGCTTCGGGCGCGGCAGCGACTGCGTGAGCGGCTCGTGGTGGATTGCCGCGTGGGCTTCGACGACGACGGATCCGTCTGCTGCCACTTCCCGCAGCGACCTGCCGGCTGAAACGCCACGGCGCCGGGCCGACCCGGCATGAATCCTTTTGCGGCCTTGTTCGTCTCCGTGTCAGTGAACACGAATCAGGACCTCAAAGGATTCCACCATGAGCCAACTTGTATCCCTGCTGCTGCGCCAGCCCGGCCTGCGCCTGTCCCGGCAGCATCCGCGCCTCTTCCTGCTCGTCGCAGCGCTGGGCGGTGGCCCTGCTGTATGCGGCGTTGCTGCCCATGTCCGAAGCCCTGGTGGCCCTGTTGCCGGTCGACCGGGCCAGCCACCTGGGTGGCGCCCTGCAGTTCTTCATCTACGACGCGCCCAAGCTGCTGCTGCTGCTCACGACGGTGGTCTTCGTGATGGGCATGGTCAATTCCTACTTCACCCCCGAGCGCACGCGTGCGCTGCTGGCCGGTCGGACCGAGGGCGTGGCCAACGTGATGGCCGCCAGCCTGGGCGTGGTGACGCCGTTCTGCTCCTGCTCGGCGGTGCCGCTGTTTGTCGGCTTCGTCCAGGCCGGCGTGCCGCTGGGCGTGACGTTCTCGTTCCTGATCGCTGCACCGATGGTCAACGAGGTGGCGCTGGCGCTGCTGTTCGGCATGTTCGGCTGGCGCGTGGCGCTGCTGTACATGGCGCTGGGTCTGACGATCGCGATCGTGGCCGGCTGGGTGCTGGGGCGGATGAAGATGGAAGCCCACCTGGAGGACTGGGTGCGCGAGATTCCACGGGTCGCCGCCGGTCCAGGCGACACGCTAATGACGCTGTCCGAGCGCATCGACGCCGGGCTGACCAGCGTGCGCGGGATCGTCGGCAAGGTCTGGCCCTATGTGCTGGTGGGCATCGCGCTGGGCGCGGCGATCCACGGCTGGGTGCCGCAGGACTTCATGGCGGCCGTCATGGGCAAGGAAGCCTGGTGGTCGGTACCGCTGGCGGTGCTGGTCGGCGTACCGATGTACAGCGGCGCGGCCGGCATGATTCCCATCGTCCAGGCCCTGCTCGCCAAGGGCGCGGCCTTGGGCACCGTGCTCGCCTTCATGATGAGCGTGATCGCACTCTCGCTGCCCGAGATGATCATCCTGCGCAAGGTGCTCAAACTGCGGCTGATCGCCACCTTCGTGGGCGTCGTGTCGATTGGCATCCTGCTCGTCGGCTTCGTCTTCAACGCGGCCCTGTGAGCCCAACTCAAGACCCGTTCTCGATCATTTCTCAACCCAAGGAGCACATCATGGACATCAAGGTACTCGGTGGCTGCTGCGGCAGCAGTTGCGACAACACCATCAAACTCATCGACGAGGTAGCCCAAGCGATGGGCGCCGTGGTCAGCGTGCAGAAGATCACGGACATCCGCGACGTCGCGACCTACGGAGTCATGTCGACGCCGGGCATCGTCATCGACGGCAAGGTCGTGCACGTGGGCAGCGTGCCGGTGCGTTCGGCAGTCGAGCAATGGCTATCCGCTTGACGAGCGGCAGATGGCGACGCTGAGGCGCCGGCCAGAAGCGACGGTACAGAGCCTCTTGGTGTCTGGCACCCTCTCTGGTGCATCAGCTAGACAACGCCGGGCGGGTGCGTGACGGGGCCCGTAGGGCCCGCGACGTTGCTCACCCGCATGGCTAGCGCCACAGGTCGACCGGCTTGCCTTGCTCGCGCATCTTGTCGGCGCGCGCCTGCACGAAGCGCTGGAACTGCGGCTCGCGCGCATGGGCGCCGCTGGCGACGTAGTCGAAGGCGCTCTCGATGTGGAAGGGCCGCATGTAGCCGTCGAAGCGGAAGACCTCGCTGCCGCGCTGATCGAAGAAGACCACGGTCGGGTACAGATCGATCTTCAAGTCGCGCGCCCAGCCGGGCGCGTCGGTGCGGCGGCCGTCGGGCGTGGTCAGCTTCGCGGGCGATCCTGGAACGAGACGCGCCACGTCGAAGTTCCGCAGCAACTCGCGCAGCGACTTTGCGCGTGAACGCCTCTGCATGCATTTCAACGCAGGCCTTGCAGGAAGACGACTCGAACATCACCGCCAACGGTCGGCCACGGCCGGCGCGCGCCAGATTGGTCGGGTCAGGCATCAGGTAAGGGCGCGCCCCGCGCACGGGAATGTCGGGCTCCTTGATCTGCGCGCTCATGTACTCGGCCAGGGAGACCTCGCGATCGCGGCGCTGGATCACGTAGTCGAGCACATGCGTGAAGCGCTCGGGTGGCAGGTAGCCGTTCAGGCGCTGCACGAGCTTGCCGTCGGTCTCGAAGAACAGCAGCGTCGGGGTGAACTGCACCTTGAGCCTGCGTGCCAGTTCCTTCTCGGTGGTCTTGCTGCCGTCAATCCAGTTGACGTCGGCGTCGCCCCAGATGTTGATGGCGATGGCGACGAAATTCTTGCGCGTCTTGTCCGCGATCGGGCCGGGGCCGAAATTGGCCTTCATCAGCGCCTTGCAGTAGGGGCACCCGTCCTGGCCGAAATACACCATCACGCGCTTGCCGTCGCGTGCCGCCTCGGGAATCTCATCCTTGAAATCCAGCAGGCTGTTCGAGAACCAGCGCGGGATGTCGATGGCGTGTGGCGAGGCAACGGCCTGCGCCATCGCCGGCGAGGCGGTGAGCCACATCAAGGCCAGACCGAGCAGCGTCAGCCCGCGGCTGACCCGAACCCAGAAGCGCCTGCGTGGCTTGTCGGGGGACCGCTCATGCAGGATGTCGACCGTCCTGCGCGAAACGTGCGAGTCGCCGCTGCGCTGATGAGACGCCTGAACCATTGCCTTGGATGCCCTTCGTCGAGGCCGAGACATATCCACCATATGGCAGGGATTGCCCCTTGTCGAGCGCCCGTTCTGCGCGCAGGGGTGTTTCGATTCGCAAACACCGGCCGATTCGGTCGCCGCAGGAGTCGGCAGCGAACACGGGGTAGGCGGGCCGGGAGGCATTGCAGACCGTCGGCGTGGATGCAGTCGATCGTCCAGGGATCGTCCGACCGCCTTGCCCTGTTGCGCCGAATGGGGACTGGCCCGGAATGCCGGTCTTTTTCGACGATTGGTTTGATTGACGCGTCTCCAGAATCGTCAATCGTTGCCGATATGCCTTGTGGGCGTGGTGCAACGCCCGATCCATCCCCTCGACCTTTCGGAGACTCCACGATGACGATGATTCCCCGCCGCGCCGTGCTGGCGCTTGCTGCCCTCTGCATTGCCGGTTCCGCGCTTGCGCAGGACCGCGGCACCCGGGACGAGGCCAAGGCCATGACCGATGCTGCCTTCGAGCACATCAAGAAGGTTGGCGCCGAGAAGGCGTATGACGACTTCACGAACGACAAGGCCAACTGGGTCAAGAAGGATCTGTACGTGATGGCCTACAACAGCAAGGCGATCGCGCTGGCCCATGGCGCCAATGCCAAGATGGTCGGCAAGGACTTGTCGGGCGTCAAGGACGCCAACGGCGTTCCCATCGTCAACAGTCTGATCGGGGTCGCTTCCAAGGGCGGCGGCTGGTTCGACTACGAGTGGGCCGACCCGGTCACGAAGAAGGTCGCGCCCAAGAGCACCTTTGCCCGCACCCTGCCCAGCGGTGAGGGCTTCATCGGCGTCGGCGTCTATCGCTGATCCGCACCTTCTTGAAACCATGTTGCGCGGCGCGTGCGCCGCGCGACTCCCCGACATCCACAGAGGACGCGTCGTGAACAACTCTCTGCGCAACGCATCCATCAACGTCAAGGTCGCCTTGGCGCCTGCGTTGGCACTGGCAGGGCTGGTGATCGTCGCGATCCTGGGCTGGACCAGCAACCGTGGCCTGGCGTCGGAAATGAGCGCGATCGGCGGCGCCGGGCTGCAGCGCGTCGTCGATGCCCAGGCTCTGTCCACCCACATCACCAAGCTGCATCAGAACATCTACCAGTCCTTGACCTGGGAGGCCATCGGCATCCGGGCCGAGCTGATCAAGGCGCTCGACGACAGCCTGCTGGTGCAGTTGAAGGCGCTTGAAAAGAGTGCTGATGGGTCGATGCACTCGGTCACGGACGAGGGCCGCGCGATTCGCGACGACCTGAAGAAGGTCCTTGGCAAGTACGCCGTGGGTGCGGCCTCGACGCTGGACATCAAGGGCGGCGGGCTGGCCACCGCAGGCAGTTACGTCGGCTCGCTCGAAGACGACTACCAGACCATTCAGAAGCTGGTCGACGGCTTCGTCGATCTGCAGCAGCGGACAACACAGGCGACCGTGCTCGCGGCCGAGGCCTCGGCTCGACGCCAGAGCGCGGTCATGGCGTCGGTGGCGGGCGCGTTGCTGCTGCTGTGTGGCGGCTTGGCCTGGGCGTTTGCCCGCGCCATCGCGACACCGTTGGCACATGCCGCCAGTGCCGCAGGCCAGTTGGCCCAAGGCGACCTGACTGCGCGGCAGTCCGATACCGGCAGCGACGCCACGGGCCGCGTGCTGGCGGCGCTGGACGAGGTGGCGCGCAATCTGACCGGGCTGGTGGGCGACATCCGCCACACGGCCGACCAGATCAACACCGCGTCGGGCGAAATCGCAAGCGGCAATGCCGACCTGTCGGCGCGCACCGAAAGCACGGCTTCGTCGCTGCAGCAGGCGGCGGGCTCGATCGAGCAGCTGGCCGCCACCATCCGCAACAGCGCTGACAGCGCGCGAGAGGCCAGCAAACTCGCCAGCGAAGCGTCCGCGGTGGCGCGTCAAGGCGGCACGCTGGTCTCCGACGTGGTGCGCACGATGGATGCGATCAATGGCCAGGCCAAGAAGATTGCCGACATCATCGGCGTCATCGACGGCATTGCGTTCCAGACCAACATCCTGGCGCTGAACGCTGCCGTGGAAGCGGCGCGTGCAGGCGAACAGGGTCGTGGCTTCGCCGTCGTTGCCGGCGAGGTACGGACCTTGGCGCGTCGCAGCGGCGAGGCGGCACGCGAAATCCGCGCCTTGATCAGCTCGTCTGTCGAGCAGATCGAAAGCGGTGCCAGTCGCGCCCAGGCCGCGGGCAAGACCATGGGCCAGATCGTCGGCTCCATCGAGCAGGTGGCCGATACGGTGGCAGGCATTTCGCGCGCGACCGCCGAGCAGGCCGTCGGCATCGACCAGGTCAACCAGTCGGTGGCCGAGATGGACCGCAGCACGCAGCAGAACGCGTCGATGGTGGAGCAGGCCTCCGCCGCCACCGAGTCGCTCAACCTTCAGGCGCAGAACCTGGTGCAGTTGCTCACGCGTTTCAAGACCGCTGCCTGACGCGGGGGCTGCCCGCCTGGTGCCGGACCCGAGCGTCCCGCGTCTCTCGTGCCGCGCGCCTGGGCTGGTGTGCCCTGGGCAACCATGTATTTCAATCCAACGCGCCCTCGCTGACACGCACATCGTGCGGCGTGACCAGCGCAGCGGCGAGCGCGGCGGCCACGCCGTCGACCATCGTGCCCAGCGCCAGGCTCGGCGCGCCGGCGTGGCCGGCCGCCTGCTCGGGCAGGTAGGGCAGGTGCATGAAGCCGCTGCGCACGCTGGGCTGGCCGGCCAGGTCATGCTGCAGGCCGTAGAAGACATGGTTGCAGACGAAGGTGCCGGCGCTGTGCGACACCTGCGCTGGGAAACCGGCCTCGCGCAGTGCCGCGGCCATGGCTTTGATCGGCAGGGTGGTGAAGTAGGCCGCCGGGCCGCCGGCCTGCACCGGCTCGTCGATCGGTTGCACGCCGCGGTTGTCGGCGATGCGCGCGTCGTCGAGGTTGATCGCCACACGCTCCAGCGACAGGTCGCAGCGACCGCCGGCCTGGCCCAGCGCCAGCACCAGCTGCGGCCGGTGCGTGGCCAGCGCCTCGCGCAGCACGGCAACGGCTTCGCCGAAGGCGCAGGGCAACACGATAGCGAAGACCGCAGCGCCGCCGATGCGACGACCATGCAGCGCCAGCGCCACCTGCGCTGACGGGTTGACCGCTTCGCCACCGAACGGCTCGAAGCCGGATACGAGGATTGGCCGATGGGTATCTGCCAAGCGGCCGCCGCGGAGCCGGCTTTGCCGGTCCGCTGGCGGCGCCCCCTTGAGGGGGAGCGGCGCAGCCGCTTCGGGGGTGGTCACGGTTCTCCCCAGCCGCCGCCACCCGGGGTTTCGATGACGAACATGTCACCCGCTTCCAGTTCGGCCGAGCCGATGTGGTCGAGCGGTTCGACCGTGCCGTCGGCGCGCTCGACACGGTTGATGCCCAGCGCACCGGGCTGGCCGCCGGCGCCGCCGAAGGCCGGCACATGGCGGCCGTTGGACAGGATCGATGCGGTCATGGGCTCGAGGAAGCGCACGCGGCGCACACCCCCGTCGCCGCCACGCCATTGGCCGGCGCCGCCCGAGCCGTGGCGGATCGCGTAGCTCTCGAGCCGCACCGGGAAGCGGAACTCGAGCACCTCGGGGTCGGTCAGGCGCGAGTTGGTCATGTGCGTCTGCACGACGCTGGTGCCGGCAAAGCCCGGCCCGGCGCCCGAGCCGCCGGAGATGGTTTCGTAGTACTGGTGCGTGGCGTTGCCGAAAGTGAAGTTGTTCATCGTGCACTGGCCCGCGGCCATCACGCCCAGCGCGCCATACAGCGCATTGGTGACGCAGGTGCTGGTCTCGACGTTGCCGGCGACAACGGCGGCGGGAGGGTTCGGGTTCAGCATGCAGCCCTCGGGCACGATCACGTGCAGCGGCTTCAAGCAACCGGCGTTGAGCGGGATGTCGTCGTCGACCAGGGTGCGGAACACATACAGCACCGCGGCCATCGTCACCGCCTTGGGGGCGTTGAAGTTGTTCGGCAGCTGCGCGCTGGTGCCACTGAAGTCGATCGTGGCTTCGCGCTTCTCGGCGTGCACCGTGACCTTGACCGCGATCTGCGCGCCGTTGTCCAGTGCCAGCGTGAACTGACCGTCCTTCAGCGCAGTGATCACGCGTCGCACCGATTCCTCGGCGTTGTCCTGCACATGGGTCATGTAGGCCGCCACGGTGGCGCGGCCGAACTGCGCCACCATGGCCTGCAGTTCCTGCACGCCCTTCTCGTTGGCGGCGATCTGCGCGCGCAGGTCGGCGATGGTCTGGTCGGGGTTGCGCGCCGGGTAGCGGCCGCTGCCGAGTTGCTCGCGCAGTTCCACCTCCCGCAGCTTGCCCGCGCGCACCAGCAGGAAGTTGTCGAACAGCACGCCTTCCTCGTCGATGGTCTGGCGTGAATGGCGGCATCGAGCCCGGCGTGCTGCCGCCGATGTCGGCGTGGTGGCCGCGGGAAGCCACGTAGAACGTGGCTCCCCGCGGCAAGCCGCCGTCCTGACGCCCACCCCCACCCGCACCCTCCCCCTCGAAGGGGGAGGGCCCATCCAGATAGACGGGGGTCACGACCGTGACGTCGGGCAGGTGCGTGCCGCCGTGGTACGGGTCGTTGAGCACATACACGTCGCCGCGCTGCATGGCGGGGTTGCGCTCGATCACGGTCTTGATCGACTCGCTCATCGAGCCCAGGTGCACCGGCATGTGCGGTGCGTTGGCGATCAGTTCGCCGTCGGCGTTGAAGAGCGCGCAACTGAAGTCGAGTCGCTCCTTGATGTTCACCGAGTAGGCGGTGTTCTGCAGCCGCAGCCCCATCTGCTCGGCGATGTTCATGAACAGGTTGTTGAAGATCTCGAGCATCACCGGGTCGGCCTCGGTGCCGATCGCATGCTGCGTGGCGCGCGGCCGCACGCGCGTCAGCTCGATCGGGCCGGCCCCCATGAGCCGCGCCTGCCAGCCGGGCTCGACCACGGTGGTCGCGTTCTTCTCGGCCACGATCGCCGGGCCGTCGATGGTCGCGCCGGCTTGCAGCGATTCGCGCACATAGAGGCCGGCCTCGAGCCACTGCTGGCTGTGCATGCGCACGCGGGCGTCGGGCACCGGGGTGTGGCGCGCGGGCTCCATGCCGGCGGCGCTCTCGATGAAGCGCTCTCCGACACCGATCGCCTCGACCGACACCGCTTCGATGACCAGCCCGCGGTCGGGCATCAGGAAGGCGAAGCGCTGGCGGTAGCCGGCCTCGAAGGCCTGCGTCAGCTCTTGCGTCGTGCCCCAGGGCAGCACCAGCGCGGTGTCGGTGCCCCGGTAGCGCAGGTGCGCGTGGCGCCGCAGTTCGATCTTGGCCGCCGGCACGCCCTGGCTCGCGATCTCGTCGCGCGCGGCGTCGCCGAGTTCGGTCAGCCGCGTGTCGGCCGCGGCCAGGCCGGTGGCGTCGAGCGGCAACTCGATCGAGGCCTCGCGCATCGCGATCTGGTCCGCCAGGCCCATGCCGTAGGCCGAGAGCACGCCCGCCAGCGGGTGCACGAAGATGCGGCTCATGCCCAGCGCATCGGCCACGCCGCAGGCATGCTGGCCGCCGGCGCCGCCGAAGCATTGCAGCGTGTACTGCGTGACGTCGTAGCCGCGCGCCACCGAGATGCGCTTGATCGCGTTGGCCATGTTCTGGATCGCGATCTGCAGGAAGCCCTCGGCCAGCGACTCGGCCGTGGCCTCGCGGCCGGTCGCGGCCTCCACCTCGGCCGCCAGCGCCTCGAACCTGGCCGCGACGCCGTCGCGGTCCAGCGCCTCGTCGGCCTTCGGCCCGAACACCTTCGGAAAGTGCGCCGGCTGGATCTTGCCCAGCAGCACGTTGGCGTCGGTCGTGGCCAGCGGCCCGCCGCGCCGGTAGCTCGCCGGCCCGGGGTTGGCGCCGGCGCTCTCGGGCCCGACGCGCAGCCGCGCACCGTCGAACTGCAGCAGCGAGCCGCCACCGGCGGCCACGGTGTGGATGCTCATCATCGGCGCGCGCATGCGCACGCCGGCCACCTGGGTGTCGAAGGCGCGCTCGAATTCGCCGGCGTAATGCGACACGTCGGTGCTGGTGCCGCCCATGTCGAAGCCGATCACCTTGGGGTGACCGCCGGCCACGGCGGTGCGCACCATGCCGACGATGCCGCCGGCCGGGCCGGACAGGATCGCGTCCTTGCCCTGGAAGTGGTGCGCTTCGGTCAGGCCGCCGCTGCTCTGCATGAAGAACAGGCGCACGCCGGGCATCTGCGCGGCCACCTGGTCGACGTAGCGGCGCAGGATCGGCGACAGGTAGGCGTCGACGACGGTGGTGTCACCGCGCGCCACCAGCTTCATCAGCGGGCTGACCTGGTGCGAGGCGCTGACCTGCGTGAAGCCGATTGCGCGTGCCAGCTCGGCCGCGGCGGCTTCGTGCGCGGTGTAGCGGTAGCCATGCATGAAGACGATGGCCACGGCGCGGATGCCGGCATCGAAGGCGGCCTGCAGGTCGCGCCGCAGCGCGGCCTCATCCAGCGGCTGCAGCACCTCGCCCTGCGCGCCGACACGCTCGTGCGCTTCGACGACGCGTTCGTAGAGCAGTTCGGGCAGCACGATGTGGCGCTCGAACAGCTTGGGCCGCGCCTGGTAGGCGATGCGCAGCGCGTCGCCGAAGCCCTGGCTCGTGACCAGCAGGGTGCGGTCGCCCTTGCGTTCCAGGAGGGCGTTGGTGGCCACCGTGGTGCCCATCTTCACGCACTCGACGAGGTCGGGCGTGATCGGCGCGCCCGGTGCCAGGCGCAGCAGGCGGCGGATGCCCTCGACGGCGGCGTCGCGGTACTGCTCGGGGTTCTCGCTCAGCAGCTTGAGCGTGTGCAGCGACGAATCGGGCGCGCGGCCGACGATGTCGGTGAAGGTGCCGCCGCGGTCGATCCAGAACTGCCAGCGTGGGTGGGTGTTCATTGCAGGCTCAGCCAGCGTGCGTGCACGTAGCTCATCAGGTGGTGGACGGGCCGCCCGGTGGCGCGCGAAATCGCGTCGGCATAGGGCGGCAGGTTGGTGCACTCGAGCACGATGCTGTCGATGGCTGCATGCCGCTCGACCAGGCGCCGGGCCGCAGCGACGGCGTCGATCTCGGCCTGCGCGATGTCCAGCGTCGGCAGGTCTTCCAGCAGCGTGCGCTGCAGCGCACAGCCCGGGGCCAGGCCCTCGATTGGCGTGTCCGGGGCGGCACCAGCCGCGTGCAGGTGCGCCGCGCCGAGCGCCTGGGCATCGACCGTGAGCACACCAGGACGCGCCAGTTCGCGCAGTTTCAGGAGGCTCGAGGTCCAGACCGGCACCTGCAGCGCCTCCTCGAGCGCCTGCTGGAACTGCACCAGGAAGCCGCAGCTGGTCGTGAGGCCTCGCGCGCCCTGGGCGACGAGGGCTCGCGCGGCGACGACGAAGGGCGTCAGCAAGGCCGGATCGTGCTCGCGTACGACGCGCTGCGGCGTCGCCCCGGCCACCACGACGTGCCGCACAGGCATCGTGAAACTGCCGACATGGCCAACGTCGCCCGGCAGGCGCGGGAATCGGGTCTGCAACATCAGCACGCCCAGAAAGCTCATGGTGGTACGGTGAAAGCCCGGTGATGTGCGGCGCCCGCTGGGTCTATGCTCCAGCCCTCGACGACATGTCGATCGTCGCACGCCAGGAGTGTCCATGAAGTTTCCCCTGCCCCTCGCCGGTGCCCTGCTGGGCGCCACGCTCGCGCTCGGTGCCGCCCAGGCCCAGACCAAGTGGGACCTGCCCGCGGCCTACCCCGCAACCAATTTTCACAGCGTCAACCTGACCGAGTTCGCCAACGACGTCGACAAGGCGACCGCCGGCAAGCTCAAGATCACGGTGCACGCCGGGGCCTCGCTGTTCAAGGCGCCCGAGATCAAGCGCGCCGTGCAGGGTGGGCAGGCACAGATCGGCGAGGTGCTGATCTCGAACTTCAGCAACGAGTGGCCCTTGTTCGGCGCCGATGCGATCCCGTTCCTGGCCGACAGCTATGACGAGTCGGTCAGGCTGTGGCGCGTGCAGAAGCCGATGGTCGACAAGAAGCTGGCCGAGCAGGGCCTGGTGGCGCTGTACTCGGTGCCCTGGCCGCCGCAGGGCGTGTACTCGAAGAAGCCGCTCAACTCCGCGGCCGACCTGAAGGGCATGAAGTGGCGGGCCTACAACCCCGCCACCAGCCGCATTGCCGAACTGGTCGGCGCGCAGCCGGTCACGGTGCAGGCGGCCGAGGTCAGCCAGGCCTTCGCCACCGGTGTGGCCGAAAGCATGATGAGCAGCGGCTCGACCGGCTGGGACGCCAAGCTGCATGAGCATGTGAAGTACTGGTACGACACGCAGGCCTGGCTGCCGCGCAACCTGATCCTGGTCAACAAGGCGGCGTTTGATGCCCTGGACGCCGGGACCCGGCAGGCGGTGCTGAAGGCCGCGGCCGACGCCGAGGCGCGCGGCCTGGCCGCCAGCAAGAAGGCCAACACCGAGTCGCTCGACAAGCTCAAGGGCGGGGGCATGAACATCCTGCCGCCGCCGGCGGGGCTCAGCGCGGACATGAAGAAGGTCGGCGAAACGCTGCTCAAGGAGTGGCTCGACAAGGCCGGACCCGAAGGCAAGCAACTCGTCGACGCGTACAGGAAGTGACCCACCCCCGAAGCGGCTGACGCCGCTCCCCCTCAAGGGGGCAACGCCGACGGACCGGCAAAGCCGGTTCCGTGGCGTTCGCTGAATGGAACTCTCACCGGCCTGCTGATGCGCAAATTGTTGGACTCGATCTACGACGGGGCCGCCTGGTTGGCGGCCCTTTTCATGATCGCGCTGCTGATCGCGGTGCTGCTGTCGATCATGGGGCGTGAGTTCAACTTTCACGTCCAGGGCACCGATGCCTACGCAGGCTACTTCATGGCCGCGGCCGGGTTCCTGGCGCTGGCGCACACGCTCAAGCGCGGCGAACACATCCGCGTCACGCTGCTGCTGCAGTCGCTGGGGCCGCGAGCGCGCCATGTGTTCGAGATCTGGGCACTGGGCTTCGCCTCGATCCTGGCCGCGCTCGTCGCCTACTACAGCCTGCGGCTGGTCTGGCAGTCGCGCCAGTTCAATGACATCTCGACCGGCATCGATGCCACGCCGCTGTGGATCCCGCAGCTGGCAATGGCCCTGGGCACGTTGATCCTGGCCATCGCCTTCGTCGACGAGCTGGTGCTGGAGCTGCGCGGTCGACGCATCGAGCGGCCCGCGCGACGCTGCCGGGCACGTCGAATGAACGAGATCGCGGTCACGGTCCTGCTCATCGTCGCCCTGTTCGCGATCCTCGGCAGCGGCGTCTGGATCGGGCTGACGCTGGCGGGCGTGGCCTGGATCGGCATGCAGCTGTTCGCGTCGCGGCCGGCCGGAGACGCCATGGCCGTGACGATCTGGGGCTCCTCGTCGAGCTGGACGCTGACGGCGTTGCCGCTGTTCATCTGGATGGGCGAGATCCTGTTCCGCACCCGGCTTTCGAACGACATGTTCCGCGGCCTGGCGCCGTGGATGCAGTCGCTGCCCGGGCGCCTGCTGCACACCAACGTGGTCGGCTGCGCGCTGTTCGCCGCGGTGTCGGGTTCGAGCGCGGCCACCTGCGCCACGATCGGCAAGATGAGCCTGCCGGAGCTGTCGCGGCGCGGTTACCCGGATGGCATCGCGATCGGCTCGCTGGCCGGCGCCGGCACCCTGGGCCTGCTGATTCCGCCGTCGATCATCATGATCGTCTACGGCGTCGCCGCCGAGGTCTCGATCGCCCAGCTGTTCATGGCCGGCATCCTGCCCGGCATCATGCTGGTGGGCCTGTTCTCGGGCTACCTCGTGCTCTGGGCCCTGCGTCACCCGCAGCAGGTGCCTGCGCCCGACCTGTCGATGAGCCTGATGCAGAAGGTGCACGAGTCGCGCCACCTGATCCCGGTCATGCTGCTGATCGCGGCGGTGCTCGGCTCGATCTACACCGGCGTCGCCACCGCCACCGAGGCCGCGGCCGTCGGCGTCGTCGGCGCGCTCCTGATCTCAGCGGTCCAGGGCTCGCTCAACTGGCAGACCTTCAGGGACAGCCTGCTCGGCGGCACGCGCCTGTACTGCATGATCGCGCTGATCCTGGCCGGCGCAGCCTTCCTGACGTTGAGCATGGGCTACATCGGCCTGCCGCGCCATCTGGCCGAATGGATCGCCGCGCTGGGCCTGAGCCAGTGGCAGTTGTTGCTCGCGCTGATGGTCTTCTACATCCTGCTCGGCTGCTTCCTCGACGGCATCTCGATGGTCGTGCTGACGATGGGCGTGGTCATGCCGACGGTGCTCACGGCCGGCATCGACCCGCTCTGGTTCGGCATCTTCGTCGTGCTGGTGGTCGAGATGGCGCAAATCACGCCGCCGGTGGGCTTCAACCTCTTCGTGTTGCAGGGCATGACCGGCCGCGAGATCGGCTGGATCGCGCGCGCGACCCTGCCGTTCTTCATCTGCCTGCTGTTGGGGGTGGCCCTGATCACGATGTTTCCCGCCATCGTCACGGCACTGCCTGCCTGGTTGATGGGGCTCTCGCGCTGAGCTGTCGGCGTGGCGCAACTGCGTGCCCCCGCAAGCGCTGGGTGAATGGTTTCGCAGCGCGCCGTGCGGTACAAAGTCACGGACGCAAACTGTCATCAATCGTTACCATTCGTGTCACTCGATTCGGCGCCACATGTGCCGATAGAGAGACTGCAAGAGATGACACGACCCTGATGACGCAACTGAGTACCCCGTTTCCGACCCTGGACCTAGAGGCCGACCTGGTCTGGCAGTGGCCGCGGCCGCCCTTTGTGCGCCGGCCCGACACCGCCTCGCTGGACGAGGGCGAACAGCCCTGCCGCGTCGAGACCACCACCGGCACCGCAGTCGATGGCTGGCTGGTCGCGTTCAATGTCGATGCCGGACTGCTCAGCCTGCGCCTGCGCGCCGAGGGCGAACCGCTGTCGCTGCCGTTCTCGAAGATGCGGCGCCTGACGCTCGTTTCACCCTGGTCGATCGACCAGCGCGCCCCGGGCGCGCCCGTGGAGCGTGCGCCCAACGTCGTGCATGAGCGCGACTACCGGGTCGCGCTGGCTTCTGGCGGCGACCTGACGGGCCGCACGCTCGGCCATGTCAAACACGCCTGCGGCGCCTTCTTCTTCACACCCACGGATACGCCCGGCGCCGTGCTGCGCGTCTTCATCCCTGCTGGCGTGATCGCGGCGGTGAGCTTCGGCCCCTCGGCCGAAGAAGAGGCCGCCCAGCGCTGGATCACGTCGCCCGAACAACTGGTGGCCGCGCTCGACGCCCAGCGCACGGCCACGGTCAGGCCGCTCGGCCAGGCCCTGCTCGACCTGGGACTGCTGACGCCGGGCCAGCTCACGCGATCGCTCGCGGCGCAGGGGCAGGAGCACGAGGCGCCGCTGGGCGAGTCGCTGGTCGCCCAGGGCCTGATCGATCGCGCCGATCTGCAGACGGCGTTGGCCTACAAGATGGGGTACCCGATGGTGGACCTGTCGCGCTTTCCGCTCGACAAGGACGTTGCGCGCAAGCTGCCCCATGCGGTGATGGTCGAGTTGGGCGTGATGCCCCTGATGCAACTGGGCAATTCGCTGGTTGTCGCCATCGATGACCTCGCGCGCGTGGCTCACCTGCAGGCCTCCAAGGCCGTGCTTGGACTGCAGCTCGTCCCCGTGATGGCCTGCCGCGCGCGCATTGCGCTCGCGCTGTCGGCCCTGCCGCAACGCCTGGGCACCGACCGCTGGTCCGACAGCGTCGAGGCCGGTCGGCGCACGGCGTTCGGCAGCCTGTCAGCGGACAGTGGCTACGGCCGCCTGAGCAGGTTCTGAGTCGTCGGCGTTCGCCGCGCGCCGCCATGGAGCGCCGGCCCTTGTAGGGTTTCCGGACCATGGGTTGCCGTTCTGGCGCCCGTTCGTGAAGTAATCCACATGCTATCGATCGTGTAGGAATTTGCCTTACACGCGGGACCGAAGAATGCGGACTGCAGGCATGGCGCAGGGCCCCTGTCGCATGGCGTCACGCACTCCTACAGTTCGTTTCACACCGGACCCCCACGCAACTCTGGAGACGCGAACACCATGAACACCGAACAAGTCCTTGCCGAGATCCGCGAAGCCAATCTGTCGTACCTGATGCTGGCGCAAAGCCTCATTCGCAGCGACCGCGAGCAGGCGCTGTACCGCCTGGGCATCAGCGAGGACACCGCCACGCTCATCGGCACGCTGTCGCCGGCACAGATGATGAAGATGTCGCAAAGCAGCACGCTGCTGTGCCGCTTCCGCATGGACGACGATCTGGTCTGGAACCTGCTCACCAGCCATGGCAAGAGCGCCGCCAACGAAAGCGTCGGTCGCCTGCACGCGGCGATCCTGCTTGCCGGACGGCACCAGGAAGCGGCCTGAACAGTCGGCGCTGCCGACTGCAACAACAAGACACGAGGAGAACGACCATGGCCCGCAACAAGAGCATCCTGACCGAAGCCAAGCAGATCGAACGTGCCGTCACGCTGATCCACTTGGGCGCGCGCCTGCAGGTGCTGGAAAGCGAAACCGACCTCAGCTACGAGCGCCTGCTGCGCTTGTACAAGGAAGTCGCGGGCAAGAGCCCGAGCAAGGGCCAGCTGCCGTTCTCCACCGACTGGTTCATGACCTGGCAGCCCAATATCCACGCCAGCCTGTTCCTCAACATCCACGAGTACCTGAACAAGTCCAGCGCACTGGACGAGATCGACGTCGTCATCAAGGCCTACCAGCTCTACCTCGAGCAGACCCAGGCCCAGGGCCTGGAGCCGATGTTGTCCGTGACCCGTGCCTGGCGCCTGGTGAAGTTCGTCGACAACGGCATGCTGACGATGACCAAGTGCCGCTGCTGCAGCGGTCACTTCGTGACCCATCCGCACGAGATCGCCAAGCACTATGTCTGTGGCATGTGCAACCCGCCGGCCCGGGCCGGCAAGGGCAAGGCCGCCGGCGCCCTGCAACTCGACAACGCCAGCGCGGCCACAACGACGCACTGAGTTTCTCTGCGCGGCCGTCGATCACCGGGCCGCGCAGCCGATTTCCCGTAGGTCTCCTCCTGGCGCAGCCTCTGCGTCTTTGCGCGATCCGTCCGGATCGCGCATTTCTTTTTGGCGGGTGTTGCGGCCGCTGTTCCGCGGCTCGGACAGGCGCGTGCCTGCCGATACTTTGACCATGTCTGCGTCCGACGCGCGAGAAGATGTTTCCCCGTGGCGGCGCTGGCCGCTGCCGGCGTTGGGGGTCTGGGGCCTGGCCTGGCTGGTCTTTCTGGCCACGCCGACTGAACTGGGTGCCCCGCCAGCGGCGGCCTTCGCGCTGGCGCTGGCCGTGGGCGGCGTCGGCGCTTGGGCAGTGGACCGTCCGCTGCGCCGGATCGTCGTGGCCGTGGGATTCCCGGTCTCGGCCCTGGCCAGTGGCGGCATGGCCGGCGTGCCTGCCTGGCTGTGGCTGTTGCCGTTGGCGCTGCTGCTCGTGGTCTACCCGCTGCGCGCCTGGCGCGATGCACCGTTGTTCCCGACGCCCGCGCGGGCGCTCGACGGGCTGGCCATGCACATTGCCCTGCCCGAGCATGCCAAGGTCCTCGACGCCGGCTGCGGCGTCGGTGACGGGTTGCGGGCCTTGCGATCGGCCTGGCCCCAGGCCTCGGTGCAGGGCATCGAGTGGAGTTGGCCCCTGACCCTGGTCGCGGCCATTCGCTGCCGCTTCGCCAGCGTGCGGCGCGCCGACATGTGGGCGTTCCCATGGTCGGGCCAGGACCTCGTCTACCTGTTCCAGCGCCCGGAGAGCATGGCGCGGGCCTGGGACAAGGCCGTGGCCGAAATGCGCCCGGGGGCCTGGCTCGTCAGCCTGGAATTCACGGTGCCGGGGCGCCGCCCCGACGTCGAACTGAGGCTGGCGGGCGACCGCCCGTTGCAGGCCTGGCGCATCCCGGCTCAATCCGGCGCGTCGCGCGCCGATAACCTCATGTAGCACCCGGGCCTTCGCCCGGGCTTGGTCAACGCGGATCTACAAGCATGATCGTCATCTTCGGCTGGATCCTTGCCATGGCTGCGGTGTTCGGCGTCTTCATCGCCCACGGCGGCAACATCAGCGTGGTCCTGAAGGCGTTGCCGTTCGAAATGGCCGCCATCGGCGGCGCCGCCCTGGGCGCCTTCATCGCCAACAACCAGCCCAAGGTGCTGAGGGCCACGATGAAGGGGCTTGGGGAATGCTTCAAGGGCAGCAAGTACACCAAGGCGCGCTACATGGAGCTGATGGCGATGCTCTACGACATCCTGCAGAAAGCGCGCAAGGAAGGCCTGATGTCGATCGAGAACGACGTCGAGAACCCGCACGAATCCCCGCTGTTCAAGAAGTATCCCGGCGTGGGCAGCGACCACCATGTGGTCGAGTTCGTCACCGACTACCTGCGCATGATGGTCTCGGGCAACCTGAACGCGCACGAGATCGAGTCGCTGATGGACAGCGAGATCGAGACCCACCACAGCGAGGCCCATGCGGCCGTGGCCGCCTTGCAACGCCTGGCCGGCGCCCTGCCGGCTTTCGGCATCGTGGCCGCCGTGCTGGGCGTGGTCAACACCATGGGTTCGGTGGGCCAGCCCCCGGCCGTGCTGGGCGCCATGATCGGCTCGGCCCTGGTCGGTACCTTCCTGGGCATTCTGCTGGCCTATGCCTTCGCCGAGCCGCTGGCCGGGCTGCTCGAGCAGAAGGTCGACGAGAACGGCAAGGAACTGCAGTGCATCAAGACCACGCTGCTGGCCTCGATGCAAGGCTATGCGCCGCAGGTGGCGGTGGAGTTCGGTCGCAAGGTGCTGTATTCGACCGAGCGCCCGACCTTCATCGAGCTCGAAAGCCACGTGAAGGGCAAGAAGTGACCCCCCCCCGTTGCGCCTTCGGCGCTCCCCCCCAGGGGGGCGTCGCCAGCGGACCGGCAAAGCCGGATCCGCGGCGCCTGCTTGAAGGCGGCGTCGCTGCGCTCGCCGATTCGGCCCCGGACGTCAGGGGGACTTAAATGGCTGGCGACGCGAAAAAGCTGCAGCCGATCATCGTCAAGAAGATCAAGAAGGGCGGCCATAGTCACCACGGCGGCGCCTGGAAGATCGCCTATGCCGACTTCGTGACGGCCATGATGGCCTTCTTCCTGCTGATGTGGCTGCTGGGTTCGACCACCGACGGCGACAAGAAGGGCATCGCCGACTACTTCCAGTCGCCGCTGCGGGTGTCGATGTCGGGCGGCTCGGGCTCGGGCGACTCGTCGCATCTGCTCAAGGGCGGCGGCCAGGACCTGACGCGAACCACGGGCCAGGTCAAGCGCGGTGACGTCGAGGCCAAGCGCGACACCGTCAACCTGCAGGCGCTCAAGCAGGAGCAGGTGCGCGCCGAGATCGCCCGCCTCGAAGACCTCAAGAGGAAGGTCGAGAACAAGATCGCGGAGAACCACAAGCTGGCGCCGATGGCCTCGCAGATCCGCCTGGACATGACCCGCGACGGCCTGCGTATCCAGATCACCGACGAACTCAACCGTCCGATGTTCGCCAGCGGCTCGGCCGTGGTGCAACCCTATATGCGCGAGTTGCTGCGCGAGATCGGCCAGGTGCTGACCCTGGTGCCCAACCGCCTGACGCTCGAGGGCCACACCGACGCCCAGCCGTTCTCGGCGGGCGAGCGCGGCTACAGCAACTGGGAGCTCTCGGCCGATCGTGCCAACGCCTCGCGCCGCGAGCTGGTGGCCGGCGGGCTGCCCGACGACCGCGTGCTGCGGGTGCAGGGCCTGGCCTCGAGCACGCTCTTCAACAGCGCCGAGCCCATGAGCGCCAGCAACCGCCGCATCAGCGTCATCGTGATGAACCGCGACGCCGAAGACCGCATGTTCCGCACCGCACCGGACGTGGCGCAGGCACTGACCGACGAGGATGTCGTGGTCGCGCCGATTGCCTTGCCCGGCATGCGCTAGCGGGCGCTCGGCGCGAGACGCAGGAACACGCGGGGATTCACCCCGCTTATCCGCCTTAAGTTTTCGGCCCCGGCAAGCACCATGGCAGGACCATGGCTGAATCTGCCCAAGACAAGAACCTGCCCGCGACGCCGCGCAAGATCAAGAAGGCGCGCGAAGACGGCCAGGTGGCGCGCTCGCGCGACCTGGGGCACTTTGCCGCCATTGCGGCGGCGGGCGCGCTGGTGGCCGTGATGGCCAACGAGATTGGCGGCTGGCTCAAGCGCCTGCTGGCCTCAGGCCTGCGCTTCGATGCCCGCACCCTGGCCGAGCCCGATGTGATGCAGGTGCGCCTGGCCGAGTTGGGCCTCAAGGCCGTGCTGCTGATCGTGCCGCTGGGCGCGCTGATGCTGGCCGTGGCGGTGGCTGCCAGCGTGGCCGCGGGCGGCTGGAATTGGACGCTCAAGGCGATGCGGCCCAAGTTCAGCAAGCTCAATCCGATTTCCGGCGTTGGCCGGATGTTCTCCAAGCACCAACTCGGCGAAACGCTCAAGGCCAGCCTGCTGGCGCTGGTGCTGGGCAGCATCGGTGCGCTGTACCTGCGGGCCCAGCTGCCGGCTTTCTTTGCCACCCTGGAAATGCCGCTGCCGGCCGCGCTGGCGCAAGCCACCTCGACCTTGCAGACCGGCCTGCTGATGCTGCTGCTGGCCTTGGCCGTGTTCGCGCTGATCGACGTGCCACTGCAGCGCAAGTGGCTGCAGGACCGCCTGAAGATGAGCCACAAGGAAGTCAAGGAAGAGAACAAGGAGCTCGAAGGCAACGTCGAGGTCAAGGGCAAGATGAAGGCGCTGATGCGCGAACGCGTCAAGCGCCGCATGCTGAGCGCCGTGCCCGGTGCGGACCTGGTCGTGATGAACCCGACGCACTATGCGGTGGCGCTGAAGTACGACGACGCCACGATGGCCGCGCCCCGGGTGGTGGCCATGGGCGCCGACCTGCTGGCACTGAAGATCCGCGACATCGCCAAGGAAGCCGGCGTCCCGGTGCTCGAAGCGCCGCCGCTGGCGCGCGCGCTGTACGCGCACTCCGAAATCGATCGCGAAGTGCCGACCGCGCTGTTCGCTGCGGTGGCCCAGGTGTTGGCCTATGTCTACCAGCTGCGTGCGGCCCTGGCCGGCCGCGGTGTGATGCCGGCCGAGCTGCCGGAGCTGTCGGTGCCCGACGAACTTGACCCGCACCTGAAGCCGACCCTGAATGCCGAGGATCCTGAATGAACGACCTGATGAAGCGCCTTGACAGCCTGCTGGGCCCTCATGCCGGCGTGGTCAAGAACCTGATGGCGCCGTTGTTCATCGTCATGGTGCTGGCCATGATGGTGCTGCCGATCCCGCCCTTCGCGCTGGACGTGCTGTTCACGTTCAACATCGCGATGGCGCTGATGGTCGTGATGGTGTCGGCCAACATGGTGCGGCCGCTCGACTTCGCTGTCTTCCCCGCGGTCCTGCTCGTGACCACGCTGTTGCGCCTGTCGCTGAACGTGGCTTCGACCCGGGTCGTGCTGCTCGAAGGCCACACCGGCACCGGCGCGGCGGGCAAGGTGATCGAGTCCTTTGGCCACTTCTTGATCGGTGGCAACTTCGCCGTCGGCCTGATCGTCTTTGCCGTGCTGGTGGTCATCAATTTCATCGTCGTCACCAAGGGCGCCGAGCGAATCGCCGAGGTGGGCGCGCGCTTCACGCTGGATGCGATGCCGGGCAAGCAGATGGCGATCGACGCCGACCTGAACGCCGGACTGATCAACGAGGAGCAGGCCAAGCAGCGGCGCACCGAAGTCGGCGAGGAGGCCGAGTTCTTCGGCTCCATGGACGGCGCCAGCAAATATGTGCGTGGCGATGCGGTCGCCGGCCTGCTGATCCTGATCATCAACATCGTCGGCGGCTTCATCATCGGCGTGGCCCAGCATGGGCTGTCGGCCGCGGACGCCGCCAACAGCTACATCCTGCTGGCCGTCGGCGACGCATTGGTGGCGCAGATCCCGGCGCTGCTGATCTCGGTGGCCGCGGCGATGGTCGTGTCGCGGGTGGGCAAGGGCACCGACGTCGGCAGCCAGATCCGCACGCAGTTGTTCAATTCACCGCGCACGCTCGGCCTGACCGCCGGCATCGTCGGCTCGCTCGGTCTGATCCCGGGCATGCCCAACCTGGTGTTCCTGCTGATCGGCGGCGCCATCGCCTGGGGCGCGTGGCTGATGCATGTGCGCGACCGCAAGGCCGCGGCGGCCGTGCCAGCCACACGCGAGCAGGCGCGCGAGGCCAACCCCGAAGCCAGCTGGGACGACCTGACCCCCGTCGACACCCTGGGCCTGGAGGTCGGCTACCGCTTGATCTCCCTGGTGGATGCGCAGCGCGGCGGGGACCTGCTCGGCCGCATCAAGGGCGTGCGCAAGAAGTTCGCGCAGGACGTGGGCTTCCTGCCGCCGCCGGTACACATCCGCGACAACCTGGACTTGAAGCCCAGCGGCTACCGCGTTTCGCTGCGTGGCGCCGTGATCGGCGAGGGCGAGGCCTTCCCCGGCATGCTGCTGGCGATCAACCCGGGCGGGGCGACACAGGCGCTGATCGGCACCAAGACCACCGACCCGGCCTTCGGCCTGCCCGCGGTCTGGATCGAGGAGCGCCAGCGCGAGATGGCGCAAATGAGCGGCTTTACCGTGGTTGATTGTTCGACCGTCGTGGCCACCCACCTTTCACACTTGATGCAAGTAAATGCAGCCAGATTGCTGGGTCGTGTCGAGACCCAGTCGCTGGTCGAACATGTGACCAAGTTGGCACCCAAACTGATCGAAGACGTGATTCCCAAGATGGTCGGTATCGCCACATTGCAAAAGGTCCTGCAGCTGCTGCTGGAGGAGGGCGTGCACATCCGCGACATGCGCTCGATCGTCGAATGCCTGGCCGAACATTCGGCGACGGTCACGCGACGCCGTTGAGCTGGCGCAGCGCATCCGCGTGCACCTGGCCCCGGCCATCGTGCAGCAGATCTACGGCCCGGCCAAGGAACTCGACGTGATCGCGCTGGACCCGACGCTCGAGCGCCTGGTGGCGCAGGCGCTGAGCAGCCCGCATGGCGCCGCGCTGGACCCCGGCGTGGCCGACACCCTGACCCGCAGCGCTGCCGACAGCGCCCGCGCCCAGGAAGACATCGGCCTGCCGGCCTGTCTGCTGGTGCCTGACCTGATCCGCACGCCGATTGCGCGCCTTCTCAAGCGCGCCGCGCCGCGCCTGAAGGTGCTCGGCCACAGTGAAATTCCCGACACCCATTCCATCCGCATCGCCTCTGTCATCGGAGCTACTGCATGAACCCCCACGCTCACGTCAGTTCGCTGCCCCCCGGTGGGGGCGTTGCCTCCCTTGAGACGGCTCGACAGGAGGCAGCATGAACGTCAAACGCTTCACCGCCCGCACCCCGCGCGAGGCCCTGGCCCTGGTGCGCCAGGCCTTCGGTGCCGACGCCATCGTGCTGTCGACGCGGCCCGCCGACGAAGGCGTCGAAGTGCTGGCCATGGCCCCCGAGAGCCTGGCGCAGATCGAGCAGGTGCGCAGCACGGCGCCGGCCGCCGCCGCCGTGGCACCGGTCACGAACGTGTTGGAGGACGTCAAGGCCCTGTCGATGAGCACCTTGACCTTCCAGGACTATGTGCGCGAGCGCATGCTCAAGCGTCGCAAGGCCGAGATTGCGCAGCCTGCGCAGGCGACGCCGCCGGTTGTGCAGGCCATGCCGGCCCCCGCGCCCGTGGCCGCGCCCTTGCGTCCATCCACGATCGCGCCGGCTCCCATGCTGGGCGCGCACCGCACGCAGCGCGCGGCGATGGCGCAGGACGACGTTGCGTACCCTGAGATGCCCTCGTTGGCACAGTCGGCAACGGTGCGTGAGGGTGCCGGCGGCGCGCAGCGTGAGCAGGCCATGCTCAACGAGTTGCGCCAGGTCAAGGGCATGATCGAAGAGCGGTTCGACGCGCTGGCCTTCATGGAGAAGCTGCAGCGCAATCCCAAGCGCGCCAGTCTGACGCAGAAGCTGCTCGTCAGCGGCTTCTCGCCGGCCCTGATCCGCAAGCTGGTCGAAGCCCTGCCCGCCGACTGTGCCGACGAAGTCACCTGGGCCACCGCCGTGCTCGAGCGCAACCTGGTGGCGGCCGAGGGCGAGCCGGCGCTCGAAGAGGTGGGCGGCATCTACGCCCTGATCGGATCCACCGGCGTGGGCAAGACCACCAGCACGGCCAAGATTGCCGCGGCCTTCGCCACCCAGCATGGCTCGGCCAACCTCGGACTGATCACGCTCGACGCCTACCGCGTGGGCGCACAGGAACAGCTGCGCACCTACGGCCGCATCCTGGGCGTGCCGGTGCACACCGCACATGACCGCGCGTCGCTCGAAGACCTGCTCGACCTGCTCTCGGCCAAGAACATGATCCTGATCGACACCGCCGGCATGGCCCAGCGCGATGCGCGCACGCGCGAGCTGCTGGAAATGGTCAGCCACCGCTCGATCCAGAAGCTGCTGGTCGTGAACGCCGCGGCGCAAGGCGAGACCATCGAGGACGTGATGATCGCGTACCAGGCCGCCAGCTGCCGCGGTGTCGTGATATCGAAGATCGATGAGGCCGTGAAGCTCGGCCCGGCGCTCGATGCGGCCATCCGCCACAAGCTCAAGGTCGTTGGTGTGGCCAACGGACAGCGCGTGCCCGAGGACTGGCACCGCCTCTCCTCACAGGCCCTGGTGCAACGCGCATTGCGTTCCCAGCCCAACCCGAGCTGGAAGCTCGACGCCGACGAGGTCAGCCTGGTCTTCGCCGGGCAGTACGGCGGCGCCCTGCGCAGCGCCCACGCCGGCGCCGCACTGCACGCCTGAGCCATTCAATGCACGCCCTGCTCGACATCCCTGGCACGCGGTTCGAGGCCTGCAGCCTGCCGGCGCATGCGGTGCCGTCGGATCAGGCCGACGGCCTGCGCCGGTTGTTCAGCGCGCACCGTCCGCGCTTCGTGGCCGTCGTGGCCAATGCCGAGATGGCGTTCTCCGGACTGGTGCTCGAGCGCCTGGCCAGTGCCTGCAGCCAGGCGGGTCGGCGTACGCTGATGGTCGACGCGGCAGCCAGCGCCCCCACGCCGCACGAGCTGGTGGCCCTGGACCTGGCGGCCGGCATCGAGGCCATGGCACCCGGCCTGGACTACCTGGCCGCACGCGGTCTGCCGCTGCGTCACGTCGACAGCCGCGGCTCCTGCGCCGGTTTCCTGCAGGCGATCACGGAGGCCGCGCCGCGTGCCGACGTCGTCATCGTGCATGCCGACGCCTCCGAATTGGGCCGCCTTTTCGTCGGGCGCGCGGTGCGCCCGCTGCTGCTGGCCGCCGACCATCCCGCCACGGTCACGGCGGCCTATGGCGGCTTGAAACTGCTGGCGCTGCGCCACAGCCTGATGGCCTTTGACCTGCTGCTCGCCGCAGCCCCGCAACAGCCGCGCGTGCCGCGCATCGCCGAACAGCTGGCACTGACAGCCGACCGCTTCGTCGGCGCCGCCCTGCACGACTGGGCCTGCATCGACCCGATGGATACCAGCTTGCCGCCATCGCTGGCGCGCCTGGTGCACGGTCTGCTGCACCTTGAAACCGAACCCGAACACGCCCGGAGCTACTGACATGTACACCGCACAAGGCCGCCTCGACAACAGCGCGACGCTCAAGCAGTACAGCCCGCTGGTGCGCCGCCTGGCACACCAGATGATCGCCCGCTTGCCGGCCAACGTCGAACTCGACGACATGATCCAGGCCGGCATGATCGGACTCAACGACGCCCTGGGCCGCTTTGACGCCGTGCAAGGCGTGCAGTTCGAGACCTTCGCCACGCAGCGGATCCGCGGCGCGATGCTTGACGAGTTGCGCGGCGGCGACTGGATGAGCCGGGGAAATCGCAAGCAGCAGCGCCAGATCGAGGCCGCCGTGCAGAAGCTCGAACAGCAGTTCGGCCGCGCGCCCGCCGAGAGCGAGATCGCCAAGCTGATGGGCCTGTCGCTCACCGAGTACCAGGAAATGCTCGGCAAGGTGCGCGGTACGCAACTGCTGTACCTGGAAGACCTGACCGGCAACGGCGACGGCGACGACGACTACCTCGATCGCCACGTGGCCGACGAAGACGCCAACCCCTTGGCCAGGTTGACCGACCAGCGCATGCGCGAGGCCCTCGTCGAGGCCATCAAGCTGCTGCCCGAGCGCGAGCAGTACGTGATGAGCATGTACTACGAGCACGACATGAACCTGAAGGAAATCGCGGCCGTGCTCGAAGTGACCGAGTCGCGCGTCTGCCAGCTGCACAGCCAGAGCATCGCGCGCCTGCGCGTCAAATTGCGCGCGCACTGACGCGTTGCGCGGCATGGTTGCCGCCGCGCTCGAGCCTGTTCAGTTGAACTGCGTGGCGTGCCGGGCTGCGGCACGGCGGGCGAGACCCGGCGCGTACCCAATCCCGTCAAACACCGACCAGGCGCATTCGAAGCGCCTGGAGCCTGGATCAGGCGTGGACGAAGCTCGTCGTGACAGGGCGCTCGTTGTGGCCACCGTGGCCGTACACCATCGGCGGCAGGGGCGAGGGCATCAGGACGTCGATCGCGCGGTCGAGGGCCGCGGTGGCGCGGGCCAGGCTTTCGCGCTGCGCCGCCACCTGGCCGCTGGCCAGTGCCAGGCGTTGGCGCAGGGGTTGCGGCACGCCGGTGGGTTGCCGTGAGGCATGGCTGAAACGATGGATCGCCGCGGCCAAGGCGCGGTGCAACTCGGCCGCATGGCGTTCGATGCCCACGGCGTCATGGTCGCGCAGTGCAACACCCAATGCGCCCAGATGGGTCTCGACGGCCTGCAACGAGGCCTCGAGGGCTTCGAGCGGACGCGTTGGCGGCAGCATGTCAGGGTACAGCGCGTGCATCAGGCGCTCAATGCTTCTGGCCGGCCAGGAATTCCTGCGACTGGACGATCATCTTGTCGGCGATCGCGTCGGCGTTGACCTTGAACTGGCCGTCGCGGATCGCCTGGGCGATGCGCGATACCTTCTCGGTATCGAAATCGGCATTGCTCTCGTTGACCAGCTTGGCAGCGGCCGGAGACAGCGCCACCTTGGTGCTCGCCTCGGGCGTTGCAGCGGCCGGCGCGGGTTTGCCCGAGCCTGCGGCCGCGGCGGCGCCGTTCGCCGGAGCGACGGGCGGGATGCTGGTGTCGACTGGACCGATCTTCATGATGAGGCTCCTGATGCCGGCGTCTCCCAGGTCGGGCAGGCGGCCGGTTCTTCATGTATGCGTAGGCTATCGGTGCCTGGCGGCCGGACTTTAGGGCTTTTTACAATTGGCGTGCGTGGCTTCTGCAATGCCAAGGTCGGCCAATCGCGGGCGGCTCGACCTGCCGTGACGTTGTTCACAACGCGACCTCGACCAGCCGTTCGGCGACGGCCACGCCGCTGACGACACGACCGGACTCGGTGCGCACGCGCACGCTCTGGCCTTCGAGGCCGGCAGCCAGGGCCTGGCCCTCGCCGCTGATGCGCCAGCCGCGGCCGGTGGCGACGACGCGCACGCTGTCGCCCGCCGCGAACCATTGGCGCGCGCGCAGATCGCGGCCATGGACGGCTGCGCCGGCGGTCAGCGGGCGTGCCAGCAAGCGGCCGACGGCGAGTTGTTGGTTCGTCAACGGTGCGGTGGGCGTGGCCGCCAGGTTGACCTCGGCCACGCGCAGGTCGCCCGCGGCCAGCAGGTGGCCGGCGACCAGGGGTGCGGTGGCCACCAGGGCCGGGCCGAAGACATCGATGTGGATCGGCAGAAAGACGTTCCAGCGCACGCCGGCATCAAGGCAGCGCAGGCCGATGCGCGCGTTGCCCCAAAGGCGCGTGCCGGTGGGCAGGTAGGGCTGCACCGAGGCGCAGGGCGCGAGCTGCAGGCGCGGGTCCAGGCGCCCCACGCGCACTTCCACTCGCAGCCCCGGCGTGGCGATCTGTCGCGTCGCTTCATGCGCGAAGCCCTGCACCTGGGCGGCCAGCGCACCCTCGATCGACTGCGCGCGCGCGGGCGCGGCCGCCGCGAACAGGGCGGCGATCAGGAACAGCAGGCGCAGGTGGAGCTTTGGGTTCACGAGAGTGAATGTAGGCATGCCGCATTGCGACGGTGCGCCGAATTGACATGCCTTGCCCCTCCTTATCGTCCTAATGTTTTGGCAGTCGCTGCCCACAATCCGTCGCAATGCCCTGACCCAGGGCGCCGTGGGTACCGCCGATGATCAACCGACTGACCGACACGCTGAACTTCCAGGCCGAAGCCCTCGTGCTGCGCTCGGAGCGCCAGCGCCTGATTGCCAGCAACATCGCCAACGCCGACACGCCGGGCTATGTGGCGCGCGACATGGACTTTTCCTCGGCCCTGCGTGAGGCGACCGGGCAACTGGCCACGGCAGGGCGCATGAACACCACGGCGGCCGGACACATTCAGCCGCCGGGCGGCGCCCGCGCCGAGGCCAATCTGCGCTACGCCACGCCGAGCCAGACCAATCTGGACCGCAACACGGTCGACATGGACCGCGAGCGCGCCAGCTTCGTCGACAACAGCGTGAAGTACGAGGCCACGCTGCGCTTCATCAACGGCAGCATGCGCACCATGCTCGATGCCATCAAGGGCCAGTGATGGAACACCCCCGTAGCGCCTGCGGCGCTCCCCCTCAAGGGGGCCGAGGCCCGCGGCTCCAAGCCGACCTGCGTCGGCTTGGACGGGCCGAGGAATCGCCGCGTCCCGCGGCGATGCGGCCTGCAAGGTCCGCCAGCGGCCGGGCGGAGCCCGATCCGCGGCGCGTGCTTGGGCACGCAACGCCGCTCGTAGGTCGCGGTTCGCGCAGAGCGCGGACTACCAACTGAGGAGACACCGATGTCGATGTTCCAGATCTTCAACGTCGCGGGCAGTGCCGTCTCGGCGCAGAGCCAGCGCCTCAACGTCGTGGCCAGCAACCTGGCCAACGCCGACACGGTGGCCGGCCCCGACGGCAGCGCCTACAAGGCGCGCCAGGTGGTGTTCCAGACCGAGTTGATGGGTGCACAGGGCCAAGCCGGCGTGCGCGTCTCGACCATCAGCGAGGACCAGACCGCCGGGCGCCGCGTGCACGACCCCAAGCACCCGGGCGCCGACGCCGAGGGTTACGTCACCTACAGCAACGTCAACGCGGTGGAAGAGATGGTCAACATGATCTCGGCCTCGCGCTCGTACCAGAACAACATCGAAGTCATGAACACCGCCAAGACCCTGTTGCAGAAGACGCTGCAGCTCGGCCAGGGTTGATGACTGTCGCAACCCAGGACTGAACCATGCCCACTGTCAATGCCTTCACCGCGCTGAACCCCAGCGCCCGCCAGCACGCGTCAAGACCCAGAACGATGCGGGCGCCGAGGATCGGTTCCTCAAGTTGCTGGTGGCGCAGATGCAGCAACCAGGACCCGCTCAATCCGATGGACAACGCGCAGGTCACGAGCCAGATGGCGCAGATCAGCACCGTCAGCGGCCTGGACAAGCTCAACAAGACCGTCGAAGGACTGAACCTGCAGTTCGTGCAGATGCAGGCGCTGCAAGGCGCTTCGCTGGTCGGACGCGACGTGATCCTGCCGGGCGACAGGCTCTCCACCAACGACGCCGGTCTGGTCCAGGGCGGCTTCGAGCTGGCCTCGCCCGCCGACAGCGTGCGCGTCGAGGTGCTGAACGCCGGCGGTCACGTGATCGACACCATCGACCTCGGCGCCGAGGGCGCAGGACGCCACGGCTTCGAGTGGATCCCGCCGGCCGGCGTCGACGCCACGCTGGGCGAGCGTTTCCGCGTCGTGGCCCGTAGCGGCGCCGCGACGGTGCCCACCACACCGCTGATGCGCGACCGCGTCGACGCGGTGGCCACCGGCGGCGACAGCCTGACGCTGGAACTGCGCCTGAACGGCAGCGTCGCGTATTCGCAGATCAGAGCATTCAACTGAGTCCAAAGGAAATCCCATGAGCTTCCAGCAAGGTCTGTCCGGTCTCAACGCCTCGAGCAAGAACCTCGAGGTCATTGGCAACAACATCGCCAACTCCAACACTTTCGGCGCCAAGGCCTCGCGCGGCGAGTTCGCCGACGTCTACGCCAACGCGCTGAACGGGGCGGGCACCAATTCGGTCGGCATCGGCACCACGCTGGCGGCGGTGACGCAGCAGTTCACGCAGGGCAACATCACGTCGACCGACAATCCGATGGACCTGGCCATCAACGGCGCGGGCTTCTTCCAGGTCAGCGACGGGCGCAACCCGACCATGTACAGCCGCAACGGCCAATTCAAGGTCGACCGCTCGGGCTACATCGTCAACAACTCGTCGCAGCGCCTGATGGGCTACGCGGCCGACGGCACCGGCGTGATCCAGCCCGGCAATGCCGTGGCGCTGCAGTTGCCCACGGCCGGCATCAACCCGCGGGCCACCAACGAAATCGAGATCGAGATGAACCTCGACTCACGCTCGGCCACGACCGCGCCGACGGCCGGCCCGGCGATCGACTTCAGCGACCCACGCACCTACAACAACGCCACGTCGCTGGCCGTCTACGACGACCTGGGCCAGGACGTCGCGCTGACCTACTACTTCCAGAAGTCCGCCACCAGCGAATGGAACGTGTTCATCACGGTCAACGGCGCGCCCGTCAACGGCACCGCGGCGGCGCCGCTGCCCACCACCACGCTCATCTTTCCCGCCAATGGCAGCGCGCCGGTCTCGCCCGCGGGACCGGTCACGTTCGACGTGCCGGCCTCGGTGAACACCGTGGGCGCGTTGACCCTGCCGATCACGGGTGTGCAACTGCGCCTGTCCGGCGCCACACAGTACGGCGCCGGCTTCGCGGTCACGAACCTGGCGCAGAACGGCTATGCGCCAGGCCAGCTGACGGGCATCGGCATCGAAGCCAACGGGGTCGTGATGGCGCGCTACAGCAATGGCCAGAGCAAGCCCGGGGGGCAGATCGAACTGGCCACTTTCCGCAACCCGCAGGGTCTGCAGCCGCAAGGTGGCAACGTCTGGGCGCGCGCCTTTTCCTCGGGCGACCCGATCCTGGGCGTGGCCGGCGAAGGCAGCCTGGGCGTGCTGCAGTCGGGTGCGCTCGAAGAGAGCAACGTCGACATGACCGCCGAGCTGGTGAACATGATCACGGCGCAACGCATCTACCAGGCCAACGCGCAGACGATCAAGACGCAGGACCAGGTGTTGCAGACGCTGGTCAATCTCCGCTGAAATGAACCCCCCCGAAGCGCCTGCGGCGCCTCCCCCCAGGGGGCGACGCCAGTGGCCCGGCGGAGCCGGTTCCACGGCGTCCGCTTGGAAACACCGCGCGTCAATTCGCACACACTGAGGGCGCACCATGGACCGCATGATCTATCTGTCGATGTCGGGCGCCAAGGCGGCGATGCAGCGCCAGGAGGTGCTGGCCAACAACCTGGCCAACGTCTCGACCGTGGGCTTTCGCGCCGAGCTGGCGGCATTCCGTGCCGTGCCGGTCGAAGGCAGCGGGGCCTCGACGCGCGTCTACGCACTCGAATCGACGGTGGGCGCGAACCACCAGCCCGGCGCCGTGCAGGCCACAGGCCGCAGCCTGGACGTGGCCATGAAGGGCAACGCATGGTTGGCCGTGCAGGGCCTGGACGGCACCGAAGCCTATACGCGCGCCGGCGCGCTCGACATCAATGCCGAGGGCCTGCTGATGAGCAAGAACGGCTTGACCGTGCTCGGCGACGGCGGCCCGATCAGCATCCCGGCCAACAGCGAAGTCAGCATCGCCAGTGACGGCACCGTCAGCGCCCGCGGCGCGAACGGTCGGTCGAGCACGGTCGGTCGCCTCAAGCTCGTGACGCCCGAGACCCCTGCTGCCCTGACGCGCGGGCCAGACGGCCTGTTCCGCGCCGAGAGTGATCTGCCCGCCGACGCCACTGCGCGCGTGCAGGACGGCGCGCTCGAGGGATCCAACGTCAGCGCCGTGGAGACCATGGTGGCCATGATTGCCGCAGGGCGGCAATTCGAGCAGCAAATGAAGCTGCTGCAGACCGCCGAGCGCCAGGAGCAGACGGCCGCCAAGCTGCTGTCACCCAACGGCATGTGACTCCTTGCCTGCCGACGCGGCAGGACCAGAACACACCGGCTTTACGCCCGCTTATCCAGCGGTCGATCCCCTCAAGTCCACACGATGATCCTTGCAACCCGCAAGGAGTGCGTCAATGATTCGTTCGCTTTGGATTGCCAAGACCGGCATGGAGGCTCAGCAGACCCAGCTGGACACCATTTCGCACAACCTGGCCAACGTCGGCACCAATGGCTTCAAACGCGGTCATGTGGTCTTCGAAGACCTGATCTACCAGAACCTGCGCCAGGCCGGCGCAGCCAGCAGCGAGCAGACACAGCTGCCCACCGGCTTGCAGGTCGGCCTGGGCGTGCGCTCGGTGGCCACGTCGCGCAACTTCAGCCAGGGCAACCTGCAGCAGACGTCGAACAACCTCGATTTGGCGATCAAGGGCAACGGCTTCTTCCAGATTCAGCTACCCGACGGCACCACCGGCTACTCGCGCGACGGCTCCCTGCAGGTCGACGCCAACGGGCAGCTCGTCACCAATACCGGCTACATCGTGCAGCCCGGCATCACGATTCCGAGCAACGCCCAGAACGTGACCATCGCGCCCGACGGCACGGTCAACGCATCGATTCCCGGTCAGGCCACACCGCAGGCCATCGGGCAACTCAGCCTGGCCAGCTTTGTCAATCCGGCCGGCCTGGACCCGAAGGGCCAGAACCTGTGGGCCGAGACCGCCGCCTCGGGCTCGCCCAATGCCGGCGCGCCGGGCAGCAACGGTCTGGGCCTGCTCCAGCAGGGCTATGTCGAGACCAGCAACGTCAACGTCGTCGAGGAACTCGTGGCCATGATCGCCACGCAGCGCGCCTACGAGCTCAATTCCAAGGCGATCCAGACCTCGGATCAGATGCTGCAAAAGCTGGGGCAACTATGAAATTGGCCCACCCCCGAAGCGCCTGCGGCGCTCCCCCTCAAGGGGGCAGAGGCCCGCGGCTCCAAGCCGACCTGCGTTGGCTTGGACGGGCCGAGGAATGGCTGCGTCTCGCGGCCATGCGGCCTGCAAGGCGCGCTGGCGGACCGGCAGAGCCGGATCCGCGGCGGTTGCTTGGTGGCGGTCTGCGAGCGATCGCTGCCGCTGCGCTGGCCTTGCTCGCTGCGTGCGGCACGGTCGACCGTTACCGCGTGCCGCCGGTCGACATCGCTGCCATGCCCCAGACCGCGCCGATGCCTCAAGCGGCACCCGCGCCGGCCGTCAACGGGGCGATCTACCAGGCGGCGGCCTACCGGCCCTTGTTCGAAGACCACCGCGCGCGCCTGCCCGGTGACACCCTGACGGTGCAGATCGTCGAGAAGGTCAGTGCGAGCCAGAAATCGACCTCGTCGATCGACAAGAGCGGCCAGCTCAACGGCGGCATCACGGCCTTGCCCGGCATTGCGGCCAACTCGTTCGGTCGCGCCAGCATCGGCGGCAGCGGCAGCAACACCTTCGGCGGCAAGGGGGCCACCGAAAGCAGCAACGACTTCAGCGGCACGATCACGGCCATCGTCACCGGCGTGCTGCCCAACGGGCACCTGCTGATCCAGGGCGAGAAGCAGATCGGCGTCAACGCCAATGTCGACGTGCTGCGCTTCTCGGGTCAGGTCGACCCGCGCGCAATCCAGACCGGCAACTCCGTGCCCAGCGCCCAGGTGGCCAACGTGCGGGTCGAGCACCGCAGCCGTGGCCAGCAGGCCGATGCGCAGGTGATGGGCCTGCTCGGGCGCTTCTTCCTCAACGTCCTTCCGATCTGAACCATGAGCCATAACGACCTGATGCTCGAGCGCTGGTTGCGTGTCGCCATCGGCACGGCCTTGGTTGCCGCGAGTGCCGCCCTGTGGTGGCCGTCGCACGCCGAGGCCGCGACGCGGATCAAGGAACTGGCCAGCGTGCAGGGCGTGCGCGCCAACCAGCTGGTCGGCTACGGCCTGATCGTGGGACTCGACGGCACGGGTGACCAGTCCAGCGGTGCACCCTTCACGGCACAAAGTCTGGCCGGCATGCTGCAGCAGATGGGCGTGACGGTGCCGCCGGGCGTGCAGATGCAACCCAAGAACGTGGCGGCGGTGATGGTCACGGCCACGTTGCCGGCCTTCGCGCAGCCGGGGCAGTCGATCGATGTCACGGTGGCCTCGCTGGGCAATGCCAAGAGCCTGCGCGGCGGCACCCTGATCGCCACACCGCTCAAGGGCGTCGACGGCGCGGTCTACGCGATGGCGCAGGGCAACCTGCTGGTCGGCGGCGCGGGCGCGTCGGCGGGCGGCTCCAAGGTGCAGATCAATCACTTGTCTGCCGGCCGCGTGCCGCAGGGCGCGACGGTCGAGCGCGCCGTGGCCACGCCGCTGGCACAGGGCGAATTCATCCAGTTCGATCTGGCCAGCAGCGACTTCGCCACCGCCCGCGACGTGGCGCGCGCGATCAACCGCGCCAAGGGTGACGGCACCGCATTTGCGCTCGACGGCCGCGTGGTGCGCGTGCGCGCACCGGCGTCGGTCGATGAGCGCGTGGCGTTCCTGGCCGACATCGAGAACTTGGCCGTCGAACTCGCCAAGCCCGCGGCCCGCATCGTGCTCAACGCCCGCACCGGGTCGGTGGTGATGAACGACGCCGTCACGTTGGCGGCCTGTGCGGTGGCCCATGGCAGCCTGTCGGTGACGATCAGTTCGACGCCGGTGGTCAGCCAGCCCAACCCGCTGGCGCAGGGCCAGACCGTGCAGGGTGAGAAGGCCGACATCGCCATCACGCAGCAGGGCGGCGCCCTGGTGCAGATGCCCGCGGGCACCAAGCTGGCCGATGTGGTCAAGGCATTGAATGCCCTGGGCGCGACGCCGCAGGATCTGTTGGCGATCCTGCAGGCGATGAAGAGCGCGGGTGCCTTGCAGGCCGAAATCGAAGTGATATGACGTCCCCCCCGAAGCGCCTGCGGCGCCTCCCCCCAGGGGGCCACGCCAGCGGCCGGGCAGAGCCCGATCCGCGGCGTGTGCTTGGGAACGCGCGCGCGCGCACGGCTGATGCGGTGCGCGTTGCGTCGAGGAGCACTTGATGGCTGTCTCAGGACTCAACGCCGATCCGCTGGCGACGTTGCGCAGCGCGGCGGCGCGCGATCCGCGCGCGGCGATCAAGGAGGCGGCCAAGCAGTTCGAGGGCCTGTTCATGCAGGAGCTGATGAAGTCGATGCGCCAGGCCACGATGAGCTCGGGCATGCTCGACAACTCGGGCACGCAGCTGGGCACCGAGATGCTCGACACGCAGTTCGCGGCCAAGATGACCGGCATCAAAGGGCGGGCTGTCCGAAGCCATCGCGCGCCAGCTCGAGCGCCAGATGGGCCTGGCCAGCGAGGGCGCCAAGGCGCGCCCGCAGGACGCGATCGCCGTCAACACGACTGTCCAGCGCACGCCATTGCGCCCGCCCGCGAGCGCCCAGGAATTTGTCGCGCTGCATGCGCAGGGCGCACAGAAGGCGGAGCAGGAAACCGGCATCCCGGCGTCGTTCATGGTCGCGCAGGCCGCGCATGAGACCGGCTGGGGCAAGAAGGCGATCCGCATGGCCGACGGGTCGAACTCGTTCAACCTGTTCGGCATCAAGGCCAATGCCGCGTGGAAGGGCGCCACGACCCAGATCCTGACCACCGAATACATCGATGGCAAGGCCAGGAAGGTGGCGCAGACGTTCCGCGCCTATTCGAGTTACGAGGAATCGTTTGCCGACTACGCGCGCCTGATGAAGACCAGCCCACGCTACCGCGACGTGGTTGCCAACGCCCACAGCGCCCGCGACTTCGCGCAGGGCCTGCAGCAGGCCGGCTACGCCACCGACCCGGCCTATGCCGACAAGCTCGGTCGCGTCATCAACACCACGCTGCGCCTGCAGCGCTCGCTGGCATGACGCAACCCAACTCATTGCTACCGACTGGCGCAACTGACCCGCGGTGCGGGCGAAAGGAATTGCCATGAGCGCATCGAGCCTGATGTCGATCGGCATGCGCGCAATGAACGCCAACCTGGCTGCATTGCAGACCACCGGCCACAACATCTCCAACGCCAACGTGCTGGGCTACTCGCGCCAGCAGGCCGAACTGGCAACCGCCACGGGGCAGTTCACCGGCTCAGGCTACTTCGGCAAGGGCGTGGACGTGACCACGGTCACGCGTTCGCACAACGCGTTCCTGACGCGCGAAGCGGCGGCAGCCAAGTCGCAGGGCGCCGGCGACCAGGCGCGGCTCGAGCAACTCACGCGCCTGGAGCAGCTCTTCCCTCCGGGCGAGCAGGGCCTGGGCTATGCCTCCGGCCAGCTGCTCAATGCGATGGTCGATCTGGCCAGCCGGCCGCAGGATTCCTCGGCGCGCGAGGTCGTGCTGGCCCGGGCGCAGGAGCTGGCGTCGCGCTTTTCAAGCACCGGCCTGCAGATCGACAACCTGCAGACCGGCGTCACGCAGGACCTGCGCAACGGCATTGCCGCGGTCAACCAACTGACCCAGCGCATTGCCGATGTCAATGAGCAGATCTCGCGCACGGTCGGCACGGGCCAGACGCCCAATGACTTGCTGGATCAGCGCGACCAGTTGATTGCCGACCTGAGCGGCTACCTGCAGGTGACGACGATTCCCGCAGACGATGGCTCGCTCGGGGTCTTCATGGCCAGCGGTCAGCGCCTGGTGCTCGGACGCTCGGCGACGCAATTGGCCATGGTGCCCGATGCCTACGACATCTCGCGCCAGGCGGTGGGCATCGTCGAGAACGGTGTCACGCGCGCCTTGCCCGCGGCGCTGGTGGGCTCGGGCAGCCTGGGCGGCCTGTTGCGCTTCCAGAGCGAAGACCTGGCCGGCGCACGCAACCAACTCGGCCAGCTCGCCACGGCGCTGGCCTACAGCCTGAACGAGCAGCAGGCGCGCGGGCTGGACCTGCGCACACCGCCGGGCGCGGGTGCGCCGGTGTTTGCGATCGGCAGCCCGGTGGCCTTGCCGGCGGAAACCAACGGCCGCGACGTGGCCGGCAATTTCATCGCCTCGGTGACGATGACCGTGGCCGATGCGACCCAGCTGCAACCCAGCGAATACGAACTGCGGACCGACCCCGCGATCGCGGGACAGTACCTCGTGACGCGCCTGACCGATGGCCTGCAACGCAGCGTCGCCAGTGGCGCGACGGTCGACGGATTGGTCATCACGGTGGGGGCGCCCGCGCCTGCGGCGACCGACCGCTTCCTGCTGCAGCCCCTGACCCGCGCGGCCAATACGATGCGCCGTGTGCTCTCCGACCCGCGCGGGCTGGCGGCGGCCTCGCCACTCGAGGCCGTGCGCGGCGTCGCCAACGCCGGCACCGCCACCGTGGCCGCGCTGGCGATCGTCTCTGCGAGCGTCAATCCGCAGAACACGGCATCGATCGCGTTCACGAATGCCAGCGGCGCCTACGCCTGGGAGCTGCGCGATCGCACCAGCAACGCGCTGGTCTCGAGCGGCACCGGCACCTGGACACCCGGCACGCCGATCGCGCTCAACGGCTTCGAACTGCAGCTCGAGGGCGTACCGGCCACGGGCGACAGCTTCGTCGTGGCGCAGACGGCGTACCCGCAGGCCAACAACGGCAACGCCGTGGCCATGGCCGCGCTGCGCGACGCGCGGCTGGTGAATGGCCAGAACATCACCGACGCCTACGCCAGTGTCATGGCCGCCATCGGCGTGCAGGTGCAGAGTGCGGGCGTGGCAGCCGATATCTCACAGGGTGTGGCCGCGAGCGCCGAGGCGCGACGCTCGTCACAGACCGGCGTCAACCTCGACGAGGAAGCCGCGCGCCTGATCCAGTTCCAGCAAAGCTACCAGGCCGCGGCGAAGGTGCTGCAAGTGGCACAGAGCTTGTTCGATACCTTGTTGCAGACGGCAGGACGTTGACCACCATGATGCGCATCACCACCGCCCAGTCCTTCGAATCCGGCATCGACCGCATCCAGCAGCGACAGCTTGACCTGGCCGATATCCAGCAGCAGATGACGAGCGGAAAGCGTGTGGCCAAGGCCAGCGACGACCCGACGGCGGCCGCACGCGCCGAGCGCGCGTTGGCGGCGACGAGCCGCGCCGAAGCCAACCAGCGCGCCGTCGAAGCCAGCCGCAGCGCGATGACCTTGACCGAAGGCGCGCTGGCCGATGCGGGCGAGCTGATGCACCAGGCGCGCGAGGCGCTGGTGGCGGCAGGCAACGGCGCCTATGGCGATGCCGAGCGCGCCGGCCTGGCCGACCGCCTGAGCGCTGTCCGCCAGCAGTTGTTCGCCGTGGCCAACCGCGGCACGCCCGATGGCGGCTTCGTCTTCGGCGGCCAAGGCGCGGGCCAGGCGCCGTTCATCGACGCCGCGGGCGGCGTGCAGTTCCGCGCCACGGCCGGCGAAGTGCAGGTGGCCAGCGACGAGCCGCTGCAGCGCAGCGTCGACGGCGTGGCGGCCTGGCTGGCCTCGCCCACGGGCAACGGCCTGTTCGAGACCCGCAGCGCCGCCGCAGCACCCAACGTCAGTGGCAGCTGGATCGACAGCGGTCGCGTCACCGATCCGCAGGCCTTCTACGCTGCCACATCGCCGCCGGCGGTGGCGAACCCGGCCGCGCTGGTCTATCGCGTCGACTTCACGACCACGCCCTCCGGCACGACCTACACGATTCTCAAGGATGGTGCCGCGACGGCGGTCACGAATGTGCCGTTCGTCAGCGGCCAGGCCATGCAGATCGACGGCATGGCCTTCACCATCACCGGCCAGCCGGCGCTGGGCGACGCGTTCGACGTGCGCCTGGCGTCACCCTCGCGCGGCGTCTTCGACTCCCTGGACCGGACCATCGCCGAGTTGCGTACCCCGTTGCGCTCGAGTGCCTCGGTCGCGCAGGGCGTGCAGCGGGCGCTGGCCGATGTCGACGGTTCCCTCGCCGCGCTACAGTCGTTGCGCAGCCGCGTCGGCGAAGTGCTGAACCGCGCCGATATGGTGGCGGGCCGGGTCGATGCGCAGGCGCTGGCGGCGCAGACCGAGCGTTCGCAGGCCGAAGACCTCGACATGGTGAAGGCCATTTCAGAGTTCCAGAATCAGCAGAGCGGCTACCAGGCTGCGCTGCAAACGTACACGATGGTGCAGCGCATGTCGCTGTTCCAGTACATCAACACTTGAGAGACCGCCGTAGCGGTTGCCCATGACGATCAACGACAACCCGATCCTGGCCCAGGTGGTGCTCGGCTACTCGCCGATGATCGACCGCGAGCGCTCGGTCAGCGCCACGCGCCTGACCGTGTTCCCGGTGCGACCGGACATGCCGCTGGACGCCGGCGAGTTGCTGGCCGCCGTCGCCGAGGTCTGGCCCGAGGCCGGGGGCAAGGTGTCGCTCAATATCGTCAGCGAAAGCCTGCTGACCGACCTGTTGCGCGCCCAGCCGAGTGCCAACCTGATGCTCGAAGTGCCGGCCTTCATGGCCTGCGACATTGCGCACAGCCAAGCCCTCCTGGCGCTCTTCGGACGCGGCAACACCCTGCTGCTCAAGGACCGGCCGCGCGGCGAACTGCCACGCGAGGTGTTGCCCTGTTTCAAGCACGCCATCATCAACGTGGCTGACGAACGGCGCAGCGACGCCCAGGCGCCGCCCGGCGTGACACGTCAGATCAGCCACATGCAGGCGGGCGTGCGCACGCTGGTCGAGCTCGAGGCGAGCTTCAAGCGCGGCGCGGTGGCGGTGCTGGGATGGCCCATCGACGACACGCTTCAACCCGGCGGCGCTCGCGTGCAGGGCGACCTGGCGACGATCGTCGAGCTGATGCGCCGCGTCGACAAGGAGGAGTCGATCGACCGCCTCGAAGACACCCTGAAGCTGGACCCGACGCTGGCCTTCAAGCTGCTGCGCTACCTCAATTCGGCGGCCTTCGGCCTGCGTGTCGAGGTCAGCTCATTCCGGCACGCACTGATGCTGCTGGGCTATGCGCGCCTGAAGCGCTGGCTGGCGCTGCTGCTGGCCTCGGCCAGCAAGGACCGCGACATGAAGCCGGTGATGTTTGCGGCCCTGCGCCGTGGCCTGCTGATGGAAGAGCTGGCCCGCGCCAGCGCCGACGGTGGCAACGACGAGATGCGCAACGAGGCCTTCATCTGCGGCGTCTTTTCGCTGCTGGATCGGATGATGAAGCAACCCTTCGCGGAATTGCTCAATTCCGTGCCGGTGCCGGATTCGGTGCGGCAGGCCCTGGTCGACGGCCAGGGACCCTACCAGCCCTTCCTGGAGATCGTGCGTGCGGTCGAGAACGAGTCGCTGTTCGACGTTCGTGACTGCGCCGAGCGCGTGCTGATGGGCGTCGGCGAGATCAACCGCGCAGTCCTGCGCGCGTTGGCCAAGGCGGTGCAGATCCAATAGCGGCGGCGTCTTCGTGACAACCAACACGGCTGCAGGCGTCAGCTGGCGTGCCGCGGGGCACGACAGCGGCCAGCCCCCATGGCCATGTGGGCGACAATGGTCGCGTCGGCGGTCGACGTAGCGAATCCGCCGAAGCCCTGGCATTCATGTCCGAGACCTCAGACACCCCACCCGGCCTGCCCGCGCCGGGCCTGCTCGACGAGCAGGCGCTGGCGCGGCTGCATGAACTCGATCCCGGCGGCAAGGCCGGGCTGGTGGCGCGCGTGCTGGCCACGTACACCCGTTCACTGGCGAGCCTGCTCGACCAGCTGGCGGTCGCGCGCAAGGGCGCCGACGCCCAGGCACAGCGCCATGTGGCGCATACCCTGAAGTCCTCTTCGGCCAGCGTCGGCGCACTCAAGTTGTCCGAGCTTTGCGCCGATATCGAACGCAGGCTGCGCGAGGGCCTCACCGACGGCCTCGACGGCCGTCTGGACGACTTGCGCGTCGAGGGCGAGCGTGTGCTCGCCGCGCTACGCGGGACCTGAAGTCAGCCAATGAACAATCCAACCCCCTTTGACGACGAACTCAGCAACGAGCGGCCGCGCGTGCTGCTGGTCGACGACGACGAGGTCAACCTGCTGCTGACCGCGGCGGCGCTGCGCGAGCGCGGCTTCGATCCGGTCGAGGTCAACAGCGGCAAGGCGGCCCTGGATGCGCTCGGCGCGGTGGAACCTGATCTGGTCGTGCTCGACGCGCTGATGCCCGGCATGGATGGATTCGAGACCTGTCAGGCGCTGCGCCGCTTGCCCAATTACGCACAGATGCCGGTGCTGATGCTGACCGGCCTGGACGACGACGCCTCGATCACGCGCGCCTATCGCGCCGGAGCGACGGACTTCTTTGTCAAGAGCACGCAATGGAGCCTGCTGGCCGGGCGCCTGCGCTACCTGTTGCGCGTCATCGCGCACGCGCATCGAACTCGAGCGCAGCAAGTTCAAACTGGCCCGCGCGCAAGACCTGGCCCGCATGGGCAGTTTCGACTGGCGCCGCGGCGAGGGCCTGGGCCACCTCTGGCTGTCTGCCGAAGCCCTGCGCGTGTTCGGCAAGAACCCTGACGAGCCCCTCGAGGTGCGCGCGCTGCTGCGCATGGTCGGCGCGGCGCAGCGGCGCGGCCTGCTGCGCATGCTCAACGAAGTGGTGGCGCACAACGCGGTTCTGGCCACCGACTTCTCCGTGACGCTGTTCGACGGCCGTGCGCGCGTCATCCATGTCGAGGCCGAGGCCGAGTTCGAACATGGCCATGGCGTGGGCTACACCGGCGTCTTCCAGGACGTGACCGACCGCCGTGTTGCCGAGGACCGGATCCGGCACCTGGCCAATTTCGACGCGCTCACCGGGCTGCCGAACCGGCGCCAGTTGATCTGGCGCACCGAGCGCGCGCTGGACCATGCGCGACGCCTGGGCCACAACGCAGCCCTGCTGCTGATCGATCTGGACCGCTTCAAGAACGTCAACGACACGCTGGGCCATGCGGCCGGTGACGAGTTGTTGATGGAAGTCGCGCGCCGCCTGCGCGGCTGCGTTCGTCACAGCGACCAGGTCATGGAGGGTGCGCTCGAGGCCGCCGGTGCACGTTCGCACCGCACGCTCGAGGCGGTGGGCCGCCTGGGTGGCGACGAGTTCGTGGCCCTGCTGCCCGAGGTCACCGACGACCCGGACGCCGAGCGCGTGGCCGCTCGCATTCTCGACGCGATGCGCGAGCCGATCTTCGTTGCCGGGCAGGAGTGTTTCGTCACCGCCAGCGTGGGCATCGCGCTGTTCCCGCGTGACGCCCTGAACCTGGCCGACCTGATGCGCAACTCCGATGTTGCGATGTACGCGGCCAAGACCGCGGGGCGCAATTCGGCAGCCATCTACACGCCGCAACTGGGTGGCCGCGGGCGCGAGAAGATCGAGCTCGAGAGCCATCTGCACAAGGCCATCGAGCGCAATGAGCTGGTCCTTCACTACCAGCCCAAGGTCGACGTGCGCGGCGCGCGCATGGTCGGCGCCGAGGCGCTGATGCGCTGGCAACGCAGCGGCGTGCTGGTGCCCCCGGGTGACTTCATTCCGCTGGCCGAAGAGACCGGACTGATCGTGCCGCTGTCGGAATGGGCCGTGCGCGAGGCCGCGCGCCAGGCCAAGATCTGGCAGCAGAGCTTCGGCTTTGCCGACTCGATTGCCGTCAACCTGCCCAGCCGCCTGTTCGAACGCAGTGACCTGGTCGATAAGATCCACGAGGCCGTTTCTGCCTATGGCGTGCCGCACAAGGCGATCCTGCTCGAGATCACGGAAAACAACCTGATGAAGGACCTGCACAACGTGTCCTTGTCCTTGCATCGACTCAACGAGATCGGCGTTCAGATCTCGATCGACGACTTCGGTACCGGCTATTCGTCGCTGGCCTACCTGACGACGTTGCCGATCTCGGAGCTGAAGGTCGATCGCTCGTTCGTGCGCGACCTGGGCATCACACCGCAGAGTTCGGCGGTGGTCTCGGCGATCATCGCGTTGGCGCGGTCGTTGGGCCTGCGCGTGATCGCCGAGGGCGTCGAGACATTGCGCCAGATGGACGTGCTGCACCGGCTGGGCTGCGGCGTCATGCAGGGTTTCCTGTTTGCCAAGGCCCTGCCGCCGGACGA
>CAVUEP010000032.1:0-39211 GCA_963740395.1 uncultured beta proteobacterium
TACAGGGAATCTGTCAAAAAGGGGGACATGTGCTGACCTCTGCCATGGAACACAACGCAATTGCCCGGCCTTTGGAGCACCTCCGACAGTTGGGATTGATCGAATGGGAGTTGCTGGAGAGCGCACCGGATGGTCGCATCCTGGTTGATAAAATTGCTTCAAAACTGCGTCCAAATACCATTCTGGTAGCCATCTGCCACATGAGCAATGTGAATGGCATGGCACAGTCGCCGGGAGAGATCAAAAAGGCCATCGGGGATATCCCGCTGCTGGTGGATGCCAGTCAGTCGCTGGGTTCCCATTCTGTTGAGGTGGACAAATGGGGTATCGATTTTCTGGCTTTCACCGGCCACAAATCACTCCTGGTCCTACCGGGACAGGAGGCGCCTTTATGCGGTTCCCGGGAAATGGTGCAGCCCTTGTTGTACGGCGGCACAGGCAGCGGATCCGATTCATTATCGATGCCCTCCTTCGTACCTGATCGCTTCGAGGCCGGGACGCCCATATTACTGCAATTTCATGGATTAAATGCCGCGTTGAAAAACAGGCCGGTTGCACAACATTCGAGAGATGATTTTGCAGCGCTGTTGCAGGAGGTGAAGCGGAACGCGAATTACAAAGTTCGCTGTGCGGCTGATTTCGACCATCAGGGAAAGCTCTTTTCGGTGGTGCACAATTCGCTGAGTTCCTCTGAACTGGCGCTCAAATTTTACGAAGAGTTTGGCATAGAATCCAGGGCAGCCGACAGTGATGAGGCGACCCGAAGGATCAGCGCATTTATGGCAGGAAGATTGGGGAAGCCGCGCATGTTGCCCAAGATCTAGCACCACGGGCACATGTGGCACACGTCGCGAATCATGATCATCAATTGCACGGTTTTGGACATCCTCAAATATCAGTGCACAAACAAAAATAAAATACAAGAAAAAGGCGGAGACCAAAACCCTTTGAAGTCGCCATGACTCCTGGCAGGAATCCTGCGCGGCGCTTGAAGCCGGTAGGAAAATAATACGCTCTCGGTCACGCCACTTTGACCTGACTCAATTGCGCTCCACCGTGTCAGCGATGCCCTCCCGGGCTCCCACGGCGAAACACAAACCCGCGACGTCTCACATACGGCGTGGTGTCATGAGGCCCAATGTGGCACGAGCTCACATTTTGACGCCAGCGCCGCTAACACCGTGACGCTGCCGAGGTCACTGCATGCGGGCGGCGTGTGTGCGCGCGACCTCCAGCTCACCGTGGCGCAGGGCGGCGCTCCGGTGGCCGCGCTCAGCACGTGTGCGGCCGCCGCACCGGTCGCACTTCCGGCGGCGTGCGCATCGTGAGCTGGACTTCCGCGGCGTCTCAAACAATGCGCAGCCGAGCCCCTATCCGTCTCACCCCTGGTCCAGATGAACATGCTGAGCGACGAACTCATCTTCCCACCGTGTGGTAGGAACTGGCGTGTGACCGACACCAAAATCTGCACTTGTATTGCGGGGCCTGCGCAGCAGGCTGAATAGGCCTCCTTTGACCTGCGTTGAGTACGCAAGGAACCGAGCATATGCATGCGTCGATCGACTTGTGGTGAGGCAATATGCACGCCGGCTCCAGAGCATCAGCTCTAGATTCTGCTCTAGAGCATCAGCTCTAGATTCGCTGAGCCGCATCACAAAGCAGGCCGCGATCACCCATGCTGGCATGGTGTGAAGCGCAGCCTGCGCTATAGGCTCCCCAAGAGCTTGCCAAATTCACTGTTGTCAATCAGGGCTATGCGGTCGCTGTCACGCGCAAACTGCTTCTCATCATCGGTGTTGTACCCCCATGACACAAGGTACAGCTGGTAGTCCTTCAGATGGTCTAACTGCATAACCTTCTTCAGCGTGGAGAGCTTGTCCTCAACAAAATGACACTCAAAGCCGGGATGTTGAGTGCGGAGCATCTCGAGAACTTCGGACTTGGGCTGGCCTGAGACTGTGGTGCTGTAGATGCGGTCCATGGGGAAGTCAATGTCAGCCATCTTCTCCAAGATGGCCTTTGTGAACCTGGCCTGCATGTTGCCTCCTGCTCAGACCACGCTGTCTGAAGTGTGACACGCATTGTGGCAAAAATTGCGCTTGGGCTCCACCACGTGAGCTGCAAACGAGCTTCTGGACTCTATCGACCGGAAGCTGGTTTCTGCACGACACACGCAAAGAGTTGTGCAGTATATGTTGCTGTCCCACGTCATCTGGAATGGGCACGCTTCAGCGCAGTGGGCATCTTGACAACATGCGCTAAATATACGAAGCCATCTTATCCCTGCCACCTGCGCGATGCCATCGCTGCAGAGCATGGTACAAGCTGAGTCCCAGCCTGTGCCCACAAGCCTAGATTGGGCGCTGTGCGCAGCTGCAATGAGCAGTCAAGGCAAGCACCTGCTTGGTCGTCACAATGTATACTTCGGCCTCCGCATCAGCAATGGCAGCTTTCATGGCCTCAGCCACGCCGTCGTATATCCTGTTCGGTGACAGCCAGTCATCCAGATCCTCTGCCATCCAGGCGTCTCGCGTGGTCTCCAAAGAGGTCTACCATGTCTGCTCTGTCTAGCTGCCACTCCTCCATCTTTGCGGGCAGCATGTCATGCCACCTGGCAAGCATATCGTCTGGACTGACGCCCTCCAGCAGAGCGCGAAGCTGGATGATGTTCTCGTATCCTGCACCCCACATCTCTGCGGTGCGTTCATGTGGCAAGCAGCAGTCAGCATGCCGCCTGCTGGCATGTGGTTGCGTTGATCTGTTGCTGGACGACAAAGTTCTGTTGCTGGACGACTTTCTCAGTGCTAGTGCTTCAACGGACAGCAGCAAGCAGCAAGGAACTTGTGATCCCCCAGGGGCCCCTGCTGGACCTGTCACATTTCTCGTCATTGCAGCCTGTGCCATGAGGCTTCCAACGCTCGACCCGGGCCGATCAATCTGTGTTTTTCGCTGACGCACGGTGGCTGAATCTGGTATGATCCTCTTCCGTTGCTGTCCGAATATCTCCGTCAGAATTGCTTTCACTGTTAGAGACATCGCCATGACTTGCCGTTCCTGCATTGTTGCGTTGTTCGTTGTTTGTGGCTTGAGTTCGACATCGTTCGGAGAAGACAGACCGGTGTCTTCCGTGTCGTTGCCGGATGGACTGAAACCGTTTCTGCAGATGCTGTCGGGCAAACAGTCTGAGTTTGATCTTCATGGCGATTTGAAAATCAAAATCGACGGAAAGCCGCAACCCGTCAAGCTGCGGTTGGTCCGATTTGATGACGAAGCTTTCGACCTGGAGTTGTCGCATCCTGAGTACGCCGTGCAGATCCGTCGGCGAGCGGATTCGACGGCTTTGATTTTGCCATTACATAAGGTGGCATACGTGGGCAGAGGAAACGTCGCGGAGAGTGTGCGGCTGAGCCCGAAGAACATCAGTGACCGGTTGATTAGTGCAGCGTCTGAGGTGAAACCAGTCGTGACGATGCTGTCGGTGATACAACCGGAGTTTATCGACCCATTGATGGAACTGGTGAAAAAGCCGTTGAAGGCCGAACGTGATCCCGCGACGCAGCAGTGGATGCTGCCGGCGGCCAGTCCAGTGCATTTGCCGTCGCGGGGCAGATGACGATCGAAGCCGACTTTGGGCAGATGGCTTTGAGTCTCACCAACGACGTTCCCGCGATGAACAACGAATATGGCGACGCGAAGGTTGTGGAGATTCCTCGCGACGAACTGGAACGCACCTTGACTCGTGGCGTTCATCGCGCCACCGAAGTCCTGGCTCCGGCTCTCATTTTGACGAAGCCACGTCAGAGGATCGCAAGGTGCCGCACGGAGAACTGCGGTGGATCGAAGGACAGCGCGTGGCGATTCTGGATGGTACGCCGGAACAGATCGGAACAGCTCATGGCCAGCTTCTGCATGATGAATCCATGCGGTGCATTGAATCGGTGCTGTATTCGTTCGGGACGGCTCACGTGATCCGCACGGGGCACTGGTTCCGACACGATATTGAAGCCGCGTACGCTCGGCTGGCACCACATATTCCCGAGCGGCACAAGCAGGAAACTCAGGCACTGGCGGCAGCTTTGGATCTCCCCAACGAAACGCTGGCAGGTTCTGAATGTGTTTCCCGAAATGTTTCACTGCTCGGGATTCGCCGTTTTCAACAGTGCCACCAAAGACGGCAAACTGTATCACGGTCGAGTGCTGGATTACATGACGACGATCGGTCTGCAGGATGCGGCCACCACGTTTATCGTGAAACCGCAGAATCATATTTCGTTCGCCAACGTCGGCTACGCGGCGTTTATTGGCAGCGTGAGCGGAATGAATGCCAAAGCGATTTCACTGGGTGAAATGGGCGGTCGCGGTGAAGGCCACTGGGATGGTGTTCCCATGGCGACGCTGATGCGTCGAGCGTTGGAAGAATGTTCCACTCTGGACGAAGTCATGCAGTTGTGGGCCAACAGTCCTCGCACATGCGAGTACTACTATGTCTTCGCCGATGGCAAAACGAACGAAGCCGTTGGAGTCGCCGCGTATCCGGAATCAATCGAATTCATCAAGCCTGGTCAGGGCCATGAACGACTGGGCGACGGCATTGCAGATGCGGTTGTGCTGTCGGCTGGAAGTCGACTGGAAAAACTTCGTGAACGAGTCACCGAACAGCACGGGCAGATCGACGCCGAAGTGGGCATGTGGCTGATGAGCCGTCCGGTCGCGATGGAGTCGAATCTGCACAACGTGTTGTTTGTGCCAGCGGATGGAATTCTGTACGTCGCCAACGCCAGCCATAAGAAGCCGGCGGCCGAAATGCCATACGTGAAGCTGAACCTGAAGGAGTTGCTGGAATCGGTCGCCAGGCTTCAGACACAGGTCGGCCGCTGAGTCGGCGTGCTCTATGCGTTTGCTGAGGGTGCAAAGGCGGTGTCGTCGGCATTCAGACATTGCAGAACGCGGGATTGTTCTTCCGGCGTCAGCACATTCTTTTTCGAGGTTATCACGCAGGACACTATATCTGGGGTGTGTCAGCGTATCAAGCCACTACCGCTAGTGTTCGCATCCGTACCTTCCCCGATGGCGCAACAGCACCTGCGCAGCCACGGACGGTCGCCCTCCCAGTTCGCGAGCCAGCCGGCGCCAGTCAAAACCGGGGCCCGGATCGGCCTTGCGTCCTGGTGCGATGTGCTCATGCCCCACGACGTCGCGTATCGGATACCGGCGCGCCAGGGACCGCAACACACGGTTCAGTGCGACGTACTGCGCGTGCTCGAATCGTTCGCCTTCGAGGCCCTCAAGCTCGAAGCCGATCGACCAGTCGTTGCATTGCGCCTGGCCCGCCCATTCGGACTCGCCAGCATGCCAGGCCCGATCGTCGCAGGAGACGAACTGCATGACGCTGCCATCGCGGCGAATGAGGAAGTGCGCCGATACCCGCAGTCCACGCAGGGCGTCGAAATAGGGGTGCGCGTCGCAGTCCAGGCGGTTGGTGAAGAAGTGCTCGACCTCGGCGCCGCCATACTTGCCTGGAGGCAGGCTGATCGAGTGCACCACTGCCAGCGTGATGGGTAACCCCGGCGGGCGCACGCCGAAATTGGGCGACGGCACATGGCGCGCGTGGCGCCACCAGCCCGACTGCCAGACCGCGCGCCTCAAACCTCAGCGCCGTTGTCGGCGCCAGCGACGATCACGCCCAGCCGGGCCATGCGATAGCGCATCTGGCGCAAGGACAGGCCCAGACTTGCGCCGGCCGCGGTGCGGTTGAACCGGTGCCGCTCGAGTGCGCGGGTCAGGATGTCGCGCTCGACGTTGTCGAGGTGACTGACCAGGTCGGTCGGCAGATCGGCCTCGGTGTCCGTCGCGATCGCCGCCACCGCCGCCGCAATCCGCGCGTCGAGCGCAGCGTGGTCGGTTTCAACGAACGCGTCGTCGGCCAGGCCCAGGTCATCGCGCTCGATGACGTCGCCGCCCGACAGGGCGACCGCGCGGTGCAGCAGATTTTCCAGCTCGCGAACGTTGCCCGGGAACGGATAGTGCGACAGCCGCGTGAAGGCATCTCGCGACAGCGTTGGCGGCGGCACCACGCCGGCGTCGCGCGCGATTCGCTCGAGCAATGCGGTGCAAATCGGTGCCAGGTCGTCTGCCCGCTCCCGCAATGGCGGCACGCGGATCTGGATCACGTTCAAGCGGTAGAACAGATCCTGGCGAAAGCGCCCGGCCTGCACTTCGCCGGCCACGTCCTTGTGAGTTGCGCTCAGCACGCGCGCATTGACAGGAGTCTCGGTCACGGCACCGATCGGCCGCACCGAGCGCTCCTGGATAACGCGCAACAACTTGCTCTGCATTGCCAGCGGCAGATCGCCGATCTCGTCCAGAAACAGGGTGCCGCCATGCGCCGCCTGGAAGAACCCATCGCGATCCTCGTTGGCGCCCGTGAACGAGCCTTTGCGATAGCCGAAGAACTCCGCCTCGAGCAGATGCTCGGGAATGGCGCCGCAGTTGACGGCGATGAAGGGCTGACCGGCCCGCGGGCTGACGTCATGAATCGCGCGCGCGACCAATTCCTTGCCGGTCCCCGACTCGCCCTGAACCAGCACCGGTGCCATGCTGCGTGCCACCTTTTCAATCAGCGAGCGCACCTGCTGCATCGCTGCGGACTGGCCCGAAAGCCGGCGCAAGGCCGGCGCCATCGGTTCGGCGCCCGGCGCGGCGGCCGGCATCGGATCGCGGGTCAGGTCCGGCGGCGACGGGCGCGACGCCTCGCGCGCGGGAGCTCGCGTTGCGACCCTCGGCGAACCGCCCTCGCTGGGCAAGCTGGCGGGCACCACGGTAGGTGCCGACTGTGGCGCACGGCCCAGGGCCGAGGCCACGACCGCGCGGAACTGACGCAGATCGACCGGTTTGGTCAGGTAGTCATAGGCGCCGGCTCTCAGCGCCTCGACGGCATTCTCGGCCGACCCGTAGGCCGTGATGACGATCGCCTTCTCGCGACGCCCGCCCTGCTCGAGCTTGGCCAACAGGTCCATGCCGCTGCCGTCGGGCAGGCGCATGTCCGTGATCAGCGCGTTGTAAATGCGATCCTTGAGGTACAAGCAGCGCCTCTTCAACCGACCCCGCCGTCTCCACGTCGTAACCCTCGCGCAACAGCGTCAGTTCGTACAAGGTACGCAGGTCCGGCTCGTCGTCGACAACGAGCAGGCTGAAGTGGGCGGGGGCGGTAGGTGTCATCGGAGCATCTTCATGCATCGCACTGCGAGAATCGACGAACGCCATCGAGTGCCGAGGCCTGACCCTCGGCGGCGGAGCGAACTCATGGCACGAGTCGGTCCTGGCTCGGCGTGGATGCCGGCACCGCAGCCATCCTTGCCGTCACGACGAACTCGTTGCGGTGCGTACTACCCACGGGATGCTGCAGGTACTCGATGCCGCCGCCATAGCGTTCGCACAACTCGCGGCAAATATACAGGCCCAGGCCGGTGCCGCGGCTGCGCGTCGAAAAGAAGGGCTCGAACAGGTACGGCTCGATATCGGGGGGGATCGGCTCACCGTCGCTGACCAGCGATATTGAAGCCTGAGTCGCGCCCACTCTCTGGACACGCAGGCGTATCGCTCCCGGCCGGTCACTGGCATGCCGTCTGGCGTTGTCGAGCAGGTTGACGAGCACGCGGCGCAGGTGCTCGGGATCGAAGGCCACGTTCAACGGCTCCCGCGGCAGCTCGACCACGAGCCGACTGCCTTCGCCCAGCGCGAGGTCGCTGGTGCGTGCCCAGTCCGCCACGATGAGCCCGACCTCGGCGCCCAGGTCGATCGTGCGTGGCGTGGCGTCGATGCCGGGCGCCACCTCCATCACGTCGTCGACGAGCCGCTTCAGGCGCTCGACGTTGTCGGCCACCATGCCCGTCAGCATCTGATGGTCTGCGCCGCCCACCTCTTCGGCCAGCAACGCGTTGGCCTGCGCGATCGCCGCAAGGGGATTGCGAATCTCGTGCGCGATGCCGGCCGAGACCCGGCCCATGGCCGCCAGCTTCTCCTGGCGCGTGCGCGCCTGGACATTGCGCAGATCCTCGACAAAGACAACGCAGAAGGCCTCGTTGGCAGCGATCGTCGCCGCGCTCGGATCATCGCCAGACGACAGGCCCCCCCTGGGCCGGGTGAACCGCGCCCGCAGGCGCAGCGCGCGCGTCGAGCCGCCCGCAAAGCGCAAGTTCAGGTCGTTCGCGCCTTCGGGCCAGCGGCCCGCGTCAAAGGCCAGTTCGACGACGCGGGTCAGCTCGGCCCATGCGGGCTCGTCCTGCAGTTGGAACGGCGCGGCGCGTCCAAGTCCCTGCGCAGCCAACATTCGCCGCGCGGCGGGATTGGCTGCGCGCACGCGGGCTCGCCGGTCAATGACAAGCACGCCGTCCGCCATCTCCTCGATCACGAGTCGGTTCAACTGCGCCTGCTGGCGCGCCAGCTCGAGACTGCCGCGCGCGGTCAACTCCTCGCGGGCGAGGCGACCGGACAGCTCCCCGGTAAGCAGGGTGATGACGAAAAAGCCGATGCCCGCCAGCCCCGCAGGCGTCATCGTCGCGGCCATGTCACCGACGTCCATGCCGGTACGCCAGGCCGCTGCCAGCAGCATCAGCGACACCGCAGCGGCCGTGGCCAGCGCAGTCAGCCGCGCAGTCAGGACGCCGGACATCAACACCGGCAAGACCAAGAGCGCCACGTAGTTGAACGCAGTTCCTGTCGCCAGCGCATGCAGGGCGGAAAACGTCAACAGGTCGATGCCTATCGTGCCAAACCACTGCCGGCGTGTCAGTCGGGTGCCTGCTCGCGACGACTTGCGAAAGCGCGGCAGCGCCCACAGGGTGAGCGCCTGGGCGGCATACAACAGGCAGACCGCCAATGCCAACGGCGAGAGTGCGCCAAACAGGTTGCCGAGAATCTGCGACAGCAGCAGCGCCACGCCCAGGACGGCGCGCGCACCGACAAAGATGCGGTAGAGGCGCTCGAAGGTGCTGATACCCCCTGCAGAGACGATGCGTCGCGCCTGACGCGACAGGAAGCGGCTGTCTGCACCGCTTGCGCTGTCGCCCCACCCCGGCACAAAGCCGGATCGCTCGGCGCCTGGCTCCGCGTCGCCCTGGTGTCCGACATCAGGCGCCACGCCCATCGCGTCGAACAGGGAGTCGCCCGCCGGCAATGGCGGCCGCGGCGCGCCGCGTCGATCGCTACGCCGCCGCTCTGCGCCCGTCGTGCGGTCGGGCACCGGATCGTCCGTCACGCAACCGCCTCGGCGCTCGACGGTCGGGCGCTTGCGAGAGGTCGGGATGCTCTTTGCTGCATCACGCCACGCCGAAGCCGGTCGCGGCCAGCGTCATCGCGCGCCCGGTCCGCTGTCGCGATGCGACTCGCTGCAGTAGGCCTTGCCGCGCGCCAGCAGCGCCGCGCTGGCAGGCAGATGCACACCGCAATGGGCGCAAGCCACCATGCCCTCGACCGGCGGCGTCGGGGCTGCCGCGCGCGAATTCGAGTGCGGGCCCTGGTCGCGTCTTGCGCGCCGGCGCGTCCTGCCGAGCAACAGCCACACCAGCAACAGCACCGCCAACAGCACGACCACCAGCTTCATCGCGCACCTCTCAGGCGCCGCGGCGCAGTATGACTTCGAGTACGAAGCGCGAACCGATATAGGCCAACAGCAGCAATACCGCGCCGCTGTATACCCACCTCGTGGCCTGACGGCCCCGCCAGCCGCGCCAATGCCGTCCGCCCAGAAGTACGGCAAAGGTACCCCACCCCAGCAACGACAGCACGGTCTTGTGGTCCCAGCGCCAATGCGGAGCCGCCCATGCGCCGAGCAGGAGCGCCGTGCTCAGCACGACGAAGCCGACCTCGACGAAGCGAAACGTGATCCTCTCGAGCTGCATCAGCGGCAAGGCGCTTGGCGCAGCATGCGAGGGCGCGGAGTGGTTGCGCAATCGACGCTCCGCGGCGTCGAGCAACCAGGCATGCAGAACAGCGACGCCGAGCAGGCCATACGATACGACCCCGAGCAGCCAATGCAGCGGCAACCACGGCGAGCCGGCATGTGGCCGGAACTCGCCCGGAAACACGGTGGCCAGCAGCACCGCCGCGGCACCGGCCAGGGCCAACACCCGGCGAACGCCCGGCAGCGGCAACAGTCGGCTTTCGACGGTATGGACGAGCAGGACGATCCAGACCGTCGCCGACACCGCCGGCGCAAACCCGAAACGCGCGCCGGGAACACCCGAGCCGACCCCGAGAACGTCCAGCGCCAGGGTCAACGCATGCGCCAGCCAGCCCAAGGCCAGCGCGGCCTCTGGCCAGCGGGCGCGCGAAGTCAAGGGCCATGCGGCGGCGCTGTAGGCGACCATGGCCAACAGCCCGGCGGCCCAGGTCAACGTCAAACCCATCGCGCGATGGGGTGCGAAGCTAAACTCATGCAGTCAGTGTACTTTCGGCGACTGCCGCTTTCGATGGCCTCGACCCTTTCCGACCGCCTGTCACGTCTGGTCAAGACCATGCGTGGGCAGGCGCGCATCACCGACAGCAACATGGCCGACATGCTGCGCGAGGTGCGCATGGCGCTGCTCGAAGCGGACGTGGCGCTGCCCGTGGTGCGCGACTTCATTGCCCGCGTCAAGGAGAAGGCGCTGGGGCAGGAGGTCGTCGGCTCGTTGAATCCCGGACAGGCCCTGGTGGGCATCGTGCACCGGGAGCTGGCCGCGACGATGGGCGACGGTGTCGCCGAACTCAATCTGGCGGCGCAACCGCCAGCCGTGATCCTGATGGCGGGCCTGCAGGGGGCGGGCAAGACGACGACCACGGCCAAGCTCGCCAAGCACCTGATCGACAAGCGCAAGAAGAAGGTACTCACCGTCTCGGCTGACGTCTACCGTCCGGCGGCGATCGAGCAGCTCAAGACCGTCACGCGGCAGGCGGGCGCCGAGTGGTTCCCCTCGACGCCAGAGCAGACGCCGCGGGAAATCGCGACTGCGGCACTCGACCATGCGCGGCGCCACTACTTCGACGTGCTGCTGGTCGACACCGCGGGCCGGCTGGCAATCGACGAGGCGCTGATGGCGGAAATCCGCGATCTGCATGCCGTGCTCAACCCGATCGAGACGCTCTTCGTCGTCGATGCCATGCAGGGTCAGGACGCGATCAATACGGCCCGGGCGTTCAAGGAGTCGCTGCCGCTGACCGGCGTGGTGCTGACCAAGCTCGACGGCGACTCACGCGGCGGGGCGGCGTTGTCGGTGCGCCAGGTGGCAGGTGCACCGATCAAGTATGCCGGCGTGTCGGAAAAGATCGACGGTCTCGAGGTCTTCGACGCGCAGCGACATGCCGGTCGTGTGCTTGGTATGGGCGACATCGTGGCCCTGGTCGAGGAGGTTCAGCGCGGTGTCGACCTTGACGCAGCGCAAAAGCTGGCCGACAAGGTCAGGCGTGGCAGTGGCTTCGACCTGAACGACTTCCAGGCGCAGATCTCGCAAATGAAGAACATGGGCGGGCTGTCCTCGCTGATGGACAAGCTTCCCAGCCAGCTCACGGCGAAGGCCGGCAACCTGGGCGCGGCCGACATGGATCGGGCGGAACGCGACGTGCGCCGGATGGAAGGCATCATCTGCTCGATGACGACGCAGGAGAAGCGCAAGCCCGAACTGATCAAGGCCACCCGAAAACGTCGCATTGCCGCCGGCGCCGGCGTGCAGGTGCAGGAAGTCAACCGCCTGCTCAAGCAGTTCGAGCAGATGCAGGGCATGATGAAGAAGATGAAGGGCGGCGGCCTGATGAAGATGATGAAGCGCATGGGCGGCGCAGGCGGCATGAAGGGCCTGCCGCGCTAGCACCTCGGGCGCGCCTGGCGCCAACATTCGTGGGGTGTGCATCGAGCCGGTTGACGCTTATCGTGTAACTCAAGCGGCTCCGCAACCAATGTCCACGCACTGACCATGTCGACCGAACTCCTCTTGCTCCTTGCGTTGGCGGCGGTCGTGCTGGCCGGTGTGGGCTATCTGCAGACACGGCGGCGCAAGGAAAGGGACGGCGAGGCCCTGGCCAAGCGGGAGCGCGAGCGCGACAACCTGGACACCGTCGCGGCATGGCCGCCCGAGGCCACGCGCCTCCTGACCGCGGGCGAGCGGGCGGCGCACGAGACCCTGGTCAAGGCGCTGCCTGAATGCATGATCTTTTCCCAGGTGCCGCTGGCGCGGTTCATTCGCGTGCCACGCCGCCACTCCTATGCCGAGTGGCTGGCGCGGGTCGGCCAACTCAGCGCGGATTTCCTGATCTGCGACCGCGCCTCGCTAGTGCTCGGTGCGGTGTCGCTGCAGTCGAGCCAGGAGACCGAGGGGGCGGCACGCCGTCGCGCGCGCATGGCCCGGGTCATGAAGGCCGCCGGAGTCAAGGTGTTCGTCTGGCGCGAACAGTCGATTCCGACTGCCCAGGCCGCACGTGATCAGATCACGCAGCGCACCGGCGTTCCTGACGCTGCAGCGACGCCCACGGACCTCACAGCGTCGCCTTCCGAGCGTCCCACGCGCACTGGCAGCGGCAAGCTTCCGATCCCCGAGGTCGTCGCCGAACCGGCTGACGACCATCCACGCCACGATCCGCCGCCGACGACCTGGTTCGATGACCTCGACAGCAGTCCGACCCCGCTGGACGAGCCCGCGCGCAAGCGTCCGGGCCCCTGATTGCGGGCTCAGTCGAGCAACGCCTGTGCGAACTCGCGGGCGTCGAACGACTCCAGATCCTCCAGCTTTTCGCCGACGCCAATGAAGTAGACCGGCACCACGCCCGCCTGCCGCTCACGCGCCCAGAGTGCAATGGCGGCGAGCACGCCCCCCTTGGCTGTGCCGTCAAGCTTGGTCACGACCAGGCCCGTCAACTGCAGAGCCTCGTCGAAGGCCTTGACCTGGGCCAGCGCGTTCTGCCCTGTGTTGCCGTCAACCACCAGCAGTACCTCATGCGGTGCGCCGGCCTGGGCCTTGGCAATCGTGCGCTTGATCTTCCTCAGCTCCTCCATCAGGTGCAGCTGCGTCGGCAAACGGCCGGCCGTGTCGGCAATGACGACGTCGTGGCCGCGCGCGCGGCCCGTGGTCACGGCGTCGAACGTCACCGAGGCCGGGTCACCGCCCTCCTGGCTGACGATGTCGACTTGGTTGCGGCCGGCCCACACACTCAACTGTTCCCGTGCCGCGGCGCGAAACGTGTCCGCCGCGGCCAGCAGAACCTTCTGCCCCGCGTCGGCCAGGTGGCGGGTCAGCTTGCCGATGGTGGTGGTCTTGCCGGCGCCGTTCACGCCGACGACCATCAACACTGTCGGCGCGGCAGCGCCAATCACGAACGGGCGCTGCAATGGCGCCAAAAGCTCGGTCAGGGATTGGGCCAACAGGGCCTTCACCGTCGCCGGCTCCGTGGCCTGCGCGGCCTTGACCCGTTGCTTCAGATCCTGTAGCAGGAACGTCGTGGCCTTGCCCCCGGCGTCGGCCATCAACAAGGCTTCCTCCAGCTCTTCGTACAGCGCTGCATCGATCCGTGTTCCGGTGAATACCTGCGTCATTGCCGAGCTGGTCTTGCGCAGGCCCTCACGCAGCCGCGCCACCCAGGGCGTGCGCGCTTGCGCGGGCGGCGCGGCGGTCGAAGTTTCCGGGGTAAGCAGCGGCTCGGCAGCGACCGGCTTCTTCTTGAAGAATCGGAACATCGGGAGGGAGCAGCGCCGACGTCCACGGCGCCCCTGGCGGGGCTCCGAGGTCGCTATACTCACGGGCTCAGGCGCTTTAGCTCAGTCGGTTAGAGCGACGGAATCATAATCCGCAGGTCCGGGGTTCGAATCCCTGAAGCGCCACCAACGATTTCACGGCCCGAGCCCATGGCTTGGGGCGGTTTCTGGTTGCGACGCGGTATCGTCGCAGCGTCACCACAGCCCCTGGATCCACACCATGCTCCGCTGTGTCTTCACTGTTCTGGTTGCCCTGGCCGCTGCACTGCCCGCCCAGGCACAACGCGCGTTTCAGCAGACCGCACTGCGCGGCGAACTCGTCGTCACGCAACCGCCCGAGGCGCTGCTCAACGGCAAACCGGTGCGACTGGCCCCCGGTGCGCGCATCCGCAACCAGTCGAACATGATCCAGTTGTCCGGATCCCTACTGGGCCAGACGCTGCACGTGAACTACACCTTCGATCCCGCGGGGGACCTGCGCGACATCTGGATCCTCACCGAGGCCGAATTGGCCCGGAAACCCTGGCCGACGACGCGCGAGCAGGCACAGACCTGGGTCTTCGACGCAGTGACGCAGACCTGGAGTCGGCCGTGACGACGCCGGCCAAGAAGGTCTTCATCAAGACCTTCGGCTGCCAGATGAATGAGTACGACTCGGACAAGATGGCCGATGTCCTGCGCGCGGCTGAGGGATACGTACCGACCGGTGACGTGGAACAGGCCGACTTGATCCTGTTCAACACCTGCTCCGTGCGCGAGAAGGCGCAGGAGAAGGTCTTTTCCGACCTGGGCCGCGTCAAGCACCTCAAAGACAGGGGCGTGCTGATCGGCGTCGGTGGCTGCGTCGCCAGCCAGGAAGGCGCGGCCATCATCGAACGCGCACCCTATGTCGATATGGTGTTCGGGCCACAGACGCTGCACCGCCTGCCGCAGATGATCGCAGCACGTCACGCACAGCAGCGCCCGCAGGTCGACATCTCGTTTCCGGAGATCGAGAAGTTCGACCACCTGCCCCCGGCCCGCGTCGAGGGCGCGAGCGCATTCGTCTCGATCATGGAAGGCTGCTCGAAGTACTGCTCCTACTGCGTCGTGCCCTATACGCGTGGCGAGGAAGTCAGCCGGCCTTTCGACGACGTGCTGACCGAGGTTGCCGGCCTGGCCGATCAGGGCGTCAAGGAAGTGACGCTGCTCGGGCAGAACGTCAACGCCTACCGCGGCAAGATGGGTTCCGAGGTTGCCGACTTCGCGCTGCTGCTCGAATACGTGCACGAAGTGCCTGGCATCGAACGCATCCGCTACACGACCAGCCACCCGAACGAGTTCACCGCCCGCCTGATCGAGGCCTATGGTCGCCTGCCCAAGCTGGTCAACCACCTGCACCTGCCGGTCCAGCATGGCAGCGACCGCATCCTGGCCGCGATGAAGCGCGGCTACACCGCCATGGAGTACAAGAGCACCGTGCGCAAGCTGCGCGCCGTGCGACCCGAGATCAGCCTGTCGAGCGACTTCATCGTCGGTTTTCCCGGCGAATCGGAAGAAGACTTTGCGAAGATGATGAAGTTGATCGACGACGTGGGCTTTGACAGTTCGTTCTCCTTTGTCTTCAGCCCGCGCCCAGGCACGCCGGCCGCAGCGCTTGCCGACGCCACGCCGCAGACTCTGAAGTTGCAGCGCCTGCAAACGTTGCAGGCACGCATTGAAAGCCAGTCGCGGGCCATCAGCGCCTCGCGGGTCGGCACGCTGCAACGCGTGCTGGTGGAGGGGCCGTCACGCAAGGATGCAATCGAGCTGATGGGCCGCACCGAGTGCAATCGCATCGTCAACTTCAAGGGCTCGCCGCGCCTGAAGGGCCAGATGATCGACCTGCGCATCACGGCCGCTTTCCCGCACTCGCTGCGCGGCGAAGTGCCGATTCTTGAGCCGGCCTGAGCGAAGACCTTCAGCGACGCAAGAATCCGACCCACCACAGCGCCAGCGTACTTGCGACGACCAATGCGGCGTAGGTGGCCATTTTTCCGTCGCGGCCAAACAGCACCAGGCCGGCAATCAGGCCAACACATCCAGCCAGCGCCGACCACAGCACCAGGCGACGCCAGGACACTGGCGCCAGTTCGCGCCGCCAGGCCAGCTTGGCCAACGATGCCGCCAACAAGGCCACGCCGATGGCCGGCGCAACGAAGTTCAGCAGGTGCCAGACTGCGTCGAGCGGATCCATGATCGTGTAGGTAGCGGAATGGTGGTCAATTTTATAATCGATCTATGAGCGTGTTCACCCTCGGGCTCAATCACACCACGGCGCCGCTGGACGTGCGGGGCCGCTTCGCCTTTGCGCCCGGGCAGTTGCCTTTGGCGCTGCACAGCCTGCGCGAGCGCATGGCCCGCTCGATGCCTGAGACCGCGTTGCTCTCGACCTGCAATCGCACTGAACTGTATGTCGCGGGCAGCCCCGGACACGCAGGCGACTTGCTCCAGCCCGCCGTCGACTGGCTGGCCGCACAGGGTGGCGTCAGCGCCGGCCAGCTGAGTTCGCATACCTACGTGGTCGAGAATCGCGCGGCCGCGCGCCACGCCTTTCGCGTCGCCTCGGGACTCGACTCGATGGTGCTGGGCGAGCCGCAGATCCTGGGGCAGATGAAGCAGGCCGTCCGCGAAGCCGATGCGGCAGGCACGCTGGGCACGACGCTGCACCAGTTGTTCCAGCGCTCCTTTGCCGTGGCCAAGGAAGTGCGCACGAGCACGGACATCGGTGCGCATTCGGTCAGCATGGCGGCGGCGGCCGTGCGGCTGGCGGCGCAGTTGTTCGAAGACCTGCGCGAGCAGCACGTCCTCTTCGTCGGTGCGGGCGAAATGATCGAACTCGTCGCGACGCACTTTGCCGCGCGCGAGCCGAAGTCCATGGCGCTGGCCAACCGCACTTTGGAAAAGGGCGAGACCCTGGCCGCCCGGTTCGGCGGGCAAGCGCTGCGCCTGGCAGAACTGCCCGAGCGCCTGCACGAGTTCGATATCGTCGTGTCATGCACGGCCAGCTCGCTGCCCATCATTGGCCTGGGTGCGGTCGAGCGGGCGCTGAAGGCGCGCCGACGGCGGCCGATGTTCATGGTCGACCTGGCAGTGCCGCGCGACATCGAACCCGAGGTCTCGCAACTTGCCGACGTCTACCTCTACACCGTTGACGATCTCTCGACGCTGGTTCAGACGGCGGGCGAGAAGCGGCAGGCCGCCGTCGAACAGGCTGAGGCCATCATCGACGCTGGCGTTCAGAGTTTCGCGCACTGGCTTGACCAGCGCGCCAGCGTGCCATTGATTCAGGCGCTGCACCGTCAGGCCGACAGCTGGCGTGCTGCCGAGCTGGCACGTGCGCGCAAGTTGCTGGCGCGAGGCGAGAATGCGGACGCCGTTCTCGAAGCGCTGGCTCGTGGTCTGACGCAAAAGATGCTGCATGGCGCCCTGGCCGAACTGAACGCCGCGGATCCCTCGCACCGCGAGCTGACGGCGCAGGCGGTGACGCGTCTGTTCCTGCGTCAGTCGCCTGCCTCGCCTGCCGCACCGCCCGGCGATGAGCCGCCCGCGCCCGACTCCCGTCACTAGCGTCGCGACCGCGTCACGCGTCGGCGCCGGAACAGGCGCCGCTCTCACCTTCACGATCTCTTCTGCGATGAAAGACTCTCTGCGGCAACAGTTCGAGCGTCTGGCCATGCGCCTGACCGAACTCGACGCCAGCCTGGCGGACCCCAAAGTCAGCGCCGATATGAACCGCTACCGCGCGCTGGCTCGCGAACAGGCGGAAGCGGGCGCATTGATTGCACTGTTTCAGCGCTATCAACACCGCGAGGCCGACTTGGTCGCGGCGCAGGAGATGCTCGCCAACGAAAGCAGCGCCGACATGGTTGCCATGGCGCGCGAGGAAGCTGCCGCGAGTGAGGCGGACCTCGAGCGTCTGCACGCAGAGCTGCAGACTGCACTGCTACCGCGCGACCCCGACGACAGGCGCAACGCCTTCATTGAGGTTCGTGCGGGCACCGGAGGCGACGAATCCGCGTTGTTTGCCGGCGACTTGGCCCGCATGTACCTGCGCTGGTGCGAGCGCCAGGGCCTGGCCACGGAAGTCATGAGCGAGAGCCCGGCCGAGTTGGGCGGCTACAAGGAAGTCGTGATCCGCGTCACTGGTGAGAATGTCTTTGGCCGCCTGCGCTTCGAGTCCGGGGGGCACCGTGTCCAACGTGTACCCGTCACTGAGAGTCAGGGCCGCATTCACACCAGTGCCTGCACGGTCGCCGTGATGGCAGAACCTGATGCCGCCGACGAGGTGCACCTCAACCCCGCCGAGTTGCGCATCGACACCTTCCGTGCCAGCGGCGCAGGCGGTCAGCATGTCAACAAGACGGACAGCGCCATCCGCATCACGCACCTGCCCACCGGCATCGTCGCCGAGTGCCAGGACGACCGCTCTCAGCATCGCAACAAGGCCAAGGCGATGGCCGTGCTGGTGGCCCGACTGCGCGACAAGGAGCAGGGCGAACGCGCGGCGAAAGAAGCGGCCACGCGCAAGAGCCTGGTCGGCAGCGGCGACCGCAGCGACCGCATCCGCACCTACAACTTCCCCCAGGGTCGGCTGACCGATCACCGCATAAACCTCACACTGTACAAGTTGGGCGCTGTGATGGACGGCGACCTCGACGACGTGCTGGTGGCGCTGCAGGCCGCCCGCGCAGCCGAGCAGCTGGCCGCCCTGGAGAGCGGCGAGGGCTCGCTGCGTGCCTGAGCCCGCGACGGTTGGACAGGCTTTGGCGCAGGCGCGCGCGCTTGGCGTCGAGCGGCTCGACGCGCAACTGCTGCTGGCGCATTGCTTGGGGTGCACGCGAACCTGGCTGATCGCCCATGAGAATGACTTCCTCAGCCCTCACCTGTTCGATGCCGCGGCCAAGCTCGTGTCGCGCCGCGCGACAGGCGAACCGCTCGCGTACTTGGTGGGCGAACGTGAGTTTCGGGGCCTGATGTTGCACGTCACCCCTGACGTCCTGGTGCCGCGGCAGGACACCGAAACCCTGGTCGACTGGACCCTCGAGTTGCTGTCCGCCTTCGAATCTCCTGTCATTGCTGATCTGGGTACTGGCAGCGGCGCGATTGCGTTGGCGCTCAAGCATGCCCGGCCGCAGGCGCAGGTTCATGGCAGCGATGTCAGCCCCGCCGCGTTGGCGGTGGCCCACAGCAACGGGCAGCGCCTGAGCCTGGACGTGACTTGGCACCTGGGTGACTGGTGGCAGGCGTTTCCGGCTGAGCCTGCGCCGCTCTTTGACGCGGTCGTCGCCAATCCCCCCTACATCGCGCCCGCCGATCATCACCTCGCTGCGCTGCGGCATGAGCCGCGACTCGCGCTGGTGCCGCGCGGAGATGGCGGTTTGGGCCTGGCCGACATCCAACGCATCGTCGATGGCGCCCCGCGGTGGCTGCGTCTCGGGGGCTGGTTGCTTTTGGAGCACGGGTTTGACCAGGCTGACAGCGTGCGCCTGTGTCTGTACGCAGCCGGATTCGAAGCCGTTGCCAGCCGAAATGATCTCGCTGGGAATGCCCGTGTCACGGGGGGGCGACTGACCGCGCGACCCGATTGACGCGTCGCGGCAACATCGCGGCGCCGATACCCCTGAATGCGGCAATTCTTCTCACTGGCGAAGCTGCCCGGTCTCTCCCACCGCGCTTACGATGGACTCCCACGGGCGACGCTCGATCGTCAATACCGGCAATTGATGGGGCCGCCGTTCAGGCGTTCCAAAGGAGGCACCAATGAACAGCGCAAGACTCTGTCTCTGGGGCTCGATGACGTGCCTCCTGCTGGCTGCACCCCTTGCGCCGGCCCGCGCCGACAGCGGGCTGCGCATTTCCGGCGACGCTGTACAGGAACGGTCCGCTTGGCCGCACTGGCAAGCGCGCTTCGGCTTGGCCACCACGGGTTCAGCAATCGACGGCGGCACGCGCTGGCAACTCAGCGCTGGCCAAGCGCTCGGCGACTACTACTGGAGCGGCCTGCGTCCGGCAGGCGTGAGCCGCGCGGGCGGATTTCGAGCGACCAGCGGTCTCTTGCTGGGCCCCCGCTCGCTGGCGTTGGGCATCCCGGCGCTGGCTTCGAGCCATGGAATCGGCCTGACGTGGTCGCGCAACTCGCACCTTGCCACGGGTGCAAGCGAGGCGTCCGAAGCCTGGTTGGTGACACCCTACGTGGGCCTAGGCTACAGCGCAGTGTCCTTGCGCGGCGGCTGGGGCTTTACGGCCGATCTTGGACTGGCAGGTGCCACCGGCGGCCTTCGCACCCGCCGCGACAGTTCGCTGGGCGCGTCACAGGGCATGGACGACCTGTTGCGCGAGTTGCGGCTGACGCCCGTGCTGAAATTCGGCGCCTCCTACACGTTCTGAGTCGATACCGGTCGGGCCGCATGGCCTTGGGCGCAAGTTCGCGTGCTGCGGTTGGGTTTGCCGTATAAACACGGCTTTCCCCAGCATCTTGCGCACCGACCATGAATGAAGCTCAACAACGCATCGCCGACCTCGTCCAGCAAAACCGTGTCGTGCTCTTCATGAAGGGCACGGCTCAGTTCCCGATGTGCGGCTTTTCAGGCCGTGCCATGCAGATCCTCAAGGCCTGCGGTGTCGACGACCTGACGACCGTGAACGTGCTCGAAGACGAGGGCATTCGCCAGGGCATCAAGGAATTTGCCAACTGGCCGACGATCCCGCAGTTGTACGTCAACGGCGAGTTCGTCGGCGGCTCGGACATCATGATGGAGATGTACCAAGCCGGTGAATTGCAGCAGGCGCTCGCGCCGCGGTGACCGCTGGACCACGCCGACTCGTCGTTGGCGTCACGGGGGCCAGTGGTGCCGTCTATGGCGTCAGCCTTCTCGCACGGGCACGCGATCTGGGCATTGAAACCCATCTGGTCGTGACGTCTGCGGGTGTGCTCAATGTGCACCACGAGCTCGGGCTGGACCGGACTGCGCTTGAGGGTTTGGCGACGCACGCTTATGCGCCGGGTGACATCGGCGCATGCATCGCCAGTGGCAGCTTCGAGGCCAGCGCGATGGTCGTGGCGCCCTGCTCGATGAAGTCGCTCGCCGCCATCGCGCATGGATTTGGCGACAACCTGCTCACGCGCGCCGCTGATGTGGCGTTGAAGGAGCGTCGGCGTCTGGTCTTGATGGTGCGCGAAACACCGTTCAATCTGGCCCACCTGCGCAACATGACCGCCGCCACCGAGATGGGAGCCGTCGTGTTCCCGCCCCTGCCCGCTTTCTACCATCGACCGGCGACGATCGACGATCTGGTTCGAGACAGCGTGGAGCGCGTGCTCTCGCTGCTGGGTATTGATGCGGCATCGCCGCAAGCCTGGCAGGGGCTGTCGGGGCTCAGCCGCTGACCAGCCACTGGCGCCGAGACGCGAACACCGCGTTCGGGTACGCGGCCTGGCCCCGACTGCCGTTGTAGCGGCCCAGTGCCAGAAACAGATCGCCGCGTTCGCGGTCAAGGTAATGCCGCAGGATCACGCAGCCAAAGCGCAGGTTGGTCTGCATGTGAAAGAGCTTGGCAACATCACCGTCGCCGATCAGGCGGGCCCAGAACGGCATGATCTGCATGTACCCTCGCGCACCGACCACGCTGACAGCGTACTTGCGAAAGCCGCTCTCGACCTGGATCAAGCCCAGCACCAGGGCCGGTTCAAGCCCAGCACGTTTGGCCTCGTACCAGAGCGTTTCAAGAAACTCGATGCGCGTGCGCGCCTCGCTCTTGCGCTTCTTCAGTCGCTCGCTCGCTGCACCGAGCCAGCGCAGATAACTCAGCCGCTCTTCGATCTCAGCAAAGGCAGGCCGCGGCGGGCCATCGGCCGCGATGGCGGCTGACAGTGCCGAGCGTACCGAATCGGCCAACGGCTCTTCGATCTGCGCGCCCGCGACCGAAGGGCCCGGCAACGCACATGCCGCGACCGCAATCAGTGCGGCGCGACGCTCGATCAGGCCACCGTCGGCGAGTGCCGCTGCCATGCGCTGAATTTGGCCACGATGGCGTCCACGGTCAATGGTTGGGCGGCGGCGTCGCGCCTTCCCTGGTATTCAACCGTCCCTTCTTTCAACCCGCGCTCGGAGATGACCACGCGGTGTGGCACCCCAATCAACTCCCAGTCGGCAAACATGGCGCCCGGACGTTCGCCGCGGTCATCGAGCATGGCGTCGATGCCAAGTTGTCCAAGTTGGTCATGCAGCATGTCCGCGGCCGTGCGAACGACATCGCTGCGCTCATAGCCGATCGGACAGATCACGACCCTGAACGGCGCAATCGCATCGGGCCAGACGATGCCGCGCGCGTCGTGATTCTGTTCGATGGCAGCGCCGAGAATGCGCGTCACACCGATGCCGTAGCAGCCCATCTCGAAGAGCTGGGGCTTGCCGGTCTCATCAAGGTAGTTCGCGTTCATGGCTGCGCTGTACTTGGTGCCAAGGTAGAACACATGGCCCACCTCGATGCCACGCTGGATGGCGAGTTCGCCCCTGCCGTCAGGCGACGGATCGCCCGCGACGACATTGCGAATGTCCGCCACCAGATCGGGCTCTGGCAGATCACGCCCCCAGTTGACGCCGGTGTAGTGAAAGTCAGGCAGGTTGGCGCCGCAAATGAAGTCGCTCATCTGGGCAACCGTGCGATCGGCCACCACGTTCACCGCCTTGCGCGTGCCGACGGCACCGAGGTAGCCCGGCTTACAGCCGAAATGATCCTCGATCTCGCCCACAGTCGCGAAGCGAAACCCCGCCTTCAGACCCGGCACCTTGCCCGCCTTGACCTCGTTGAGCGCATGGTCGCCCCGCACCAAGAGCAACCACACGGTGGTCTTGGCAACGTCTCCAGCCTCGTTCGACTCGTCTGTCGCAAGCACCAACGACTTCACGGTGCTGTGCAGCGGCACGCCGAGCAGCGAGGCGACATCCTCGCAGGTACTCTTGCCGGGGGTCGGCGTCTTCTGCATCGCCTGCGTGGCGGCGGCACGCGGCGCCGGCGGGGCAACCGCTTCGGCCAGCTCGATATTCGCGGCGTAGTCCGAGGTCGGGCAATAGACGATGGCGTCCTCGCCGGTATCGGCGATAACCTGGAACTCCTGCGACAGATCGCCTCCGATCGCGCCGCTGTCGGCCGCCACGGCGCGGTAGGTCAGGCCGAACCGATCGAAGATGGTGCGATAGGCTGCCAGCATCACCTCATAGCTCTTCGCTGCGGCCGCGGGACTTCTGTCGAAAGAGTATGCGTCCTTCATCGTGAACTCGCGCCCGCGCATCAGGCCGAAGCGAGGCCGGCGCTCGTCGCGGAACTTGGTTTGGATGTGATAGAAATTCTTCGGCAGTTGCTTGTAACTGCGGAGTTCCTGGCGTGCGATGTCCGTGATCACCTCCTCGCTGGTGGGCTGGATCACGAAATCGCGCTGGTGGCGATCCTTCACGCGCAGCAGTTCGGGACCGTACTCCTGGAAACGTCCACTTTCCTGCCACAACTCGGCCGGCTGCACGACCGGCATCAATAGTTCGACCGCGCCGGCGCGGTTCATTTCCTCGCGAATGATGGCCTCGACCTTTCGGATCACGCGCAGCCCCATCGGCATGTAGCTGTAGACGCCAGCGGCCAGGCGCTTAATCATGCCGGCGCGCATCATCAACTGATGGCTCACGACCTCGGCGTCGGCAGGCGCCTCCTTGAGTGTCGCGATGAAGAACTGCGAAGCTTTCATGGGGCTCGTGCGTTGGTTTGCGCGGGCCGCAGCAGGCGCTGCACCGACATTTGCATCGGATGCGGGAAACCGAGGGTTCGCGCGCCGCACCGGGCCGGTGCAATAATCAAATCAGTCTATAGATCGAGGTTTGATTATGCTCGACCGTGAAGGCTTCAGGCCCAACGTCGGCATCGTCCTGCTCAACGCGCGCAATCAGGTGTTCTGGGGCAAGCGGCTGCGCACGCATTCGTGGCAGTTTCCGCAAGGCGGCATCAAGCACGGCGAGTCGCCTGAGCAGGCGATGTACCGCGAACTGCATGAAGAGGTCGGACTCCGACCTGAGCATGTGCAGATCGTTGCGCGCACGCGCGAGTGGCTGCGCTATGAGGTACCCGACCATTACATTCGCCGCGATGCGCGCGGCCATTACAAGGGACAGAAACAGATCTGGTTCCTGTTGCGGCTGTTGGGGCGCGACAGCGACATGAACCTGCGCGCCACCGACCATCCCGAGTTCGACGCCTGGCGTTGGAATGAATACTGGGTGCCGCTGGACATGGTGATCGAGTTCAAGCGCAATGTCTATCAGATGGCACTGACCGAATTGGCGCGCTTCCTGCCGCGGGTCGCACATCACAACCGCTATCTGCGTGCAGGCGTAAGGGGACATTGGCGCGACGATGCGACCCCGCCAGACAGCGTCAACGGCGGCATCGAGCCGGGCACGGCCTGAGCCAGCAGACGCTAGCCCAGCAGCACGAGGTTGTCGCGATGGATCAGCTCGGGCTCTCCGGCATAGCCCAGCGCGGCTTCGATTTGCGACGACGGCTTGCGGGCGATGAGTCGCGTTTCTGGCGCTGAATAGTTGGCCAGACCGCGGGCGATCTCAGCGCCGCCCTGCGCGCGCACCGCAATCACGTCGCCGCGCGCAAAGTCGCCTTCGGTGGCGACCACCCCGATGGGCAGCAGGCTCTTGCCTTCATCCCGGAGCTTCTGTGCAGCGCCGGCGTCGACAGTGACCGCGCCGCGAAGCTGCAGGTGGTCAGCCATCCATTGCTTGCGCGCCGCCAGCTTGGGCGTCTTGGCCCAGAGCGAGGTACCGATCGCCTCTCCACTGGCCAGGCGAACCAGTACATCGGGTTCGCCTCCCCACGCGATCACTGTGCTCGCCCCGCTGCCGGCCGCGCGCCTGGCAGCCAACACCTTGGTGATCATGCCCCCGCGCCCGATCGCCGAGCCCGCGCCTCCGGCCATCCGCTCGAGTTCTGGGTCGCCCGCAAAGGCCTGGTCAATGAATCGTGCTGCAGGCTCGCGACGGGGGTCGGATGCATACAGCCCCCGCTGGTCGGTGAGGATCACCAGCGCATCGGCCTCGACAAGATTGGCAACCAGCGCGCCGAGCGTGTCGTTGTCGCCAAACTTGATCTCGTCGTTGACGACGGTGTCGTTCTCGTTGACGACCGGCACGACTTTCAAGGCTAGCAGCGTCAGCAGAGTCGAGCGGGCGTTCAGGTAGCGCTCTCGATCGGCCAAGTCTGCATGTGTCAGCAGCACCTGTGCGCTGCGCAAGCCGAGCTGCGACAGCTGGGTCTCGTACATGTGCGCGAGACCCATCTGGCCCACCGCGGCGGCAGCCTGCAACCTGGGCAGTTCGTGCGGTCGCGTCTTCCATGCCAGGCGCTTCATGCCCTCGGCGATGGCGCCACTGGAGACCATGACCACCTCGCGCCCCTGGGACGCGAGCGCCGCCAACTGACGGCACCAGTTGCCAATCGCCTGCGCATCGACGCCGCGACCTTCGTTTGTCACGAGACTGGAGCCGACCTTCACGACGATGCGCCGGGCATCGCGCAGCACAGCATGCGACTTGTCAGCCACCGGAATTCTCGGTGGACGCCCCTCTGTCTGGTCCGTCGTCGAACCGCGGATCGACTGGCGCCAGCGTCGCATTCTTGCTTGCCGCCACATGCCGATAGACGGCCTTTAGCAGCGGTTCCAAGCCCTCACGTGTCAATGCGGAGACTTCGAACACGGGCGCCTTGGTACGCATCCGCCTAACGAAGTCCTTCACGCGAGCCGCTCGTTCGTCGGTTGGCACCATGTCCATCTTGTTGAGCACCAACCAGCGCGGCTTGTCGTGCAACTTCGCGTCGTACTTCTTCAACTCCTTGACGATGGCCTTGGCTTGCGCCACCGGGTCAACGCTGTCATCGAAAGGCGCCATGTCGACAAGGTGCAACAACAGGCGTGTGCGTTGCAGGTGGCGCAAGAACTGGTGGCCCAGGCCGGCACCCTCCGCCGCGCCTTCTATAAGGCCAGGGATGTCGGCAACAACGAAGCTCTGCTCCGGACCGACACGCACGACACCCAGATTCGGGTGCAAGGTCGTGAACGGATAGTCGGCAATCTTCGGCCGTGCATTCGAGATGGCCGCGATCAAGGTGCTCTTGCCGGCGTTGGGCATGCCGAGCAGGCCCACGTCGGCCAACACGCGCAACTCGAGTTTCAGTTTCTTCTGCTCCCCCGGCCAGCCCGGCGTCTTCTGGCGCGGCGCACGATTGGTACTGGTCTTGAAATGCAGATTGCCAAAGCCGCCGTCGCCGCCCTTGCAGATCAGCACACGCTCGCCAGGTACCAGCAGTTCGGCAACGACCTGGTCGGTATCAACGTCGGTGAGGATGGAGCCCACCGGCATTCGAAGCACGATGTCGGCCCCCGCTGCCCCGAACTGGTCCGATCCGCGTCCGGCCTCCCCATTGCGCGCTTCGTGGCGCCGCGCGTAGCGGTAGTCGATCAAGGTGTTCAGGTTCACGTCGGCGACAGCATAGATACTGCCGCCGCGTCCGCCGTCACCCCCATTGGGCCCGCCGAAAGGAATGAACTTCTCACGCCGGAAACTCGCGCAGCCTGCTCCGCCGTTCCCGGCGGCAACGTCAATCGTGGCCTCATCAACGAATTTCATGGGTGGATCTTAGAAGCAAAGAAGCCCCGGCATGCCGGGGCTTCGCTGGCCGGAAAACGCCTCGTCAGGCCGGACTGATGTTGACCGTCTGTCGATTCAATGCGCCCTTGACCGCAAACTGGACCTGACCGTCCACAAGCGCGAACAGCGTGTGGTCCTTGCCCATCCCCACGTTGGTGCCGGCGTGGAACTTCGTACCGCGCTGACGCACGATGATGGATCCTGCAGTCACTGCTTGGCCACCAAAGGCCTTGACGCCGAGCATCTTCGGTTGTGAGTCGCGGCCGTTGCGGGTTGAGCCGCCGCCCTTTTTCTGTGCCATGGTACTTACCTCTTTCTTCGATGCTTGAGAGTCAGACGCTCACGGCGTTGATCTGCAACTCGGTGTAGGTCTGGCGGTGACCCTGAGACTTGCGGTAATGCTTGCGCCGGCGCATCTTGAAAATGTGCACCTTGTCGTGCTTGCCCTGAGCCACGACCGTCGCATTCACGCTAGCACCGACGACCAGGGGAGCCCCGACCCTCAGGTCCGCGCCGCTACCAACGGCGAGTACCTGGTCGATCACGACTTCCTGGCCTACATCCGCAGCAATCTGTTCTACCTTGATCTTTTCGCCGGCCGCAACTTTGTATTGCTTGCCCCCGGTTCTTATGACTGCGTACATATGCGCCCTTTCAAGAGACTCCCCGCGAGTGCGAGGCGAGAATCAGCGGCCCGTTGACCTTGCGCCAACCCCGCTCGCCCATTGTGCTTGGAAGCCAATGAACGGAACCGGAGACTATAGCACAAGCGCGGGCGCTTGATCCGTCGAAGAGCTTCGTCGAATTACGGCAGCCGGGGTCCCGTTCCTATAATCTCCTCTCCCTACGTTACCTACCGCGCTTCACTGCCATTCATGCCCCCTGTTGCACCCGCACTCCGGCAAGGCGCTGACCGCCCGACCGACTCGATGGCGGAGGAGATGGCACAAGTTGATGCCGTGATTGCGGTACGCCTGCGCTCCGATGTTGCACTCATCAACCAGATTGCACAGTACATCGTGAGCGCCGGCGGCAAGCGCATCCGCCCGCGGCTGGTCCTGCTGTTTGCAGGCGCGCTTGGCTTCAATGGGCCCGAGAAATTCTCGCTGGCCGCGACGGTGGAGTTCATTCACACGGCAACGTTGTTGCACGACGACGTCGTCGATGAATCGTCGATGCGGCGCGGGCGCGACACGGCCAATGCGGTATTTGGAAATGCCGCCAGCGTCTTGGTCGGTGACTTCCTGTACTCCCGCGCCTTTCAGATGATGGTGGCGGTCAATGACATGCGGGTGCTCGACGTCCTGGCGGACGCCACCAACGTGATCGCGGAGGGCGAAGTGCTTCAACTCATGAACATGCACGACGCCGATCTTGCCGTGGATGAATATCTGCGCGTGATCCGATTCAAGACCGCCAAGCTGTTCGAGGCGAGCGCTCGCCTGGGCGCGATCCTGGCCGGCGCCGACCGCGTGACCGAGGAAGCCTGCGCAGACTACGGCCGCTCACTGGGAACGGCATTTCAGCTGATTGATGACTTGCTCGACTACGACGGCGACACCCATGAGCTGGGCAAGAACGTTGGCGACGACTTGCGCGAAGGCAAACCAACCTTGCCGCTGTTGCTCGCGATGGCCCGCTGCGAGCCTGCTGAGCGTGAACTCATTAGGCACGCGATCGCGCATGGGGAGGTTGCACGCCTGGCAGACGTCGTGGCGCTTGTACGCCGTACCGGCGCCCTGGAAGCGGCAAGGCAGGTTGCCCGCGAGGAAGCGACCGCAGCGCGGGCCTGCCTTCAGCATTTGCCGCAGTCGAACCAGCGGGATGCTCTGCTAGAATTATGTGCTCGATCGGTCGATCGCTCGTCATGAGAGCCATCAATCGCGAGAATTGCGGTGCGGCTCCCTTGGCCCGCCGCCCATCGGGGTGTAGCTTAGCCTGGTAGAGCGCTACGTTCGGGACGTAGAGGCCGGAGGTTCGAATCCTCTCACCCCGACCATCTTCGTGCGCAACCGCTGTTGCTTGGCGCTAGAGTGCAACTGGTGTGAACTGTTGCCGACATGGGGGAGCTGGCCGATTTACAGTGCCACGGTGATCAGCGATGATCTATTTTCCCATTCCTGCATTGCGAACTGACGCCCTCCAACGTGGATACGCTGGCTGAAGCCCCCCATTCCTCGCTGTCCGGCGTCGCCCGGGTGCTGGTTCACGCCGGCAAGCTTGCTGCGAAGCCGGCCGAAGCGTTGGTCAAGTCCGCGGCAGAGCGGAAGATCAGCTTTGTGGCGGCGCTGATCGCTGCGGGATCCGTTTCCGCGGCCGACTTGGCCCATACGCTGGCCAACGCGTTGGCACTGCCTGTGCTCGACTTGGCGGCCGTCGACTCCGAGCGCTTGCCGCGCAACGTCATCGACAGCAAGCTGGTCAACCAATACCAGGTCGTCGTCCTTGGCAAGCGCGGCAATCGGCTGTTCATTGGCGGCGCCGACCCGACCGACCAGGAGGCGGTCGAGCGAATCAAGTTCGCGACTCAACTGTCGCCAGAATGGGTCGTCGTCGAATACGACAAGCTGGCCAAACTGGTATCGGCGAGCGGCATCAGCACGAGTGATGCCATTGAGCAGCTGTCGGTCGGTGACTTCGACTTCGACGTTACCGACGACGTCACCACCGAACAGGAAACCGCCGACGCCCAACCCGACGTTGAAGACGCCCCGGTCGTTCGCTTCCTACAGAAGATGCTGATTGACGCGATCAACGCCCGCGCGTCGGACTTGCACTTCGAACCCTACGAGTACCACTATCGCGTGCGCTTTCGCGTTGACGGCGAGTTGCGCGAAATCACGCAGCCGCCGATCGCGATCAAGGACAAGCTCGCGTCCCGCATCAAGGTCATCAGTCGCCTGGACATTGCCGAGAAGCGCGTGCCGCAGGACGGCCGCATGAAGCTCAAGTTCGGCAATCGCGCGATCGACTTCCGTGTCAGCACCTTGCCGACGCTGTTCGGCGAGAAGATCGTCATCCGTATTCTCGACCCGTCGTCGGCCAAGCTGGGTATCGACGCGCTGGGCTACGAAAAGATCGAGAAGGACCGCCTGATGCAGGCGATCCAGCGCCCCTACGGCATGGTTCTTGTCACGGGTCCGACGGGATCGGGCAAGACGGTTTCCCTGTACACCTGTCTGAACATCCTGAACCAGCCCGGCGTAAACATCTCCACCGTCGAGGATCCTGCGGAAATCAATTTGCCGGGCGTCAATCAAGTTAACGTCAACGACAAGGCTGGCACGACCTTCGCGGTGGCGTTGAAGGCCTTCCTGCGCCAGGACCCTGACATCATCATGGTCGGCGAGATCCGAGACCTTGAAACGGCCGATATCGCGATCAAGGCTGCCCAGACGGGTCACATGGTGCTGTCCACCCTGCACACCAACGATGCCCCGGGCACGTTGACTCGCCTGCTCAACATGGGCGTGGCGCCGTTCAACATTGCCTCGAGCATCTTGCTGATCACGGCCCAGCGCCTGGCGCGGCGCCTGTGCGAGGTCTGCAAGACGACGGTCGAATACCCGCGCGAGGCATTGATTCGAGCTGGATTTGCAGACGCCGACATCGACGGGTCCTGGAAGCCCTACAAGGCGGTCGGGTGCTCGGCCTGCAGCAATGGCTACAAGGGCCGAGTCGGCGTCTACCAGGTGATGCCGATCACGGAAGACATGCAGCGCATCGTCCTGGCGGAAGGCTCTGCGCTAGATATTCAGCACGAAGCGCACAAGATTGGCGTGCGCGACCTGCGCCAGGCGGGGCTGGCCAAAGTGCGGTCGGGCGTCACGACACTCGAGGAAATCATCACTGCGACCAACGAGTGATGGCTGCCCCGACCCCCCCCCAATCACCAGCTAACCCGCCCGTGGAGGCTCTATGGCGACTGCGCTAGCCGCAAGAGACATCAAGGATTTCGTCTTCGAGTGGGAAGGCAAGGACAAGAACGGCAAGATCGTTCGTGGCGAGGTTCGTTCCGGCGGCGAGGCTGCCGTCAGCGCCAGTCTGCGCCGCCAGGGCATCCTGGTCACGAAGGTCAAGAAGCGCCGCATGCGCGGCGGCGCCTCGATCAAGCAGAAGGATGTCGCCATCTTCACGCGCCAGCTTGCGACGATGATGAAGGCCGGCGTGCCGTTGCTGCAGGCTTTCGATATCGTGGGGCGAGGCAGCAGCAATCCGCGCATGACCAAGCTGCTGAACGACATCCGTACTGACGTCGAGACCGGGACCAGCTTGTCGATCGCGTTTCGCAAGCACCCGATGCAGTTCAATGCACTCTACTGCAACCTCGTTGAGGCCGGCGAGGCCGCCGGTATCCTTGAGCAGATCCTGGATCGCCTGGCGGTCTACGAGGAGAAGACGCTTGCCTTGAAGAGCAAGATCAAGTCTGCACTCATGTACCCGATCGCCGTGATGGTGGTGGCCTTCGTCGTGCTGACCGTGATCATGATCTTCGTGATTCCAGCGTTCAAGGAGGTGTTCACGTCGTTCGGGGCCGATCTGCCGGCACCGACGCTTGCAGTGATGTGGTTGTCGGACCAGTTCGTAAGGTACTGGTGGTTGCTGTTTGGCGTGCTCATCGGCGGCGGCTACTTCTTCATCCAGACTTGGCGGCGCTCGGAAAAGATGCAGATTGCGATGGACCGCCTGCTGCTGCGCATCCCGGTGTTCGGCGAGTTGATTCGCAAGGCTGTCCTTGCGCGCTGGACGCGAACCCTGTCGACCATGTTCGGCGCCGGCGTGCCCTTGGTCGAAGCCCTCGACTCCGTCGGCGGCGCATCGGGCAATGCCGTCTACTCCATAGCGACGGAACAGATCCAGAAGGAAGTGTCGACCGGCACGTCGCTGACGATGGCGATGCAGAACGCGGCGGTGTTCCCGACCATGATCCTGCAGATGACAGCGATTGGCGAGGAGTCGGGGTCGCTGGACCACATGCTGGGCAAGGCGGCCGAGTTCTACGAGTCCGAGGTCGACGAAATGGTGGCGGGACTGTCGAGCCTGATGGAGCCGTTCATCATCGTCATCCTGGGCGTGTTGATTGGTGGCATCGTGGTTGCAATGTACTTGCCGATATTCAAGCTGGGTGCGGTCGTCTGACGCCGCGCCGATGATGGATCTTCTGGGGCCGTTCGAGCTGCTGCTGTCCCCCGTCGCGCTGGCGCTGCTGGGACTGTGTGTCGGCAGCTTTCTCAACGTCGTCATCCACCGCGTGCCGCTGATTCTCGAGCGACAGTGGTGGGCCGACGTGGCTCAGCAGCTGGCCGACTCCGACTCCTGGCGCCGCGTATTCCGCGCCGCCACGTCCGACGCGGTTCCGACTGCAGACCATCTGCGAACAGCCACGGCCCTGAGCCAGTCCGTCGCGGCGCTGGCGCCGTTGACCATCGCCCGACCGCGTTCTCGTTGCCCGGCCTGCGGACACCAGCTGGCATGGCACGAGAACCTGCCGCTGCTCGGCTGGCTGAAGCTGAAGGGCCGCTGTTCGGCCTGCAACGCGCGCATTGCCATGCGCTACCCGGTCGTCGAGTTCGCGACCGCGGCGCTGTTTGCCGCGATCGCTTGGCGCGTCGGGCCCCAACCGACAGTCTTGCTATGGAGCGCGTTTGCAGCCGTCCTGCTGGCGCTGGCGCTGATCGATTGGGACACCACGCTGCTACCTGATTCGATGACGCTGCCGCTGCTGTGGACGGGCCTCGTCGCGGCGGGCCTCGGATGGACGATCTCGCTGCCCAACGCGCTGTGGGGCGCGGTTGCGGGCTACCTCTCGCTGTGGTCGGTCTACTGGCTCTTCAAGCTCACCACCGGCAAAGAGGGCATGGGCTACGGTGACTTCAAACTGCTCGCCGCGCTCGGCGCCTGGCTGGGCTGGCAGATGATCGTGCCGATTCTTCTGCTGGCCTCCGTGATCGGCGCTGTCGTGGGTATTGCCATGAAGCTCGCCGCGACGCTGCGCGAAGGCCGCTACGTGCCTTTCGGTCCCTTCCTCGCGGGAGCCGGATTGGTCGTCATGTTCGCGGGTGCGCCGACGGTTCTTGACTGGATCGGCTGGGCCTGATCGCAAGATGCCGGTGCGCATCGGCCTGACAGGCGGTATCGGCAGCGGCAAGAGCACCGTCGCCAACATGCTGGTCGCGCGAGGTGCGACCTTGATCGACACCGACGCGATTTCGCGGCGCTTCACTTCCGCAGGTGGTGCGGCAATGCCCGCACTAACGGAGGCCTTCGGCGACGCGATGGTCGGTCCCGACGGCGGCCTCGATCGTGAAGCGATGCGTGCGCTCGTGTTCGCCGACTCCACGGCGAAACGGCGCCTGGAAGCGCTGCTGCATCCGCTCATCGGCGCTGAAGCGCTGCGTGAGGCCGAGGTCGCGTCCGGCCCGGCCCTCGTGTTCGACATCCCCCTGCTGGTGGAGTCCAACCATTGGCGCCAGCGCGTCGACCGCGTGCTGGTTGTCGACTGCCGCCAGGCCACGCAGATCGAGCGCGTCGCATTGCGACCGGGATGGACTCGCGACCTTGCTGAACGCGTCATCGGCGGCCAGACCAGCCGCGCAGCGCGGCGAGCTGCCGCCGACGCCGTGATCTTCAATGACAGCGTCAGCATCGCGGCTCTCGACGCCGCGGTCGGTGTGGTCTGGCGCCACTGGCTGATGCCTCAGCAAGACCCTGTGGAACAATGATCGCCGCGGCGCCCGCTGTCGCGCCGCGAAAGCCCGCCTTGGTTCGCTACGAGTATCCGTTCAACGAAAGCATCCGCACCATGCTGCGACTCGAACAACTGTTCGATCGCCTGGGTCAGCTGATGCCGCGCGACGCGCCGCTTGACCATCACTTTGCGCTGACGACGATCTTTGAAATCGTTGATGTCGCGTCCCGCGCGGACCTCAAGAGTGACCTTCTCAAAGACCTCGAACGCCACAAGAGCCAGTTCCAGTCGTATCGCGGCAATCCCGCCATTTCGGAAGCTGCCCTTGATGCCGTCCTGGCCAAGATCGAGCATGCGTTCAGCGGCCTGAATGCCTTGCCCGGCAAGGCTGGCAGCGCACTGAGTGCCAACGAGTTCCTGATGAGCATCCGCAGCCGCATCAACATTCCGGGCGGCACCTGTGAATTCGATCTTCCAGCCTACTACGAGTGGCAGCAGCATGACGCCAGCCTGCGCCGCGCCGACCTGGTGCGGTGGATCGCCACCTTGACGCCGGTCGCCGAGGCGCTGAACGTGCTGCTCGGCTTGCTGCGCGACGCCGGTACGCCGCAGCGCGTGGTGGCCCAGGGCGGCCAGTTCCAACAGAGCCTGCCCCAAGGAAAGACCTACCATCTACTGCGCCTGCGGGTGGATGGCGACCTGGGGCTGGTGCCCGAGATATCGGGCCACCGCTTGATGGTGTCGATCCGGCTGATGCGTCCCGACGCCGAGGGGCGAATGCGCGCCGCGACGCAAGATCATGCGTTTGAGCTGACCCTGTGTTCCTGATGCCGACGGACCCGACTCGACGCTATGTACCGTGCCCGGCCTGTGGCGAGGCCGCAGTGTTCGCGCCCAGCAACCGCTGGCGGCCGTTCTGCAGCCATCGCTGCGCCGGCGTGGACCTCGGGGCATGGGCCAGCGAGGGTTATCGCGTCGCAGCCTCAGCGTCGCTCGACGATCCGGGCGACAACGACGACACCCCTAGGCCCGCGCCCCACTGATGGCGCGCGCGGGTCTTGAAACGGCAGAAGTGACCCCTATAATCACTCTGCTAGCACTCGATGCCGTTGAGTGCTAACGATGCCGGCCGCGCTGGCATCAATCGACGTGAATGTGCGCACACTTCTGTTTTGCGCATTGCGCGTATTCAATTCTTGAACACTGGAGATGTAAGCATGAAACTTCGTCCGTTGCACGATCGCGTGATCGTCAAGCGCCTCGAGCAGGAAACCAAGACCGCCTCGGGCATCGTGATCCCCGACAACGCCGCCGAAAAGCCCGACCAGGGCGAAGTTCTGGCCGTGGGCCCGGGCAAGCGCAGCGAGAAGACCGGCGACTTCATTGCCTTGAACATCAAGGTCGGTGACCGTGTGCTGTTCGGCAAGTACAGCGGCCAGACCGTCAAGGTTGACGGCGACGAATTGCTCGTGATGCGCGAAGAGGATCTCTTCGCCGTTGTCGAGAAGAAGTAATCACAGAATCGAATCGGAGAAAAGAACATGGCAGCAAAAGACGTAGTCTTCGGCGGCGAGGCCCGTGCCCGCATGGTTGAAGGCGTGAACATTCTGGCCAACGCGGTCAAGGTCACCCTGGGCCCCAAGGGCCGCAATGTGGTGCTCGAGCGCAGCTTCGGCGCCCCCACCGTGACCAAGGATGGCGTGTCCGTGGCCAAGGAAGTCGAGTTGAAGGACCGCCTGCAGAACATGGGCGCCCAGATGGTCAAGGAAGTCGCTTCAAAGACCAGCGACAACGCCGGTGACGGCACCACCACCGCGACCGTGCTGGCGCAGGCCATCGTGCGCGAAGGCATGAAGTACGTGGCCGCCGGGATGAACCCGATGGACTTGAAGCGCGGCATCGACAAGGCTGTCACGGCCTTGGTTGCCGAGCTGAAGAAGGCCAGCAAGGCCACCACGACGAGCAAGGAAATCGCCCAAGTTGGCTCTATCTCGGCCAACAGCGACGAGTCGATCGGCAAGATCATTGCCGACGCGATGGACAAGGTCGGCAAGGAAGGCGTGATCACGGTCGAAGACGGCAAGTCGCTCGAGAACGAACTCGACGTCGTCGAGGGCATGCAGTTCGATCGCGGCTACCTCAGCCCCTACTTCATCAACAGCCCCGAGAAGCAGTCGGCGTTGCTCGACAACCCGTTCGTGCTGCTGTTCGACAAGAAGATCAGCAATATCCGCGACCTGCTGCCGACGCTCGAGCAAGTGGCCAAGGCTGGCCGCCCGCTGCTGATCGTGGCCGAGGAAGTTGAGGGCGAAGCCCTGGCAACGCTGGTGGTCAACACCCTGCGCGGCATCCTCAAGGTCGTCGCCGTCAAGGCGCCGGGCTTCGGCGACCGTCGCAAGGCCATGTTGGAAGACATCGCCATCCTGACCGGCGGCAAGGTCATCGCCGAGGAAGTCGGCCTGACGCTGGAGAAGGTCACGCTGGCCGACCTGGGCCAGGCCAAGCGCGTCGAAGTGGGCAAGGAAAACACCACCATCATCGACGGCATGGGCGCCGCGGCCGACATCGAGGCGCGCGTCAAGCAGGTGCGCATCCAGATCGAGGAAGCCACCAGCGACTACGACCGCGAAAAGCTGCAAGAGCGCGTGGCCAAGCTGGCCGGCGGCGTGGCCCTGATCAAGGTCGGCGCGGCCACCGAGGTCGAGATGAAGGAAAAGAAGGCGCGCGTCGAAGACGCGCTGCATGCCACGCGTGCCGCGGTCGAGGAAGGCATCGTCGCCGGTGGTGGCGTGGCGCTGCTGCGCGCCAAGCAGGCAGCGGGCGCGATCAAGGGCGACAACGCCGACCAGGAAGCCGGCGTCAAGCTGATCCTGCGCGCGATCGAGGAGCCGATCCGCATCATCGTCGCCAATGCCGGCGGCGAGCCGAGCGTGGTCGTCAATGCCGTTCTGGCCGGCAAGGGCAACTACGGCTTCAATGCGGCCAACGACACCTACGGCGACATGATCGAGATGGGCATCCTGGACCCGACCAAGGTGACCCGCATGGCGCTGCAGAACGCGGCATCGGTGGCCTCGTTGATGCTGACCACCGAGGCCATGATTGCCGAGGCGCCGAAGGAAGAGTCCGGCGCGGGCGGCATGCCCGGAGGCATGGGCGGCATGGGCGGCATGGGTGGCATGGGCGGTATGGACATGTAATCCACGCCCAGGCGTGTTTGCACCAGAGCCCGCGGCGAGAGTCGCGGGCTTTTTTCATTGCCCCGCGCGCGACAATGCACGCCATGTTGCGCACTGCGGTCTTGTTCGTGACGCTGGCGGCGTCGGTGGCCACTGCGGCCACTGCGGCCGCGCAGGCCCCGACGGACGCGCTGCGCGCGCGCGTCGGCCTGGTGCTCTCGGGCGGCGGCGCGCGCGGCCTGTCGCATGTCGGTGTGCTGAAAGTGCTCGAAGCCGCGCGCATCCCGATCGACGCCATTGCCGGCACGTCGATGGGCGCCATCGTCGGCGGCCTCTACGCCAGCGGCATGAGCGCCGCCGAACTCGAGCACGAGTTGCTGCAGGTCGAGTGGGCCAACGTATTCGCCGCACGTGTCGATCGCCAGCATCTGTCGCAGCGGCGCAAGGAGGAAGACTTCGAGATCTCGCCGCTGATCGAACTCGGCATCCGCGACGGTGAGTTGCGCACCCCCGCTGGCGCCGTGTCCAGCCGCGGCCTGGAGACCCTGCTGCGCCGCTACACGTTGCCGGTGCGCACCGTGCAGGACTTCGATCGCCTGCCGATTCCGTTTCGCGCCGTCGCCACCGATCTCGAGACTGGCGCGGCGGTGGTGCTCGACTCGCGGCGACCTGGCGCTGGCGCTGCGCGCGTCGATGAGCGTGCCCGGCGTCTTCCCGCCGACCGAGGTCGACGACCGCCTGCTCGGCGACGGCGGCCTGGTCAACAACGTGCCGGTCGACGTGGCGCGCGCGATGGGCGTCGATGTCGTGATCGCGGTCAACATCGGCACGCCGCTGGCCGGCCGCGAGACCTTGAGCTCGGTGGTCGGCGTCACGGCGCAGATGATCAACATCCTCACCGAGCAGAACGTGCAGCGCAGCCTGGCCGCGCTCGGCCCGTCCGACGTGCTGGTCTCGCCGCAATTGGGCACGCTCACTGCGGGCGACTTTGCCAAGGTCGCCGAAGCCATCGCCATTGGCGAACGCGGCGCCCAGGCCGCGCTGGGGCGACTGCGCCCCCTTTCCGTGTCGCCCGCGGCCTACGCGCAGTGGCGTGCAGAGCACCCCAAGCTGCGCCGGCCCGAGGCCACCATCGGGTTCATCGCATTCGAGGGCAGCACGCAAACCAACCCGTCACGGGTCGCGGCCAGCCTGGAGTCACGCGCGGGACAGCCTTTCAGTGTCGACCGCGCCTCCGCTGACGCGCGCACGCTCGCCGCCAGCGGTGACTACGTGCGCGCGGACTACCGGCTCGTGTCATCGGCCGATGGCGTTGACGGGTTGGTCTTCGATCTCGAAGACAAGCCCTGGGGCCCCAACTACCTGCGCATCGGCCTGGACCTGGCGACGGATTTCAACGGTCGCGGCAGCTTCAACCTGAAGCTCAGCCACAACCGCCACTGGCTCACGCCCAGCGGCACCGAGTGGCGCAACCGGGTCCAGATCGGCGCCGTGCCGTCGTTCTTCACCGAGCTGTACCACCCGCTGAACTGGACCGCGGGGTTGGCAAACGACTGGTTCGTCGCCGCGTACGCGAGCTCGGAGCGTCGCGACGGCACGCTCTACGGTGACGACGGCAGCGAGCTGGCCCGCTTCAAACGAACCACGGCGCGCGCTGGCATTGACCTCGGCCAGCCCTGGGGTCGGTTCGGCGAGATCCGCATCGGCCTGGGGACGCAGCGCGTGCGCGCGACGCCGACACTCGTTTCCGCGTCGCTGAGCAGCCCCCCGAGCCAGGTGCAGTCGACGGAAACAGGCCTGCGGCTGGCCGTGGTGGTCGATCAACTCGACTTCGCCAACTTCCCCCAGCAAGGCTACCGACTGGTGGGCGAGGCCGCAATCGGCGATGGCGACAATGCCGGGCGCTTTCAGCGCGTGGAAGCGTCCGCGCTGGGCGCGCTCACGCATGGCCGGCACACCTTCAGCCTATTCGGCTCGGCGCGTGGCGCGAGCCAGCAACAGGGCGCCACCCTCGGCCGCTACGCGCTGGGCGGGTTTCACCAGTTGTCGGGCTACCGCGACGGCCAGCTCCTTGGCAACTATGTCTTGTTGTCGCGCTTGACCTGGTACATGCGCCTGACTGGAACGCCCACGCTGGCGCGCGGCTACTTCTTCGGCGCCAGTGCCGAAGCGGGCAATGCCTATCTGACGCGGGAGGCCCTGCGCGCAAACTCGCTGCGTACCGGCATGAGCCTGTTCATTGGCGCGGACACCGCGCTGGGTCCGCTGTATCTCGCACTGACGCACGCGCCGCGCGGACAAACCGGGGTCGTGTTGTTCCTTGGGCGCCCTTGAGTGACGGGATTGGGCGCATCGGGCGTGACATCTTCACGCCCTGGCTGCGCACGCGAATTGCGTACCTCCGGGGGCAGGGCATCGCGCACGGGACCCCGTCTCGAGACTGAAACCAAACGCTTCCACGCCCCGCACGGAGACCTCTGACATGAATGCACAGATTCAAGCTCGATCCGATGGTGGTGTGTCTTGCAGCGAAGGCTGGGCCGTGCGCTTCGTTGCACCGGACTTGCTGGAGTACAGCCAGGGCCAAGCCGCCTGCCTGGTCAATGTTGGCAGCAACGCCGGCGCGTGTGAACGGCGCATCTACGCCAGCGAATCGTCATCCGACCTGTTCCCGCAGTTGCGCGAGCACCTGCAGTCCGCCCTGAGCTACTTCAAGGGTCAGTACGTGGTGGTCTGAGCAGACGCTCGATCGTCGCTGCGATCAGCGTCGGCTGTTCGTGCACGATCCAGTGGCTCGCGCCGGCCACCCGCTGCACGACCAGCGGGCTGACGAACGCGTCCAGGCCCTCGAGCAGCGACGGCGGCAACGCCACATCGCCCTCGCCCCAGAGAACCGTCG
>CAVUEP010000033.1:0-88249 GCA_963740395.1 uncultured beta proteobacterium
AAGCCCACAGGTTCAGGCCCAGGACATGCAAGGCCACCAAGGCGACCACGCCGTAGCGGACCGGCCGCCAGGACACGCTGCGCCAGCGCCGCCATCCGTCGCGCAACGCCAGCATGCCGCGGTGGCGTGGCGCCAGGTCGAACTGGCGCAGGTCCCACAGCGAGCGCATCGCCTGCAGCAGACGTTGCTCGTCATTGAGCACGACCACGCCGCGCCCCAGCCAGCGTTCGGCCGGCGCGGCCACCGCCGGATGGGCGCTCCACCGCGCCGGCAACGTCGACCACAGCGTCAGCATCTGCCGGGCCAAGGCGCCCTGGACGCCGATCGCGACCACGCCCTTGGCGTCGGACCAGGTCAGCTGCATCGGCGCGCCCGCGTCGGCCCCAACGGGTGCGGAAAAATGGCCCAACGGTGTGTCTTCGGGCCAGACGATCGGCACCACCCGGTCCACCTGCACCCCGGCCTTTTCAAACGCAGTGAGCTCTGCGCTCAGCCAGGCCTTGTCGGTCGCAGCGACCCAGGCGTTTTCTCCACCTGAGGCTCCGGGCGCAAGGGCCAGATGCATGGCGCCGGGTTCGTCGAGCAGGTGCTCCTCGAGCACGCCGGCCATCGCCGCGCGCAGGCGCGCCGCCGGCGCCTTGGGCAGCTTGATCCGGTGCCAGCTGACGTCGGTAGCGGCCAGCACCAACACCACCGTGTCGGCCTTGGGCAGCAGGGCCACGGCGGCCCGCCCATGTTTGGTCATTGTCAGGCCGTCGGGCGTGAGCGCATAGACCAGCTCGGCGCTGCTGCGGGCCTGCGCCGACGCGGGCAACCCTTCGGCGCCGCTCTGTAGGCGGGCCCGTGCGGGCAGCTGGATCACCAGGGTGGACATCATGGCAGAGGGAGGCTAGCGGTAAAGCACCGGTGCGACAACGGCATACGGCGTGAAATCAATGACTTAGCGAGTGTATTTGGTGTGGAGTTGAACGTTGGGGCGGTCGATCCCTGGGCGCTGTAAAGATCAATTGCTGTCGCGCAAATTGATGCGTTCGCGCGCCAGCACCACGATATCGAGCTGCCGCCGCTCGATCAGCGAGCGCTCCTCGAGCACGCGCTCCCCCAGCCGCAGCCGACCCTGTACGACAAAGAACCGGCTCGAGATGCCGACGCCTTCGAGGCTGGTCTGCGGGTCGGCGGGAAAGAAGGCCCGCGTGGACGGGGCGTTGAGGTCGCGAAGAGGCACGCGTTGGCGCTCCTGCACCAGTCGTTGTGCGCTGCCCAGGCTCATGCCGTCGACCACCGCGGCGATCACTTCGGCCGGCGCGGTGTTGATGTTGACGCGTGTGTCGTTGCCGGGCAGCAAGGTGACCCAGGGCTCGAGACGGCGCACGGTGTCGGCCTCGATGCCCAGCCAGACGAGTTCAGCCAGACGCTGCGGAGCGATCGCCGTCGGCTCGGCTGCCGCACCGGCCACACCCGCGACGCGCGGCGCCCAGGCCTTGTGCAGCGCCTGGGCGATACGCTCCGCACTGTCGCTCGGCAATCCAGCCTGGTCAGCCAGGCGCTGCAGCACGCGCATTTGCGCCGGCGCCACCTTGCCTTCGGCATCGATCAGCAGGCGCAGGTTCCAGCGCGCCTGGGCGTCGGTGATGCTGCCGGAAAGAAAAGCCTCGACGCCGTCTGATTCGGCAGCGCTGTTGTTGTCGCGGTCGGCGGCCAGGAACGACGACAGTCGGGCCTCGGCCAGCGGGACCGCCCAGGGCTCACCGAGATGGTCTGCGCCGCCGGTGCGGGCGTCTTCGCGCAGGATCAGCCGGGCCCAATCGAGTGCGCCCAGAAGGATCCACGCGGACTGTGTGCGCGCGCGTTCCGCGCTCTCGACCTGGATCGCGCGCCATTGCTGCCAGACCATGCCCGATGCCAGCGTGGCCACCAAGGTCAGGATCAGCATCGCCAGCAGCAGGGCCGCGCCGCGCTGGCGCCGGGGCGTGCGACTCATGGCATCTGCGGCGCAAGCATGATGTCGCGCGTCAGACTGCCGGCCAGGCCGCCGCCCTCGAACTCGAGCACGACACGCACGCCCGTGGGCAGTTGCGTGCGTGCCGCGACCGGCGCCGAGGCCGCTGGCGCAGGTACGACCACGTCGGCACTCGACTGCGCATTGCTCCAGGCATTGCCGCGGTAGAAGTAGACCTGCCAGCGCACGACGCCCTCCTGCATGCGCAGCTGCGCCGCTTCGTTGCCGAGCAACTGCTGGCTTGCCAGCCAGCTGGCCTGCAACGCCTGCGGCTGCGTGACGACCGGGCTGGTCCAGCGCAGCCAGCGCCGGTCGCGCAGGGACCAGGCCACGACCTGCAGGCCCTCGGGATGGCGCCGCACCAGGCGCAATGTCGCGCCGTCAAAGGCCAGCGCGGGCGCCAGCGGCGTGTCGAATACGGACTGCAAGTCCTGCTCCCACTGCGCCAGGACCGTGTTCAGGCGCAAGGTCTGGGCCACATGCTCATGGCTTGCGCTGCGCGCTCGCGCAATCCCGTCCAGGCCCTGCCAGGCCATGCCCGCCAGCACGGCCATCAGCACCAGCGCGACGAGCACCTCCACCAGCGTGAAACCGGCCTGCGAACTTGTGCGCGTCTTCCATGACGGAGGCCCTACAACAGTGCGGGCGACTTGCGTTGCATGGCCCATCCAAGCAAACGCCGCGGATCGGGCTCCGCCCGTCCGCTGGCGTTGCCCCCCCGGGGGGAGGCGCCGAAGGCGCTTCGGGGGGGGGACACGTCAATACCGCGGCAACACCGTCGACAGGGTCAACAGCGGTTGGTCGGCGTCGTCGGCGACCTTGGCGTCGACGCGGCGGAAGTTGGGGTTCGGCGTCGGCCGCACCTCGAGCAGGCCCTTGAAGCTGCGCCCGAGTTGTTCGCAGCCGAACTCGCTGTCGCCGATGCCGGGAAATTGGCGCGCCAGTTTCAGATTGGCGAGCTGGTTGTCAGCGCACCATTGCGCTGCGCTGAAGTCAGCCAGGCGCTGGGCGTTGCTGGTCAGCGCGCCGGCGGCCTTGATGCCGGTACCCAATGCGATTGCGACGATCGCGAGCGCGACCAACACCTCGATCAAGGTGAATCCGCGACTTGCGTGGCTATGAGTCATGGTCCCGCAGCGGCTGGGTCTGGCGCGGGCTCGAACGGCGCCAGGCCGTCGCTGGACAAGACCAGGCGCCGGTCTTCGAGCCGCAGCACCACTCGTTGGGCCGGCAACACGGGTTCTGGACCGAGCAGCAGTGCCCGCGCGCCAATGACCTCGGCGTTGACGCCTTCGCCGAGCCAGCGTGTCGGCATCTCGGTCCCTGCGGGCAGCCCGACAAATTGGAAATGAGCGCCGTCGACGGCGCCGATCGCGGCCGGCACCCAGCGCACCGCGACGCCCGACGCGCGGGCCTCGGCCCGCGCGGATTCGAGCAGCGCGGACAGACGCGCGCCTTCTTCTTCAAGCCGGCTTTGGCTGCCATCGCGCAAGGCCAGGCTGACCAAGGCAGTGGCGATGGCCACGATGGCCATCACGAGCATGACTTCGATCAGCGTGAAGCCTGTCGCCGGGCGTCTGCGCCGGCCAAGCTCACTGCCAGGAGCCGACATCCGCGTCGTTGCCGTCACCGCCGGGCTGGCCGTCGGCGCCGAAGCTGAAGACATCGATCTCGCCCTTCACGCCTGGGTTGACATACTGGTAGGCGCGCCCCCAGGGGTCGTTGGGCAGTTTGTCGAGGTAGGGTTTCCAGTTCGGCGGCAGGGTACCCACACTGGGCTTCTTGACCAGGGCCTCCAAGCCCTGCTCGGCACTCGGGAAGCGCTGGTTGTCCAGCTTGTACAGCTTGAGCGCCTGGATCAGGTTGTTGACGTCGGTGCGCGCTGCCGTCACGCGCGCTTCGTCGGCGCGGTTGAGGACGTTGGGCACGATCAGTGCGGCCAGCACGCCGATGATGACCAGCACGACCAGCAATTCGATCAGCGTGAAGCCGCGCGCCATAGGGTGACGGATGGGCAGGGGGGGGTGGCAGCTCATGGTGGGCTCGGCGGCGTCGCGTGCAGCGTGCACGCGATCGCGGCGTGGGATGGACGGGTTGTCGGGCGTGTTCAATGATAATCGGCGCCCATGAGAGTACGCCTCGTTGCATTCGTGATCTGGGCCGCGGTTGCGGCCAGCGCGATGTTTTGGGTTCTGCGCCTGAGCGCAACCTCGCCAACCGCGCCGGCGCACACGGTCGCTGTCGGCGCGGCTGCTGCGCCGCGCGGTGACCTGACGCGGCTGTTCGGCGCCGCGCCGGCTGCGCCGGACAGTGCCGCGGCGGTGGCCGAGAGTCCGCTGTCTTCGCGCTTCAAGTTGCTCGGCGTGGCCGCGCCGCGCCAGGGCGGCGACCGCAACGGATTGGCCTTGATCGCCGTGGACGGCAAGCCCGCGCGCGGCTATGCCGTGGGCGCCGCGGTCGATGGCGAACTGGTCCTGCAATCGGTCCATGCGCGGGGCGCGAGCCTGGGCACGACCGGCGCGGCGCCCCAGGTGACGCTGGAGTTGCCGGCCTTGCCGGCTGCGGCCACAGGCAGCCTGCCGCCCGCCGTGGGCTCGGCAGGCACCTTGCCCGCCGTGGGCGCAACGGCGCCGGCTCCGGTGGTCGCACCGCCTGCCGCGCCGGCACCGGCAGAACCGCAGCCGCTGGAGCCGAAACCGATCATGGTGCCGCCACCACCGCAGGCTGCTGGACCTCAGTCGCTCAGCCGCTGAGGCGCCGCAGCGCGTGCGGCTCAGGCGTCGTCTTGGCCGAGGGCGCCCAGTTGACTGTCGATGCTGCCAGGACGTGAGGGTCCGGGGTCTTCACCTTCGATCACTTCGGTGAGCAAGGCAGCGGCCGCGCGGATGAGCGGCCAGGCCAGCGTCGAGCCCGTGCCGTCGGTGCACTCCATGCCCAGCTCCAGCAGCGCCGAGGTGTGGAACAGGTTCAGCGCATAGTCCAGCCCGTTGTGGCTGTGACTGCGGCAAAACACGCAGTAATCGGTCACGGGTGCGGCGATGCGTGCCGCGACCATCAAGGCCGCGCAGGCCGGCAAGCCGTCGACCATGATCAGGTGCCGGCGGCTGGCCGCGACCAGCATCACGCCGACCATCATGGCAATCTCGAACCCGCCCAGCGCGGCGAGCACCTCGACCGGGTCAGTGACATCACGGTGCCGTCCTTGCGCGGCCTGTGTGATGACCATCAGGTGCGTCAAGCGGTTCGGGTCCATGTCGGCGTGGGACTGCAGCAGTTCGCGCACGGGCGCGCCTGCCAGCCGCGACAACACCAGCGCCGCGCTTTCGTGGCCACCGACGCCGATTCCCGCGCAGGCCACCGCGTTGCCCCGCAACGCCTCGCCAATCTCCATGCCGGCACGGATCGCGGCCTGGGCCTGGTCGACCGACATGGCCGGGCCCACCCGTGCATTGCGCGTGCCATGCGCAATCTTGCGCATCAGCAGGCGCTCGTGCGGAGCCAGGCGTTCGGCGACGCCGGCGTCGACGACGGAGAGGGTCAGGCCCTGGATGCGCGCATACACGGCCAGTGGCAACTGGCCCGTGAGGGCTTGCCACGCACGCTCGGACGTGCCATGGCCGGGTGTTGTCGGCAGCCCCTCGACCGCCAGGCCATGGTCGCTGGCAAACAGCACCAGTTGCGGATCGCGAAAGCGCGGCCTGAGCGTGTTCTGGATCAACCCGATGCGCACCGCCAGTGGCTCGAGCTCGCCCAGGCTGCCGATCGTTTCCGCGCGGCGCTGCAGCTTGTCGCGCAACGCACGCTCCAGCAGCGCGTTGGCGGTCGGCTTGATCAGGGACGGCGTCGATGTCGACATGGCCGCGAGTGTAGGCGGCGGCGAACCGCCATGGCGCCGATCTACCTCAGGAACAGCCCGTAGACCGGGTTGTCGGTTTCGTCGACATAGGGGTAGCCCAGCCCATCGAGGAATTCACCCAGCGCGCGCGCATCGCCAGCGCCCACCTGCAGGCCGACCAGGATGCGGCCATAGTCGGCGCCCTGATTGCGGTAATGAAACAGGCTGATGTTCCAGCCCGGGTGCAGCGCAGCGAGGAAGCGCATCAGCGCGCCCGGGCGCTCGGGAAAGACGAACCGATACAAACGCTCGTCGTGCGCGAGCTTGGAATGGCCGCCGACCATATGCCGCACATGCTCCTTGGCCAGTTCATCGTCGGTCAGGTTGAGCGTGGCAAAGCCGTGGCGAACGAAGTTGCGCTCGATGCGGTCGGCCTCGTCGCGCTGCGCAATCGCGACGCCGACAAACACATGCGCGACCTTGGCGTCGGCGATTCGGTAGTTGAATTCGGTCACGCTGCGCGGCCCGATCAGCTCGCAGAAATGCTTGAACGAGCCGCGTTCCTCTGGCATCGTGACTGCATACAGCGCCTCGCGCTGCTCTCCGAATTCGGCCCGCTCGGCGACGAAGCGCAGGCGGTCGAAGTTCATGTTCGCGCCGCACGTGATGGCCACGAAATGCTGACCCTTGATCTTGTGCTCGGCGACATACTGCTTGACGCCGGCCACGCCCAGCGCGCCGGCGGGTTCGAGGATGCTGCGGGTGTCCTGGAACACATCCTTGATGGCGGCGCAGACAGCGTCGGTGTCGACCACGACAAAGTCGTCGACGAGCGCGCGCGCCAGGCGAAAGGTCTCTTTGCCGACCAGCTTGACCGCGGTGCCGTCGGAGAACAGCCCCACGTCGTCCAGGGTCACGCGGCGTCCGGCGCGCACCGAGCGCACCATGGCGTCGGAGTCGCGGGTCTGCACGCCGATGACCTTGACCTCGGGCCGCACGGCCTTGATGTAGGCCGCGACGCCAGAGATCAGGCCGCCACCGCCGATGGCGACGAATACCGCGTCCAGCGGGCCCTGGCATTGGCGCAGGATTTCCATGGCGACCGTGCCCTGCCCGGCGATCACGTGCGGATCGTCGAACGGGTGCACGAAGGTCAGCCCGCGCTGCGCTTCCAACGCGACGGCATGGGCATGGGCGTCCGAATAGCTGTCGCCCTGCAGCACGACCTCGCCGCCAAAGGCGCGCACGGCGTCGATCTTCAGCCGCGGCGTCGTCACCGGCATCACGACCACGGCGGTGCAGCCGAGCTTCTTGGCCGCCAGGGCCACGCCCTGGGCGTGGTTCCCCGCAGAGGCGCAGATCACGCCGCGCGCCAGCTGCTCCGGCGTCAGGTGCGCCATCTTGTTGTAGGCGCCGCGCAGCTTGAAACTGAACACCGGCTGCTGGTCTTCGCGCTTGAGCAGTACCTGGTTGCCCAGGCGGCGCGACAGCGTGCGCGCCACTTCCAGCGGCGACTCGATCGCCACGTCGTAGACCCGCGCGGTCAGGATCTTCTGCAGGTACTCGCCGCCCGCTGCGCGTCGCCCCCGGGGTGGACCTGCCATCTTGCGCGTCTCCATCCACTGCTCGCCTCGTTGCGATGCATGATATGTCAGCGCATCCGCGGTCGAGGGCCTCTTGCCTCGGGGCGCTCGCGTTCACGCGACGCAGAATGCAACGCGTTCCCGAGGTCGGGCGCATCAGCACAACAGGAGTCAAGCAATGGAGTGCACGATCGATTGGCTTGCGGCCAGCGGCATGGCGTTCGTGGCCGAAACGGGCAGCGGCCACGTCTTGACGATGGATGGCGCACCCGACGGCGGCGGTCGCGATCTGGCGCCACGACCGATGGAGACCGTGCTCGCCGGTACCGGCGGCTGCACGGCCTATGACGTGGTGTTGATCCTCAAGCGCGGGCGCCACGACGTGACGGGCTGTCGGGTCAAGGTCAACGCCGAGCGCGCGCCGACCGAGCCCAAGGTGTTCACGCGCATCCACATGCATTTCATCGTCAGCGGCCGCGGCCTGAGTCCCGATACGGTGGGCCGCGCCGTGGCGCTATCGCACGAGAAATACTGTTCGGCCAGCATCATGCTGGCCAAGACCGCGCAGATCACGACCAGCCATGAAGTACTCGCCGTGTGAGGCTGCGGCCGCGCGCGACCGCGATCAGATGCGGTGAGCGGCGGTCGTCATCACCTTGGCGGCTAGGCGCATGGCCCAGCGCACGGGCGCGGGCAGTTCGATTGCGCCGGCCTGCTGCGCGGCGGCGGCATGCTGCGCTTCATCGTCTTTCATCTGCGCCACGATGGCCCTCGACACGCCATCGTTCGCGGGCAGCCGGCTCAGGTGGCCGGCCAGATGTTCCTCGACCTGGCGCTCGGTCTCGACGACGAAACCCAGGCTCCATGCGTCGCCGGCGCGCCCCGCGGCCAGGCCCAGTGCGAACGCGCCCGCGTACCAGAGCGGATTGAGCAGGCTGGGACGATCGTCGAGTTCTCGCAGCCGCTGTTCGGTCCAGGCCAGATGATCGGTTTCCTCGCGCGCGGCGGCGTCCATCTGGGCGCGCAACGTCGGTGTGCGTGCCGTCAGCGCCTGGGCCTGGTACAGCGCCTGGGCGCAGACTTCACCGACATGGTTGACTCGCATCAGTGCGCCTGACAGGCGTCGTTCGGCGGGCGAGAGGTCCGTCGCTTCGGCACCAGGACGGGCGCGCTGGGCGCGCGCGGTTCCGCCCAGCGTCTTCAGGGCGGCGTCGGCAGCGATCAGGCTGCGATCAAGGGCGTCTGTCATGGTCGGTCAGGATAGGCGAGCGTTTGCCACGAAGTCATCACTGACATTGGCGTAGTTGATCTGTGTCAGTTCGTTGTAGACCGACAACAGCGGTGACGGAAATCACGGTCAATGCTTTGCAGCGGTGGAGGCCTCTGTTGGAATACACACAACTTCCGCTGAGGACGTTGGCTAGATCAGCCCCTCAATCGGGACGGAATCAATTGTCCAGGAGGTTCCACGAACGGGACCCCTTTTTAACCTAGGAGATAGTTGCAATGAAAAGATCACTTCTCGCTCTCGCCGCGATGACGGCTTTCGCCGGTGCCGCTTCGGCTCAATCGACCGTGACCCTGTCGGGTGGCTTGGACATGGCCGTTCAGCGCACCAACGAGGCCTGGAACATGTCGACCGGCAACTCCGGCCGCAGCAACTTCACGCTGTCGGGCCGCGAGGATCTGGGCGGCGGCATGAGCGCGTTCTTCGTCATGAACCACCGCTTCAACCCGGGCACCGGCGCGATCACTTCGCCCAACTTCTGGCGTCAGACTTGGGTTGGTCTGGCTGGCGGCTTCGGTAACGTGCGACTGGGCCGCATGCTGCCCGTGCTGCAGACGTTCAACGGTGACTTCGATCCGTTCGGTACGGAAACCATCGGCAGCACCCACACGGGTGGCTTCAGCGCCGGCCTCGCGGGCAATGCGCGCCTCAACAACGCGATCTATTACACGTCGCCGAGCATGGGTGGCCTCTCGCTGCACGCCAATATCGCTGCGGCCGACGCCAATGCGAGCGCGACTTTCGCCAACGGGTCTGAGCGTCCGATCGGCCTTGGCGTGAACTACGCTGCCGGCCCGGTGCGCGTGGCCTTGGCCTATGACACCGGAGCCACGGATCTGAAGACCATCGGTCTTTATGGTTCGTACAACGCCGGTTTCGGTACCCTGATGGCGCAGTTTGAGCGTGGCGACCTGACCACGACAACTGACGCCACCCGTTGGTCGCTCGGCGCGCGGATCCCGATGGGCGCTGCCACCATCAAGGCGGGCTACATGAACGCCAGTGACCAGAACCAGAAGAAGGTCGGTCTGGGCCTGGACTACAACCTGTCCAAGCGCACGATCGTCTACACCGACGTCGCCAAGCAGAGCGGCACGGGCTTCACCGCGGTGCAGCGTTCGGCCCAGTTCGACTTGGGCGTCTGGCACAAGTTCTGATCCAGCGTCACGCCTAGCGCGTGTGCAGAGGCCGCCTTCGGGCGGCCTTTTTCATGCCTGACGCCGTCGTCCCTCAGGGAAAACAGTCGTTGGCGGCCAACAACAGCATGACGCGTGGCGCGTCGTCGTCGGTGAAAATCCAAGGCTGGAATTCTGGAGACTTCCCATCATGAAGAACGCATTGACCCTGACCCTGTTGGCTGCCGCGAGCGGCGCCTGTTTCGCTCAGGCGGCCGCGCCCAGCGTCACCGTCTATGGCCTGGTCGACGCCGGCATCACCTACACGACCGGCTTGGCCAACGAGAAGACCCAACTGGTCAGCGGCATCATGGAAGGCTCGCGCTTTGGCTTGCGCGGCAACGAAGACATCGGTGGCGGCTACCGTGCCCTGTTCGTGCTCGAACATCGCGCCGAGATCAACACCGGTGCCAACGGCAACCGGCCGCCCACCGGCTCGCAGGTGCCCGATCGCCTGAACCAGGCGGCCCTGCTGGGCTTGCCGGCCGCATTGCAGCCCGCGGTCAGCGGAGTTGCCGCACAACTCGGTGCCACGCTTGGCGTCAACCTGGGCAACGCGTTCTGGCACCGCCAGGCCTATGTCGGCCTCGTCACCCCCTTTGGCGCCGTCATCGCCGGACGCCAGTACACCCCGGCCTACGAAGTGCTGGCCGCGTTCGACACCCTGGGCACCCAGTCCAGTCTGTCGGTGGGCCAGGTCGGCGCCATTCCCGAGAGCGTGACGATCCGCGCCAACAATGCCGTGCAGTACCGCATCGTCCTCGGCGGCCTGACCGCGTCGGCAATGTATGCCTTCGGCGGCGTGCCCGGCAACAACTCAGCCAATCGCTTCGGCGGCGTGATGGCCCAGTACGCGATGGGCAACCTGAAGCTCGGTGCCGGCGTACAACAAGCTCAACAACGACCTCGGCCTGGAGTCGCTGGAGTCGACCGTCCTGGGCGCGTCGTATGCGGTCGGTCCGGGCACCATCAGCGGCATGGTTGTCAGCCTCAAGGACGACAATCCGACGGGCGTTTCGGGTATCACGGCCAGCCTGACGCCGCTGGTGGGCGCCGGCGGTGCGGCGCTGGTGCAGGCGGCCTTCACGAGCGCGCTCCGACAGGACGCCCAGGTCTTGCACATCGGCTACAAGATGACGACCGGCCCGAACACGTTCTATGTCGCCTACAGCGGCTTCAACGACAAGCGCGCGCCCAACGCCGACGTGGCCTCCTACGGTGTGGCGTACACCTACGCGCTGTCCAAGCGCACCGACCTGAACGCAGTGCTGACGCACTTCAACAACAAGAACCTGGCGCAGGCCGCGCCGGGTCAGGCCGGTTTCCTGGGTGGCGTCACGCGCAGCGCCGGGGTCGACTCGAACAACGTTGCGTTCGGCATCCGCCACCGCTTCTGATCTCGACTGCTACTCAGTTCGAGGGCCGCCCGCAAGGCGGCCCTTCTGTTTGTGGTTGCCAGCAGGGCCGGTTGACATGAAGCACGTGATTGGCAGCGGCGCGGCCAGTGCCCTGCTCGCGCTGATCGCTGTGGCGCTGTTGGCGTTGTCGGGTTGTGCGGCGCCGCCGGGCACCGCGAACGAGCAGGAAGCGACCACCGAGTGGCATGCCGTGCGCCTGCCCGGCAAGCTGCCTACGCAATACCGACGCGAGCACAAGGACGGCCGCGACGCACTGGCGGCACATGCCCACGCGTCCGCGTCGATGTGGCGGCGCAAGGCGCTGCGTGCGCCCGAGTCGCTGGGCGACGTTGAGTTCTCCTGGTGGGTTCATGCCTTGCCGATGGACGGCGATGTCTCGCAGGCCGAACGCGAAGACGCATCGGCGCGCGTGATGTTCGCGTTTGCCGGCGACGAGCGCCGGCTGTCGGCTCGCAACCGGATGCTGTTCGACCTTGCGCACGCCCTGTCCGGTGAGGCGCCGCCCTATGCCACCCTGATGTATGTCTGGGATGCGCGGGCTCCGGTGGGCAGCGTGATCGTCAACCCGCGCAGCGACCGCATCCGCAAGATCGTCGTCGAGTCGGGGCCGGTTGGGCTGCGCCAGTGGCGCAGCTACCGGCGCAACCTGACCGAGGACTTCCGCCTCGCGTTCGGCGAGGCGCCGGGGTCCTTGCAGGCTATCGCGGTCATGACCGACGGCGACAATACCCAGTCCCGACTCAGCACCTGGTACGGTGACATCTCGCTGTATTGAGGCCCTGCGGATCACCATCGGGTAAGACCCGTTTGCGGTCGCCGCGAGATTTGCGGATGATGCGCATCCTTTCCGATCAGGAGTTTCGAACATGTTGCGACAGGCTGCATCCACGATCACCGCTCTGGCATTGACGACCGCGTTCGGCGCTGCGCCGGCTACTGCGACGACGTTCAAGTGGACCAGCGCCAGCGACATTCCGACGTGGGACATCCACTCGCAGAACAATGCACTGTCCAACGGGGTGCATGCCTCGGTCTACGAGTCGCTCTTCTACTACAACCGCAAGTTCGAGCTCGAACCGATCCTGGCCACGGGGTACAAGCAGGTCACGCCATCGCAGGTGCGCATCACGCTGCGCAAGGGCGTGAAGTTCCACGACGGCGCCGCATTCAATGCCGACGATGCCAAGTTCTCGCTCGAGCGGGCCATGTCCAAGACCTCGAATTTTGGTGTCTACACGCAGGGCATCGACCGCGTCGTGAAGGTCGACGACTACACCATCGACGTCTTCACCAAGGGCCCGAACCCGGTGTTGCTGCGCCAGATGACCGAGCTGCGCATGATGGACCAGGGCTGGGCCGAGAAGAACAAGTCACTCGAGCCCAAGGACATCAAGACCAAGGACGAGAACTTCGCCCACCGTCACGCCAATGGCACCGGCCCGTTCATGCTCAAGAGCTGGGACCAGGACGTGAAGCTGGTGCTGGCCAAGAACCCCAATTGGTGGGGCAAGGCCGAGTCGAACGTGACCGAGATCGTCTACACGCCGATCAAGTCCGAAGCCACCCGCGTGGCGGCGCTGCTGTCAGGCGAGATCGACATGGTGCTCGACCCGTCGCCGGCGGACCTGCCCAAATTGCGGGCCACGCCGGCCCTGAAGGTCGTTGACGGCGCCGAGAACCGAACCATCTTCTTCGGCATGGACCAGTTCCGCGACGAGTTGCCGGGCAGCAACGTCAAGGGCAAGAACCCGCTGAAGGACGTTCGCGTGCGCAAGGCGCTGTACCAGGCCATTGACGTGCAGACGATCCACCGGGTCACGATGCGGGGCCTGTCGCAGCCCACCGGCGCGCTGATTTCGCCGCAGGTCAACGGCTGGAGCAAGAAGGCCGATGCGCGTTGGCCCTACAACGTCGAGGCCTCCAAGAAGCTGCTTGCCGAGGCGGGCTACCCGAACGGCTTCGAGGTCGATTTCGCCTGTCCGAACAACCGCTACATCAACGACGAAGAGATCTGCCAGGCCGTGACGGCGATGTGGGCAAGGATCGGCGTCAAGGCCAAGCTGCGTACGCTGCCGCTGGTGACGTACTTCCCCATGATCCAGCGCTATGAGGCCAGCATCTACATGCTCGGCTGGGGCGTGCCGACATTCGATGCGCTGTACTCGCTGCAATCGCTGGTGCGCACCGTGGGTGCGCAGGGCGACGGCAACTACAACGTCGGCCGCTACAGCAACCCGCAGGTCGATGCGCTGGTCGAGCGCATCAAGCAGGAGGTCGACCAGTCGACGCGCAATTCATTGATCGAACAGGCGTTGCTGCAGTCGCACCAGGATGTCTCGCACATCCCGCTCCACAACCAGGTGATCCCCTGGGCGATGAAGAAGGGTGTGACGCTCTATCACCGCGCCGACAACCGGATCGACATGCGGGCCGTGAAGGTCAATTGAAGGTACACACGGCGCCGCGGCGGGCCGTTCGACGATGATCGTATTCATTCTCCGCCGCCTGGCCCAGGCCGTCATGGTGATGCTCACCGTGGCGTTCATCGCCTTCATGCTGTTCCAGTATGTCGGCGACCCGGTGACGAACCTGCTCGGCCAGGACGCGACGCCCGAGCAGCGCACCCAGCTGCGTGCGGACCTCGGGCTGGATCAGCCCTTTCCGGTGCAGTTCGCGGCCTTCATCGGCAACGCGCTACAGGGCGAGTTCGGTCTGTCGTTGCGCCAGGGGCGCAAGGTCTCATCGCTGATCGTCGAGCGCTTTCCGGCCACGGTCGAACTCGCCTTCGGCGCGGCCTTGCTGGCGCTCGTCGTGGGCATTCCCATGGGGGTCTACGCGGCCTTGAAGCGCGGCAACTTCATGTCCCAGGCGCTGATGACGTTTTCGCTGCTTGGCGTGTCGCTGCCGACCTTCCTGATCGGCATCCTGCTGATCCTGTTCTTTGCCGTCATGCTCAAGGTTCTGCCGAGTTTCGGTCGCGGTGAAACCGTGGCGATCGGCGCCTGGACCAGCGGGCTGTTCACGCAGGACGGCTGGAAGCACCTGATCCTGCCGGCCATCACGTTGTCGATCTTCCAGCTGACGCTGATCATGCGCCTGGTGCGCGCCGAGATGCTCGAGGTGCTGCGCACCGACTACATCAAATTCGCCCGTGCCCGCGGGTTGCCCGACCGCGCGGTCTACTTCGGTCACGCGTTGAAGAACACCCTGGTGCCGGTGATCACGATCACCGGCCTGCAGCTCGGATCGCTGATCGCCTTTGCGATCATCACCGAGACGGTGTTCCAGTGGCCCGGCATGGGCCTGCTCTTCATCCAGGCCGTGCAGTTCGCCGACATCCCGGTGATGGCGGCCTACCTGTGCCTGATCGCGTTGATCTTCGTGGTCATCAACCTTGTGGTCGACATGCTGTACTTTGCCGTCGACCCGCGCCTGCGCATCGAGAAGTCGACGGTCGGGCATTGACCCGCACGTCCGAAGTTGCCGCCCAACCATTCTCAGGAGCTCTGCCATGACATCCTGGTACAAGACCTCATTGGTGTGCCTTGCCATCGCCGCGGCCTGCGGCCTGGCGCAGGCGGTCACGTTGCGCGTGGCCAATCAGGGTGACGCCACGTCGATGGATCCGCATTCGCTCAACGAATCGTTGCAGCTGTCGATCACGGGCAATGTCTACGAGCCCCTGGTCGGCCGCGACAAGAAGCTCGGCCTGGCGCCGGCGCTGGCCACCAAGTGGACGCAGACCTCGCCCAACGTCTGGCGCTTCGAGTTGCGGCGCGGTGTGAAATTCCACGACGGCACGCCGATGACGGCCGACGACGTCGTGTTCAGCTTCAAGCGCGCGGCTGGTGATGGCTCCGACATGAAGGGCTACACCTCGGCCATGAAGGACATGCGCAAGGTCGACGACTTCACGGTCGAACTCGAGACCACGGCGCCATTCCCTATCCTGCCCGACGTGATCTCGCTGGTCTACGTGATGAGCAAGAAATGGTGCGAGGACAACAAGGCCGAGAAGCCCGTCGACCGCCGCAAGGGCATCGAGAACGCAGCCTCGTTCCGCGCCAATGGCACCGGTCCTTACCGCCTGCGCGAGCGCCAGCCGACCACGCGCTCGGTGTTCGTTCGCAACCCGAGCTACTGGGACAAGATCGAGGGCAACGTCGACGAAGTCGTCTTCACGCCGATCGGCAACGACGCCACCCGCGTGGCGGCGATGCTCTCGGGCGAGATCGACATGATGGAGCCGGTGCCGCTGCAAGACGTCGAGCGCCTGAAGTCCAACGCCAACCTCACCGTGATGCAGGGTCCGGAGTTGCGCACCATCTTCCTGGGCATGGACCAGAAACGCGACGAACTGCAGTTCTCCAGCGTCAAGGGCAAGAACCCGTTCAAGGACAAGCGGGTACGCCAGGCCGTTTTCCAGGCCATCGACATCGAGGCCATCAAGTCCCGTGTGATGCGAGGCGCATCGACGCCGACCGCGCTGATGGTCGCGCCCGGCATCAAGGGTTTCGTGCCGGACCTGAACAAGCGCTTGCCGCATGACAGCGAAGCGGCAAGGAAGCTGCTCGCCGACGCGGGCTATCCCGCCGGGTTCGAGGTCGGCATGAACTGCCCGAACGATCGCTACGTCAATGACGGCGAGATCTGCCAGGCCGTGGCGGCCAACCTGGCGCGCATCGGCATCAAGGTGAACCTGCAGGCGGAAAGCAAGGCGACCTACTTCCCGAAGATCCTGCGCCGTGACACCAGCTTCTACTTGCTGGGCTGGACGCCGGGCACCTATGACTCGCACAACGCCTTGTCCAACCTGATGGCCACGCCCACCGACAAGGGCCAGGGCCAGTTCAACCTGGGCTCCTACAGCAACCCCAAGGTCGATGAGTTGACGCTGAAGGTGCAGAGCGAGACCGACCAGGCCAAGCGCAACGCCATGATCGCCGAGGCCTTCAAGCTGCATGCCGACGACGTCGGCCACATCCCGCTGCACCAGCAGGCCCTGGCCTGGGCGATGAAGAAGAATGTCAGCCTGGTTCAACTGGCCGACAACATGATGCCGTTCAAGTGGATCAACGTGAAGCAATGACAACGACCGCACTGCAGCGGTTTTTTGACGGCGACGTCTGGCACAGCTTCCGATCCACACCGGTGGCCGTGGCGGCGGCCGTGGTGGCGTTCGTGCTGGTCTTCTGCGCGCTGTTTGCCGGTTGGGTCGCGCCGCACAACCCCTTTGACCTGGCCACGCTGGAACTGTCCGACGCCAGGCTGCCGCCGGCCTGGATCGACGAAGGATCCACCAAGTACCTGCTCGGCACCGACGACCAGGGCCGCGACATCCTGTCGGCCCTGATGTACGGCGCGCGCATCTCGCTGCTGGTCGGTGTGGCCTCGGTCCTGCTGTCGGTCGTGGTCGGTGTCGGCCTGGGCCTGCTCGCAGGTTTTGTCGGCGGCAAGACCGACGCACTGATCATGCGCGTGTGCGACGTGATGCTGTCGTTTCCGTCGATCCTCATTGCGCTGCTGATCGACGGCGTCGGCCGCGCCATGTTCCCCAACGCGCACGACACCTTGGCCTTCGCGGTGTTGGTGTTCGCGATCGCGCTGCCGGGATGGGTGCAGTACGCACGCACCGTACGCGGTTCGACGCTGGTCGAGCGCAACAAGGAATACGTGCAGGCCGCGCGCGTCACCGGAGTGTCGGCGCTGCGCATCATGCGCAAGCATGTCCTGCCCAACGTGATGGGGCCGGTGCTCGTGTTGGCGACGATCCAGGTCGCCACGGCGATCCTGACCGAGGCCACGCTGTCGTTCCTGGGGGTGGGCGTGCCGCCGACACAGCCTTCGCTGGGCACCTTGATTCGCGTCGGCAATGATTTCCTGTTTTCCGGCGAATGGTGGATCACGATCTTCCCGGGCGTGATGCTGGTGCTGATCGCGCTGTCGGTGAACCTGTTGGGTGACTGGCTGCGCGACGCCCTCAATCCGAGGCTCCGATGATGAGCACGCCGGGCCGCCCCAAGTGCGAATGCTCCCCTAGGGCCACGCAGGGGACCCTCCGGGTCCATGCGGGACGGCGCGCAGCGCCAAGGGTGCACACATGACCGCTGCACTGCTTGAAGTCCGGCACCTGAGCGTCGAGTTTCCGTCGCGGCGCGGCACCTTGCTGGCGCTGGACGACATCTCGTTTTCCATTGCGCCGGGCGAGGTGCTGGGCGTGGTCGGCGAGTCGGGCGCAGGCAAGTCGCTGACCGGCTCGGCCATCATCGGCCTGCTCGATCCGCCCGGGCGCATTTGCGGCGGCGAGATCCTGCTTGGCGGCCAGCGCATCGACAACCTGCCACAGGAGAAGATGCGCACGATTCGCGGGCGGCGCATCGGCGCCATCTTCCAGGATCCACTGACCTCGTTGAACCCGCTGTACACAATCGGTCGTCAGCTGATCGAGACGATCCGCACGCACCTGCCGGTCAGCGAAGACGAAGCCCGCGCGCGGGCAGTCAAGCTGCTGCAGGAAACCGGCATCCCGGCGGCCGAACAGCGCATCAATCAGTACCCGCACCAGTTCTCCGGCGGCATGCGCCAGCGTGTCGTGATCGCCCTGGCGTTGGCCGCCGAGCCCGAGCTGATCGTGGCCGACGAGCCGACCACGGCGCTGGACGTGTCGATCCAGGCGCAGATCATTTCGCTGCTTCGGCGCCTGTGCAAGGACCATGGCACTGCGGTGATGTTGGTCACGCATGACATGGGCGTGATCGCTGAAACCTGCGACCGCGTGGCCGTCATGTATGCCGGACGGCTCGTCGAGGTCGGCCCGGTGGCAGACGTCATCCACCGCCCCTCGCACCCCTATACGGTGGGCTTGATGGGCTCGATTCCCGCGATGGACGAAGACCGCGAGCGCCTGCTGCAGATCGACGGGGCGATGCCGCGTCTGAACGCCATTCCCGCGGGTTGCGCGTTCAACCCACGCTGCCCGCAGGTATTCGATCGGTGTCGCAGCGAGCGGCCGGACCTGGTCGACGCGGGGCCGACCCGCGCTGCCTGCTGGTTGGTCGGGCAGGGCGAGCGGAGGTCGGCATGAACGATCCGGGCGCGGGGCCTCGCATCACACCCTTGGTGGAGGTGAAGGACCTGGCGAAGATCTTCGACGTCTCGGCGCCCTGGCTCAACCGCGTCGTCGAAGGCAAGCCGCGCCAGTTCGTGCACGCGGTCGATGGCGTCAGCTTCTCGATCCAGCGCGGCAAGACCCTGGCCCTGGTGGGCGAGTCGGGTTGCGGCAAGAGTACCGTCGCGCGTTTGCTGGTGGGGCTGCACAGCCCGACACGCGGCAGCGTCCAGTTCGATGGCATAGACACCCACGGTGAAGCGGATCAGGCGCAGTTGCGTGTCATGCGCCGGCGCATGCAGATGATTTTCCAGGACCCCTATGCGAGCCTGAATCCGCGCTGGAAGGTGCGCGACATCGTCGGCGAGCCGCTCACCGAGCATGGCATGGTGACCGATGTCGACGAGTTGCGCGAGCGCGTCGCGGAGTTGCTGCGTTCGGTCGGCCTGGCCGCGGCCGATGTCGAGAAGTTTCCGCACCAGTTTTCCGGCGGACAGCGCCAGCGCATCTCGATCGCGCGCGCCCTGGCCACACAGCCCGAGTTCCTGGTCTGCGACGAGCCGACCTCGGCGCTGGATGTCTCGGTGCAGGCGCAGGTGCTCAACATCATGAAGGACCTGCAGCGCGAGCGCGGCCTGACGTACCTGTTCATTTCGCACAACCTGGCGGTGGTTCGCCACGTGGCCGACCACGTCGGCGTGATGTACCTGGGCCGCCTGGTCGAGCTGGCTGGCAAGGCCGACCTCTTTGGCCAGGCGCGCCATCCCTACACGCGGATGCTGCTCGACGCCATTCCCGATATCCACATGAGCGGCCGCGCGCGTACACCGGTGCAGGGCGAAGTGCCCAACCCGCTGAGCCCGCCAAGCGGCTGCGCCTTCCATCCGCGCTGCCCGCATGCCAATGCGCGCTGCTCGCAGGAGCGGCCCGCACTGACGTCGATCAAGGGCGTCACGGTGGCCTGCCACGCGGTCGAGGAAGGCCGGATCTGATCAGTTCGTGATCAGTCGCTCGCGGCTGAAGAGTTCGCTCACCGATTCGCGCTCGCGAACGACGAAGCTGCGCTCGCCGTCGACCATGATCTCGGCAGCACGCGGCCGGCTGTTGTAGTTGCTGGCCATGCTCATGGCATAGGCCCCGGCCGAAAGCACTGCCAGACGGTCTCCCGCTTGCACATTGAGCCGGCGGTCGCGCCCCAGCCAGTCGCCCGACTCGCACACCGGCCCGACGATGTCCCAGACGAGGCCCGCGCCGTCGCGCGAGGTGCAGGGCACGATGCCCATATAGGCCTCGTACATGGCCGGGCGCACGAGGTCGTTCATGGCCGCGTCGACGATGCAGAAGTTCTTCTGCTCGCCCGGTTTGCAGACCAGCACTTCCGTGACGAGCACGCCGGCATTGCCCACCAGGGAGCGGCCCGGCTCGAACAGCAGCTCGCGATGGCCATGGCCCCGGGCATCGATGCGCTCGAGCAGGCGCGCCACCAGCTCGCCCGCATCGGGTGGCGTCTCGTCGGTGTACGTGATGCCCAGGCCGCCGCCGACATCCAGGTGCCGGATCCGTATCCCTTGGGCTTCGAGCGCCTCGATCAGGTCGAGCAGACGGTCCAGGGCGTCGAGGTACGGCCCGATCTCGGTGATCTGCGAGCCGATGTGGCAGTCGATGCCGACCACTTCGATGCCCGGCAGCGTCGACGCCTGGCGGTAGGCGGTGAGCGCCTGGTCGTGCGCAATGCCGAACTTGTTGCTCTTGAGGCCGGTCGAGATGTACGGGTGGGTGCGGGCATCGACGTCCGGGTTGATGCGCAGGCTGACCGGTGCGCGGCAACCGGCCTCGACGGCGACCGCTGACAGCGCCAGCAACTCGCTCTGGCTTTCGACGTTGAAGCACTTCACGCCGACCTGCAGGGCGCGGTGCATCTCGTCGCGCCGCTTGCCGACGCCGGAGAACACCACCTTGGCCGCCTCACCGCCGGCGGCCAGCACCCGCTCGAGTTCGCCGATCGAGACGATGTCGAATCCGCAGCCGGCCTGGGCAAATGTCTGCAGCACAGCCAAGTTCGAGTTCGCCTTGATCGCGTAGCAGATCAGGTGCGAACGGCCGACCAGCGCACGCTGGTATGCGCCCAGCGCGGCCAGCATGGCCTGGCGCGAGTAGACATACAGCGGCGTGCCATGGGCGCTCGCCAGGGTCTCGAGGCAGACGCCGTCGACGAAGAGTTGGCTGCCGCGCCTGGCGACGTAGGGCGCGCCGGGCAATGCCGTCATCGGGCCGCTGCCGGTGCGGACGCAGCCGCCACGGGCGGTGGCAGGGTGAGCGGTCCCTTCTGACCGCAACCTGCGAGCGTGGCGGCAAGCCACAGTGCGATTGCGGCGCGGCACGGCCCTGCGCGCTGTAGGGACGCGGGGGGCAACGCTACACTGGCTTGGCGCATGAGAGGATTCATGGCGAAGATTCTATGCAAGCCACGCCCCTGACCGACACCGAATACGACCGCCTGACTGCGGCTGTGCTCGCCCGCATCGAAGCCACGATCGACCGGTGGCTGCAGGACGACGTGATCGACGTCGACGGCCAGCGCACCGGCGGCCTGCTCGAGCTCGAGTTTCCCGACGGCAGCATGATCGTCATCAACACGCAGCCCCCCTTGCACGAGTTGTGGCTGGCCACTCGCGCGGGCGGCTTCCACTTCGGCCATGTCGACGGGGTGTGGCGCGACACGCGTGACGGCGCCGAGTTCTTCGCCCGCCTGTCGGAAGCTTCAAGCGCTCAAGCAGGGAAGACGCTTGCCTTTTGAGGCGATGCCGGTGCGCACTGCCTGCGCCCGGACTCGCACGCACCGCGGGCGCCCCGCCGCTGAGGCACACGGGCGGACCCTTCACGGCGTCAGTTCCGGAACAGATCGAGGATGCCTTTGCGCTCGGTCTCGGTGGGTGGTGCCGGCGCCTGCTCATCGAGACCCAGGCTGACGACGCCGGCGCCACTGGCGTATTCTTCGTAGACCCAGTCGCTGCCCACCCGCACCAGGCCCGCCGGCGCCGTCGGTTCGACATTGGCGACGCCCTTCAGCGCCTGGCTCATGTACTCGATCCAAACCGGGAGCGCGAGGCCGCCGCCAGTCTCGCGGTCCCCGAGCTTCTTCGGATTGTCGAAGCCGATCCAGACCACGGCGACGACCTGGGCGTGCCAACCTGCAAACCATGCATCGAGCGAGTCGTTCGTGGTGCCGGTCTTGCCGTAGATGTCCTGCCGCTTGAGCGAGGCCTGTGCGCGCGCGGCGGTGCCGCTGCGCGTGACTTCCTGCAGCAGGCTGGTCATGGCGAAGGCGTTGCGCTCGTCCAGCGTGCGCATGGACTCGTCGAGCGTCGGGGCCGGGTCCTGGTGCAGCACGCGCCCGCTGCTGTCCGTGAGGCGCTCGATCAGGCGCGGCGTCACGAGGTAGCCGCCGTTGGCAAACACGCCATAGGCGCTGGCCATCTGCAATGGCGTCACGGACCCCGCGCCCAGCGCCATCGTCAAGAAGGCCGGGTGCTTCGCTGCATCAAAGCCAAATCGGGTCACCCAGTCCTGTGCGAACGGGGGACTGACCGCCTGCAGGACTCGGATCGATACCATGTTCTTCGACTTGGCCAATGCCGTGTGCAACGGCATCGGGCCTTCGAACGTGCCGTCGTAGTTCTTTGGCTCCCACGGCTGGCTGCCGGTGGCGTCGGCGTCAAAGAACAGGGGCGCGTCATTGACCACGGTCGCCGGTGTGAACCCTCTTTCGAGCGCGGCGGAGTAGATGAATGGCTTGAAGCTCGAACCCGGCTGGCGCCACGCCTGCGTCACGTGGTTGAACTTGCTCTTGCGGTAGTCGAAGCCACCCACCAAGGCGCGGATCGAACCCGTGACGGGGTCGAGCGCAACGAACGCCCCTTCGACTTCGGGCACCTGGGTCAGTGACCACTGGCCCTTGGCGTTCTTCAGCACCCGCACGACGGCGCCGCGCCGGACCTGTTTCTTCGCTGGGGCCTTGTCGCCCAAACCGGACGTGGCTGGCCGCAACCCGTCGCCAGTGATCGTGATCTCCTCGCCGTCCTGCAGCACGGCAACGACCTTGCGCGGTGAGGCTTCAAGCACGACCGCTGCGCGCAGGTCATCGTTGTCAGGATGCTCGGCCAGCGCCTCGGCGACACGGGTGTCGACGTCTTCGGGTTTGGCCGGCAAATCGACATAGGCCTCGGGTCCGCGGTAGACCTGCCGCAGCTCGAAGTCGATCAGGCCCCGACGCAGGGCACGGTAGGCCAGCGCCTGGTCCGCGGCATTGATCGTCAGGATCACGTTCAGGCCGCGGTTGTAGCTCGCATCACCATACTGGGCGAACACGAGTTGCCGGGCCGTTTCGGCAGCGTATTCCGCATGCACAGCGACGTCAGACTGTGTCTTGTAGCGCAGGCGTTCAGTCTTTGCCGCGGCGGCCTGATCGGCATCGATGAAGCCGTTGTCGAGCATGCGGGCGATGATGTGCTGCTGGCGCACCGTCGCTCTGCGCGGATTGACGATCGGGTTATAGGCCGACGGCGCCTTGGGCAGGCCGGCGAGCATCGCGGCTTCCGCCACGCTGACGTCCTTGAGCGGTTTGCCGAAGTAGATCTCCGACGCAGCCGCGAAGCCATAGGCACGCTGACCCAGGAAGATCTGGTTCATGTAGGCCTCAAGGATCTGGTCCTTGCTGAGCTGGCTTTCGATCTTCCATGTCAGCAGGACTTCGTAGATCTTGCGCGTGAAGGTCTTTTCCGTCGTCAGGTAGAAATTTCGCGCGACCTGCATCGTGATCGTGGATGCGCCCTGGCTGCGTGCTTCGCTGAATTGCGCCAGGCCGGCGCGCAGCATGCCGACGTAGTCGACCCCGCCATGGTCGTAGAAGCGGGCGTCCTCGATGGCCAGTACCGCGTCCTTCATGACCTTGGGGATCTGCGCGATCGGCACGAAGCTGCGGCGTTCTTCGCCGAACTCGCCCAGCAACACGCCGTCCGACGAAAACACGCGCAGGGGCAGTTTGGGTCGGTAATCGGTGAGGCTCGTGATCGACGGCAGGTTCGGGTAGGCCACGGCCAAGGCGATGCCCACCAGCACCGAAAGCGTCAATCCGAGCGTCGCCAGCAGGGCCAGGGCCCACGCAAGGGGACGGAGGGTCCACTGGGCCCAAGACGGCAGACGGTAGTTGAAGCTCACGGGGATGGGGCGACGTCAGCCGCCAAGTGGTGCGCCAGCGATGGCTGCGTCGATTATAGGAAGCCGCCTCGGTCGGACTGTCTCGATCCGTGAACTGTGCCGCGCCTCGCCTGTGGGCCCTCAGGGCTTACCCCATGAAGCGGTGCAGCAGACCGTGTCAAGGTCAATCCCGAACCGCACGTCAGTGCGTCGGCGCGATACAACGACGCAGGCCCGAAAAGCGTGCCTTTTTCGTGGGTGCTCAAGGGCTTTACTGCTAGCATTCAAGTAACTTCTTAACAGTCCGGAGTGCGGATTGGGCACTTTTGCCGTCGCGCTTGGGGGGATATTGTCGTGAGCTTTGTTGACTCGTTGTTGGGCCGCAAGCACCCATCCATGATCGGGCTGGACATCAGCACTTCGAGCGTCAAGCTGGTCGAGCTGGGTCAGAGTGCCGCTGGGGAATTCATCGTCGAGCGATTTGCGTCGGAGCCGTTCGAGAAGGGCTGGATCACCGACGGGCAGATCGAGAAATTCGACGAGGTCGCTGACGCCGTGCGACGCGTCGTCAGCAAGAGCGGCACCCGGACCAAGAGTGTGGTGATGGCGATGCCTCAATCGGCCGTGATCACGAAGAAGATCATGTTGCCCGCCGGCCTGCGCGAACAGGAGCTCGAGTTGCAGGTCGAGAGCGAGGCCAATCAATACATCCCGTTCTCTCTCGACGAGGTCAGCCTGGACTTTTGTGTCATCGGGCCGAGCCCCACCTCCGTGGGCGACGTCGAGGTGCTGATCGCCGCGTCCCGCAAGGACCGCGTGCAGGATCGGCAGGGTCTGGCCGAGGCCGCGGGGCTCAAGCCCGTGGTGCTGGACATCGAAAGTCACGCCTCACGGCTTGCGATGAGCCGCATCGTCAAGGCGCTGCCCAACGAGGGCAAGGACGCGCTCGTGGCGCTGTTCGAAATCGGCGCCGACACCACCAGCTTGAAGGTGTTGCGCGATGACGAGATGCTGTATGACCGCGATCAGGCATTTGGGGGGTCCCAGTTGACGCAGTTGATTTCGCGCCAATACGGCTTTTCCTTCGAGGAGGCCGAACAGAAGAAGTTGGGCGGCGACTTGCCCGAGGACTACGAATCGTCGATCCTGGGCCCCTTTGTCGACAGCCTGTCGCAGGAGGTCGGCCGTGCGCTGCAGTATTTCTTCACCAGCACACCGCACCACAAGGTGCACTACGTGATGCTGGCAGGCGGTACCGCCACGCTGCCTGGGCTGAAGGAGCGCGTGACCGATCTGACCGGCTTTGCCTCGATGGTCGTCAACCCGTTCGAGCACATGAAGCTTGGCGGCGCGGTGCGCGAGAACAAGGTACGCCGTGAAGCGCCGTCGTATCTGACGGCCTGCGGCCTGGCGATGCGGAGGTTCATGCAGTGATCCTCATCAACCTACTTCCCCACCGGGAAGAAAAGCGCAAGCGCCGCAAGGCGGCGTACTTCACCGGCTTGGCGCTTGCGGGCGTGGTCGGAGCCTTGATTGCCGGCCTGTGGTTTGCCGTCCTGGAGCAGTTGAAGTCGTCACAGATGGAGCGCAATGCGTTCCTTGGCGCAGAAATCAAGAAGCTCGAAGCGCAGATCAAGGACATTGCCAATCTGCGCGCCGAGATCGACGCGCTCAAGGCCCGGCAGAAGGCAGTCGAGGACTTGCAGACCAACCGCAATATTCCGGTGCACCTGCTCAATGAATTGGTCAAACAGACGCCCGAAGGCGTGTATTTGACGTCGATTCGCCAGACCGGCAGGGTCGTGGCCGTGCTGGGCGTCGCGCAGACGAACGAGCGCGTCTCCGAGTTCCTGCGCAACACCCTGTACACCTCGACCTGGCTCGAAAAGCCCGAACTGATCGAGATCAAGTCGGGCGCGTTGTCGGCGGGGCGGTCACGCACCTATGACTTTTCGATGCGCGTCTCGATCAAGTCTCCACCCGCCGCAGGCGCTGCCGCCGCGGCGACCGCGGCAAGCGGCGCCGCAGCCGGCAAGGCTCCATGAGGTTGGACATGGCCACCACTACAAGATCTCCAAGCTTCGATTTCGCGACCTCGTTCGAGCAGGTTGCCGGGCAGTTTCGCGGACTGGACCGCAACCAGCCGGGCCAGTGGCCCATGTTGCCCAAGATCGCGACCTGGCTGCTGCTGGCGGCCATGGTCGTCGTTCTGGGCTGGTTCCTTCTGCTGTCCGACAAGGCAGACGAACTCGAGAGCGAGCGCAAGAAGGAACCCGCCCTCAAGCAGGACTACCGCAGCAAGTTGGCGCAGGCCGTGAACCTGCCCGAGTTGCGCAAGCAGAAGCAGCAGGTCGAAGAGTACGTGACCCAGCTGGAAAAGCAGCTGCCCGGCAAGGCCGAGATGGATGCCCTGCTGACGGACATCAACCAGGCAGGTATCGGCCGCGGCCTTCAATTCGAGCTCTTCCGCCCCGGCGCGGTGGCCGTGCGCGATTACTACGCCGAGTTGCCGATCACGATCCGTGTCACGGGGCGATACCACGACATCGGTGCCTTCACCGCCGACGTGGCCAACCTGTCGCGCATCGTCACGTTGCACGACCTGGCCATCACCGGCGTGCAGCGCGACAGCAGCGGCGTCTTGTCGATGGACGCCATTGCGCGCACGTATCGCTACCTCGACGCCAGTGAGGTCTCGGCGCAGAAGAAGCCTGCGCCAGGAGCGAAGAAATGAGTCAGACCCTTCAGACCCGGCGCCCTGTTGCGCGGCTGACGCTGGCCCTGCTGGCCGCGACGGCCTTGGCAGGATGCACGGCCGACCTCGACGAAGTCCAGCAGTGGATGGAGCAGCAACGCCGCGAGGTCAAGCCCAACGTGGCGCCGTTGCAGGCGCCCAAGAAGTTCGATCCGCAGCCCTACGCGGCGGCGGGTACCGTTGAACCATTCAGCACGCAGAAGCTCGCCGTGGCGTTCAAGCGCGACGAGCGCGCACCGAGTTCATTGCTGGCGGGCGAGTTGAAGCGGCGCAAGGAGCCGCTCGAGGCCTACCCGCTGGACAGCATGGCCATGGTCGGTAGTGTCAACAAGCAGGGCGCGCCCTTCGCGCTCTTGCGCGTGGAAGGGCTCCTGTACCAGGTCAAGGTGGGCGACTACATGGGCCAGAATTACGGGCGCATCCTGCGCATCAGTGAGGCCGATCTTGTGCTGCGCGAAGTGGTGCAGGACGCGGCAGGCGAATGGATCGAGCGCAACAGCACGCTTCAATTGCTGGAGCGGGGGGCGCGATGAAGAATTCGAAGGAGCAGCACATCATGATGAACTGGCGGACATGGGGTGTCGTGATGGCACTTGCGGTCGGCGCACCGAGTTTTGCTCTGGCACAGGGCGTGATCCAGTCGATCACGAGCAGCCAGCAATCAGGCAGCGAAGTGGTGCGGATCGAGCTGAGTGAGGCGCTGACTGCAGTTCCCGTTGGCTTCGCGATCCAGGTGCCACCGCGCATCGCGATCGATCTGCCCGGCGTCGGAAGCGCCCTGGGCCGCTCGTCGGTCGAACTCAATCAAGGCAATCTGCGCTCGGTCAATGTGGCCCAGGCGGGCGAGCGCACGCGCTTGGTGCTGAACCTGAAGCAGGCTTCGACCTACCGTGCGCAACTCGACGGCAAGGCCCTGCTGATCGTTATCGACAGCGGCGCGCCCGCAGCCGCCACGGTGGCGGCCGCACCGGTTGCCACCGCACCTGCGGGCAATTTCGCCCCGGTTCTGGCCCGGGAACAGCAACCCTTGCGAGAGATCGACTTTCGTCGTGGGGCAGACGGTGCAGGCCGGGTCATTGTCAGCCTGCCCAGCAACGAGGTGGGTGTGGACATTCGCCAGCAGGGCACCGGCCTGGTGGTCGAGTTCCTGCGCTCGGCGGTGCCCGACAGCCTGCGTCGACGCCTGGACGTGACCGACTTCGGCACCCCTGTGCAAACCGTGACCACCTCGCAAAGCGGTGACCGCGTGCGCATGGTGGTCGAGCCGCGCGGCAACTGGGAGCACAGCGCCTACCAGAGCGACAACCAGTTCGTACTCGAAGTGCGTCCGGTGCGCGTCGATCCGAACAAGCTCACGCAAGGCCCCGGCTACCAGGGCGAGAAGCTGAGTTTGAATTTCCAGAACATCGAAGTCAGGTCGCTGCTGCAGGTCATCGCCGACTTCACGAACTTCAACGTCGTCACGAGCGATACCGTCACGGGCAACCTCACGCTGCGGCTGAAGGACGTGCCATGGGACCAGGCCCTGGACATCATCCTGCAGGCCAAGGGCCTGGGTTTGCGCAAGAGCGGCAATGTGATCTGGATCGCCCCCAAGGACGAACTGGCTATCAAGGAGCAGGCCGATCTCGAGGCCGGCAAGAAGAAGACCGAGCTTGAGCCCTTGCGCACGCAGGGTTACCAGCTCAACTACACCAAGGCCGAAGAAGTCGCCAAGGCGCTCGTTGGGCAAGGGTCGGGCGGCGCTGGTCAGGGCTCGCGGATGCTGTCAGCGCGTGGCAGCGTGATTTCCGAGCAGCGCACGAACCAGCTGTTCGTCACCGACATCCCGACCAAGCTGGAAGAGATTCAGTCGCTGATTTCCAAGATCGACATCCCGGTACGCCAGGTCCTGATCGAAGCTCGCATCGTCGAGGCCAACGACACCTTCGGCAAGTCGCTGGGTGTCAAGCTCGGCGGCTCGGCGCAAAACCTGTCGGGCGGCCTGCACCGAGTGGCTGTCGGCGGCATCAGTGGGCCCGGCCGGGGCAGCCCGACCGGCGGCATCCTGGACTCGTCGCCGTTCGTCAACCTGCCGGCCCTGGGCCAAGGCGGTTACGACCCGGCATCGTTCGCCGTCTCGCTGTTCAACAGTGGTGCGACCCGCTACCTCAACCTCGAGATCTCCGCGCTCGAGGCGGACGGCAAGGGCAAGGTGGTCTCGAGCCCGCGCATCATCACCGCCGACCAGGTGAAGGCGCTGATCAGCCAGGGCACGAAGATTCCGTTCCAGAAGTCCACCAGTTCCGGTGCGACCTCGGTGGAGTTCATCGAGGCCTCGCTCAAGCTGGAGGTCACGCCGCAGATCACGCCCGAGGGCAACGTGATTCTCGATGTGCAGGTCAACAAGGACAGCCTTGGGACGCTCACGGCGCTGGGGCGCGAGATCAACGTCAAGCAGGTCAAGACGCAGGTTCTGGTCGAGAACGGCGGCACGGTGGTCATCGGGGGCATCTTCGAGCAGACCGACCAGAGCTCGGAGACCAAGGTGCCTGTCCTCGGCGACGTCCCCGTCCTGGGCAACCTGTTCAAGACGCGCACGCGTGACACAACCCGAACCGAGTTGCTGGTCTTCCTCACACCCCGGGTCGTCAGCGAGCGCAACATCGTGCGCTGATCAGTTCAGCAGTGGGGCAAGCCGAGGCGGCACACAACGGCCAATTCGCGTCGATCGCTCTGATCGGCATGCCCGGTAGCGGCAAGTCCACGGTCGGGCGCCATGTCGCGCGGCACCTGGGGCTGCCGTTCATCGACTCCGATCTCGTGATCGAGCAGCGTATCGGCTGCTCGATCCGCGACTATTTCGAGATCCAGGGCGAGCCCGCGTTTCGCGACATCGAGCAGGCCGTGATCGACGAGGTCTCTCGTGTTCGCGGCCATGTCATCGCGACCGGGGGCGGGGCGGTCTTGCGCGACGCCAACCGGCGGGCGCTGCGGAGTCGCACGACGGTCGTGTACCTGCGGGCCATCCCTGAGGACCTGGCCCGTCGCATGCGGCATGACAGCCGCCGCCCCTTGCTCCAGGGCGACAGCGATCCGATACGACGCCTGCGTTCGCTGTTTCACGAGCGCGACCCTTCGTACCGCGAAGTCGCGCACTTCGTGGTCGAAACCGGTCGGCCCTCCGTGCACTCGCTGGTCAATATGGTGCTGATGCAGCTCGAGTTGGCTGGCGTTGTGCCGCTGGCGCCTTATCCGCAAACGCCGCGACCGTAAACTCGGCGCCATGCCGAGCATGTCCAAAATCGCAGCGCGCCGCGTGCCCATCGAGCTGGGTGACCGCGGCTATGACATCCTGATCGGCACCGGCCTGTTGACCGATGCCGCGACTTGGGCTGATCTCCCGCACGCCAGGTCGGCGCTGATCGTCACCAACCCGACCGTGTCTGCGCATTACGCCGGTGCCCTGCAGGGTGCGCTCAAGCCGAATTACGAGCGCGTTCTCACGATCGACCTGCCCGACGGTGAGTTGCACAAGGACTGGCCGGCGCTGAATCTGATCTTCGAGCGGCTCCTTGCCGAGCAATGCGATCGACAGACCGTTTTGTTCGCGCTGGGCGGCGGGGTGGTCGGCGACATGACGGGTTTCGCCGCCGCATGCTACATGCGCGGCGTGCCGTTCGTGCAGGTGCCCACCACGTTGCTGGCCCAGGTCGACTCGTCTGTGGGTGGCAAGACCGGCATCAACCACGCCCTGGGCAAGAACATGATCGGCGCGTTCTACCAGCCGCGGCGTGTCGTCTGCGACCTCGCGACCCTAAACACCTTGCCCGATCGCGAGTTGTCGGCCGGCTTGGCCGAGGTCATCAAGTACGGGCCGATTGCCGACGCGGAATTCCTCGCGTGGATCGAGTCTCATCTCGACGCGTTGCTGGCGCGTGATCCCGCATCGATGGCCCATGCAGTGCAGCGTTCGTGCGAGATCAAGGCCAGCGTCGTTGCCGCCGACGAGCGCGAGTCGGGCTTGCGCGCGATTCTCAATTTCGGACACACGTTTGGCCACGCCATCGAAGCGGGCATGGGCTACGGCAAGTGGCTTCACGGCGAGGCCGTCGGCTGCGGCATGGTGCTGGCCAGCGAACTGTCGGTGCAGCTCGGCCTGATGCCCGCCGCGTTCGCACAGCGGCTGCGCGCGCTGTGCCGGCGCGCGCGCCTGCCGGTGCGCGCGCCCGATCTCGGCGCCGAGCGCTATCTCGAATTGATGCGGGTGGACAAGAAGAGCGAGGCCGGCGCGCTGCGCTTCGTGCTGATCGAGTCGCTGGGCCGCGCGAGTTTGCGCACCGTGGCGGACGACGACGTGCGTGCCGTGCTCGCGGCCCACATGGCCAGAGCCTGATGCTTGCGCCGTACGCTTGCGACCCGGCTCGAACCCGAGGACGCCGCATTACGGAGCCGCCCTCGCCAGCGCGTACCGAGTACCAGCGTGATCGCGATCGCATCGTGCACAGCACGGCGTTCCGGCGCCTCGTCTACAAGACGCAGGTGTTCATCAATCACGAAGGAGACCTCTTCCGCACGCGGTTGACGCATTCGCTCGAAGTGGCGCTCCTCGGTCGCGCTGTCGCGCGCACACTCGGCTTGAACGAGGACCTGGTCGAGGCGATTGCGCTGGCCCATGATCTGGGCCACACGCCGTTTGGACACGCGGGCCAGGATGCGTTGCACGAGTGCATGCGCGATCACGGTGGGTTCGAACACAACCTGCAAAGCCTGCGTGTGGTCGATCGGCTCGAGCAGCGTTATCCCCGGTTTGACGGCCTGAATCTGTGCCTTGAAACGCGCGAGGGTGTGCTCAAGCGCTGTTCGCTGCGCGTCGCGCAGGCACTCGACGCTGCCGAGCCGGGCGGCGTTGCGCGCCGCTTCATTGCGCGGCAACAGGCGAGCCTGGAGGCTCAACTCGTCAACCTGGCCGACGAGATCGCCTACAACGCGCACGACATCGACGACGGGGTGCGCTCCGGTCTGCTCGACATGGCGCAGCTGCAGGACGTGCCGATGTTCCTGCGACATTGCGACGCGTCGCTGGCGGCATTCCCTGAGCTGGCATCGCTGCCGCGTCGGCTGCTGGCGGAGACCTTGCGCCGGATCGTGGCGGACCAGGTCCAGGACGTCGTTGCGACCACAACGCGAGCACTCGATGTTCACGCGCCACCCAGTGCCGAAGCCGTGCGCGCGCTGCCAGCGCTGGTCGGCCTGAGCGGGGCCATGCGCGAGCAGACGACGCAACTCAAGCGCTTCCTGTTCGATGCCCTCTACCGTCATCCGCAGGTGATGCGCACCACGGAACGCGCGCGCTGGGTCGTGCGGTCTCTGTTCGCCAGTTACGCGGCGTCGCCGAGTGAGATGCCTAGCGAGCAGGCCGCGGCGTTTTCGCGCCAGGGCCTGCGCGTCGTGTCCGACTACATTGCCGGCATGACCGATCGCTTTGCGGGCAGCGAATATGCCCGACTGACGGGGCAGGTTGCTTTCGCCTCCGAGTGAAATGAACCACCCCCGAAGCGCCTTCGGCGCCTTCCCCTCGAGGGGGCGCCAGCGGACCGGCAAAGCCGGATCCGCGGCGGCCGCTTGGGGATACCGGGCGTCGTCAGACGCCATGAAGGCCTGAGCGCATGGCGCGGGCGCCGCGGCTGGCCCTGGCGGGCGAACTGCACTACGTGATGCAGCGCGGCCACAACGGCCAGAGCGTGTTTGGCGACGATCAGGATCGCCAGGCCTATTTGGCGATGCTGCAGGAGGCCGCCGCCCAGCATGGCCTGGCAATTCATGCCTACGCGTTGCTGGACGCCGCGGTGCATCTACTGGCGACACCCAGCGAGGCCGAGGCACTAAGCCGGGCCATGCAGTCGCTGGGACGTCGCTTCGTCGCCGCGTCGAACCGGCGCCACTTGCGCAGCGGGACGCTTTGGGAGGGGCGGTTTCGCGCCGGTGTGGTCGACGCCGACACGCTTGGCTTGGACGCGCTGTTGATGGTCGAGTCTCAACCGGTCCTCGCCGGTCTCGTGACCGCGGCGGCTGACTGGCCTTGGTCGAGCGCGCAGCACCACCTGGGCCGCCGCAGGGATCCATTGGTCACGGAGCACGCGCTCTATTGGCGGCTCGGAAACACACCATTCGAGCGAGAGCATGCATTCACTCTCAAGCTTTCGGAGGGAGTCGCGTCCTCGACGCTGCAGCGTATCGAACAGGCGGCGCTGCAAGGTCGCGTGGCCGGATCGAGCGCCTACACCGCGCGCATGGAAGGGCGAACCGGCCGGGCGCTGCGAACCCAGCCCCGAGGCCGACCACCTGGCTTGGCGCCGTCGCGCTTGGATTGATGTGTCCCTATTTCTGCGCGCCGATGGTGGGTCCGCGCTAACAAAGGAGTCTGACCCCTTTTAATTCTCCTTGTTCGAATTGCTGCGGCGCAGTAATCTCCCGGTCCCGCGAACATGTTCCTGGAGAGCGCCATGACCAAGGCCGCCCCTCAATTCCTCATGCCGGCCGATGCAGCACTGCGGGACGCTGCTGAGCAAGGTCTGTACCAACCGGCGCATGAACGCGACGCCTGCGGCGTCGGCTTTGTCGCCCACATCAAGGGCCTGCGTGCGCACGGCATCGTCGAGCAGGGACTGATGATCCTCGCCAACCTCGACCACCGGGGCGCGGTCGGGGCCGACAAGCTGATGGGCGACGGCGCGGGCATCCTGATCCAGATTCCCGACGAGTACTACCGCGCCGAGATGGCGGCACAGGGCGTCGAGTTGCCGCCGCCCGGCGAATACGGCGTGGGCATGATCTTCCTGCCCAAGGAGCATGCGTCGCGTCTGGCTTGCGAGCAGGAACTGGCGCGGGCGATCAAGGCCGAAGGGCAGGTCCTGCTGGGTTGGCGCGACGTGCCGGTGGATCGCGAGATGCCGATGTCGCCGGCGGTGCGCACCAAGGAGCCCGTGATCCGCCAAATCTTCATTGGCCGCGGCCCCGACGTGATCGTTCCCGACGCGCTCGAGCGCAAGCTGTACGTGATCCGCAAGACCGCCAGTTCGGCGATCCAGGCCCTCAAGCTCACCCACAGCCGCGAGTACTACGTGCCCAGCATGAGCTGTCGCACCGTGATCTACAAGGGCTTGCTGCTGGCGAGTCAGGTCGGGCAGTACTACCTCGACCTCAAAGACCCGCGCACGGTCTCGGCCCTGGCATTGGTGCACCAGCGCTTCTCGACCAACACCTTCCCCGAGTGGCCGTTGGCGCATCCCTACCGCATGGTGGCGCACAACGGCGAGATCAATACCGTCAAGGGCAATTTCAACTGGATGCGCGCACGCCAAGGGGTGATGAAATCGCCCGTGCTCGGCGAGGACCTGCGCAAGCTCTACCCGCTCAGCTTCGAGCACCAGAGCGACACCGCCACCTTCGACAACACGCTCGAGCTGCTGACGATGAGCGGCTACCCGCTGGCGCATGCCGCGATGATGATGATTCCCGAGGCCTGGGAACAGCACGAGCGCATGGACCCACGCCGCCGCGCCTTCTACGAGTACCACGCGGCCATGCTCGAGCCCTGGGACGGCCCGGCCGCGATGGTCTTCACCGACGGCAAGCAGATCGGCGCCACCCTGGACCGCAATGGCCTGCGCCCCGCGCGCTACATCGTCACCGACGACGACCTCGTGATCATGGCCAGCGAGACCGGGGTGTTGCCGATCCCCGAGAACCGCATCGTCAAGAAGTGGCGCCTGCAGCCCGGCCGCATGTTCCTGATCGATATCGAGCAGGGACGCATCGTCGACGACGAGGAACTGAAGAATCAGTTCGCCTTTGCCAAGCCCTATCGGCAGTGGATCGAGAACGTGCGCGTGCGCCTGGACGCCATCGAGGCCGCGCCGGCCGTGCCCCGGCTCTCTCCCGAGAGCTTGCTCGATCGCCAGCAGGCCTTCGGCTACTCGCAGGAGGACCTGAAGTTCCTGATGAGCCCGATGGCCGCCAACGGCGAGGAAGGCATCGGCTCGATGGGCAACGATTCGCCGCTGGCGGTGCTGTCGGACCGGAGCAAGCCGCTCTACAGCTACTTCAAGCAGCTCTTCGCTCAGGTCACGAACCCGCCGATCGACCCGATCCGCGAGGCCATCGTGATGAGCCTGAACAGCTTCATCGGCCCCAAGCCCAACCTGCTCGACATCAATGCGGTGAACCCGCCGATGCGCCTCGAGGTGGCCCAGCCGGTGCTTGACTTCGACGACATGGCGCGGCTGCGTTCGATCGAGCTGCACACGAATCAGAAGTTCAAGAGCTACGAGGTCGACATCACCTACCCGGTCGACTGGGGTCGTGCGGGCATCGAAGCCAAACTGGCCTCGTTGTGCGCCGAAAGCGTCGACGCCATCAAGAGCGGCCACAACATCCTGATCATCACCGACCGCCGGGTCGGTCGCGGCCAGGTCGCGATTCCCGCCTTGCTCGCGCTGTCGGCGGTGCACCAGCATCTGGTGCGCGAGGGTCTGCGCACGACCGCCGGCCTGGTCGTCGAGACGGGTTCGGCGCGCGAAGTGCACCACTTTGCGGTGCTTGCCGGCTATGGCGCAGAGGCCGTGCACCCCTATCTGGCCCTGGAAACGCTGGCCGCGCTGCATGCGGAATTGCCGGGCGCGTTGAGTGCCGAGAAGGCGATCGCCAACTACGTCAAGGCCGTCGGCAAGGGCCTCTCGAAGATCATGTCCAAGATGGGTGTGTCGACCTACATGAGCTACTGCGGCGCGCAGCTGTTCGAGGCCATTGGCCTGGAGTCGTCGCTGGTGACGAAGTACTTCCGCGGCACCGCCAGCCAGATCGGCGGCATCGGCGTCTTCGAGGTCGCCGAGGAAGCGCTGCGCATGCACCGCGCCGCCTTTGGCGACGATCCGCTGCTGGCGTCGATGCTCGACGCGGGCGGCGAGTACGCCTGGCGCGTCCGCGGCGAAGAGCATATGTGGACCCCCGACGCGATCGCCAAGCTGCAGCATGCCGCGCGTTCGGGAAAATTCGAGACCTACAAGGAATTTGCCCAGCTCATCAACGACCAGAGCCGGCGCCACATGACCCTGCGCGGCCTGTTCGAATTCAAGGTCGACCCCGCCACGGCCATCGCTGTCGACGAGGTCGAGCCGGCCAGCGAGATCGTCAAGCGCTTTGCCACTGGCGCCATGAGCCTGGGCTCGATCTCGACCGAGGCGCACAGCACCTTGGCCGTGGCCATGAACCGCATCGGCGGCAAGAGCAATACCGGCGAAGGCGGCGAAGACCCGGCGCGCTATCGCAACGAGCTCAAGGGCATCCCGATCACCGACGGCGCCACGCTCAGCGACATCGTCGGCGCCAAGGTCATCGCTTCTGACTACGCGCTGAAGGCGGGCGACAGCCTGCGCAGCAAGATCAAGCAGGTGGCCAGCGGCCGCTTCGGCGTCACCACTGAATACCTGGTCAGCGCCGACCAGTTGCAGATCAAGATGGCCCAGGGCGCCAAGCCCGGTGAGGGCGGGCAGTTGCCCGGCGCCAAGGTCAGCGAGTACATCGGCATGCTGCGCCACTCGGTGCCGGGCGTGGGCCTGATCAGCCCGCCACCGCACCACGACATCTACTCCATCGAAGACCTGGCGCAGCTGATCCATGACCTGAAGAACGCCAACCCACGTGCGAGCGTGAGCGTGAAGCTGGTGAGCGAGGTCGGCGTCGGCACCGTCGCCGCGGGCGTGGCCAAGTGCAAGGCCGACCATGTCGTGATTGCCGGCCACGACGGCGGCACGGGCGCCTCGCCGTGGAGCAGCATCAAGCATGCGGGCACGCCATGGGAGCTCGGTCTGGCCGAGACACAGCAGACCCTGGTGCTGAACCGCCTGCGCGGGCGCATCCGCGTGCAGGCCGATGGCCAGATGAAGACCGGCCGCGACGTCGTGATAGGCGCGCTGCTCGGCGCCGACGAATTCGGCTTTGCCACCGCGCCGCTGGTGGCCGAGGGCTGCATCATGATGCGCAAGTGCCACCTCAACACCTGCCCGGTGGGCGTGGCCACGCAAGACCCGGTGTTGCGCGCCAAGTTCGCGGGCCGCCCCGAGCATGTCGTCAACTACTTCTTCTTCGTGGCCGAAGAGGCGCGCCAGATCATGGCCCAGTTGGGCGTCCGCACCTTCGATGAGTTGATCGGCCGCAGCGAGCTGCTCGACACCAAGAAGAGCATTGCGCACTGGAAGGCGCGCGGCCTGGACTTCAGCCGCATCTTCCACCAGGTGCAGGTGCCGGCCGATGTGCCGCGCCACCAGGTCGACGGGCAAGACCATGGCCTGGAGCGTGCGCTCGACGTCAAGCTGATCGAAAAGTGCCGGCCGGCCATCGAGCGCGGCGAGAAGGTGCAGCTGATGGAGGCGGTGCGCAACGTCAACCGCAGCGTCGGCGCCATGCTATCGGGCGAACTGATCCGCCAGCGCCCCGAAGGCCTGCCTGACCAGACCATCTTCGTACAGATGGAAGGCACCGGGGGCCAGAGCTTTGGCGCCTTCCTCGCCAGCGGCATCACCTTCTACCTGATCGGCGACGCCAACGACTACACCGGCAAGGGCCTCTCGGGAGGCCGCATCACGGTGCGCCCGAGCATCGACTTCCGCGGCGACGCCACCACCAACATCATCATTGGCAACACGGCGCTCTACGGCGCGACCAGCGGCGAGGCCTTCTTCCGTGGCGTCGCCGGCGAGCGCTTCGCGGTGCGTCTGTCGGGCGCCACCGCGGTGGTCGAGGGCACCGGAGACCATGGCTGCGAGTACATGACCGGCGGCACGGTGGCCGTGCTCGGCCGCACCGGGCGCAACTTCGCGGCGGGCATGAGCGGCGGGATCGCCTACGTCTACGATGAAGACGGGCATTTCGCCACGCGCTGCAACACCAGCATGGTTGCGCTCGAGAGGGTGCTGCCGCGCGACCAGCAGGATCTGACCACGGCGCATCACGGCGAAGCCGACGAGACCCTGCTCAAGAAGTTGATCGAGGACCACCACCGCTGGACCGGCAGCCTGCGCGCGCGGCAGATCCTGGACCACTGGGCCGAGTCGCGCGCGCGCTTCATCAAGGTCTTCCCGCATGAGTACCAACGGGCGTTGAAGCAGATGAGCGCCACCGCCGCGGCCAGCGCCACGATCGCCAAGGCCAAGGCCGAGCCCGTGCCCGCCAAGTAAGAGAAATCAGGACTCGACCATGGGAAAGATCACCGGCTTCCTCGAACACGAACGCCTCGAAGAGGGCTACGAGCCCGTCGCCAAGCGCGTGAAGAACTACCGCGAGTTCGTGATCGCCCTCAACGACGAGCAGGCCAAGGTGCAGGCCGCACGTTGCATGGACTGCGGCACGCCGTTCTGCAACAGCGGCTGCCCGGTCAACAACATCATTCCCGACTTCAACGACCTCGTGTACCGCGGCGACTGGCAGAACGCGATCGAGGTGCTGCACTCGACCAACAACTTCCCCGAATTCACCGGCCGCATCTGCCCGGCACCCTGCGAGGCCGCGTGCACGCTCAATGTGAATGACGACGCGGTGGGCATCAAGTCGATCGAGCACGCGATCATCGACCGCGCCTGGGCCGAGGGCTGGGTCAAGCCGCAACCACCCAAGCGCAAGACCGGCAAGACCGTGGCCGTGGTCGGCTCCGGCCCAGCCGGGTTGGCGGCGGCGCAGCAGCTGGCGCGCGCCGGGCACGAGGTCACGGTGTTCGAGAAGAACGGTCGCATCGGCGGCCTGCTGCGCTACGGTATTCCCGACTTCAAGATGGAGAAGTCGCACATCGACCGTCGCGTCGAGCAGATGCAGGCTGAGGGCGTGACGTTCCGCACCGGCGTGCTGATCGGAAAACTCGACAGGAAAGGCAAGGTCACGAACGACGCCAAGGAAACGATTTCTGCCGCGGACTTGACGGCGCAATTCGACGCCGTGCTGCTCGCTGGCGGCGCCGAACAGAGTCGCGACCTGCCGGTACCCGGCCGCGAGCTCGACGGCGTGCACTTCGCGATGGAGTTCCTGCCGCAACAGAACAAGCAAGTGGCCGGCGACAAGTTCAAGGGCCAGTTGCTGGCCACCGGCAAGCACGTCATCGTCATCGGCGGCGGCGACACCGGCAGCGATTGCGTCGGCACCAGCAACCGCCATGGCGCGGCCAGCGTGACGCAGTTCGAGTTGTTGCCCGAACCCCCCGAGCAGGAGAACAAGCCGCTGGTCTGGCCCTACTGGCCGATCAAGCTGCGCACCAGTTCGAGCCACGAAGAAGGCTGCCAGCGCGAATTTGCGATCGCCACCAAGGAACTCATCGGCGAGAAGGGCCGCGTCACGGCGCTCAAGACCGTGCGCGTCGACTGGCAGGGCGGCAAGATGGTCGAGGTGCCGGATAGCGAGCAGGTGCTCAAGGCCGACCTGGTGCTGCTGGCCATGGGCTTCGTCAGCCCGGTGGCTTCGGTGCTCGAGGCCTTCGGCGTCGAGCGCGATGCCCGTGGCAATGCCAAGGCCGCCACCGAAGGTACGGCCAGCTACCGTACCAACGTCGACAAGGTCTTCGCCGCGGGCGACATGCGCCGTGGCCAGAGCCTGGTGGTGTGGGCGATCCGCGAAGGCCGGCAGGCCGCGCGCGCGGTCGAAGAGGTCCTGCTGGGAAGCAGCGAGCTGCCGCGATAGCCGGCCCGCACCGGCGCAACAAATTCTCACATTCGCCGCGGGGCGGCGCGCCGCACTGTCGCGTGCGTGCCGCAGCGGCACGGCCGCCGTGCCGTCTGTCGAGCATCCCGCGCCGCTTGTCGAATGCGGGCTGCGAGTCGTGCGCTTTGTCACGTCGATCGTCGCTGCTTGTACAGACAATCGCGTCAACCAGCCCCATGCCCATGCACTCCATCGCAACCGCTGCGCCAACCGAGCCACTGCCGTGACACCACAAAGCCCTCGCTGCATGACCCATCTGCCCGACGCAGTCCCGACCGCGACGACCCGTCGTCCGCGCGGGTTCACCTTGATCGAGGTGATGATCGTGGTGGCCATCGTCGCGATCCTGGCCGGTGTGGCCATGCCGAGCTACTTCGACTATGTGCGCCGCGGCCAGCTGCCTGAAGCGCAAGCTGCGCTGTCCGACTTCCGCGTCAAGATGGAGCAGTACTACCAGGACAACCGCAACTACGGCGCCGGCCAATGTGCCGACGTCGGGCCGCCGAGCTGGTCGGCCGGCACCGGCACGCTCAACTACGGTGCGGCACAGTTCTTCACGTATGGCTGCGCGCTCACGGGCGGCGGGCAGGGCTACACGGTCACCGCTACCGGCAGCAACGGGCGCGCCGTCGGCCACGCCTACACCATCAACCAGAACAACGCCCGCTCGACGACGCAATTCAAGGGTGCGGCGGTCGCGAAGACCTGCTGGGTGATCAAGGGTAGCGAATGCTGAATTGCGAGACGAACTCGCGCCGCCGCGCGCGTGGTATGACCCTGATCGAAATCGCGGTCACGATGGTCATCCTGGCCATGTTGCTGGTGGCTGCCGGTCCGACCGTCAGCGCCTGGATGCGCAACACCCAGGTGCGCAATACCGCATCGTCAATGCTCGCCGGTCTGCAGCGCGCACGCAACGAAGCCATGCGGCGCAACCTGCCGATGCGCTTCTCGCTCGTGTCGTTGACTGATTCGGCGGTGATGGACGCCAGCTGCGCGTTGTCGGCCACGGGCGTGTCGTGGGTCGTCAGTGTCAACAACCCCGCCGCGTTCTGCCACTACGCACCGTCGACCGTCGCGGCAGATGCCAACGACCCGCTGATCGTCGAGACCAACGCCGGCGGCGTCGGCGGCAAGAACGTGGTCGTTGCAGGCCGCTTCGCCGATGGCAGCGCGGGGGCCAACACGGTCACGTTCAACTCCTTCGGCCGCATTGACGACGCCGCCCCGATCGGCTTCGTCGACGTCAGCAACAACACCGCCGGCGGCGACTTCCGCAACCTGCGCATCGAGATCGGCACCGGCGGCACGGTGCGGATGTGCGATCTCGGCGTCACCGCGGCCACCGACCCGCGCTTCTGCCCGACAAGGACCATCCCATGACAATGCGCAATCGAAGTTCGAAGCGAAGCGCCGGCGCAGGCCGTCGCAACCGTGGCTTCATGCTGATCGAGGCCCTGGTCGCGCTGCTGATCTTTTCGTTCGGCGTGCTCGGCATCGTCGGCCTGCAGGCCTCGATGACCAAGGCGCAGACACAGTCGAAGTTCCGCGCCGATGCCTCGCTGCTGGCCCAACAGGGAATCGGCGCGATGTGGTCCGACAACGCCAATCTGGCCAGCTACGCCACGGCGTCCTGCGCGGGCTACGCGCGCTGCAACGAGTGGGCCGCGCGGGTGGCCGCGGCGCTGCCCAACGGCGCAGCGACGGTCGACCTCAGCGCCTTGCCCGAGGTCCTGGTCACCATCAACTGGACGCCGCCCGACGACCAGATGCACACCTACACCGCGATGGCGGCCGTTGCCGTCAACCCATGATGCACGCAGAACATTTCACCCTGCGGGTTCCTGCCGCACGCCAAAGCGGCGTCACGCTGGTCGAGTTGATGGTCGGCATGCTGATCGGCATGCTGGCGATCCTGGTCATATCCCAGGTCCTGCTGGTGTCCGAGGGCCAGAAGCGCACCACGACCGGCGGCTCCGATGCCCAGATCAATGGCGCGCTGTCGTTGTTCGCGATCCAGCGCGACGTCCAGACGGCAGGCTACGGCCTCACCAGCAGCCCGGCGATCGTCGGGTGCCCGATCAACGCACGATTCAACGGCGCGGCGCCCACCGGATTTGCGCCTACGCTAGCGCCGGTTTTCATCATGACCGAGGCGGCACGCATCGCCGCCGATGCTACGGTGGCTGTGGGCAGCGGTGACTCGATTCGCGTGCTGGCCAGCTCGAAGGATTCCTACTCCGTGCCGACGCGCGTGATCCCGCCAGGCTACGCCGTCAACGACCAGCTGCTGCCAGTCTCCGCGAGCCTCGGTCTGGCCCAGGGGGATCTGGCCCTGGTTGCGACCGATGCTACCCAACCCTGTTGGGTCTTTCAGGTCACGGCCGTCCCCACCGCCATGTCGATCCCGCGTGCCGATCAGCCAAACGATTGGAATTCGGCGGGTACACCGACCCAGGCCTATGGCGACGGCAGCGTGCTGGTCAATCTCGGCCGGCTCGTCGACAACCGCTACGAAGTCAACAACGGCATGCTGCAGTTGTCGAGTTTCGACCTCGCCAATCCGAACACAAGAATCACGCGCGACGTCCAGGCAGACATCGTCACGATGCGCGCCTTCTACGGCCGCGACACCAGCGTCCCGGCGGATGGCATCGTCGACGTCTATGACACGACCACGCCGACGACCAATGCCGGCTGGCTCGCAGTGCTGTCGGTGCGCATGCTCGTCGTGGCGCGCAGCGGCCAGTACGAGAAGGAAATCGTCACCCCGGCCAATCCGACCTGGGACGTGGGCAACACGCCGGCGACGACTGGCGCCGCCGCCTGCGGCGCCAGCCAGTGCCTCACGATCGACGTCGGTGCGGGCGCGGCGGGCGACGCCCAGCACTACCGCTACAAGATCTTCGAGACCATTGTTCCGCTGCGCAACATGCTGTGGAGTTCCTGACGTGACCAACCTCCAAATCAACCCCTCCCCGCTGCGAAGCCCGCGCCAGGCCGCGCAGCGCGGCGTGTCGCTGCTGTTCGCGCTGCTGGCGCTGGCCGCCATGTTGTTGGCCGCCGTGGCGCTAGTGCGCTCGGTCGACTCGGGCGGACTGGTGCTCGGCAACCTGGCCTTCAAGCAGGAGGCGAATGCCGCCGCTGATGTGGCCGCCGAGCGGGCACGCACCTGGCTGCTCTCAGGCGTCAACCTGAATGCCGATGACACCGCCAACGGCTACTACGCTTCCTCGCAGGACGCTCTGGACCCGACCGGGCGCGTCACCTCAGCTGCCACCCCCATGGCCGTCGTCAATTGGGCGGCGGACAGCTGCGCCTGCATGTCCACGACACCCCCGACCTGCTCGCAGTGCAGCCATTCGGCGTCGAATCCGCTGCCGATCAACGGCGGACGCGCGACGGCGCGCTGGGTGATCACGCGCCTGTGCCCGTCGGCCGGCGCCGTCGATGCGTCCAACGTCTGCGCCAGGCCGGCGTCGACGGCGCTCAGCCAGGCGTCGGCCCGAGGCGAGATCCGCATCGGCGCCGAAGCGCGACCGACCGCGGTGACCATGACGCCCTACTACCGGATCATCGTGCGCACCGTTGGCGCGCGCAATACCGTCAGCTTTACCGAGACGATCCTTCACTGATTGTCGCGAGACAGGGAGAAGACAAAATGACCCCACAACAATCCAATTCCCCGACCTGGGCCTTGTCGCGCGCGGCGCTGCTGCTGGCGGGCGCGCTGGGTCTGGCCAACGTGGCCATGGCGGCGGTGACCGACGTCGCCAACGTGCCGCTGTCGACCACGGCGCCGACGGTGATCAAGCCCAACGTGATGTTCATCCTCGACGACTCGGGCAGTATGTCGCGCGACCATATGCCCGACGACGCCGATTACCCGACCACCCGGTATGGCCGCAATGCGTCGCAGTGCAATGGACTGGCCTACAACCCGAACACAACCTACCGGGTGCCGGTCGATTCGCTGGGCAACCCGGCCGCAGACGGTACCTACACCTTTCCGACCGCGACCAGCCTGGCCAACATCCGCACCGTGACGTCGGCGGCGCCGACGATCGCCACCGGCAGCATCGTCCTGCGCCTGTCTTCAGGTGGTGGCGGAGACTACGCGACCGGTCGCAATAACGGCGAGAACTATTACGTCACGATCTTCGATGCCAGCGACCCGAGCCGCTGGATGATCGGCGACGTCACGAACTGGAATACCACCAACCGCGATCTCACGGTGAACGTCCGCGTCACATCGGGCACCGGCACCCTGGCCAATGCGCGGGTGGGCGACGGCGACAACCGGCCGATCTACTACACCTATTCGGGCACCAACACGCCGCTGAGCTATACCTACACCAGCAGCGGGCTCGTCACCAACCCGACGCCCAACTTCTACCAGGAATGCAACAGCCTCGTCGGCGCCACGCCGGGCTCCGGGGTGTTCACCGAGGTGCTGGTCACGCCCAGCTTTGCCAACCTGCAGAACTACGCCAACTGGTACACCTACCACCGCACGCGGATGCTGACGATGCAGTCGGCCGCGAGCCATGCGTTCAGAACCATCGACAACCGCTACCGCGTGGGCTTCAGCACCATCAGCGCGCGCTGGGTCAGTGGCGCGGGCTTCCTGGACGTCGACGACTTCGCGGCCACGCACAAGGCATCCTTCTACAGCGCGCTCTTTGGCACGTCGCCCAGTGGGTACACGCCGTTGCGCGCTGCCTTGTCCAAGGCCGGCAAATATTTCGCCAAGCAGGCCCGGGTGGCGGGCGGCAGTACCGGGGGTGTGCAGGTCTACGACCCGATGCAGTACTCCTGCCAGCGCAACTACGCCATCCTCACCACCGACGGCTACTGGAACACCAACTCCGAGGTCACCGGCACCGGCCTGGGCAGCTTCGGCCCCGACCGGCTCGACAACACCGACGTCGGACAGCAGGACGGCGGCACCACGCCGCGGCCGATGAAGGACAACGAGGGCACCACGGTGGAAGCGCGCACGAGTGCGCTTCAGCAGCGCACCATCACGCCGCAATACACAACGAGCACGACCCTGCTGGAGCGGCAGGACCTCTACCCGCAGTGGGAGACGGGCACCACGACGCTGCAGACCCGCACGATGACCTTGCAGCGTGAAGAGTCGAGCGACAGCGGGGCGACCTGGAACCCGCCGGTTGTCGTCAGTTCCTGCGCCTGGGACAACTCGGGGACGAGTCGCCGGCGTTGTTCCTACGTGGGCACCTGGAGTGCGTGGGCCGACGTCACCCCGTCGTGTACCGTCGTCAACCTTGGCACGGGGACCTCGGGCACCTGGAACACCGGTCGCCAATGCGCTTATTCGGCGCCGGTCAACACGACCACCTCGAGCTGCGCGCCGCAGGCGCAGGACACCTCGTCGCCGCACACCGTTGCCGTCGCGCGAACCTGCACGGCGTTGGCGCCGCTGCCGCCCGGGCCCTGGGTTCAGGCAACCGCCACCTGCACGGCCTCGTCGACCAATGGCTGCCGCTACAGCGCGCCGGTCGACACGACCACCACCTCCTGCTCGGCGCAGGCGCAGGACAACACGTCGCCGCACACCGTGCTGGAGGCGCGCACCTGCACGACGCTGCCGACGCTCTACACCCCTTGGGCCTATGTGTCGTCGTGCACCGCAACCTCGACCAACGGCTGCCAGTACGAGCCCTGGACGCCATGGACGATCGTCGGGTCCTGCACGGCGCAGGCGCAGTCGACGAGTCCGAACTACACCGTCGGCACCGCGACGCAGTGCCAGACCACGACCAGCACCGGCAACACCGACACGCTGGCCGACGTGGCGATGTACTACTACCAGACCGACCTGCGCACGAGCACATTGGGCAATTGCGGCTCACTCGCCTATGGCAACCCGACCGACGTGTGCCGCAACAACATCTCGCCCAGCGGACGGGACGACGCGCCGCACCAGCACATGACCACGTTCACGCTCGGCATGGGTGTGGGCGGCCTGCTGCCCTACCGGCCTGATTACCTGACGGCGACCAGTGGCGCGTACTACAACCTCACCCAGGGCACGCAGAACTGGCCCGTTGCCGGCCCCAGCGCGAACGCGGAAAACATCGACGACCTCTGGCACGCGGCGGTCAACGGCCGTGGCCGCTACTTCAGCGCGGGCGATCCCGACTCCCTGGCGCAGAGCCTGAGCAGCACGCTGATGGCGATCAATGCCGAGGTCGGCGCCGGCTCGGGCGCCGCGGCCAGTACCTTGCAGCCGGTGGAGGGCGACAACAAGCTGTTCATCGCCAAGTACATGACGGTGCACTGGATCGGCGACCTGGTGGCGCGCAGCATCGACCCGCAAACCGGCGCCATCTCGGCGCCGCTGTGGAGCGCCGCGCGGCAACTGCAGGCGCGCGTCGACGCGGGCACCGCGCGGGACATCCGCTACTTCCAGCGCGGCACCGGCAACACGGGCACGCTGGCCTCCTTCGACTACGCCAGCATGAGCGCGGCCGAGCAGGCCAACTTCGCCGGGGCCTGCAGCAAGGTGCCCGCGTTGACCCAATGCGCAACCTTGTTGCCTGCAGAGCTCACGGCTGCGAATTCTGGCGACAACATGGTCAACTACTTGCGCGGTGCGACGAACCCGGTCTATCGCACCCGCTTCACGACCGACACCGACATCGCTGGCGGCATGCTCGGCGACATCATCGGCGGCGCGCCGGTGTATGTGGGTCAGCCCTCGTTCAGGTACACCGAGAACGACTACGCCGGCTTCGTCGCCGCCCAGCTGGCGACGAACCCCAGCCCGCCGGTCACGGTGCCGCCGACGCCGCCGGGCCGGCGCGGCGTGGTCTACACCGCGGCCAACGATGGCATGCTGCACGCCTTCGACGGCGTCACGGGCGAAGAACTCTGGGCCTATGTGCCGACGATGGTGATGGACCGCATGTACCGGCTGGCGGACCGCGACTACGCCAACCGCCACGAGTTCTACGTCAACGGCGCGCCCACGGTCGGCGACATCTATGTGCCCGGTTCGCCGGGCCGCTGGAAGACGATCCTGGTCGGCGGCCTGGGTGCGGGTGGGCGTGGCTACTATGCCCTGGACATCACCGACCCGATGAACCCGCTCGCGCTGTGGGAGTTCAGCAACGACAGCCTGGGCGGCAACGACAACCTCGGCCTGACCTTCGGCAACCCCGTCATCACCAAGCGTGCCGACGGCACCTGGGTGGTGGTCTTTTCCTCGGGCTACAACAACGTCGTGCCCGGCGACGGCAACGGCCGCCTGTTCGTGGTCAACGCCAACACCGGCGCGCGCGTCCTCACGGTGCCGACCTACACCACCGGCACCACGCCGGCGGGCACCGTTGCGACACCGAGCGGCCTGAACAAGATCAACGTCTGGATCGATTCGGAGATCGACAACCGCGCACGGCGCTTCTACGGCGGCGATGTGCTCGGCAACCTGTGGCGCTTCGACATCGACAACCTGGTGGCGCCGAACCAGGCGGCGCTGCGCCTGGCCTACTTCAACGCCGGTGGCCTGCCGCAGCCGGTGACGACACAACCCTCGCTGGCCGAAGTCGACTATGGCGGCAGCCGCTTCCCGGTCGTCTATGTCGGCACCGGCAAGTACCTGGGCACGTCGGACCTCACCACCACCGCGGTGCAGACGGTGTATGCCATCAAGGATCCGCTGACCGACACACCACTGGGCGATGTACACGCCAGTGCGTCCGTGATTGCTCAGACCTTGAGTCTGTCGGACCCCGCCGTCGAACGCTCGGCGCGGAACATCAGCAACAACGCAGTGAACTGGGCGACCGACAACGGCTGGAAGATCGACCTGACGCTGCCCTCCACGCCGGTGCCAACGGACTTGCCCGGTGGGGCGCCGTGGCCGCCTGTGGGCGAACGGGTCAACGTCGACATGCAGTTGCTGTTCAATACGCTGACGGTCGCGGCCAACATCCCGAGCGACGACATCTGCTCGGTCGGCGGCAGTTCGTATCTGTACCAGTTCGACATCGGTACCGGCTCGGGTCAGTTGGTGAACGGCAATATCGTCGCCGGCCGCTGGCTCGGCAACTCCCTGGTCGTCGGCATGAGTTGGGTCACGCTGCAACTCTCCGGGCAGGCGCGGGGCTCGGGTCAGACCATCACGATCACGGTCGACAACAAGGGCAACCCGCGCACCGACCCGGTGCCGCCGCCACCGCCGCCCACCGGCACGGGCCGCCGGACCTCGTGGCGCGAGTTGGTGAATTGACCTGACACCCGCCCGGAAGCCGGCCGCGCAAGCGGTCGGCTTTTTTCATCATGGACCTGATCGCCATCAACCGAGACCTGCGCCGCATGCTGCCGCTGGCGGTCCTCGTGGTCGGTCTGCACGCCGCCTTGCTCGCGGTCCCGGTGCGTTCGGCCCGGGGCGACCCCGCGTTAGCCCCTGTCGGGCAGATGCAGGTCAGGCTGATCTCGTCCCCCGCTCAGGCATTGCCCGCGCCGTCATGGGAGCCGTATGCAGAGCGCGCGCTGGCGCCAACCGCCGCGCCTGCCACCTCACCGCCGGCGCCGCCCGAGGCTGTCGCCGCGATCGCGGCAGAAGTTCAGCCCCCGGCTGCGCCAGGCGCTCCAGCCAGCGTATCGCCGCCGGCCCCGGCGTTCAGCCTGGTTGCGCCCGCCGGCGACCGTGACAGCGACTACTTCCCGCGGGCGCTGCTGTCGCAGGCGCCCAGCCCGCTCGAACCCGTGCTGATCGACTACCCGCCGATCGCGAACGACCGCGGCCGTCATGTCAGCGAGCTGACGCTGTTCATCGACGAGGCCGGCCACGTGGCGCGGGTCCGGGTCGACGGGCCCGCGCTGCCGCCCGCGCTCGAGGACGCTGCGCGCCGGGCCTTCCTCGGGGCGCGTTTCCGGCCCGGGCAGGCCGAAGGGCGGGCGGTCAAGGCGCAGATCCGCGTCGAAGTGGTGTTCGACAACGGCGCGCCCGGCAAGCCCTGAGCGCACGCCAGGCCCGGCGCCCGGTCGGCGGGCTTGACCCTAAGGGACGCCACCTAGGGTGAACCCGCAGGTTTGTGGCATGACGTGCGACAATCCGCGCGCCTTGCAGCGCCGCGTCCGTGGTGCGCCGGTACCACAACAACTCTACGTGCGGCCATGGCCGCCCAAGCGCTCGATTGAACGCCAACCCACTCATCGAGATCGACCACGTCACGTTCGGCTACGACGCCAGCCGCACGATCCTCGACGACCTCAGCCTCGGGTTTGCCCGCGGCAAGGTCACGTCCATCCTGGGCGGCTCGGGCTGCGGCAAGACCACGCTGCTGCGGCTGATCGGCGGCATGGCCGTGGCCGGCCAGGGTCGCGTGCTGTTCGACGGCGAGCCGATCGACACCCGTCGCCGCGAGCACCTGCTGCAGCAGCGCCGGCGCATGGGCATGCTGTTCCAGTTCGGCGCCCTGTTCACCGACCTGACGGTGTTCGACAACGTTGCCTTTCCGCTGCGCGAGCATTCGGACCTGTCCGAGCCGATGATCAGCGACATCGTGCTGATGAAGCTCAATGCCGTCGGTCTGCGCGGCGCGGCGGGCCTGCGCATCTCTGAAGTCTCGGGCGGCATGGCGCGGCGCGTGGCGCTGGCGCGTGCGATCGCGCTGGACCCCGAGCTGATCATGTATGACGAGCCCTTTGCCGGCCTGGACCTGATCTCGATGGGCGTGGCCGCCAACCTGATCCGCAAACTCAACGACGCCACCGGCGCGACCTCGCTGGTCGTCTCGCACGATGTGGCCCAGTGCATGGAGATCAGCGACCATGTGATCCTGCTCGCCACCGGCGGGCGCATCGTTTCGCAGGGCACGCCGGCCGAGATGATGAATTCCAGCGACCCCGAGACACGCCAGTTCGTGCTCGGCGAGCCCGACGGCCCGGTCAAGTTCCACTACCCCTCGCGCACGCTGGCCGAAGACTTCGGCGTCGACGAGATCGGGGCCACCGCATGATCGATGCCGTCGCCGCCCTGGGGGCCCGCACGCTGAGCGTGCTGGGATCGTTCGGGCGCGCCGCGTTCTTCTTCGTCGACCTGGTCGTGCACATCCCAGCGGCGCTGCGCCGCTTCGGCCTGGTGGTGCGCCAGATCTACGCCATCGGCAACCTGTCGCTCGTGATCATCCTGGCCTCGGGCCTGGCGGTCGGGTTCGTGCTGGCGCTGCAGATGTATTACGCGCTGACGACCTACGGCGCGACCGAGTCGCTGGGCCTGATCGTCAACCTGTCGCTGGTGCGCGAACTCGGGCCCGTGATCACGGCGCTGCTGTTTGCCGGCCGCGCCGGCACCTCGCTGACGGCCGAGATCGGCCTGATGAAGGCGGGCGAGCAGCTCTCGGCGATGGAAATGATGGCGGTCGACCCGCGCAGCCGCGTGCTGGCGCCGAGGTTCATCGGCGGCGTGATCTCGATGCCCCTGCTGGCGATCCTGTTCTCGACCATCGGTATCCTGGGCGCCTATATGGTGGGCGTGCTGATGATCGGGCTGGACTCGGGCAACTTCTGGTCGCTGATGCAGTCCCGCGTCGATGTCTGGCGCGATGTCGGCAACGGCGTCGTGAAGAGTTTTGCCTTTGGTGTCGTGTGCACCGCGGTGGCGCTGTACCAGGGCCATGAAACCGAGGCCACGCCCGAGGGCGTGGCCTATGCGACCACGCGCACCGTGGTGATCTCGTCGCTGTCGGTGCTGGGGCTGGACTTCATGCTCACCGCGTGGATGTTCTCGACGCCTTGACGATTCGACCGGAGTAAATGAGATGAGCAAGAAGGGTATCGAGACGTTGGTCGGGCTGTTCGTGCTGCTTGGCCTCGCGGGCGCCTTGTTTCTGGCACTGAAGGCCGCCAATCTGGCCACGTTCGGCCAGAACAAGGGTTACACGCTGAGCGCCACCTTTGACAACATCGGCGGCTTGAAGCCCCGCGCACCCGTGCGCAGTGCCGGTGTGACGGTGGGTCGGGTCAAGAAGATCGCGCTCGACCCGCGGACCTACCTGGGTGTGGTGACGATGGAGATCGACGAGCACGTGACATTCCCGAAAGACTCGACCGCCAAGATCCAGACGTCCGGACTGCTCGGCGACCAGTACGTCGGCCTCGAGGCCGGCGCGCTCGAGCAGGTGCTGGTGGCCGGCGACGTGATTCGCCAAACGCAATCGGCGGTGGTGCTCGAGAACCTGATCGGGCAGATGATCTTCAACAAGGCCGCCGAGGCCGGCGCTGGCGAGCATTCGGGGGAGAAGAAGTGAAGCTGCCAGGCAGAGAATCGGCGGCTGCGTTGCTTCTGGTGTTCGGTTGCGTCGGCACCAGCCAGGCGCAGAACGCGAATGACCCGGTGGAGGGCTGGAACCGCGCCGTCTTCGGATTCAACGAAGGCCTCGACAACGCCGTGCTCAAACCGGTGGCCCGCGGCTACCAGGCCGTCGTGCCCGAGCTGGTTCGCCGCGGCGTCGGCAATGTCTTTGGCAATTTCGCCGACGGCTGGTCCGCGATCAACCAGCTGCTGCAAGGCAAGCCGGTCGCCTCGGCGCAGATGACGATGCGTGTGGCCACCAACACCCTGTTCGGCCTCGGCGGCATCTTCGATGTGGCCAGCGACCTGGGCATCGAGCGCCAGCAAGAGGACTTCGGCCAGACACTGGGCCGCTGGGGCCTGCCCGCCGGGCCCTACCTGGTGTGGCCGCTGCTCGGCCCCTCGTCTTTGCGCGACAGCGCGGGCCTGCCGCTGGACCTGTCGTGGTCGCCGTCGGCCCTGACGAAAGATGATCCGACGCGCATCGGCCTGACTTCGCTGCGACTGATCGACACGCGAGCGGGCCTGCTCGACGCCACGCGCCTGATCGACGAGATCGCGCTGGACAAGTATGTCTTCGTGCGCGACGGCTATCTCGCGCGCCGACGCAACCAGGTCTATGACGGCGACCCGCCCGAATTGCCCGAACCCAAGTACGACGAACCGGCGCCAGCGGCCAAGTAAACCCGGGTGCTGCGATCGCGTTGAGGCCAAGTCACTGACGCAATCGCGGCTCGACAATGAAAAGGAATCCAATGTTCTTCAAGCAACTGATTGCGGCTCTGTCGATGGCGCTGGCCCTGGGCCATGCGCAGGCGGCCGACGCACCCGACGCACTGATCCAGCGCGTGTCGAGCGAAGTGATCGACACGGTGAAGGGCGACAAGGCGATCCAGGCCGGTGACGTCGGCAAGATCATCGCGCTCGTCGACGCCAAGGTGATGCCGCACGTGAACTTCCAGCGCATGACGGCGTCGGCGGTCGGCCGCTTCTGGCGCCAGGCCACACCCGAGCAACAGAAGCGCCTGCAGGACGAGTTCAAGACCCTGTTGGTGCGCACCTATGCCGGCGCGCTGACGCAGGTTCGGGACCAGACCGTGCAATTGAAGCCGATGCGCGCCGCCGCGGAAGACACCGATGTCGTCGTGCGCACCGAGATCAAGGGCAAGGGCGAAGCGATCCAGCTCGACTACCGCCTCGAGAAGGACGGCGGCAGCTGGAAGATCTATGACGTCAACGTGCTGGGCGTGTGGCTGGTGCAGCAGTACCGCTCCAGCTTTGCCACCGAGATCGGCGGTTCGGGCATCGACGGCCTGATCACGAAGCTCACCGAGCGCAACAAGGCCGCGGCCAAAGGTTGAGGCTGTGATTGCCCTGCCCGAGACGTTGACGCTGGCGCAGGCCCATGCGGCCGTGGCGTCGATCCGGCAGCAGCTCACGCAGGGCGGCGCCCAGGCGGGTGCATTGGCCGTTGATGCCTCCGCGCTGCGCAATTTCGACACCTCCGCGATCGCGGTATTGCTCGAGGCGCGCCGGCTCGCGCAGGCGGGCGGGCGCAGCTTGAGCGTGCAGGGCGCACCGGCGGCGATGGTCGAGTTGTCGGGCCTGTACGGCGTGCAGGAGCTGCTCGGTTTCGCGCCCGCCGCGGCGTCAGATCACTCGGCCTTGGCGTAGCGCTTGGCGCGCAGGTTGCGCTTGATCTCGGCCAACATCGGACGCAAGCCGCCCCCCAGACGCAGCGCCACGCCGGTAGTCAGCACGTCGATGATGACCAGGTGCAGCAGTCGCGACACCATCGGGCTGTAGCGGTCGTAGTCTTCCGGATGGTCGGCAGCCAGCAACACATGCTGCGAGCCGTTCGAGGCATGCGCCAGCGGCGAGCCACTGGCCGTGATCACGATCGTGGTCGCGCCCTTGCGGCGCGCGATCTCTGCGGCGTCGAGCAGGTCGCGGCTGCGGCCCGAGTTGGAGATGATCACGGCGCAATCGCCGGGCTGCAGCATCGTCGCGCTCATGACCTGCACATGGCCATCGCTGACCGCACTTGCGGCCACGCCCAGGCGAAAGAACTTGTGCTGTGCGTCATGCGCGACGATGCCCGAGTTGCCGACACCGTAGAACTCGATGCGCCGCCCGTTGCGGCAGGCCCCCGCCAGGGCGGCAATCGCGCGCTCCACGGCGTGCCCGGCCGCGTGGTTGCGGTACTGGAGCAGCGCACTGACCGAGTTGTCGATGACCTTGACCAGGATGTCTGCGGCCTTGTCGTCCTCGTCCACCGCGCGGTGGACAAAGGGCACGCCTTCGTTGACCGCGCCGGCCAGCTTGAGCTTGAAGTCGGCCAGACCGTCGTAGCCGACGCTGCGACAGAAGCGGATCACGGTCGGCTTGCTGACCCCCGCGCGCAGGGCCAGCTCACCCACGGGCAGTGCCGCAAAGCTGCGCGCGTCGGCGAGCACGAGCTTGGCCACGCGCTGTTCGGCCGGCGGCAGTGCGGGCTGCGCGGCCAGGATGCGGTCGAGCATCGTCACCTGCGCGCCTCGGCCGTTATTCGCAACGCGCGCCGCGGGCCGCTCATTCCTCTTCGGCCCAGGCGAAGCCGTCGCGCGCGATCAGCGCGCTCGACGCCGCGGGCCCCCAACTGCCTGCGGCATAGGGCCGTGGCCCCGCGCTGTCGTTGCGCCAGGACTCGAGCACGGGCTCGACCCAGCGCCAGGCCTGTTCCTGCTCGTCGCTGCGAACGAAGAGGTTCAGGCGCCCGGCAATCGCGTCGAGCAGCAGGCGCTCGTAGGCGCCGACGCGGTCGGCCGGAAAGGCCTTGTCGAAGTCGAGGTCGAGCGACACCGGCGAGAGTTGCTCGGGCAGGTGCGACGCGCTGCGCCCGCCCTTGGCCGCCAGCAGGTGCAGTTCCAGGCCGTCTTCGGGTTGCAGGTTGATCACGAGCTTGTTGGCGCGGTTGGTGCCGGCAAAGATCGCATGCGGCACGGGCCGGAAGTTGACGACGATCTGCGCGTCGCGCGCGGCCAGTCGCTTGCCGGTGCGCAGGTAGAACGGCACGCCGGCCCAGCGCCAGTTCTGCACTTCGGTGCGCACCGCCACGAAGGTCTCGCAACGGCTGCCGGCAGGCACTTTCACCTCGTCGGCATAGGCCGGTACCGCCTGGCCGTCGACATTGCCGGCGCGGTACTGCCCGCGCACGACGTCGCGTCCCACGCTCTCGGGCGTGAACGGCTTGAGCGACTTCAGCACCTTGAGCTTCTCGTCGCGGATCGCGTCGGCGTCGCCCGTGGCCGGCGGCTCCATCGCGATCATCGTCAGCAGCTGCAGCGCGTGGTTCTGCACCATGTCGCGCAGCGCCCCGGTGCGGTCGTAGAAATCGCCGCGCGTGCCCACGCCGATGCTCTCGGCGATCGTGATCTGGATGTTGGCGATGCTCTCGCGCCGCCACAGCGGTTCGAACAGGGCGTTGCCGAAGCGCAGCGCGGCCAGGTTCTGCACCGCGGCCTTGCCCAGGTAATGGTCGATGCGCAGGGCCTGGTGCTCGTGGAACGCGGCGCCGACGACGCGGTTGATCTCCTGGGCGCTGGCCAGGTCATGGCCGAGCGGCTTTTCGAGCACCACCCGCACATTCGGACCGTTCAGACCGATCCCGCCGAGCTGCTCGCAGATCTGCGGAAACAGATGCGGGCTGGTGGCCAGGAACAGCACCGCGCAGTCCGCGCCGCGCTCATCGACCCATGATTTGAGGCCGGCGTAGTCCGCAGTCTGCGACAGGTCCATGCGCCGGTAGTGCAGCAACTTGGAGAATCCCGCGAACTCCTCGTCGGTGGGCCGCTTGTCGCTCTCGACGCTGCAAAAGCGCTCGCAGATGTAGGCGCGGTACTCGTCGTCGCTGCGCTCGTCACGCGCCACGCCCAGGATGCGCCCGCCTTCGGGCAGCTTGCCGTGGCGCCAGGCCTGGAACAGGGCGGGCACCAGCTTGCGCCAGGTCAAGTCGCCGGTGCCGCCAAATAGGACAAGATCAAAGGACATGGCCCAGTCTAGATGTAATTTAGTTACGGACTGCATCATGCATACGTTTCTTGCGCTGGTCAACGCAGGCGCAGGGGTTTGTCCGCAGTGGCCTGCGCCTTCCAGGGAGAAGCGCTCCGCTAGGATCGTTACCAATATTCAACAACGACGGAGTCGCCACGATGTTCAACCGAAAACTTGCCGCCGCCCTTGTGATCGCTGCCGCTTCACCCGCGATGGCCCAGGACAGTGGTCAACTCAACGTGATCTGCTCGGTTCAGGCCGAGTGGTGCAACATGATCCAGACGGTCTTCGCCAAATCCAGCGGCATCAAGGTCAACATGTCGCTGAAGGGCTCCGGCGAGGCGCTGGCGCAGCTGATCGCCGAAAGGGCGAACCCGAAGACCGACGTTTGGTTTGGCGGCACCGGCGACCCGCACCTGCAGGCGGCCGAGCAGGATCTGTCGCTCGAATACAAGTCGGCCATGCTGCCGCAGCTGCATGGCTGGGCACAGCAGCAGGCCTCGCAGTCGAAGTACCGCACCGTCGGCATCTACTCCGGGCCGCTCGGCTTCGGCTACAACTCGGAACTGATCGCCAAGAAGAAGCTGCCGATCCCCAAGACCTGGGCCGACCTGCTGAACCCGGCCTTCAAGGGCGAGATCCAGGTCGCCAATCCGGCCTCCAGCGGCACGGCGTACACGATGGTCGCCACGCTGGTGCAGTTGATGGGCGAGGACAAGGCCTTCGACTACATGAAGGCCCTGCACAAAAACATCAGCCAATACACGCGCTCGGGCACGGGTCCGATCAAGGCCGCGGCGCGCGGCGAGACCACGGTCTCGATCAGCTTCGTGCATGACGGTCCGGGCGAGAAGATGCAGGGTTTCCCGGTCGAGACGATCACGCCGGCCGACGGCACCGGCGCGGAGATCGGTTCGATGAGCATCATCAAGGGCGCACGCAACCTGGGCAATGCCAAGCGCTTCTATGACTGGGCACTGACGGCACAGGCGCAGCAGTTCGGTGCCGCGGCGCGGCAGTTCCAGCTGCCTTCGAACAAGTCCACGCCGATCGACCCGCGCGTGCCCGACTTCAAGAAGATCAAGTTCATCGACTACGACTACGCGAAGTACGGCGCCTCAGCCGAGCGGCGTCGCCTGATCGCGAAGTGGGAGAAGGAAGTCAACTCGCTGCCACGGTGAGCGGCCCTGACTGCCAAGGCGCCGCTGCCACGTTGCCCGTGAGCCGCGCTTGGCCGCGGTCGCAGCCGTGAGCGAGCCCCTGCCAGCCGACCGCGGCGCGGTGCGGGCGCGACATGTCGTGCGTGGCTGGCTGCTTGTCGGCCTGGCGGCGTTCGTGCTCCTGCCCTGGTACTTTCCGCAGAACGTGGCGCTGTGGCAGGCCCTGCCTGGTGCGTTCGGCGGCAGCGAGACGGCGAGTGGCCTGGTGCAGGCGGCGCGCCATGGCAAGCCGTGGCTTTGGCTGGGTCTGCTGGGGCTGGCCGTGGCCGCCATGGCGTGGCGCCTGCCGCCCGGTCGCGCGCAGGGCCACTGGCTCGTCGCCGGCGGTGGCGGCGGGCTGCTGGCGCTGCTGGCCAGCGGCTTTGCCATTGGCGGCCGTGGTTGGTCGTTCGAGTCGCTGGCGGCGCTGTTCGGCGCCTTGCCGGCGGGCCAGGACGGCATCGGGCTCGGGGGCGCCTTGCTGCTGCTGGCGCTGCTGATGCTGCTCGGCGCCGGCATTGCTCGGCTGGGCTACTTTCGCGGCGACGCCTTCGTCGCCGGTGCCGTCGTGCTGTGCAGCGCCTTGCTGCTGCTTTTCGTCGCGCTGCCGGTGGGCAAGTCGCTGGCGGGGGCCTTCTTCGACGACGCCGGGCAACTGTCAGCCGTGGCATTGGCAGAGCGCCTGGGCAGCGAGCGCATCTGGGGCCTGTCTTGCCTGGGCGGCGGGGTGCGCTGCGGTGTGGCGTGGCACACCCTGTTTCTGGCGCTGATGACGGCCACCGGCACGACGGTCATGGGCACGTTGATCGCCCTGCTCGCCGAACGCGGCTCGCGCCGGCTCAACAAGCCGCTGAACATCCTGGCCTTGCTGCCGATCATCACGCCGCCCTTTGTCGTCGGGCTCGGGTTGATCCTTCTCTTCGGCCGCGCCGGGCTCGTCAACCAGCTGCTCGAGTGGGCCTTCGGCATCCCGCCGACGCGCTGGTTCTATGGCCTGCTGGGTATCTGGCTGGCGCAGATGTTCGCCTTCACGCCGATCGCGTTCATGATCATGCGCGGAGTCGTGCAGGGCATCAGCCCGAGCATGGAAGAAGCCGCGCAGACTCTGCGCGCCAGTCGCATCAAGACCTTCATGACGGTGACGCTGCCGCTGATGAAACCCGGCCTGGCCAATGCGTTCCTGGTCGGTTTCATCGAAAGCATCGCCGACTTCGGCAACCCCGTGATCGTCGGCGGTTCGTATGCCGTGTTGTCGACCGACATCTTCTTCGCCATCGTCGGCGCCCAGTACGACCAGGGCCGAGCTGCCTCCCTGGCCCTGATCCTCACGGCCTTCGCGCTGACGGTGTTCTTCATCCAGCAGCGCGTGCTCGGCCGCACCAGCTACACGACGGTCTCGGGCAAGGGCGACTCCGGCCTGCCGATGCGGCTGCCCGATCCGGTGCGCCGCTTGTGCCAAGGGGTGGCCTTGCCTTGGCTCGCGTTCACCGTGATCGTCTACCTGTTTGCCTTCATCGGCGGTTTCGTGCAGACCTGGGGCCGCGACTACACGCCGACGCTGGCACATTTCCGCACCGCTTTCGACCTCCAGTGGGGCACGCACGGCCTGGTCTGGGCCGGCACGGCATGGAACTCGCTGTTCACGACGCTCAAGCTGGCGGCGATCGCGGCGCCGATCTGCGCCGCGCTGGGCTTGCTGATCAGCTGGCTGTTGGCGCGCACCCAGTTCGTCGGCCAACGCGCTTTCGAGTTCTCGGCGCTGCTGGCCTTTGCGATCCCCGGCACCGTGCTCGGTGTCAGCTACATCCTGGCCTTCAACGTGCCGCCGTTCGAGCTCACGGGCACCGGGCTGATCATCGTGCTGTGCTTCGTCTTTCGCAACCTGCCGGTGGGAGTGCGTGCCGGCACCGCGAGTTTCAAGCAGCTCGACAAGTCGCTCGACGAAGCCTCGACCATGTTGCGCGCCGGCACCGCAACGACCCTGCGCCGCGTGGTGCTGCCGCTGCTCAAGCCAGCGTTGGTGGCGGCTCTGGTTTACAGCTTCGTGCGCAGCATGACCACCGTCTCGGCGGTGATCTTCCTGGTCACGGCCGAGAACGAGCTGGCCACCACGTACATCATCGGCCGCGTCGGCAACGGCGACTACGGGATCGCCCTGGCCTATTGCACGGTGCTGATCGTCCTGATGTCGTCCGCAACGGCGTTGATCCAATGGCTGGTCGGCGAGCGCAAGCTTGGGCGACGTGGCCCACAAGGGCAGTGAACATGAACCATGGCATCGAATTCCGGCAGGTCACGAAGCGCTTTGGCGACGCGAAGTCGCCCCAGGTGATCAAGGGCGTCGACCTGGTGGTGCCCAAGGGCACGTTGACCACGATCCTCGGCCCGTCAGGGTGCGGCAAGACGACGCTGCTGCGGATGGTGGCCGGCCTGGACGCGCCGACCACGGGCAGCATCCTGATCGACGGCCGTGATGTCACAGATCTTGGGCCGGCCGAGCGCAACGTCAGCATGGTGTTCCAGAGCTATGCGCTGTTTCCTCACATGAACGTGATCGAGAATGTCGGCTACGGCCTGTCGGTCAGCGGCGTGTCCTCGGCCGACGTGACTCGACGCGCTCGCGAGGCCATGGAGGGCGTCGGCCTGACCGGCTACGACGATCGCCTGCCCAGCGAGTTGTCGGGCGGGCAGCAGCAACGCGTGGCGTTGGCGCGCGCGCTGGTGCTCGAACCTTCGGTGATGTTGTTCGACGAGCCGCTGTCCAACCTCGACGCCCGCCTGCGGCGCAGCATGCGCGAGGAGATCCGCGCCCTGCAGCAACGACTGCAGCTGACCGTCGCCTATGTCACCCACGACCAGGCCGAGGCGCTGGCTGTCAGCGACCAGATCGTCGTCATGGGCACCGGCGTGATCGCCCAGGCCGGGACGCCGCAACAGCTCTATGAACATCCGACAACCAGCTTCGTCGCCAGCTTCATGGGCGAAGCCACCCTGTTCGACGGCCAGGCTCTGGCCGACGGCAAGGTCCGCCTGGGGCCGCTCACGATCACGCCACGCCAGCCGGTGGCCACGGGCGCGGTCAAGGTGGCCGTGCGGCCGGAGGCCTGGGCGCTGAGCGCGGCCGACACGCCGGGCCAGCCTGCCACGTTGGCCCAGGGCAGCCTGCCGGCCACGGTCAGCAAATGCGCTTACCTGGGCAATGTGCTCGAAGTGACATTGGCCACGGCGCTCGGCGACATTTTTGTCGTCTCCCCCGAGGTCGATCGTTGGTGGCGTGCTGGGGATGCGGCGACGCTGCGCCTGCTCGACCACGGGATCTCGGTGATTGCGGCCTGACACAACACTTCAGCGCGGTCTTGCTCCATTCACGGTACGCTGCACAGGCAGACTCTGCGGACATCGCCCATGAACCAGCTCGAGCAACTCAAGCAGCACACCACCGTGGTGGCCGACAGTGGCAACTTCAAGGAGTTGGCGGCCTTTGCGCCGCGCGACGCCACCACCAATCCCTCGCTGATCCTCAAGGCGGTGCTGCAACCGGCCTACGCGCCCCTGCTGGCCGACGTGCTCAGCACCCAGAAGCGCCGCTCGCCCGAGCGCGTCGTCGACGAGTTGCTGGTGCGTTTCGGCCTGGAGATCCTGAAGATCGTGCCCGGGCGCGTCAGCACCGAGGTCGATGCCCGGCTGAGTTTCGACGCGGCGGCCAGCATTGCCCGCGCGCACCGTCTGGTCGAGCTTTACGAGCGCGCTGGCATCGGGCGCGAACGCGTGCTGATCAAGCTGGCGGCCACCTGGGAGGGTATCCAGGCGGCCAAGGCGCTCGAGCATGAAGGCATCCATTGCAACCTGACGCTGCTGTTCGCGTTCTGCCAGGCCGTGGCCTGCGGCGAGGCCGGCGTGACGTTGATCTCGCCCTTTGTCGGGCGCATCTACGACTGGCACAAGAAGGCCGCCGGCAGCGCCTGGAACGAGGCTGCGATGGCCGGCGCCAACGATCCCGGCGTCCGATCGGTGGCGCAGATCTACACCTACTTCAAGCATTACGACATCGCCACCGAGGTCATGGGCGCGAGTTTCCGCAACATCGGCCAGATCCAGGCGCTGGCGGGATGCGACCTGCTGACCATCAGCCCCGAGCTGATGGCGCAGTTGCAGGCCTCCGACGCGCCGCTGCCGCGCGTGCTCGACCCAGCCGCCGCGAAGGCCACGCCGCTGCATGCCCTCACGTACAACGAGGCCGCGTTCCGCTACGCCTTGAACGACGACGCGATGGCCACCGACAAGCTGGCCGAAGGCATCCGCGCCTTCGCCGCCGACGCCGTCAAGCTCGACCAGTTGATCGCAGCAAAGTGATGAAGAGTCCTCCTCGATGCGACCGGACGACGGCCTGGGCCGCGCTGCAGGGCCATTACGAGGCGCATGGCCGCGACTTCGATGTGCGCGAGGCCTTTGCCCGCGACGCCGGCCGCACCGCCGCGTTGTCGTTCGAGGCGCCCGACGTCTTCGCCGATCTCTCGAAGAACCGCATCGACACCGCCACCCTGCGTTTCCTGCTTGACCTGGCGCGCGAGTGCGGCCTCGAGGCCCGGCGCGACGCGATGCTGGCCGGCCAGGCCATCAACACCACCGAGGGCCGCGCGGTGCTGCACACCGCGTTGCGCGCGCCGCGCGGGCAGGGATTGTTCAGCGACGAGGTGCATGGCGTGCTCGACGCCATGCTGGCCTACGCCGAGCGGGTGCGCGACGTCGCCACCAGTGGCATCCGCCATGTCGTCAACATCGGCATCGGCGGCAGCGACCTCGGGCCGCAGATGACCGTGCTGGCACTCGACGCCTGCGCCCACCGCGGCCTGACGCTGCACTTCGTCAGCAACGTCGACGGCCATGACATCACGCGTGTGCTGCGCCAGCTGACGCCGCAAGACACCCTGTTCATCGTCGCCTCCAAGACCTTCACGACGCAGGAGACGATGGCCAACGCGCAGGCCGCGCGCGACTGGTTCCTGGCCCAAGGTGGCCGCGACATCGCGCGCCACTTCGTGGCCACCACCACCAACGTCGAGGCGGCGGCGAAGTTCGGCATCGACACCACCTTCGGCTTCTGGGACTGGGTGGGTGGGCGCTACTCGCTGTGGAGCGCGATCGGTCTGCCGATCGCGATCGCCGTGGGCGCCGACAACTTCCGCGCGCTGCTGGCCGGCGCGCACGCGATGGACCGGCATTTCGCAAGTACGCCGCTCGAGCGCAACCTGCCCGCGCTGCTGGGCCTGCTCGATGTCTGGAACCGCAACTTCCACGGCTTCACGAGCCGCTCGGTGGCCCCGTACCACCAGGGCCTGGCGCGCCTGCCCGCCTACCTGCAGCAACTCGAGATGGAGAGCAACGGCAAGCGTGTCGACCTGGCGGGCCAGGCCCTGCCGATGGCCACCAGCCCGGTGGTCTGGGGCGAGCCCGGTACCAATGGCCAGCATGCCTATTTCCAGATGCTGCACCAGGGCAGCGACGTGATCCCGGTCGAGTTCATTGCCGTCAAGACGCCCGACCATGATTTGCTCGACCAGCATCGCAAGCTGCTGGCCAACTGCCTGGCGCAGAGCCAGGCGCTGATGCTGGGCAAGACCCGCGACGAAGCGCTGGCCGAATCCGCGCCCACGGCCGGCAAGAGCGTCGACGCGCAGACCCTGGCCGCGCACCGCAGCTTTCCCGGCAACCGGCCGAGCACCACGCTCGTGCTCGACGCCTTGACGCCGCGCTCGCTCGGGGCCCTGATCGCGATGTACGAGCACCGCGTCTTCGTCAGCGGCGCACTGTGGGGCATCAACAGCTTCGACCAATGGGGGGTCGAACTCGGCAAGGCGCTGGCCGGCCAACTGCTGCCGCGGCTGGCCTCGGGCGACACGGCCGGGCTCGATGGCTCGACTGCGGCATTGCTCAAGCGACTGCGCTCATGAGCCGCCGTACGGTGGTGTTCGATATCGGTGGCGTGGTCGTCCGATGGCAACCGCTCGAGTTGATGCAGCAGGTGTTGCCACACTTGGCGCATGACCGCCGAAGCGCCGAAGTTGTTGCGGCGGCCCTCTTTCAGGGCCTGACGCCGAACGGCGATTGGTCGGAGTTCGATCGTGGTCGCATCGAGCCCGACGCGCTGGCCGAGCGCATCTCAGCGCGTACCGGATACGCTGCGCAAGACGTCCTGGCCGTGATGGCCGCGATTCCGGGTCACATCCTGCCCATGCCGGCCAGTGTCGTTTTGCTCGAGCATGTTCGCGCTGCCGGCCACCGCTTGACCCTGCTGTCGAACATGCCGCTACCCTACGCGGCGCACCTCGAAGCCAACCATGCTTGCTTTGGCTGGTTCGAGGCCGGCGTATTCTCTGGCCGCGTCGGCCTGATGAAGCCTGAGCGGGCCATGTTCGACCACGCCCGCGACACGCTTGCACTGGACCTCGAGCACACGCTGTTCATCGACGACCACCCAGTCAATGTCGAGGCCGCGCGCGGCCTGGGTTGGCGCGCGCTGCTGTTCGAGAACGCAGCTCAGTGCGAAGCCGATCTCCGTCGTGACGGTTGGCTCTAGCCGTCAGCCCGTCAGCCCGCGCAGCGCCTGTTCGGCAGCCTCGCGCGCCTGCTCGACCACGCGCTGCTTCCACACTTCGGTATCGGTGTAGAAAGCGTCGCGCACGCGCTGCTTGATCGCCGCGCCCTGCGCAGCCTCGGCCTCGGGGTGACATTCGAGCCAATGGTCGGCACGCAGCGCCTCGATCACTTCGAGCAATGGCAAGGTACCGACCTCGAGCGCGATGCCGGTGTACTCGGCCTGCGGGCACTCCTGGTACGCCGCCAGCCACATCAGCCCGGTCAGGGGTGCCGAACTCGAGCTGCCGTCGTAGGTCGAGGTCACGTCGGCGCCCCACCAGGCGCGCGCGCGCGCGAGGGCCTGGGCGTCGTCGCGGCAGGCGAAGATGCGCTCGCCATGACCACTCGGCCCGAGTCCGGTATGGACGTCGATCCAGCCCAGCCGCTGGCATTGTTGGCCATGCTCCTGCAATACATGACGCAGCGTCACGTTGCTCCAGGTCGGATTCACGCCGCCGAAGAACAGCCCCTGTGGGTGCGTGTACTGGCCACCGCTGATCGCGGCCTGCGTGGCGTCCATGCCGTGGGTCGCGATGTACGCTGCCATCCCGGCGTGTACGGCGGGCGAGGGCGGCCATTGCTCGGGCACCAGCAGATGCGCCAGCTCGTCGTAGCCCGGGTTCGCCGGCAGCGGCTGCGAGAAGTCGTGAAAATTGCGATTCAGGTCGACGCCCTCATGCGTCACGCGGCGCAGCCAGGAAAACCCATAGGGGTTGAGCGCGTGGACGTAGAGCACGGCCAGGCCGCTGTCGCGCACCCGGGCGTGCCAGCCTGCGTCGCGCAGCAAGGCCACTTGCACGCCCGAGCCGCAGAAGCCTTCGGCGCCGTGGCAGGCGCTGCTGACGAGCAGCAGCGCCTTGGCGTCCGCCGGGCCTTCACGCACCACGTCCATCGCCAGCGCCTCGCCGTCGCGGCCGAGCATGGGGTGCGGGTGGCTGAAGGCGTCCAGGCCGGCGGCCTCCGTCGCGGCCAGGAACTTGGCGCGCGCCTGCGCGTAGCTCCCTGCGAAGCAATCGCCGGCGTCGCTCATCGTCAGTTCTGTGGCTGCGCCAGCCAGCGCTCGGCCAGTCGCACCCACATCGTCGCGCCCAGCGGGATCAACTCGTCGTTGAAGTCGTAGCTGGGGTTGTGCAGGGTGCAGGGGCCCATGCCATGGCCGAGCGTGCGGTGGGCGCCGTCGCCGTTGCCGATCAGGAAGTAGCAGCCGGCCTTGGCCTCGAGGAAGTAGCTGAAGTCCTCGGCCGTCATCGTCGGTTCGCACTCCAGCACGTTCTTGGCGCCGATCACGTCGGCCACCGCGCTGCGCACGAAGTCGGTCTCGGCCACATGGTTCACCACCGGCGGGTAGTTGCGCACGAACGCGAAGTCGCAGCTGGCCCCGAACGCCGCGCAGGTGTGCTCGGCAATCTCGCCCATGCGGCGCTCGATCAGGTCCAGCGCCTCGGGCGTGAAGGTGCGCACCGTGCCCTGCAGCTCGCAGCTTTCCGGGATCACGTTGGTGGCCTCGCCGGCGTGGATCATCGTCACCGAGACGACCGCGGTGTCGACCGGCTTGACATTGCGCGCAACGATGGTCTGGAAGGCCAGCACCATCTGGCTGGCGATGGGCACCGGGTCGATGCCGCCGTGCGGGATCGCGGCATGCGCGCCCTTGCCACGCACGGTGATCTTGAACTCGTTCGAACTGGCAAAGATCGGCCCGCTCCTGACGCCGATCTGCCCGACCTCCATGCCGGGCCAGTTGTGGGCGCCGAAGATGGCCTCCATCGGGAACTTCTCGAACAGGCCGTCCTTGATCATCTCGCGCGCGCCGCCGCCACCTTCCTCGGCCGGCTGGAACACCAGGTACACCGTGCCGTCGAAGTCACCGTGCTTGACCAGGTGCTTGGCCGCGGCCAGCAGCATCGCGGTATGGCCGTCGTGGCCGCAGGCGTGCATCTTGCCGGGGAAGGTGCTGGCATGGGCAAAGGTGTTGCGCTCCGTGATCGGCAGCGCATCGATGTCGGCGCGCAGGCCCACGGCGCGCTTGGACGAGCCGCGCTTGAGGATGCCGACCACGCCGGTCGTGCCCAGGCCGCGGTGCACCGGGATGTCCCAGTCGGTCAGGGTCTTGGCGATCAGGTCGCTGGTGCGCTGCTCCTTGAAGCAGAGCTCGGGGTGGGCATGGATGTCGCGGCGCAACTTGGCGATGTTGGCGGCGTCGGCGAGGATGGACTCGATCAACTGCATGGCTCGGCTCGCATAGGGGCGAAGCGGCCCAGTTTACGCCCGGGCAGCCCTGGCACTCCGATGTGCAATAGTTCGGCCATGCATGCCGAATCGACGCTGCGGGAGGCACCCACGCGCGTGGTGCACGGCGCCTGCCCGCACGACTGCCCCGACACCTGCGCCATGCGCATCACGGTGCAAGGCGGGCGGGTGGTGCGCATCCAGGGCGACCCGGACCACGAGACCACGCAGGGCGCGTTGTGCACCAAGGTCTCGCGCTATGCCGAGCGCAGCTACGACGCCGAGCGCGTCCTGCATCCCCTCCAGCGCGTCGGGCCCAAGGGCAGCGGGCGCTTCGAGCCGGTGTCCTGGGACGCGGCGCTGGGCGACATCGCGCAGCGCCTGAAGGCCATCGCCGCGCGCGACGCGCAAGCGATCCAGCCCTACAGCTACGCCGGCACGATGGGCCTGTTGCAGGGGGAGGGCATGGCCGCGCGCTTCTTCCACAAGCTCGGCGCCTCCCTGCTCGACCGCACGATCTGCTCCAGCGCCGGCGGCGACGCCCTCGTGGCGACTTACGGCGCCAAGCTGGGCATGCACATGCGGTTCTTCGGCGAGAGCCGGCTGATCGTGATCTGGGGCAGCAATTCGATTGCCAGCAACCTGCACTTCTGGACCCTGGCGCAGCAGGCCAAGCGCGCCGGCGCCAAGCTGGTCTGCATCGACCCGCGGCGCACCGAAACCGCCGACAAATGCCACCAGCACATCGCGCTGCTGCCGGGCACCGACGGCGCGTTGGCGTTGGGCGTGATGCACGAGCTGATCACGACCGACCGCCTGGATCACGACTACATCGCACGCCATGTTGAGGGTTTCGAGGCGCTGCGCGAGCGCGCATTGGCGTGGCCGCCCGAGCGCGCCGCGGCGGTCTGCGGCATCCGGCCGATGAAGTGCGCGGCCTGGCCAACGACCTGGCGACGATCGAGCCGGCCGCGATCCGCCTCAACTACGGCATGCAGCGGGTGCATGGCGGCGGCAGTGCGGCGCGCCTGATCGCACTGCTGCCCTGCCTGACGGGGGCCTGGCGGCATCGCGCCGGCGGCCTGCTGCTGTCGAGTTCGGGCTGGTTCATGCCGTACCGGAACCCCGCGCTGGGCCGACCCGACCTGCTCGCCGGGCGCACGCCGCGCACGGTCAACATGAGCACGATCGGCGACGACCTGCTGCGCCCGTCCTCGCCCGAGTTCGGCCCGAAGATCGAGGCGCTGATCGTCTACAACAGCAATCCGGTCGCGGTCGCGCCCGAGTCGCGCAAGGTCGTGGCGGGTTTCGCCCGCGAGGACCTGTTCACCGTGGTGCTCGAGCATTTCATGACCGACACCGCCGACCACGCCGACTATGTCCTGCCCGCGACCACGCAGCTCGAGCACCTGGACGTGCACACCGCCTATGGCCACACCGACGTGATGTTCAACGAGCCCGCCATTGCGCCGATCGGCCAGGCCAGGCCGAACACGCAGATCTTCCGCGACCTCGCGCTGCGCATGGGGTTCACCGAGCCCTGCTTCACCGAGGACGACGAGACGCTGGCACGCCAGGCACTCGACTACGCACGGCTAGGCACCTCGTTCGAGGCGTTGCGCGAGCGCGGCTGGGCCGCACTGCCGGTGGCCGATGCGCCGTTCGCCGAGGGCGGTTTCCCGACGCCAAGCGGCCGCGCGCAGGTCGACGCACCCGGCCTGGGTGTGCCCGACCATGTGCCCAACTACGAGAGCGTCGCGTCGAGCCCCGCGCTGGCCGCGCGCTACCCGCTGGCGATGATCTCGCCGCCGGCGCGCAACTTCCTCAATTCCAGCTTCGTCAACGTGCAGAGCCTGCGCAGCGTCGAGGGCGAGCCGCTGCTCGAGATCCACGCCAGCGATGCGCTGCCGCGCGGCATCCGCAGCGGCCAGACCGTGCGCGTCTACAACGACCGCGGCGACTACCGCTGCAAGGTCGAGGTCAGCGAGCGCGCGCGCCCCGGCGTCGTCAACGGCCTGGGCATCTGGTGGCGCAAGTTCGGCGTCGACGGCACCAATGTCAACGAACTGACCCACCAGCGCCTCACCGACATCGGTCGCGCACCGACCTTCTACGACTGCCTGGTGCAAGTCGAGACCGAGGAGTGATCCCCCCCGAAGCGCCTTCGGCGCCTCCCCCCAGGGGGCAGCGCCAGCGGCCGGGCAAAGCCCGATCCGCGGCGCTCGCTTGGGATTGCGCGACAGTTCGTGGCGCGGCCCGATGAGGCGCTGGCTGCTCGTGGCAAGCCTCGGCACAACGGCAAGCATCGTGGCGCTGCTCGCCACCGCCTGCCTCAGCGCGGGCTGTTCGAGCCTGGGCTATTACGCGCAATCGGTCGGCGGCCACCTGTCGCTGGTCGCGCGCGCCAGGCCGGTCGCCGAGATCACGGCCGACGCAGCCACGCCCGCCGCGTTGCGGGAGCGCCTGGCGCTGAGCCAGCGCATCCGCGACTTCGCGGTCAGCGAACTGGCGCTGCCCGACAACCGCAGTTACCGCGGCTACGGCGACCTCGGTCGCAGCGCCGCGGTGTGGAACGTGGTCGCGGCACCCGAGCTGTCGCTGACGCTGCAGACCTGGTGCTTCCCCGTCGTCGGCTGTGTCGGCTACCGCGGCTACTACGACCAGGCCGCCGCCAATGCCGAGGCGGACACGCTGCGCGCGGCCGGTCTCGAAACCACGGTCTATGGTGTGCCGGCGTACTCGACCCTGGGCAAGCTCGACTGGCTCGGCGGCGACCCGCTGCTCAACACCTTCGTCAACTGGCCCGAGGGCGAACTCGCACGGCTGGTATTCCATGAACTCTCGCACCAGGTCGTGTTCGTGGCCGACGACACGATGTTCAACGAGTCCTTTGCCACCGCGGTCGAGCGCATCGGTGGGGCGCGCTGGCTGGCGCAGGCGAGCGAGGCTGCGCGCGACCAGTACGCCGCGCTCGATGCCCGCCGCGTCGCATTTCGCGAACTGACCGGCCGCTACCGCGAGCGCCTGGACGCGCTCTACCGCAGCGGTGCCAACGACGCCGACAAGCGCGAGGGCAAGGCGCGCCTGATGAGTGAGTTGCGCGTCGACTACGCGACTCTGAAGGCCGAGCGCTGGGCCGGATTTGCCGGCTACGACGGCTGGTTCGAGCGCGCCAACAACGCGTCGTTCGGCGTCCTGGCCGCCTACAACGAGTTGGTGCCCAATTTCGAGCGCCTGTTCGAGCGCGAGGGTCGCGACTTCACGCGCTTCTATGCCGCCGTGCGACGCTTGGCCGACTTGCCCAAGGCCGAGCGGCAGGCCACACTGCGGGCGATCTGATCAAGGGAGACTGGCCGATGGCGCATATCAACATCCACCGCAAGCACAGCCTGGGCCTGCCCAAGGCGCGCAAGGTGGCCTGGCAATGGGCCGAAGAGGTCGAGAAGAAGTTCGACATGGAGTGCAGCGTGCTCGAGGGCGAGACCAGCGACACGGTCGAGTTCACCCGCTCGGGCGTGAGCGGCCAGCTGATCGTCGCGGCCGACCACTTCGACCTGCAAGCCAAGCTCGGCTTCCTGCTCGGCGCGTTTGCCAAGACCATCGAGGGCGAGATCATGAGCAACCTCGACCAGCTGCTGGCCAAGAACGACAGCAAGCCCGCGGCCAAGAAGGCCGCAGGCAAGAAGAGCGCCTGAAGCCTACTTCAGCGACTCGACCAGGTCCGCGTACTCCTGCATCGCGGCCTTGGCGTCCTTGCCCTTGAGCGCATTCCAGGCGTCCCACTTGGCGCGGCCGACCATGTCGGTGAAACCGGGGCGCTTGCCGTCCGCGTCGCCGCTGCTGGCCTGCTTGTACAGCGCGTACAGCTGCAGCAGCGTCGCGTTGTCGGGTTTCTCGGGCAGGTTCTTGCTGTCGGCAACTGCTTTCTCGAAAGTCGCTTTGAGGTCGGCCATGGCGCGCTCCTGGTGGGTTAGATTCGACGAACGTGACACATCTTAGCGGGCGACGTCGTGCCAACCACCCGCCCGCCCCGATCCCAACCGCTGAAGGACCCGATGCCCGCTGCTACTGAGCGCATGTCCCGCGTCGACACCGCCTGGCTGCGCATGGACAGCGACGCCAACCTGATGATGATCATCGGCATCTGGCTGCTCGCGCCCAAGCTGGGCCTGGCCGAACTGCAGCGGCGGGCCCAGGAGGGCCTGTTGGTCTATCCGCGCTTCGGGCAGAAAGTGGTCGAGGACGCCCTCGGCGCGAACTGGGTCGAAGACGAGGCCTTCGACATCGAGCACCATGTGCAGCGCGAATCGCTGCGGGTGCCTGCCGGCCAGACCCCGCTGGCCGCCCTCAAGCGCCGCGTGGCCGAACTGGCAGGCACGCCGCTCGACGCATCGCGCCCGCTGTGGCAATTCCGGCTGATCGAAGACCTCGACGGCGAGCACAGCGCGCTCATCTGTCGCATCCACCATTGCATCGGCGACGGCATCGCGCTGACGTCGGTCATGCTGTCGATGGCCGACGGCGGCAAGGCGCCGCCGCCGCGTCGTCGCCGCGAGACACACGACGAGGGCGACGACTGGCTGGCCGACACCCTGATCAAGCCGATGGCCGAACTCGCCATCAAGGCCATCGGCGTGACGGGCCAGGGCCTGGGCAAGGGCATCGACCTGCTGTCGCACCCCGGCGACCCGGTGGCAGGCACCACCGAGGCCGCACGCCTGGCCTACCAGGTGGTCAGCGACCTGGCCGCCTTCGCTCTGATGCCCGACGACTCGCCGACACGGCTCAAGGGCACGGCCACGCCGGGCAAGCGCGTGGCCTGGGGCGAGCCGCTGCGCGCTGGACGAAGTCAAGGCCGTCGGCAAGGTGCTCGAGCGCCTCGATCAACGACGTGCTGCTCAGCTGCGTGGCCGGCGCCATCGGCGACTACTTGCGCAGCAAGGGCGACGACCCGACGGGGCAGGAGATCCGCGCCATGGTGCCGGTCAACCTGCGCCCGCTCGAGCGAGGCCTACAAGCTCGGCAACCGCTTCGGCCTGGTGCCGCTGGTGCTGCCGATCGGCATTGCCAACCCGATCGAGCGCCTGGTCGCGGTGCGCGCGCGCATGGACGAACTGAAGGGCAGCTTCCAGCCGCTGCTGGCCTTTGGTGTGCTTGCGCTGTCGGGCCTGGTCGTCAAGCCGGTGCAGGCCGTCATCACCGGCCTGTTCGCCAAGAAGGCCACGGCGGTCATGACCAACGTGCCGGGCCCGCGCGAGCCGCTGAAGTTGTGCGGCCGCAGCGTCGACGCAGGTGATGTTCTGGGTGCCGCAGTCGGGCGACATCGGCATGGGCGTGTCGATCCTGACCTACGCCGGCGGCGTGCAGTTCGGCCTCATCACCGACGCGCGCATGTGCCCCGACCCCGAGGCCATCATCGAGCGCTTCGCGCCCGAGTTCGAGCAAGCTGCTGTTGCTGGCGCTGATGGCGCCGTGGCCGGGCGAGGGCTGAGGCGCGAGCGTCAGCCCGGGTTCACAGCCCTTCGACCATCACGAGCTTGGACTTCGTGGTGCGCTCGCGGATCGCCCGCAACGGCACGTAGGCCGGCGAGTCATACCAGGCCTTGAGCTGGGCTGCGCTCGGGAACTCCAGGATCACGCAGCGCTTGGGCGACCAGCCGCCCTCGAGCACGGTGAGTGCGCCGCCGCGCACCAGGTAACGCCCGCCGAAGGCCTCGATCGTCGCCGGCACCTGGCGGCGGTACTCGTCGTAGCCCGCGCTGTCGATTACGTCGACGTCGGCAATCAGGTAGGCAGGCATCGCGCACTCTCCTTGGCGTTCATGGGGTGGCCTGCATCATCGCCGCCATCTTCTGCTGGATCAACAGCATCGCCTTCAACGGTCGCAGCATGACCTTGAACTCGGTGATGCGGCCGGCGTCGTTCCAGCGCAGCAGGTCCACGCCGTTGATGTGGACGGCGTCGATCTCGAGCGTGAACTCGAGTACCGCGTCGCGCTCGCCGCGCACCTGGCGCACATAGGCAAAGCTGGCATGGCCGAACACCTGCAACGCCGCACCGAGGTACTGCAACGTCAGGGCCTTGCCGCGCTGCGGCGTGTGCACCACGGGCGAGTGGAACACCACCGCATCGTCGAGCAGGGCGGCCAGGCCATGCAGATCGCGGGTCTTGGCGATCTGCAACCAGCGCTCGACGGGGTGCTCCGTCATCGGCAAGGTCACGCGCCTCAGGTTCGCTGCGACAGCAGCACGATGGCCACCGCGCCGGCGCAGATCAGGGCCACCGTCATCACATAGTTGCCGTAGGTGATGAAGCCGAAGCGGCGCAGCGTGTGGCTGACATAGGTGCCCTGGCAGTGCGGGCAGCGCACCGTGAACCTGCGCGCCCGCCGCGCGCTCGGGCGTTCCAAGCTGAACAGAGCGTTCGACAGGTCGCCCAGCGAGCCGCGAATGAAATGCAGCTGCGGGTCGAGTTCCTGGTGGCAGTGCGGGCAGGGTTCCATGGCGGGTCAGGGCGGGCCTTTGAGCAATGCAATGTAGCGTGCGCTGCCGGCCACGCCGTTGTGGTCGGCGCCGTGGATCACTTCCATCCTGGCCAGCCCGGCGCGAAAGCGCCCGAGCAGCCGCTCGCTGCTGGCGCGCGGAATGATCTCGTCGTGCTCGGCCGCAATGAGCAGCGTCGGCGCCGTGACCTGCGGCGCGTAGCGCCACGACTCGTACTTGTCGCGCAGCAGCCAGCGCACCGGCACGAACGGGTAGTGGCGCGCCGCGAGTTCCTGCAGGCTGTCGAACGGCGTCGCGAGCACCAGCCTGGCCACCGGGCGCTGGCTGGCCAGGTAGACGGCGATGCTGCTGCCCAGGCTGGTGCCGACGACGACGATGTGCGAATGCGCAGCGCTGACCTGGTCGAACAGCGCCAGCGCGTCGGCGAACAACGCGGCCTCGCTGGGCCGGCCCGAGCTGCCGCCATAGCCGCGGTAGTGCATCAGGACGATCGCATGCGCCGGGAAGGCCGCCTCGAGGCCGGGCAGGCTGTAGCCCACGGTCTCGGCATTGCCGCCGAAGTAGATGACGGCCCTGGGCCCGTCGTGCGCCCGCACCGTGGCCACCACGCGCGCGCCTTCGGCCGCGACGACCAGCGTGTCCGTGCCGGGGACCGCGACGCCGGGCTGCGGCAGGTAGATCAGCGAGCGCTGGAACACGAACAGCGCCGCGCACAGCCCGAGGTAGGCCAGCAACACGAACGACACAAGTTGCCACACGGCTTGCCTGGCTCCACCGCTGCCGCTGCGCGCCACCTCGGGCTCTCGATGCGCGAGGCGCCGCTAGCGCGCGGCGCCGGATGCGGGCTCGCGCTGCCACCGCACCTGAAACTCGATCTCCTCCTCGGTGTCCGACACCTCGTGCTCGATCGAGAACGCGGCCCGCACGGGCACATACACGCGCTCGCCGGCGATCTGGATCTCGAACCGGCCATCGCTCTCGATGGCATCGGCCAGCCGTCGCAGCTTGGCGACGAAGTCGGCGTTGGAGTAGGTCTTCTCGATATCGCGTTCACGCTGCAGGCTCATGGCGGTCCTTGTCGAAGTCATGCGGCATTGTGGGCCGCCCACCGTTCGAGCGGGGTGGCGCACTCACGGTCTGTGCGCGCGTCGCAGGCGCCGTCGCTGGCGCACGCCGCGAAACCAGGCGTTGAACAGCATGCCGCCAACGAAAGCCGCCAGCACGGCGAGCAGGAGCGTGCCCAACGGCACGGTATGGAATGCGGCGACCGTGCCGCCGTGTTGGAACTGCAAGGCACGCCAATCCGACTTCGTGATCTGCGTCATCTGCCCCGCATCGGCCAGGCCGTAGACACAGATCTCGCCGCCGGGCAGCCTGCAGAACTGGGTCGCCGGGCACGCGGTCAGGATTTCCGGCTTGACCCCCGTCCCGCATTGCGCGCCCGCGCTGCGCAGCACGCTCAGGGTCACATCGGGGTGCTTGGTCAGCTGCTCGGGCATGGCAGACAAGGCGTGGGTCGCGGGCCGTCCGGGTTGGCAACGGCGTTGCGCATGCAATCAATGGTCGTTCTGGGGCAAGCCGTCACCGAGGGTGTAGTAGTCGCCCTTTTCCGCGACGAAGATGTGGCGTTCCAATTGCAGGCCCGTCGGCGCCTCCAGCGAACCCAGGGCCACGGATGTCCAGTCTCGAAACACCGGCTCCCAGAACAGCCACGAGCCGCACCTGGCGCAAAAGCCACGGCGAACCTTCTCGGACGACGCGTACCAGGTGAGGTGCTCCTCGCCGGCCAGCGAGACGGCCGACTTCGGCACGTTGGCCGACGCAAAGTAGTGGCCCGATTGCTTGCGGCACTGCGCGCAGTGGCAGGCCGTGGCCCCGGTCGGCGTCGTGCCCAGCGTGAACCTGATGGCGCCGCATTGGCAGGCACCTTGGAGCATCGGGCTAGGCACGGCTCTCGCTCCAGACCGCGAACTCGTTGCCGCTGGGTTCGGTGAAGTGGAACCTGCGCCCACCCGGGAATGGGAAGATGGGTTTCACGATTCGACCCCCCGCGCGCTCGACCTTGCCCTGCGTCTCTTCGAGCGAGCGACTGAACAGCACCACGAGCGCGCTCCCGCGCTCCGTGCTCGCCCTCAGCTCGGATTGGTAGAAGCCGCCATCGAGCCCTTGATCGGCGAAGGCCGTGTACTCCGGGCCGTAATCGACGAATGACCAGCCGAATGCAGCCTCGAAGAAGGCCTTGGTGCGCCCCAGATCGTGGGCGGGGAACTCGACGTAGTCGATCTTCTCGTGCGCACGCATCGTGATGCCCTCCTGTTGGTCGCCCGAAGTTCGAGGTGCGCCGCGCAGGCGCATTCCTCGGGAACGTGAACTGGCACAGGCTACCCGATGCCCCGGATCTGGCCAAGCTCAGGCGCGCGGTTCGAACAGTTCTATCGGGTTGCCCGAAGGGTCCTCGACGAGAACTTGCTTGCCACCCGGCCCCTTGACGGTTCTGCTCCTGAACTTCGCGCCCTGCGCGGTCAATGCGTCGACCGTGGCGTCGATGTCCTTGACCTCGAGCACCAGCCGGTTCCAGCCGCCCGGCTTTGGCGTCGAGCCATTTGTCAGCTTCTTGCGCGCCGAGGTGCCCGGGCCGCTGAGCCAGACGGAGAGGGACTTGCGCTTGACGATGGCAAACGGCGGGCCCCAGCGATCCGCCAACTTGAAGCCGAGCGTCTTGTAGAACGGCAGCGACGCGTCGACGTCATCGACCAAGTAGCGCACGACAGGCATGTGTTCCTCCCGGGTCGCAGGTCCTAGCCAAGTGGCGTCGCAGTCGCTGCGATCGACGCAGGTCGAAGTTTGCATTCGTTGCGCTGCGCAAAGCAAGTGTGTCTGTCTGCCAGATGGACCGGCTAGGCGCGTCCTTCACTCGTTGGCGGCAGGTCCAGGTAGCCGCTGTGCAGGTACGGACGGAAGCCCAGCTTGGACCACACGGCACTCGAGCATGCATCGGACGCGAGCCAACTCAGCTCAACCCGCTTGAGGCCCAGAGTCCGAGCGTGCCCGATCGCGAGACGGAGCAGGCTCGTCGCGTGACCGCGCCTGCGTTCAGTCGAACGGACATCGACATCGAGGACGCTCAAGAAACCGTCTTGCTCCCACTTCGCACTCGGCGCGACGATTTCAGCGGTCAGGTACGCCACCAAGGCATCGTCGGGTTGCGTGACCACGCCCCAACCGATGATCTCTCGCGACGCCAGTTCAGCCTCAACGCGCGCCGCATAGGCGTCGACAGAAATGCGAGGACGAAAGCGCGGGTTGATGGCGACACTCTCCATGGCGTTCTCATGCCAGAGTCTTGCCATCTGGTGGGCGTCCGAAGGGGCGACGGCACGGAGCTTCATGTCGTGCCCCAGCCGTTGGCACGCCTGCGCCTGAGTCGACTGAGCGATGCCCAATGTTCGACTGCCTCGTCGGCGGCGGCACGCTCGAGCGACGGGCTAGGACGCGGTTCGGCGCAGCTCATAGTAGTACTCCCCATCGGGCAGGATACGGCGAAACTGCCAGCCCGCGGCCTCGTAGAACGTCTGCGCTCTCGTGCCTGGACCTGTGCTCAGCCAGAGGCGTTCAAGCCCCTTCGAGAAGAGCCACTCGACCATGACGTCGTGGAGCCTTCTGCCATAGCCTTTCCCCTCATGCTCCGGGTGGACGAACAAGGCCCAGATGTTCTCGGTCTCCCGATTCCCAACCGCGAACGCGACCACCTCGTCGCGCTCGGTGACGACCCAGCCTCGACCCGTGAGCTCGATCTCAGGGCCGTAGTGCTCCTCCCGGATGACGCTGGACGTGAGCCGGTTCTCGCGGACTGCCAAGCGGACGCGATGCATTCCGGGAATGTCGTCGAGCCGCGCTTGTCGAAGCGTACCGGTCACTTTGCGCGGCATGGCGTTGGATTCAAGCGGGCGCCCTGCCGTTGGCGCTCCACTCGAGCGAGGGGTTGGGCATCAGATGGAGACCTTGCGACTCGCATTGGCCTTTGACCAATGCAGGATCTCGTAGCCTTGTCGTGGGCCCGCGATGTGGAACGGGTCCGTTCGCAGAACGGTCGTTCAGCTGCGCCTTGGATTCTGCTTCCGCGATCCACAACCCACCCTTTGGTGTTTCCCCGGGCTCGTGCCTCAAGGAGCCGCCGACGGGTATCACGTCCTTGTTCCGTTCAAGCCAGTCGATGTGCGCCTGAAGCTTCGCCAATCGAACGGCTTCCGCGTTCGGCTTGTCCGTGAAGATGACAGCGAACAGCACGTGGGTTGCCTCCGGCAAGGGGCTTCAATCGTCGTGGCTCATCGATGGCACGCGGATCGGAAGTGTCAGGTGGGTCAGGTTGTCGTGCCATCGATCCCTGACGTTGGCGTTGGGCGGCGTGCGCAAGAAGGTGACGCCGCCCTTTGCCCATCCGCCTTGACGAGGAGTTAGGTGCCGGCGTTGGAGCGAAGGTAGGCGCGCCACTCGAGGGAAGGGCCGGGCCACGCCGCGCGATCGAGTGTCTTCAACGTTTGGTCCCTCGGGCATAGACCTTCCAGTGCCCCTCCGATGCCTGACGCCCATCTCTCCGCGTCGGCCATCAGCGGACGCCGGTCGGCCGGCACAACCGGTCAGGCCCGACTCGTCTGGCGCCCCGGCACCACCAAGCCAAGGGACCGTAGCTGCGCCTCGAGTTCATCGGCGGTGGCCCAGGGAAGAATGGGTGAATTCTTTCTCTCGTCCGGCGGGTTGGCGAGCAGGCCGTCGGACCAGCCACCACAACCAACCAGCGGGAGCAGGGGGCGCTTGTGCAACCACGCCAGGCAGACCTCCGAGATGGTTCCGGCCCGGCCGCCGATGACAATGCAGGCGTCGCCAGACAGCGCCATGAGAAGGTTGCGAGCATCTCCCATGCCGCAAGGCACGACCACGGTGGCGGGCCAGTCGGAAGCAGGCATCTGGTCCGGCGGCACGATGCTGAGGACGATTCCGCCCGCTGCAACCGCCCGTTCCGCGGCGACCCTCGTCGCCGGACTTCCGCAACCGCTGACGACCGTGATGCCCAGGCTGGCCATCCGCGTCCCGGCCTCAGCGGCGCGTTCGTAGGCATCGGACCCGGGCTCGGCGCTACCGAGAACACAGACTTGAGGACGGCGAGCGGATGCGGGCATGGCGGTCGTTCCTGTGGCAGAACATGGGAGCGAAGGGCTAGGCGGCATTCTTTCCCAGGCTGCCCACCTGACCGTACGGGCTGGCGACGACCACGACGTACCCGTTCGGTTCTTGCAGCCAGAACTCCAGGTGGTTGGCCAGCGGATTGATGTGCAGTGGCTCCAGGACCTTGGCCCCTGCCGCAACGGCGCGCGCGTAGTCTTGCTCGACATGGTCGGACTCGAACCACAGGAGCGCCCCATTTCCGTAGGGCTTCACCGCCGGGTCGCCAAGGTGCGGGTGGTCATGACGGTCCCAGGCATGCAACTGAAGCACCAACTGCCCGTCGACCGTCAGCTGCTCGTACTCTGACCCACCATGGGCGCTGACCAACCCGAGGACGCGTTGGAACCACGCGCTGCTGCCTTCGACGCTGGCAACGCAGATCATTGGCTGTGGACGCATGGGCTGTGCCTCCGAGAAGCGCGTGTATGCCGCCCAACCGTCTGTGTTCAGCGGCGCGACGCCTATGGCGCGTCCGCTGCAACGGATGGCGGGGCGCCATGGTAGTTCTCCGGGAAGAACTGTCGTTCGATCAGCTCGATAAGGATGTGCAGGACTTTGATGTGCAGCTCTTGCACTCGGTCGGCGAAGGCGCCGCCAGGCGTGCAGATATAGACCGTGCTGAGCGATGCAAGCCGCTCGCTCTGCCGGCCGCTCAGCACGACGACGTCAATGCCGAGGGACTTGGCTGTCCGAGCGGCTGTGACGATGTTCTTGCTGGTGCCGCTCGTGCTCAGGGCGACCAGACAATCTCCCTCGCGCCCATGAGCCTCCAGGTATCGCGAAAACACTTGCTCGTACCCGAGGTCATTGCCCACGCAGGTAATGTGTCCGGCATCGCTGATGGCCGTGGCTCCCAGCGCAGCGCGGTCTCGGCGATAGCGGCCCGTAAGCTCTTCCGCGAAGTGCATGGCGTCGCACATGGAACCTCCGTTGCCGCAGGCGTAGATCCGGCCTTTGCGGCGGAGGACGTCGATCAGCAGCGCAGCGGCCTTCTCGATGTTTCCGAGAGCCTCGTGATTGGTGAGAAGCGCCGCCAAAGCGGTGTGTGCCTCACGCAGACTGGATTCAATGTGCTGTCTCAAGTCTGCACCGCCTGTCGTGACGCCAAACGCTGGAGCTGAGCGGCGCACAGCGGCGTGGCGCCCCGGAACGGACAATGAGTGCGGGAGTGAAGGGGTACCACGCCATTACGCGTCCGCTTGAGCGAGGGGCTAGGCATCGCCGGGTTGCCGCCCGGTCAATTTGGCTTTCGCCAAACGCGGAGCTGATGCTGGCCGGACCGCGACAGCCCGTCCACAAAATCACCGCCAGAGTTCCCGAATTTCAGATTCGCGGCGTTTGCATCAAACCTTAGGCCTTGAGACTCGAAATGAGCTATCAGGGCGTCGCGGGGCATGTCCACCTTGTACTGGTAGATTCGCCAGACAGGGTGGTACTGAGCAATTTGCCTGGCAGTCTCTACCAGCATGAGCTTGGCCCCAGGCGGCATCTTGACCCCGACCTCCTCTGCGGTTGGCGGTCGCGCTGATAGTTCCTTCTGCACGGCCACACGTTTCTGGTTTACGACGAAGCCGCCAGACGTGACGGTGGGGTCGCCACCTTCATCGACGATCTTCGCGAAGCGATCTGCCGCTTGGCTGCCCGAGGCAGCGAAACCGATCAAGAGTGCGATGCAGACGGAGCTGAAGTTCATAGAAGGTACGAGTCCTACGGCAGGTTGGAATGCGATGCCTAGCGTTCGAGCCAAGCGGGCGAAGACGGAAGGACGCCAGGCCCGGGCTGGCGAAAATGTACCGCGTACCGCCAGCGGGGCCAGGCCTTGAACTCAGCGCGCTACCGGCGGCTGGGCGAAGACGTATGGCCGCCCACGATTCTCCATGTGGTGGCGTAGCGCTCGAGCGTGACGGAGACTGCCCCACCCAACGAAAGGCCGGCCGGTCCCTCACCGGCGGACGTTCGGAAGGTTCCCAGGCGTGCGCTGACGACTGCCCGACAGGGACAACCGTGAGGTCCTTGAGCTCGGTTCGAATTGCGACACCCACAGGAAAAGAAGCCAGGCTTGCAAGAACCTCGTCGACCTTGCGGTATCGGACTTTGCCGTCTTCGATCCAGGCGAACCGATCGTCTGTGACGTAAGACGTCCTGATCTTCGCGGCAGCCTGACGTTCGAGGTAAGTCCCTACGCAGCCTTGACCAAGGGGTTGGGCTGCGTAGGCACGTGCCTCAATCGGTCCGTACCTATGTGGCGGGCCGCAACGTCATTGACGCCGATGAACTACGCCCAGAGGAAGTCATCGTTGCTGTGATTGTGTTGTCGCCAGGTGCCAGCGAGACGGGCGCGATGCTTCTCCAGCTCGTGACACGACCATCTTCGGCGTTGCAGATCCAGGGTTCCGCGCTACCTGTGCCACTAAGACCGGTAGCGGCGTTTCGCCAAGTGATCTGGTGCGTGCCTAGGGTGCCAGAGCGAACGTACTCGCCGCTGTTTGGGCAGGTGGAGCCCTCGGGCACGTAGGACTTCCCGGACAAGATGACCAGGTTGCCTGAGATCTCCAGTTCAGCGTCGAAAGTGATCTCGACACCGGCATCAACTCCACCACCACAGGCTGCGAGACACAAGGACGCGGCGATGAGCAACGCGGCAATCTGCTTGTCCATGGGGGTCCGCTCCATGGAATGGTTGCGCGGCATCGTGGAACTACGACTTGCGCGAGTACCAGATGAGTGACACCCCGAGGACGACCATCCACAACGGCAGCAGCGCGTTGTTGATATCGGCAATCGGCTGCACCGTGGACGTGACGTTCCGAAACGCTCCGATCGCAAAGAGAGATGCGAACACCACGCCGCACCAGCCTAGCCACTTCGGGAAGCGTGATTCACTGACAAACGACAAGCCGGTAACAAGGAAGAAGAAGGCAAGGCAAATCTCGCCCAAGAACTCGCCGATGTAATTGCCGAGGTAGAGATTCAGGCCCAAGAACACTGCTGAAAGACTGCTTCCCATCACTGAGCCGCCGGCACGTAGGCGTGGCAGAACCTCGGCGGCACTGCCGTCAAGAATTCCGGGGTAGTTGAAGTTCGCCGCGAGATAGCTGAAGACGGACACGAAAGCCAGAGCGCCCGCGATGAAACTCAGTCCCCCAGCGATGATCACCGGACGTTGCTCCATCGACGTTCCCTTTGCGTGAGTGCTTCTCATGACGCCCAACGTTGGCGCCAAGGCGGCCACTGCCCTCCCGGTGGGGGTCGCCCTTGAGCGACCTGTTAGGCCTCGCCTTCGTGACCATGCTCATGAGGCCATGGGATCGTGGCAAACCGCTTCGATGTTGTGCCCGTCCGGATCAATGACGAAAGCCGCATAGTAGTTGGCGTGGTATTGGGGGCGCGGACCGGGCGGACCGTTGTCTTTGCCACCTGCCGCTAGGGCCGCGCGATAGAAAGCGTCGACTTGCTGGCGAGTTTCGGCCGTGAATGCCAAGTGAAGATGCGATGGCCTCGCCTCGGGTTCTCGGCGGATGCACAAGGAAGAGTTGTTGTTTGGGCGGCAGAGCTCGACACCGAGCGGCCCCTCGGAGACAACAGCTACGTTGAGCGGCTCGAGCGCCTTTAGGAAGAAGGCTTTACTCGCTGCATAGTCGCTGGCTCCGAATACGACGTGGTCAAACATGGTCATTCCCCGAGGTGCGCAGCCTGTGCGAGGCCTAACGTTGGCACTCCGCGTGAACGACGGTTGGGCGGCGCGTTACTGCTCATACTGCCTGGGGAATGCTGTGCCACCAGATTCGAGCGTCTGCGCACAGGCCGTTAGAGAAACTTGCCTGCAAAACACCGTCGAGCACCATTCTTGGCAGCGGCTCTCCAGGCTTCCTGCTTGGCACGCTCGTTCCGGTTGAACGCGCCCAGATTTGAAAGAGCTCTTCAGATGCCACTTGGTATGTGACGTGCCAGTGCGCCATGCCTGTTTCGCCGTGTTCAGCCAGTACTTCGAAGGTGATCTGCACATCTTCTTGTAGCTGAACGCGCTTCCAGTATTCGAGAAGTTCCGCTCTGCCGGCTTGAACTTGGAACGGGGTGTTGTGGTACTTCCCGTCCTCGTGGAACAGTGCAGCGAACATTGCTGGATCACGGGCTTCCCATGCCGCCTTGTAACCCTGCATGAACTCCTTGATGTTCATCTTTGCCTCCGAAAGACCACCGGGCCTGCGCCGCCTAACGTTGGCGCTCCGCTTGAGCGACATGCTAGGCGCCACCTGCCACACCGTGTTGCTGAATGCGCTTCTCCACCCTGTATGCGAGTTCCTCTAGCCATAGCGGGAGGAAGAGCCGGTTCGCGATGTGAACCAAGGCAACCCCAACGGGCAAAGCAAGGAGGACCAGAAGTGAATGTGTGATGCTGAAAACAATGGAGAAAAGCAGTGGAATGAGCCACCACGCAAGGTAGCGCCAGCGGTACATTGGTTCCGCAGTCGCCTCATAGTTGATGCGAGTCATCACCGGCGTTGCATCGACCGACAAGCTGAGCTGCGTCACTTTGTAGTCTGGAGATCGGAACGCGGAGACAGTGAGTTCCTGGGCGACGACGCGTTGTTCCGATCGGGCTACTTCGTTGGGCCGAAGTGCGCGAAGCTCATTCTCAATGGCATGTAGCGCTTCGTCTGAACTTGTTGGGGACGCTAAGACTCGTTGCCCGCGATGGTGCATGTGTGTGGCGCCTAACGTTCGAGCTAAGAGGGCCCTGGCGGCCCGCCGTTGGCGCTCCGCTTGAGCGAGGGGTTCGGCGTCATTTCGCTGCCGCGCCGGATCGGCGAAAGAGCTGATGGTTGCCTGGCTTCCAGGTCGCGCCATCGTCTTCCGTGTAATCCATCCGCGACTCGAACGCGTCCTTGTTCACGTTGTACCTGGTGAAGCGAAGCCTTCCTGTACCGCCACTGGCAGTCTTGTAGGGCGTCGTAGTCCGAGTCTCCTGGCCTAGTGGGCCTGTCATCACCCAGAGATTGCCATCTGCGCCGACGGAAACCATCTCAATCGACTGGCGTGCCTCGTTGACGTAGAAGAGGATCCCCGACGTCTGATTTAACTCTGGGATTTCGCTCCTACCGGAGACGACACGATCCGGGACGACCCAAGTGAACTCGTACGTGCCGGTGACTGACCTGGCCACCGTGCCATCGGGCTTAAGGAAATCCGTCGTCACGTTCCAGAGACCAACGGATGCACGAAGCTGGTCGACAGAGCGACGAAGGGCATTCTCTTCATCAGGAGTTTGCGCTGGCGCAGGCAAGGCGATGAAGAGGGCGAAAATCGCAACGAAGGCTAGGCGGTACGTCATAGGGCACTGTGGGATTTGTATGACGCTGAACGTTGGAGCTAAGCGGGAGACAGCGGCAGGACGGCGCTGGCCCAGAATGAAATGAATGTCAGCGAAGGCGTGCCGTTGGCTCTCCGCTTGAGCGACGGGCTAGGCGGCGGTGGCAGCGGGCCAAGCATGCCTCTACTTCGCGATGACTTGACCAATACGGATGAGATTCCCATCCAAGTCAAGGATCGCGAACTCCCGTAGGCCCCATGGCTTGTCTTCCAGAGTGTCCATGCGCGGTATGCCTGCGCGTGGAAGCTGACTGGACAAACACGACTGATAGAAGCTCTCGACATCCGTCACCCGGATGTAGCAGCCAGCTGAAGACTCTGCGGGCACAAGCTCCTTGTGCGTGAAGAAGTGAATCTCGACCGGCCCCCTCCTGAGGATGCCGTACCCGCTGTCGAACTCATGCGCGCCGCCCTCGAATCCAAGGCGCTTGTAGAACGCGACCGTGTCGCTCACCGAGCGGCTCGGAAGTATTGGGATCGCGATGTCTTGTTGTTCCATGTACAGAGCACTTTCGACCGCCGCTCCAGCACCTGGTTAAGTTGCGCTCGTGCCATTGGCGACGCGGCTGCGACTTGCAAGAAACCAGGGCGCGACGCACCCGCTCACGGCGCCCACTATGTACGACAAGAACATGCCGATGTAGACGGTAAGCGCCAAGCCAACGTCCCAAGCAGCTTCGCGAACCGCGGGAAAGCTCTGATAGATGTGCCCACCGATGCGAAACCCAAACCACATGAGAACCCATGGAGTTGCGGCAAGCACAAGCCAGTAGATCGCCACCGCGCTGAAGAAGCTAAGCGCCTTGCGGGAGATACGAGCTGCGAGCCACTGGTACAAAAAAATTGCGAGAGCGAGGTACAAAAAAAACGCTGCGCCGGCGACGAGCAAGCTGACCATGCGCAACTTAACGTCGGAATTCAGCGGCCGCCGGAGGCGGTCTGCTGCAATGACAGGTTAGAGCGCATTAGCCACGCAGGCCAAGCGCATGGAACGGCGACAAGCGCCGTACAGGCAAGAACGGCCAGAGATAGACCGACCATGACGAGCACTCCGGTAGCGGCCAAAAGATACACCGCGAGCAGCGCTGGCACAACAACAAGGAAGCCCACGAGCAAGCGCAGATGGGGGGGAGCCGAGGCGATGCTGCGCGCGAAGGCGGCAACGGCAAGGCAACCGGCCCCTGCGGCTAGGCCGCCGATTGCGAACGGTGCCACCCACGAGAACTGCACAGGCCGCGATGGCTCAACGCCCGCAACAACGAGCGAAAGCAGCACTGGACCAGACGCGAGCGCTAGGCCAAGCACGATTGCCGCGATGCGGATTAGTGTGAACATGCGCTCTAACGTTCGAGCTAAGCGGGCGACAGCGGCAGGACGACGCTGGGCCAGAATGAAATGAAGCCCAGCGGCGGCATGCCGTTGGCGCTCCGCTTGAGCGAGGGGTTAGGCCGCACTGTATTCCTGGCGCTGCGCACTACCAGAACTCCATCTTGCGCAGACCGAGGTAGCGCGGAGCAGCGAACCCTTGCTGCCTGTCTTGCCAGTACTGGCGGACAAGCACCTCAGGAAACACTTGCCGGGACTCGAGCTCGGTTCGAGTGAGCCACGCTGCTTCGACGATGTACTCTGAAACGGCTTCCGGCGCTGCGGTAGACAGAGCCCCACTGACTTGCAGGCCCTTGAACCAGAATTTGCAGTGCCGCGTTTCCGGGCTGTGGAACTCTTCGATGTAGAGCATGGGACCGGGGTGAACAACCAGCCCTGTTTCTTCCCTCACCTCGCGGCACGCCGCTTGCGCAAGCTCTTCCGATCCTTGCGCGCCGCCACCAGGCGCCGCCCAGAAGTCGTAGACACCAGGCCGCTTGTGCCTGACGAGCAGCACTCGGTTGTCTTGCTCGACGATCACGCCGGCTGAGATGCGGTGGTTCATCCGTGCGGTCTTGGTCGCGGAGTTTCTGGGCCCGACGGCGCGGTGATCGATGAGGTGACTGGGGTCAGACATGAACAGCTCGATCAGCAGGGGTCCTGGGCCGGCGAAGTCATCGCTCGCACCAGGCCGTCTTCGGCCCACTGCTTGAGCAGATCAAGCGCGCCCTGGACCAGGGCGCCACATCGGCGGCTCTCGGCCACGCTGCATCGGCCCGACGCGCATCAGGGAAGAGCCATGTCCCTCCCGCCCGGGTCCGACTCGCCGTTCGTTCCGGGCACATGGCGCTGGTCGTTGCATCGGTACAGCGCTGGCCGGTGGCGGAGCTCCGCACCGCTTCTCCATGCGCCAGCGTTTCACCGGCATCGAACCAGAGCGCAGCTTCGGCTCAGGTCGACGCCTCACCGAGTGCGCGCTCGACGTGCCCGCGGCTCGTCCAGCGCGCGCTCGGCCGCGTCGCGCGGGGCTCCGGCCAGGCCTTGGGAATCGGCCCGGGCCTGTGCGTGGCGGGCTCGTGCAGGTAGCTGTAGATGCGGTTGCTGTCGCGGCTCATCGTCTTCATCCGTCGGGCGCTCCAGCAGCTTGGCGAACAGCCGCTGGGCGCGCCAGGGCATGCAGAACCCCCACCGAGCAGGTCGCTCGTTGATCGGGCCGGCAGCGGTGGTCGCCCTGGCCGACGGCTCAGCCGGCGCCGCGCGGGGGAGAGCCAGTGCATCCACACCTCGGCGTTTCCTACCTAGCAGAAATCGAAGAACCTTCAGGATCGATCCGTCTTGATGGTGTCAACCCCATCTTTCTCCAGTTGCTCGGCCGAGCAGTCGCTCGTCGTTGAGGATCTGATCCTGAGCCTCCGGGCCTGGCACTATCCCTGCGGAGACGGACCTGGTCGCCCTCCTGTACGTCTCATCAAGACTGAACCTCCCATCATTTCACCAGTCTCGTTCGGATTCTTTTTCCGAGGATAGCGCCGATAGCTCATTAGGAAGTGGCCATCCAGCAGAAAAGGCAAGGATAATTTCTGAAAAATCAGTAGACGATGCTTCTACACCAGCTTCTCGTCTATCAAAACACACACGGGTGGAACTATAAGTAAGCTTTTCATGTTTTATTAAGTATATGGGATAGATAATTGATTTCATTGATTTCTTTGGTTGATATTTATTAGAAACTATCAGCAAGATTTAATCTGATTACTACACATATGAAATCAAGGAAGGATTTCGCATTTCTCCCTTGACTTCTTTCGAACATAAAAATACATTTTTACGTAAACTAACAACCTCTTCACACATGATTTGGACTTCCTAAAGACTCGAGAATACTAACAGTGCTTTGCGATGATGATCTTCTACTTTTGTGAGAAGCCTTAGCAGATGATAGTCCGGTTGGATTTTCTTTGCTTTTCATCGTAAGCGTGGCCAAACTGTCCATCAGTACATCGTCTACCGTAGACTCTCCTGCGCTCTCTGCATCGTCATCTTCCTCGTTTCCAGAGCTGTGTTCAGTGACTGTTTCTTCGTCACTAGAAGCATCGCCAGTAGCTTCAGCTGGCTCAGCTTCAATACCATCATCGTCGTCGTCAACACCCCCTTCTACATCACGCAATACTTCTACCAATGGACCAAGTGATTTTACACTTGACGAATCGGACATGAACGAAAGATCGTTCACATAACCCTTCAATTTACGAAGCGAAGCCTTGTCAATTGAGGACGCTTCGAAATTCTGCCCGCCAAGGAACTTGCATAACGACCTGCGTTGTGTCACGGATAGATCCCCTTCATGCTTGACAAGGAACCTTGCAACTTGAAGGCTTCCAGCGAAGAACACTTCGTCGGTATTAAGCTCCTTATCATTTTCTGTATTTTCTTTTGCGGCGAGGTGACTTTGTGCGATAATAGAGCATACGTACTCCGCTAACTTGACCAGTGGGAACACGAGAGGCCGTTTCTTTGTCTTTGGAAGAGACCCTGCAACTTTCATGGCACTACCAATCGAACCGAGGAGAAAACGCCGCGATTCATCTGATTTCAAACAGAATGCCGGGAAAAAGAGACTGAGAAGTTGTTGAAGTCTCAAGGGTGAACCCACTTCGGTAGATGCATCGTCCGTGTCTTCGTCCTCAGTATCTTTCTGGCGGTTGGGGTCCAAGAAACAAGCCAAGAGACGTCCGACAAGGTCATGATCTGAAACTCGGCCAGAGAACAACAACTTTGCTGCCACTTCTGCAGCAATAGAAGCGATCGATTTGTTTGCATGTTGCATCATGTCATGAACAAACTCTAGGAGTGTCAAAGACTGTCCATCGTTGTCTTGATAAGGTGTTAAAACATCCTTGTACAGCAATGCCCAATCTGCCAAGGCGAGTAAAGCTTGACCTCTGCATTGGAGCGCTTCTCGATCGTTAGCGACGATCTTGAGGAGGATGGGTTTGAATTCATTCAAGACGGTCGATTCGTCAGAGAATAGCCCAAGCTTGCCGAAACAGCTAATACCAACTTCACGGATGGATCTGTTGGAGCTTGTGACAGCAGAAAGAATGATTTTGACCATATTATCAAATAAATCATGAGACGATAGACTTGATACGGCATTTTCTAACACAACAGAGAAAATGAAAAGGATGCGCGAATTTCGTTCAGTTTCTTTAGATTCGTCCATGACGAAATCGTCCTCTCCCTCAGATGACATCAAACCAGTAAGGACGACAGAAATGGCATTGAAGAATTCAAATTCATTATCGTCGTTGGCAACACGAAGAGATTCGACGCATTCTTCTACAAGATCTTCCGGAGTGTCCGGTGATGCCAAGGTTTTGACCATGACATTAGCAAAATGACGACGGCTACCCTCTTCTTGAAGACCTGCTACTTTTGCCAACTGAAGAAGTTGCAAGCAGACGAAGCATTCTTGGTCTTCACTTTCTTGATCCTCTTCTTCAATCGATTCAATGAATCGTTGCATGTGTTTTTGGAACAAACCGCAAAGGGCAGGGATGTCGGGAGTGATCTTCGAAATCAGATCTTCCTTCTGAACGTACGTCAAATCGGTAGATTCCTTGGCAGTACTGCAAGCAACTCGAGTGTAGAAAAGTTGGTATTCATCGAAGACGACGGTATCATCCTTCAATTGAATCATCGAATTATCGATATTAGCACACAAGGATCGAACTTCAGGATCACTAAGTTCATCCATGGCCGTGAAGTCTCCTGAACGGACTGTTTGTAAGATGACCTTTAAGGTCTTTTCACATTCTTCGTCATTGACGGTAGCACCCATAAGACGTAGCAATTCTACCGGATCGAATTTAGCAACCTTCATCCATTTCGTACAGATCAATTTGATGGTTGCTGTTTTGGTTGCCTCACAACGTTCCGTCAATCCACGTTGAATGATTTCACAGTAATGATCTTCATTCATAACTTTTCGTGGGTCGGTCTTCATGGTACGTAACACGTCCAAGGCTGCAACACGGACCTTTTCTTTGACGTCACGGATACGTGCAATGATATGATCAATAGTATCTGTTGTAATCGGTACCGCCTGTACAGCCTCCACACGATTAGCAACAGAAGGATCATGCCACATCGACCAAAGTAACCCTTCTAATGCTCTGCTGCTGGTGGTTTCGTCTTCCTCCTCGTCTTCTTCTTCATCAGAATCGTTATCCGTGTTTTGTTTGTTTGATTTTGATGAAGTAGAAGAAGATGGATTCATTGATACAAGTAATTTACCAATAGCTTGAATAGCATTTTGACGTACGACTTGACTCTTATCAGTTAATCGGGGGAGTAATATTTCTTGTAAATGTTCCAACAATGTTTGATGAAGAAGGACATCGTTGTCGTTATCAATGTTATTGTTATTAGAACGGTTCTTCTTTTTCAACAACAACGTCATACTAAATTCAATATGTGATGCGATGTATTTCAACAAGACACATGCTTGGGAACGTAGTCGTTCCATCAAAACAACAGAAAATAATTGGATACGATCAATAATTTCTCCTACACCATTCAATGTGTTGTTTTCTGTATTGTGGTAGTAGTAGTAAATACGAAAGAACACATCAATGCTGAAACTAAATCAAATACACGGTTAATAGTTTCCTTCGTGTCGTTCGTGGTTTCCATTGTGACAGCACTATCAACGTATTGTAATAGTAAGGGACTGATAAGTTGTGATACATGATGATGAACATCGTCATTGGAAGAAGTTTCTGATGATAGATTCAACTTGTCGATCCCATGATTAAGTATTAAAATTTGAATATGTTTCTTAATACTTGCTGCTCGACTTGCAGCAACTGCTGGATTGTAGGAAGAAGTACTATCATGATCATGGTCTTCCAATAATTGAAAGGCTTCAAATTGTTGTTGGATATATGTCGATACTTGTTCCTGTAATTCGTCCATCATCGTCATGGTAGTAGTGGTGGTTTTCATGAGTTGATTTGATGTAAAGTAGTTGAACAATACGGTAACTTATTACTAATTACTACTGTAACTGATGCTTGTGAGTAGAGACGAAAGACAAGTAGTAGGAAAGAAACAACAACAATCAACAAATGCCGGATTGCAACATGCATGAGAGGCGATCGCATTTCAAATTTATTTGAACCAAAAGTAACGGCCATCTTGCTGATCCTTAACCTTATACAATATGTTAACCTTATTTAGGAGTTTATGTACCGTTGGGACAAACTCGAGACCCATCAAAAAAAT
>CAVUEP010000034.1:0-3390 GCA_963740395.1 uncultured beta proteobacterium
ACCGGGTGGTAGAAGGGGCTGTCGAGCATGTCCTGCACCGTGTCGCCACGCTGTGCGCTCCAGGCCAGCAGGTGGCCGATGTGCTCGGCCGCCGGGCCGATCATCTCGGCACCCAGGAAACGTCCGGTGGCCAGTTCGCCGTAGACATGCAGCGCGCCCTGGTTCCTGCGCATGACGCGGCTGCGCCCCTGGTCGTCGAACGAGACCCTGCCGGTCTCGAATTGAATCCCGGCGTCGACCAGGGCCGCATGCCCCAGGCCGGCACTCATGATCTGCGGGTCGCTGAACACCACCGACAGCGGCGCGCGGCGCGGTCGCACGCGCACGTCCGGGAAGCGTCCTGCGTTGTCGCCGGCGATGCGGCCGTCGTCCGCGGCCTCGTGCAACAGGGGATGGCGTTCGCCCACGTCGCCCGCGATGAACACATGGCTGACCCCGACCTGGCCAGTGCGGCGGTCGAACACCGGCACGCCGCCGGGGTCGAGCGGCAGGCTCGTATTGGCCAGCCCGAGCGCGTCGACGTTCGGATGGCGCCCGGTGGCGGCCAGCAGCCAGTCGAAATGCTCGTCGGCCTGGCCCGGCACCTGCACCACGACGCGGTCGCCGTCGCGCCGCACCTGCATGCCCTTGGCCAGCGCATTGAGCGGCAGGGCGGCGCCGAACACGCGCGCGGATTCGGCCTGCAGCGCAGGATCCGTCAACGGACCGACGCGCCCGCCGCGGCCGTACAACCTGACGCCCACGCCGAGCCGGTGCAGGGCCTGCGCCAGTTCGAGGCCGATGACGCCGGTGCCCGCGACGGCAACCGAGGCCGGCAGATCCTGCCACTCGAACACGTCGTCGTTGACGATCACGCGCTCTCCCAACGCATCGCGCCAGCCCTGCGGCACCGCGGGCCGGGAGCCGGTGGCGATGACGATGCGGTCGGCCTCGATGCGGGTGTGCTCGCCGACCTGCAGGACATGGTCGTCGACGAAGCGTGCATGGCCGAGGACGCGGTGCGCATCGGGCCAGCGTTCGACCGCGTCGATCACGAAACCCACGAAGCGGTCGCGCTCACTGCGCACGCGGCGCATCACCTCGACACCGTCGATGCGCGGCGGGCCCGCAAACACGCCGAAGGCGGGTGCGTCCTCGATCATGTGCGCCGCCTCGGCCGCGGCGATCAGCAGCTTGCTCGGCATGCAACCGACGCGCGCGCAGGTCGTGCCGTACGGCCCGCCTTCGATCACCAGCACGTCGCTCGTGTGCGCGAGTGCGCTTCGGTAGGCGGTCATGCCCGCCGTGCCGGCGCCGATGATCGCGACTTGGGTCTTCAATGTCTCCATATGTTCTCCAGGCGAACAGGGTCGGGCGGTGCCGCACGATCTGACGCGCCTGGATCAGTATCCACGCGCGCGCTCGACCAGGTGTGCCAGGGCTCGCCCTTCGAGCAATGCATCCAGATTGGCTGCAACCACCGCAGCCGCGCTGCGCGGGTCGGTCGCGGCGGCCGCGTGGGGCAGGATCGTGATGTCGGGGCGGGCCCAGAAAGCGTGCGCTGCGGGCAGTGGTTCGACTGCAAACACATCGAGCACCGCATGCGAGAGTTGCCCTGTGTCGAGCGCTGCCAGCAAGTCGGCCTCGTTCAGGTGTGCACCACGGCCGAGGTTGACGAGGCGCGCGCCGCGTTGCATGGCCTGGAACAGCGGCTGCGCGAGCAGGCCACGCGTCTGATCGGTCAATGGCAGCAGGTTGATCAGCATGTCGCATCGGGACGCCATGCGCGGCAGGGCCTCGGCCCCGAAGAAGCCCGTCACGCCGCGCGGCAAGCTGCGTGGTCGGCGCGCCCACCCCATGACGTCGAAGCCATTCGCGTGCAGCCTCGACGCGACCGTCAGACCCATTTCGCCCAGGCCGAGCACCCCGACACGCCACTCGTCGGCGCGCCGCTGTGGCCAGGCTTGCCAGCGCCGCGCCTGCTGCTGCTGCGCGTAGCGGAAACAGTCGCGTTGCAAGGACAAGGTGGCCCACAGCGCCGTCTCGGCCATCGCGACATTCATGGCCGGGTCCACCATGCGGGCCAGCGGGACATCGGCCGGCAGGGTCGGGTCGGCCAGCAGGCTGTCGACACCTGCCCACAGCGACTGGATCAAGGCCAGATTGGGATAACCCTTCAGGCTTCCTGGTGGTGGTCTTGCAACGACAGCCGCGCGCACCAGGTGGGCCGACTCGCGCGCCGCATCGGGCCGCAGCCACTCGCCTTGCGGCCATGCACGCGCCAGTTCGCCCAGCCAGAGCGTGACTTCGTCGTCATCGAGCTCGCCACAGAACAGGATTTTCACGGTCTGCCAGCGTAACCGATGCAGAATGGCCCGCATGCAGCGTGTCCTCGTGTCGGGTCTGGGTCTGCTCATGCTGGGTGCGGCAACGGCTCAGACCGTCACGCTGCACTATCAGGACCGCCCGCCCTACTCCAGCGCCGTGGGCAACGGCAACGTGGTCGGCCTCGTCGCCTCGCCTGCCGAACGCGCGCTGCGCGCAGCCGCGATGCCGTTCACCTGGACGCTGACACCAGGGTCAGCGGCAGCTGGCCTTGATCCAGTCAGGCGGCGGATTGCACTGTGGTGTTGGCTGGTTCAGGTCGGCGCAGCGCGAGGCGCATGGCAAGTTCAGCCGCGCGCTCTACCGCGACCGTCCCTTCGGTGCACTGGTGCGCGACGAGTTGCCGCTGGGCTCGGGGATGCCGTCGACCGAGCTGTTTCGCAGCGCGCAGTTTCGACTTCTGATCAAGGAAGGTTATTCCTATGGCGCACAGCTCGACGAGCTGATCGCCAAGGCCGCGCGCGCGCCTGAGCGCACGACCACCGACAACGCGCAGATGGCGCGCATGCTGCTCGCTGGGCGTGCCGACTGGATGATCGTCGCGCCCGAGGAGGCCACGGCCCTGGCCACGCCCGGCTTGCGGGTCCTGGAATTCAGCGATCTGCGCGAGGGCCCATCGCGCCACCTCTATTGCAGCCAGGACCTGCCCGACGACTGGATGGCCCGCATCGACCAGGCCTTGGCGGCCCGTGCCAAATAGCGATCCGAAGCATGCGCTGGCCGACCCTCTCCATACGCACCACAGCACTGCTGGCCATCGTGGCCGGTGTCGTCGCACCAGCGGTCCTGGCGGTGCTCGTCGCGCAGGCGCTCGTGCGCGACGAACGCGAGCAGGAAGTTCGCAGGAACCGCAGCGCGCTGATGGCGCTCGGCGCGGCCGTGATGGCCGACCCGGCCTGGACCGTCAGTGATGCGAGCCTGCGCCAGGCGATGGCCCAGCTGCTCGACAACCCGACGGTGTGCGCGGTCGAGGTCCTCGGCCTGCCCGGCGCCAACGCCGCGCGCCCGTACCTGGCCGCCGAGTGC
>CAVUEP010000035.1:0-8903 GCA_963740395.1 uncultured beta proteobacterium
CACAACCTCACCGAGGGACGTTACCTGTTCGACATGCACGCCGCCGGCACCGGCAGCGACGTGCGCTGGGTGACCGACACCGGCGGGCCGCGCTTTCGCACGGACTTCTACACCTCGGACAACCTGCGCGCGATCAGCGACCGCTGACGCTCGACCGACACCCACGCACAGGAGACAAGCATGAGCCGATTCCAGCAGGCCCTCCCGGGGAGCCTCGCACTCGCCGCCTTCATCTGCTGCGGCGGCGCCGCACAGGCCTTCACCTTCGACGCCGAGGGCGGCGTGCGCGGCAACTTCGATTCGACGATCACGATCGGTCTGGGCTCACGCGCCAAGAACCCGAGTTGCAGTCTCGTCGGCGACCTGGCCTATTGCGACGCGGCCGACATCTTCCGCTGGGGCAGTGGTGACGACGGCAACCTGAACTACCGCAAGGGCGACCTGTTCACCACTTACCTCAAGGGCAACCACGAGCTGTTGCTGAACATGCCCGATGGCTGGAAGTTCCTCGGCCGTGCGAGCTGGATGCACGACTTCAAGGCCGACGACACGGCGCGCACGCCGCTGTCGTCCGACGCCAAGGGCCAGATCGTCAACGACGTGCGCCTGCTCGACCTGTGGGTCGGCAAGCAGACCCAGCTCGACGACGGCCGCCGGCTTGGCGTGCGCGTCGGAAACCAGTACCTCAACTGGGGCGAGAGCCTGTTCCTGCCCGGTGGCATCAACTCCACCAACGCGGTCGACATCCAGCGCCTGTCGCAACCCGGCACCCAGCTCAAGGAAGCCTTCCTGCCGGCGCCGATGATCAATGTCTCGGGCTCGCTCGGCGGCGGCGTCAGCGCCGAGGCCTATTACCAGCTGCACTGGAACCGTACCAAGTTCCCGCCGGTGGGCGGCTACTGGTCGCCGGTGGACCTCTATGACAAGGGGCGCCAGCCGATCTACCTCGGGCCGGATCCGGCCTCGGCCGCCGCGATCGGTGAGCCGGAGTTCCCGTCGATCCCGCTCGCGGCCGATGTGACGCCCAAGAACAGTGGCCAGTGGGGCATGGCCTTGCGCTGGCAGCCGCAAGGCAGTTCGGCCAACTACGGCTTTTATGCGCTCAACTACCACGACAAGACCCCCAACCTGCGCTTCATCAACGGCCAGTCGGAGGCCCAGTGGGTGTTCCAGCCCAACCGCAAGCTGTACGGCGCGTCGGTCAGCTTCCCGCTCGGCGACTGGGCGATCGGCGCCGAGCTGTCCTACCGGCCGAAGGACGCCATCGCACTGTCCGGTTGTTTCAACCCGGGCCAGGAGGGCAACAACATCGACGGGTTCGCGCCCGCCGGCGAGTGCCAGCAATACGTCGACGGCAAGCGCTGGCAAGCCCATGTCACGGGTCTGCTCAGCCTGACACCGGGCGACCATGGCGCCTTCCTGAACCTGCTCGGCGCCGACACGGCGACCTTGCTCGCCGAAGCGGTGGTCATCCACTACCCGGGCCTGAAGTCGGTCCTGCTGCGCAACGCGCCCGACGGCACGCCGGTCGCCCAATTGCCGGCAGCCGGCCTCTGGAACTGGTCGGACGACGGCGGCGCCACCGTCTACGGCGCCGGCACCAAGACCTCGTGGGGCTACAACCTCGACTTCAGCTGGGTCTACGACGGCTCGGTGATCCCGGGCTGGCAGGTCACCCCGGGCCTGTACTTCTTCCATGCCGTCTCGGGCCGCACGCCGAACCTGGGAGCGACCTTCATGGCAGGCGCCAAGATCGCGAACTTCTACGTGCTCTTCACGCAGAACCCGGCCAACTGGCAGATCGGCATCAATGCAGCACGCTACAGCGGGGGCAAGTCCTCCTTCGATCAACCCTACGGCGACCGCAATTTCTACGGCGCCTTCCTGTCACGCAACTTCTGACCCCGACGCAACGCGGCCGGTTGACACCGGCCGCGGCTGAGGCGTAGCGCCGCCAGACGCTTTCCCGTGTTTCCCCATGCCCTCAGCCCCTGACCCCCCCGATGCTCAAGGTTCGATGCTCACGCGCACCTTGCGCAGCATCGAGACCCTGCTGTTCGCGCACCGGGCTGCTGTACTTGCCAGCCTGGTCCTGCTCACTGCGGTCAGCGGCTGGTTCGCGCTACAACTGCGCATGGAAGCCGGCTTCGACAAGCAGATGCCGGTCGGCCACGAGTACATCGAGACCTTCCGGACCTACCGCGACGACCTGATCGGCGCGAACCGCCTGACGGTCGTCGTGCGTGCACGCAGCGGGACGATCTGGACCCGGCCTGGCCTGACGCGGCTGTACGACGTGACCCAGGCGGTCATGTTCCTGCCCAATGTTTCACGCGGCAGCGTGACCTCCTTGTGGACGCCGAACGCGTTCGTCAACGAGATCACCGAAGAGGGCTTTCGGGCCGACCCCTTGATCCCGGGCACGGTGACCACCGACAGCCTGGACGACGCGACGATCCAGTCGATCGCACGCACCGCGCGCCAAGGTGGCTTCGTCGGCTCGCTGGTGGCGCACGACCAGGCCGGCGCGATGATCACGGCCGAGCTGAACGAGTTCGACGCGAGCGGTGTGCGCATCGACTACGTGGCCTACAACCAGGTGCTCGAGGACCTGCGCACGCGCTTCGAGGACGCTGATTTCGAGGTCCAGATCATCGGCTTTGCCAAGCAGATCGGTGACATCGCCGCCGGCGCATCGGCGGTGCTCGAGTTCTGCCTCGTTGCCCTGCTGCTGACCGCGGCGGCGGTCTACTGGTACTGCCGCTCGTGGCGCTTCACCCTGCTGCCGCTGGCCTGCTCGCTGACCTCGCTCGTGTGGCAGTTCGGCACCCTGCGTCTGCTCGGCTTCGGGCTCGACCCGCTGGCCGTGCTGGTGCCCTTCCTCGTGTTCGCGATCGGTGTCTCGCACGGCGTGCAGCAGATCAACTTCATCGTGCGCGAGATCTCGCACGGAAAGAGCAGCGAAGCCGCGGCGCGCGCGAGCTTCACCGGCTTGCTCGTGCCCGGCACGCTGGCGCTCGTCACGGCCCTCGTCACCTTCGTGACGCTGATGCTGATCCCGATTCCGATGGTGCGCGAGCTGGCCATCACGGCCGCGCTCGGCGTGGCCTACAAGATCGTCACCAACCTCGTGATGCTGCCGCTCGCGGCGTCCTACGTGAAGGTCGACGCCGACTACGCGGCGCGCCAGATGCGATCGCGCGAGCGGCGTGCAGGCTGGCTGCGACTGGTCGCGCGCACCGCCGAGCCGCGTCCGGCCCTGGTCGTTCTGGCAGCGGCCAGCGTGGTGCTGATCGCGGCGGCCGCCTACAGCCATGACCGGATCGTCGGCACGCTCGAGGCGGGTGCGCCGGAACTGCGCGCCGAGGCCCGCTTCAACCTCGACGCGGTGTCGATCGCGTCGAGCTACAACACCGGTCTGGACTGGCTGTCGGTGGTGTTCGAGGCGCCGCCCGATTCCTGCGAGTCGGTCGCGATCGGCCTGTACCAGGACCGTTTCGTCCATGCCATGCGCGAGGTCGAAGGTGTGCTGTCGATCGACGCCTACTCGAGCCAGCTGCGCCAGTACAACGAAGGCTACAACGAAGGCAACCCGAAGATGGCCGTGATCCCGATCGACCCGGCCAACTACGCCGGCCTGTCGGTCGAGGTCTCGCGCGTGCCAGGAACCATGCGCAAGGACTGCAGCATGACGGCCGCCCACCTCTATCTGGCCGACCACAAGACGACAACAATCAACCGCGTCATCAGCGCCGTCAAGCAGTTCCGTGCCAGCGAGCCGCTGCCCGGTGTGACGGTCCGGCTGGCGGCCGGCAATGCCGGCGTGCTGGCGGCCATCAACGAAGCCGTGGCGAGCAGCGAGTTGCCGATGATGCTGTACGTCTATGGCGTCATTGCCGTGCTGGTCTTTGTCGTCTACCGCGACTGGCGCGCGGTGCTCATCTGCTGCCTGCCCCTGACCGTGGGCACCTTCGTCGGCTATGCCTTCATGAAGGCACTCGACATCGGTCTGACGGTGGCGACGCTGCCCGTCATGGTGCTCGCGGTCGGCATCGGCGTCGACTACGCCTTCTACATCTACAACCGGTTGCAGCTGCACCTGGCCGACGGCCAGCCGATCGTGAAGGCGCTCGAACACTCGATCCTGGAGGTCGGCATGGCAACGATCTTCACCGCGATCACGCTGGCCATCGGCGTGGCCACCTGGTCGTTCTCGGATCTCAAGTTCCAGGCCGACATGGGCAAGCTGCTCGCCTTCATGTTCATGATCAACATGGTGATGGCGATGACGGTGCTGCCAGCCTTCGCGGTCTGGCTCAATCGGCTGTTCCCGCGCCGCGGACCGGTCCGCGCGTCCGGGCTGCTCGACCACTGAAGACGACAGACCGATGACCATCAAGCGCCTGCTCCTGCTGCCGATCCTCGGTGCCCTCGCGGCAGGCGCGACGCTGCTCGGCGCAGCGCCGAGTGCCGAGTTGGCGCGACCACGACCGCACGCCGCCGTGACGGCACCGGCCGCGCTCAAGGCCATGCTGCTCGGTGCCAGCTGGGCCGGGCCGCGTCTGGTCGCGGTCGGCGAACTGGGCGTCGTCCTGCTCAGCGACGACCAGGGGCGCACGGTGCGTCAGGCCAGGGCGGTTCCGCTCGACGCAACGCTCACCAGCGTGCACTTCGTCGATGCGCAACAAGGTTGGGCGGCCGGTCATTGGGGGGCGATCCTGGCCAGCGCCGACGGCGGCGAGACCTGGCAACAGCAGCGCCTCGACCTTGAGCAGGACCGTCCGCTGTTCGCGCTGCACTTCTTCGATGCCAGGCATGGGGTGGCGGTGGGTCTGTGGTCGCTCGTGCTGACCACCGACGACGGTGGCCGCACCTGGACCGAGCGCCCGCTCACGCCGCCGCCCGGCGCCAAGCGTGCCGACCTGAACCTGCTGTCGCTTTTCGCTGACGCCCAGGGCGCACTCTACGCAACCGCCGAGCGCGGCATGCTGCTGCGCTCGGCCGACCGCGGCGCCACCTGGCACTACTTGTCGACCGGCTACAAGGGTTCGCTGTGGAGCGGCATCGCGCTGGCCGACGGTACGCTGCTGGTCGGTGGCCAGCGCGGATCGATGTTCCGCAGTGATGATGCAGGCCAGCGCTGGACGGCGGTGGTCAGCGGCAGTCGGAGTTCGGTTACGGGATTTGCAGCGCGCGCCAAAGACGTCATTGCGATCGGCCTCGAAGGCCTGGTCACCCACAGCACCGACGGTGGACGCAGCTTCACCGAGCGCACGCGCGCCGATCGGCTCTCGCTCACCGCCGCATTGGCAGCTGCAGACGGCACCTGGGTCTTTGCGTCGCGCGCCGGCGTCCTGCGCGACGAGCCGGCGCGTTGAGAGACGCCGCCTTCAGGCGACGCCGCGCCGCTTCAGCGAGACGCCGTCGAAACGCTGCTTGAGCGGCGACTCGCCCAGGCGCTCGAGCCGGCCGCGCCCGAGCTTGTAACGGTAGTTGTTCGTCACCGGATCCGGCACCGCATGGCACACGGCATTCGCCGGTGCGCCGGGGAAGTTGAAGTTGGCCTTGGCCACGCCGGGCCGGATGTCCTCGCTGACCACCGCCAGGGCCTCGAATTCGCCCTGCGTGACCTGGATGTGGCCGGCTGCGAGCAGGCTGTCGAAACCCAGGTCGTTTTCGAACACGCCCTGCGGCATCCCGGTCTGGATGTAGACGGTGTCGTTGACGACGCGCACCCGGTCACCACTCGTGATGCCCTGCGGTGCGGCGTCGCTCGGGTGAATGAAGATCAGCGGATGCGGCCCGCGGGAGGCCGTGTAGGGCTTGCGTTGGTCGTCGAATCCGGACTGCCAGTTCTCGTTCACGCGGCCGTTCGTGACCCAGATCTCGTCCTTGGCCGCGCGCGGGGCAATCGCGCGGTAGAACTCGATCCAGCCCGGAAAATCCCAGGGCGTCTTGAGCAACTGTGCCTTGCCGGTGTGGGTGCGAAAACTGCTCAGGAAGGCGTGGCCGACTTCGGCCGCAGGCGGCGCGCCCCAGTCATTGGCGGGATCGTGCAGGCGCGGCGTGCCGACCAGGACACCGTCACGCAGGCGCACCGGGGTCTGGATGCCTTCGGTGCCCAGGTCACGCAGCAGCGCATGGCCCGGGCGGCCCGCGCGCTGCGCTTCGGCCACCAGGACGGCGTAGTCGAGCACGCCGTTGCGGCTCGCAGCGGCGGCCTCTTCGAAGACATCGTTGGCGTTACGCCAGTCGTAACCACTGAACCCCATGCGGCGCGCGAATTGCTGGACCGCCCACCAGTCGGGCCGCGCCTCCCCCGGAGCATCGTAGAAACCGGAATAGAGGCGCAGCCGGCGTTCGGAATTGCAACGCGTGAAGTCCGCTTCGCCCCAGGTCGCCGCGGGCAGCACGAGGTCGGCGTAGCGCGTGCCCAGCGGCTCGACCGGGTAGATGTCCGAGTCGACCAGCACCAGACCACCCGCATCGACCCGCCGGCGCCAGGCATCGACGATGTCTGCCCGCTCGGCGCTCCCAGGCCGGTGCGGGCTCGCCACGGTGAGGCGTTCGATCGAGGCCTGCAGCGCCGCGGAGCCGGCCATCGCCGCGATCCAGGTCGTGCCGAAGACCCAGGCAAAGCGCAGCTGGCCGTCCATCAACCAGCGGTCGACGTTGAGGTCCTTCTTGCGTCGCCCGGGGTACTTCTCGGGGCTGAGCCAGCCTGCAGCGCCACCGGCGCTGATCATGCCGCGCTGATGCCCGCCGCCGCGCGAGATGACCTGGCCCGGGCGATTGCCTGCGCCGCAGATCAGCCCCAGCGCCGCAAGCGAGGCCGAGTTCATGTAGTTGTTGGACCAGTAGTTGCCCTTCTCCAGCATGAACGAGGACTTGGGCCGGCTGCCATCGGCGCGGGGTTTGGCGAGCAGCTCGGCGCAGCGCTGGATGTCACGGGGGTCGAGTCCGGTCAGGCGCGCCGCGTTGTCGAGCTTGTGTTCGTCGCGGCCGAGGATGAAGCGGCGGTAGTCGGGCCAGTCGCTCTGCCAGCGGCCCCAGGTCGTGCGCCATTGCGAGCCGGTGTTGCGCGTCCCGCGCCCGTAGCCGGCATCACTCTCCCAGGCGTTGCTGATCCAGCGCTCGATGAAGGCCTGATCCTGCCAGCCCTGCTCGATGATGATGCGCGCCAGCGCGTTGTGCAGGATCGTGTCGGTGCCGGGGATGATCGGCAGCCACAGCCCACCTTGTTTGACGCCCCAGGCCACGCCGCCGGTTCGGTGGGGTGTCACGAAGATCAGCGTCTTATCCGGATTGGCGCCGCCCATGATCCAGCTCGTGAACAGTGTCGTCTTGGTCTCGAAGGGGTCGACGCCGGACATGAACAGGGTGTCGCACTGCCCCCAGTCCTCGAACGAGGCCGAGAACGAATCGATGCCGGCGTCGTCGAGGCCGGTCGCATCGTTCGTGTTGGCGCATTTGTCGTGCGGCGCGAAAGCGGGCGTGCCGACGCTGGTCAATGCCAGTTTGGTGATGGCGTAGGTGTTCTCGAAGAACTGGTAGGAGTTGCTCTTGACCGCCCAGGCATGCTCGCCGAAGCGCCTGAGCACATGGCCCGAAATCTCGGCCATGACGTCGATCGCCAGCGCCCACGACACCGGCACCAGTTCGCCGTTGACGCGCAACAGCGGTTGCGTCAGGCGCTCGCGCGTTCGGTTGGCCGGGTTGTGGCATTTCTGCGCGAGTGTGCCGCCCCGCATCGAGTGGTTGCCGTACGGGTTGACGACGCGCGCCTCGTGGTCCGGCAGCACCAGCACATGGTGCGCACGCCCACCATGGGCAACGATGTTGTGCTGGCTCGGCGTCGGCCACAGCGGCGCATCGGACTGGGCGGTCGCAGCGCGCAGATCAACACCGAAGGCGTTGTCGGCCGCTGCCGCACCGCCGACGTCGCGACCGGCCTCGACCGGCCACCGATAGACCTTGTAGCCGCAGCCGACGGCGCAATAGTCGCAGGCCGTGCCGAGCACGTCGGCATGGCGGGGTGGCAGGGGCGGTGCCGTCATGTCGGAGCCCGGGTGCCGAATTGCCCGTACACCAGACCCATGACACCGACCGCGAATACCTCGTCGCCGTCGACTTCGAGCACGATCTGCGGCAGGGCCTCGGTGGCGCTGCCACTGGTCACCATGCCGTGGCGCGTCAGGTCGAAAGTCGTCAGGTGGCGCGGGCAGGGTCCGAGCAGTTGCTGACCGGCGCTGCAGCGTGTGCGTGAGGTCACCGCCCATGTGGGTGCAGCGCAGGTTGAAGGCCACGATGTCGGCGCCGAGGCCCGACGCCCGCCGCCGGCCGGGCACACCGAGCCGGACCAGCATGTTGCCAATGCCCGGCCGCGGGTAGTCGAAGAACAACGCCTGGTCCACGGTCAGCGCGTCGATGCGGCCAATCCTGCGCCTGCGCGTGCTCGGCCTTCAGCAGCGAGGTGTCGGCGGGCGCCGCCCACGCGGTCACGGGCAGCGTCGACAGTGCCAGCGCGCCGGCAAACAGCAGCTCGCGCCGGCTCAGGCACAGGGCCGGTCGCCCCTGTCAGGGTCAGGAGGCAGGCTCATGGCGAGGCAGGCGCCGGCAAGGGCGCATAGGGTGGCAGGGCCGGCGCATCGATGAGCAGCGGCTGGTCCATGCTGAGCGCGTCGAGGAAGGCGAGCAGGTCGCGCTTGTCCGCCTCGCTCAGGCCCAGCGGGCCGCAGCCAGGCCGGCTTGTTGGGCGCAGCACCGGCGCCACGATCGTAGAAGTCGACCACTTCGCGCAAGCTGGCGAACACCCCGTTGTGCATATAGGGCGCGCTGTCGCGCAACTCGCGCAGTGAGGGCGTGCGGAACTTGCCGATGTCGTCGGGGCGCCGCGTCACGTA
>CAVUEP010000036.1:0-8911 GCA_963740395.1 uncultured beta proteobacterium
ATATGTCGTCTACTTGGTTCAGTTACGTATGTTTCTAAACGTTAACAAGTGGCCCTATTCTTTTATTAATGGGTTCTTTTGTTATTGGTACTCTAACTGCAAAAAATGGCCTTGAGAAAATGGAAGGATTTTTGATTACTCCTTTCCAAGGATTCCTCGCTCTTTTCTTGCTGGATATGGGAATTACCGTTGCAAGACAAAAAAAAACAACTAAAAGCACTAAATCTTAATTTAGCATTATTTGCAATCTTTATGCCAGTCAATAGGTGGATTGTTAGGTGTGGCTTTTTCTTATATGATTGGCCTTGACCACGGTACAGGAACTATTTTTGCTGTTCTTTGCTCTAGTGCATCGTATATTGCAGTGCCTGCAGCAATGCAAATAGCGTTACCCGAGGCTAAAGCACCAATATATTTATCAATGTCTTTAGGTATTACGTTTCCATTTAATATAATGTTTGGCATTCCGTTGTATTATTCTCTTATCACCGCTATTTGTAAGTAACTAACTTTGAATTGGCCCTCTTTGGCGAGCCCGGTGAGCCTGCGCCTCGCGAAGGCTGGCAACGCTCGACGCTGCGTGCGCTGTTCCAGGACGAAGCACGGGCCACGACTGCGGCCACGCTGCTGGTGGCGCAGGAGTGGGCGGCCGACTTGCACGTGCGGGCAATACAGGCTCTGCCCGAGCAGGACTGGGTCCGCCTGACGCAATCGCAATTCGCGCCGGTCGAGATCACGCCGAGTTTCTGGATCGTCCCCAGTTGGCATGCCGCACCCGCTGCCGCCAAGACCGTGATCCGGCTCGATCCTGGCATGGCCTTCGGCACCGGCACCCATCCGACGACGCGCATGTGCTTGCGTTGGATCGCAAGCCATGCGCAGCCTTGGCCGCGCGTGCTCGACTACGGCTGCGGATCGGGCATCCTCGCCATCGGTGCCGCCCTGCATGGCGCACTGCAGGTCGACGCAGTCGACATCGACGATGCCGCCATTGCTGCGACCGTCGCCAACGCCCAGTTCAACGCCGTCACGGTGACGGCCGCAACACCGGTCGTCGCAGTCGGGCGCTACCGGCTGGTCCTGGCCAACATCCTGGCCAAGCCCCTGGCCTTGTTAGCGCCATTGCTCAGCGCGCATGTGGCGGCGGGCGGCCACCTGGTGTTGGCCGGCATTCTCGAGCGCCAGGTCGACGAGCTGCGAGCGGCATACGAGCCCTGGCTGGCCCTTGAGGTCCGCGATCGCGACGAGGGGTGGGCCTTGATGGTCGGCCTGCGCGACGCCGACACCAGCACCCCTGCGTCATGAGCCTGGCCACCCGTTGCGCCAACTGCGGCACCGTCTTTCGTGTCGTACAGGATCAGCTCAAGGTTTCCGAAGGCTGGGTCCGTTGTGGTCGTTGCAGCGACGTGTTCAACGCGCTGGAGGGGCTGTTCGACCTCGAGCGAGGTGCGGCGCCCGCCTGGACGCCTTCTCAGCGCGGCGCGCTGGGCCTGTTGCCGGTCAGTGCCGACGAGCTCGCGGCCCAGACCGCTTCCGAAGATCCGATGCCCGTACCCGAATCCGACCCGGTCACCGAGGCATCGGAGGACACCCGGATCGACACCCGCGCGGACTCACAAGTCGAAACCCGTCTGCTTGAAGTCGAGGAGCCGGATGACGACGGCGCCCTCCACGACTACAGCGCTGACTTCGAGCGTTCTGCGGGTGCGGAGCCCGGCATCGTGTCGGCACCACCGGGGCCGACGCCTGAGTTCATGCGTCGCGCAGACAACGCAGCCCGCTGGCAGCGCCCTCGCGTGCGCGTGTCGCTACTGCTGGCAGCGGCCTTGCTTGTCGCGCTGCTGACCGCGCAGGTGGCATTGCTGCGCCACGATGAAATCGCTGCCCGCTGGCCCGAGTCCATGCCCGCACTGGAATTCCTGTGCGAAGTGCGCGACTGTCGCATCGAACCGGTACGCCGGCTCGACGGCCTGGCCGTCGAGAGCAGTGGCTTGGCGCAGCTTGGCGATGCGGCGACGTACCGGCTGCAAGTGTCACTGCGCAATCGCGATGCGCTGCCGCTGTTGACACCCGCACTCGACTTGACCCTCACCGACAGCCGCGGCAACGTGGTGGCACGCAAGGTGCTGCGCCGGGCTGACTTCGGACCCGCCGCGCCGCCGACGATGGCCCCCGGCGCCGAGTTGACCTTGCAGGCCGTGCTCGACACCGGCGAGCGCCGCGTGAGCGGCTACAGCGTCGAGATCTTTTACCCCTGACCATCCATAGAGGCTCCATGCCAGCTCTGATCTGCGGCTCGCTCGCATTCGACACCATCACCAACTTCCCGGGCCGCTTTGCCCAACAGATCCTGCCCGAACAGGTGCACATCCTGAATGTGTCGTTCCTGGTGCCGACCTTGCGGCGCGAATATGGCGGCTGCGCCGGCAACATTGCCTACAACCTGAAGCTTCTGGGAGGAGAACCTGTGGTGTTGGCCGCCATTGGCAGTGACGGGCAAGACTACATCGCACGCTTTGCCGCGCTGGGCATCGACAACTCGTCCGTGCGTGTGGAGCCGGACCATTACACCGCGCAGGCGATCATCATCACCGATGCCGACAACAACCAGATCACGGCCTTTCACCCCGGCGCCATGGCGCAGTCGCACCTGAGCCCCGTCCCGGCGCGGGCCGACCTGTCGATTGGCATCATTGCGCCGGATGGCCGCGAGGCCATGCTGGCGCATGCGCAGCAGTTGAAGGCGGCCGGCGTACCGTTCATCTTCGATCCAGGCCAGCAGTTGCCGATGTTCGATGGCGCCGAGTTGCGCCACTTCGTCGAGCAGGCCCACTGGGTCGCGCTGAACGACTACGAGGCGCGCATGCTATGTGAGCGCATGAACACTGATCTGGCCGCGCTGTCGCGCCTGCCGGGCGTGGCGGGTGTGGTGGTCACGCTCGCAGCAGAGGGCTGTGACGTGTGGGAATCGGGTGCCGTCACGCGAGTGCCAGGCATCGAGGCCTCTGCTTTGGTTGATCCCACCGGCTGCGGCGACGCATTTCGTGCCGGCCTGCTGTTCGGCCTGGAGCGGGGCTGGGCGCTGACCCGCTGCGCCGAGCTCGGTAACCGCCTGGGCGCGCTGAAGATTTCCTGCCGCGGCGGGCAAAATCACCGGATTGAGCCGTCCATCGCAGGCCTGTAGCGGGCTGCGGGGGCTGCGCGACGCGAGCCGCGTCGCTACAGTAGCGGTCCGAGCGCCCTACGCACCTCCCACATGGACCCCTTGCCCCTTCTTGCCGTCGCCGGTGCCGCTGTGGGCGGCGCGATGGTGGGTGCCGCCGCCTGCTTCTGGCCACTGCAGCGCGTGATCAAGGGCTTGCGCGAAAGACTTGAGCGATCCGAACAGGCCCGCAATGGCGCCGTCGAGCGCTCCGCGCAGGCGCGGGAACAGATCGCCCAGCTCAATCGCGCCATCACCGAGTTGCGGCGCGCGCACAGCACGCATGCCGCATCAGCCGCATCGCGCGAGCAACTCGAGAAGTCGCTGTCTGCGGGCGACGCGCCGCTGCGGGCTGCGTCACCATCGGATTCGCCGCAGGCGTTTGCCGATACCCAGGTGATGAGCAAGCTCTGACGCGCAGCGCGCCACGCGAATAAAAAAACCCGGCCGAAGCCGGGTTTGCTTTCTGTCGCAAGGGGTTCGTGCAGGCCGCGTGGCCTGCATCGGACCCGCCTGCTTCAGGGCTTGCTGCCCGTCGGGAACGGCCATGCGGCCGCCGGGCTCAGTGCCGTCTTGGCTGCAGGCGCCGCAGGCGCCGCTGCCGCAGGGGCAGCCTTCTTTGCCGCAGGCTTCTTGGGGGCAGCCTTCTTCTTGGCGGCAGGCTTCTTCGCCGCCGCCTTCTTCTTGGCTGCCTTCTTGGGCGCAGCCTTTTTCTTGGCTGCCGGCTTCTTGGCGGCCTTCTTCTTGGCTGCCTTCTTGGGCGCAGCCTTTTTCTTGGCTGCTGGCTTCTTGGCGGCCTTCTTGGCGGCCTTTTTGGCCGCCGGCTTCTTCGCCGCAGCCTTCTTCTTGGCCGCCGGCTTCTTCGCCGCAGCCTTCTTCTTGGCCGCCGGCTTCTTCGCCGCAGCCTTCTTCTTCGCCGCCGGCTTCTTCTTCGCCGCCGGCTTCTTCGCCGCAGCCTTCTTCTTGGCTGCCGGCTTCTTCGCCGCAACCTTCTTCTTGGCTGCCGGCTTCTTCGCCGCAGCCTTCTTCATCGCCGGTTTTTTCGCGGCGGACTTCTTGGCCGGAGCCTTTTTCGCAGTTGCCATTTCAATTCTCCTTGATCAAGTTGCAAAGAGCACCACATCGATCGAGCTCGATCGACTGCGGCGATTCACCGCCCGGGGGTTGTCCGGCAGGATTGCCGGCTCCCGGTTCGGTGAACGGGGTTGCGCTGCGTGGTCTCGGCTTCTGTCGGCCTTGTCTCACGCAACGCGGATCTTGATCTCACGGGTCCTGGCAAGTGATCGGCTCTGCGGCCAACGCTATTCCCAGGACAGTGCGCCACCGGATTGGTACTCGATGACGCGGGTTTCAAAAAAGTTTCGCTCCTTCTTCAGGTCGATCATCTCGCTCATCCAAGGAAACGGGTTCTCCTCGTTGGGGAACAGCGCTTCGAGGCCGATCTGCGTCGCCCGCCGGTTGGCGATATAGCGCAGGTAGCCCTTGAACATCGACGCGTTCAGACCCAGCACGCCACGCGGCATGGTGTCTTCGGCATAGCGGTACTCAAGCTCGACGGCCTTCAGGAACAGGGCCTTGATCTCGGCCTTGAACGCGGTGGTCCACAGCTGCGGGTTCTCGAGCTTGATCTGGTTGATCAGGTCGATACCAAAGTTGCAGTGCATCGACTCGTCGCGCAGGATGTACTGGTACTGCTCGGCTGCGCCGGTCATCTTGTTTTGGCGGCCCAGCGCAAGGATCTGCGTGAACCCGACATAGAAGAACAGACCCTCCATCAGGCAGGCGAAGACGATCAGACTCTTCAGCAGCGTCTGGTCGTTTTCGAGCGTGCCGGTGTGGAAGTGCGGGTCGCTGATGGCCTCGATGAATGGGATCAGGAACTCGTCCTTGTCGCGGATCGAGGCCACCTCGTGGTACGCATTGAAGATCTCGCTCTCGTCCAAACCGAGCGACTCCACGATGTACTGGTAGGCATGGGTGTGGATCGCCTCTTCGAAGGCCTGGCGCAGCAGGAACTGGCGGCACTCGGGCGCTGTGATGTGGCGGTAGGTGCCGAGCGTGATGTTGTTGGCAGCCAGCGAATCGGCGGTGACGAAGAAGCCGAGGTTGCGCTTGATCAGGCGTCGTTCGTCGTCGGTGAGGCCGTTCGGATCCTTCCAAGTCGCGATGTCGCGCGACATGTTGACTTCCTGGGGCATCCAATGGTTGGCGCAGGTGGCGAGGTACTTTTCCCACGCCCACTTGTACTTGAATGGCACCAACTGATTGACGTCGGTCTGACCATTGATGATGCGTTTGTCGGCCGCGTTGACGCGGCGCGCGCTGGCTGCGGACTTGGCCACGACGTCGGGCGGCGGCGTCGCCGCACCGACGGTCGGCGAGACCGACGCATCGTGGAACAAAGGGGGTGACGAAACCATGGCCCGCGCCTCACGTGAAGGCTCTTGCGCGGTGCGAATTGTCGGTATCGACTTTTTGCTAACGTTGTCTTCCCAGACCAGCATGTAGCTATTTCCTGTGCGTTGAATTATCAGAGTGTTGTGTGCAAACACCAAGCTTTTCTTGACATTGGTGCGCCCGCGTTGTTGCGCTCAAGCATCGTGCATCGCGCACGTTCGCATCGACTTCACATCACTGGCAGGCCTCACATGTCGGGTCATCGATGGCGCAGAACTTAACGTCGGTCGCCGCGTTGTCACTCAGCTGAGCGTGAGCTTGCGCGGCAATGACGTCCGTCGCCGACATCGCTGCGCCCGCATTGCCAGAGTTCGAACTGACGGCGTTGTGGTGTGTGCGGTCGACGGTGCTCATCTCCGCATGCGTGGCACCCATCGTGCGCAGGTAGTACGTCGTCTTCAGACCGCGGATCCATGCCAGCTTGTAGGTTTCGTCCAGGCGCTTGCCCGAGGCGCCGGCCATGTAGATGTTGAGGGACTGCGCCTGGTCGATCCACTTCTGTCGTCGCGCCGCGGCCTCGACGAGCCAGGTGGCATCGACCTCGAACGCCGTGGCGTAGAGCTGCTTCAATGACTCGGGCACCCGGTCGATCAGCCGCAGCGAGCCCTTGTAGTGCTTCAGATCCATGACCATCACGTCGTCCCACAGGCCGAGCTTCTTCAGGTCGCGCACCAGGTACTCGTTGACGATCGTGAACTCGCCCGACAGGTTCGACTTGACCGACAGGTTGCCGAAGCAGGGTTCGATCGACGCGTCAACGCCGATGATGTTGGAGATCGTTGCCGTCGGCGCGATTGCCACGCAGTTGCTGTTGCGCATGCCGTGTGCGGCGATCCGCGCACGCAGCGCATCCCAATCTAGCGACGTCGACATGTCGACCTCGACATGCCCGCCGCGCTGCTCGGCCAGCAGCTTCAACGAGTCCAGGGGCAATACACCGCGATCCCAAAGCGAGCCGCGGTAGCTCGAATAACGACCGCGCTCGGCCGCCAACTCGGTCGAAGCCCAATAGGCGTGGTAGCAGACCGCCTCCATCGAACGGTCGGCGAAAGTCACCGCGTCGGCGCTGGCGTAGGGCACATGCAGTTCGTACAACGCGTCCTGGAAGCCCATGATTCCCAGGCCGACCGGGCGGTGCCGCAGATTGCTGTCGCGAGCCTTCTTGACCGCGTAATAGTTGATGTCGATCACGTTGTCGAGCATGCGCATCGCCGTGGCGACCGTCTGCTTCAACTTGATCTGATCGATCTGCTTGGTCCCGTCCGGTGTATCCATCAGGTGCTGCACCAGATTGACCGAACCGAGGTTGCAGACCGCGATTTCGTTCTCGTTGGTATTGAGCGTGATCTCGGTGCACAGATTGGAGCTGTGCACGACGCCGACATGCTGCTGCGGGCTGCGCACGTTGCAGGCATCCTTGAACGTGATCCAGGGATGCCCGGTCTCGAACAGCATCGTCAGCATCTTGCGCCACAGGTCGCGCGCAGGCATGCGCTTGTAGAGCTTGAGCTCGCCACGGTCGACCTTGGCCTCGTAGGCGGCGTAGGCCGCCTCGAATGCCAGACCGAACTTGTCGTGCAGGTCAGGACAGGTGCTGGGCGAGAACAGGGTCCAGTCGCCGCCGTCGATGACGCGCTTCATGAACAGGTCCGGAATCCAGTTCGCGGTGTTCATGTCGTGAGTGCGCCGACGATCATCCCCGGTGTTCTTGCGCAGGTCGAGGAACTCCTCGATGTCGAGGTGCCAGGCCTCCAGGTAGGCACAGACGGCGCCCTTGCGCTTGCCGCCCTGGTTGACGGCGACCGCCGTGTCATTGACTACCTTCAGAAATGGCACCACGCCCTGGCTCTTGCCGTTGGTCCCCTTGATGTAGGAGCCCAGCGCACGCACGTTGGTCCAGTCGTTGCCCAGGCCGCCGGCAAACTTCGAGAGCAGCGCGTTCTCCTTCAAGGCCTCGTAGATGCCGTCGAGGTCGTCGGCGACCGTTGTCAGATAGCAACTCGAAAGCTGCGAACGCCGCGTACCGCTGTTGAACAGGGTCGGCGTGCTGGACATGAAGTCGAAACTCGAAAGCACGTTGTAGAACTCGATGGCGCGCGCTTCGCGGTCAATCTCATTCAACGCCAGGCCCATTGCGACACGCATAAAGAAGGCCTGCGGCAGCTCGATCCGCGACTCCTCGATATGCAGGAAGTAGCGGTCGTACAGGGTTTGCAGACCCAGGTAGTCGAACTGCAGGTCGCGTTCGGCCTTCAGCGCGGCGCCCAGGCGCGGCAGGTCGTACTGCATCAACTTCAAGTCGAGCAACTCGGCGTCCACGCCCTTCTTGATGAAGCCAGGAAAGTACTCGGCGTAGCGCGTGGCCATCTCGCCATGCGTCACTTCGTCGCCGAGAATCTCACGGCGGATGGTGTGCATTAGCAGGCGCGCCGTGGCGCGCGTGTAGGCCGGCTCCTTCTCGATCAGGGTGCGCGCAGCCAGGATCGAGGCCTTGTAGACCTCATCGATCGGGACGCCGTCGTAGAGGTTGCGTCGCGTCTCGGCCAGGATCGGATCGGCGCGGACGTCAGCCCCCAGGTCAGCGCAAGCGGACTCGATCAAGCCCTGCAACTTGGCGTCGTCGAGCGGCACACGCTGACCGCGATCGATCACCGTCAGCGCGGGCGCGGCAGGCGTCACCCGCGACAGCGACTGCTTGGCGCGCTCCTGCGCGCGCCGCTCACGGTAGAGCACATAGGCGCGCGCGACTTCGTGATGGCCCCCGCGCATCAAGCCGAGCTCGACCTGATCCTGCACGTCCTCGATGTGGAAGGTTCCGCCGCCCGGCCGTGAGCGCAGCAGCGCACGGACCACGGCCTCGGTCAGCCCGTCCACAGTTTCCCGCACGCTGGCAGAAGCCGCCCCCTGGGTGCCATGCACCGCGAGGAAGGCCTTCATCAGCGCCACCGCCACCTTGTTCGGCTCGAAGGCAACGACCGCGCCGTTGCGGCGAATGATCTGGTAACCCTGGTAGGCCGAGGTGGCGGCAACAGACGTCGGCAATTGACCCGGATTGACCGCGGAAATGGCAGGGGAGGCGGCGGGAACAGCGTGCATGGAGAGGCCTTTGATCGAATGCGAGAGACAGAGCGCGGTCAGGGCTCAGGCGACAGGGACGGCAAAGCGGGAGCGAGAACGGCAGGCAAAGAGCGACGATGGCGCGTGGCAGTGGGCCTAGCGAGGCGTCACGCAGCGTCGAGAAAACAGGAAAAC
>CAVUEP010000037.1:0-17025 GCA_963740395.1 uncultured beta proteobacterium
CTGCATGTGGCCGAGGACGAACTGGCACGCCGGCGCGCGGCGTGGACGCCGGCGCCCGAGCCCTATGCACGCGGCTTCGCCCGGCTGTACCGCAAGCATGTGACGCAGGCCCACGAAGGCTGCGACTTCGACTTTCTGCAGGGCGCCGCGACCACGCCCGAGCCGGTGATTTATTGAGGAGCAAGGGCATGAACCCCCTACGCCAACTGCTGAAGTCCGCCGGCTCGCACGCGCCGCTGGGCACCTGGATCATGGCGGCCAGCCCGCTCGTCACCGAGGCCATGGGCCATGCCGGCTTCGAGTGGGGCGTGATCGACATGGAGCACACGCCGCTGGACATGATGGAGCTGATCCACCTGTTGCAGGCTGCGGGCAACACCAAGATGGTGCCGATCGTGCGCGTGCCGTGGAACGACAGCGTCGTCATCAAGCGCGTGCTCGATGCGGGTGCGCAAACGCTGCTGATCCCGTTCGTGCAGAACGCCGACGAGGCCGCAGCGTGCGGTGGCCGCCACGCGCTACCCGCCCGAGGGCAACCGCGGCCTGGCCGGCATGAGCCGGGGCTCCAAGTTCGGGACCGTGCCCGACTATGCGAAGACGGCCAACAAGACCGTCGGCGCGGTGCTGCAACTCGAAACACCGGCCGCGATCACGCAACTCGAAGCCATTGCCGCCGTGCCGGGCGTCGACTCGCTCTTCCTCGGCCCGGGCGACCTGTCGGCCGCGCTCGGCCACGCGGGCAATACCGCGCACGCCGACGTGATGACCGCGATGGCCGACGCCGCGCGCCGCTGCAAGGCCGCGGGCATGCCGGTGGGCACGGTCGGCGGCACACCCGAGATGGTGGTGCAGTACCGCGCCATGGGCTTCGACTATGTGGCCATCGGCAGCGACCTCGGCCTGCTGATGCGCGGTGCGCAAGCCGCGGTGAAGGCGCTGACCACGCCCGACGGCCAGACGCATGTGCACACGCTCTCGGGCGGTACGCAGACACAGGCTCAAGCCGGGAGTTACTAGTGGCGGCTGTCGACCTCAAGGGCGTCGTCAAGAGCTACGACGGCAAGACCAACGTCATCCACGGCATCGACCTGCATGTCGAGCATGGCGAGTTCGTGGTCTTCGTCGGTCCCTCGGGCTGCGGCAAGAGCACGCTGCTGCGCATGATCGCCGGGCTGGAGACGATCACGGGCGGCGAGATCCGCATCGACGGCAAGGTGGTCAACGACTTGCCGCCGCGCGCGCGCGACATCGCCATGGTGTTCCAGGACTACGCGCTGTACCCGCACAAGAACCTGTACGACAACATGGCCTTCGGCCTGCGCCTGCGCGGCACCGACGAGGCCGAGATCACGCGCCGCGTGATCGACGCGGCCAAGCTGCTGAAGATCGACCACATGCTCGAACGCCGCCCGGCGGCGCTGTCGGGCGGGCAGCGCCAGCGCGTGGCGATCGGCCGCGCCATCGTGCGCCAGCCCAAGGTGTTCCTGTTCGACGAGCCGCTGTCCAACCTGGACGCGCAGCTGCGCCACGAGATGCGCAGCGAGATCAAGCGCCTGCACCAGCGCCTGGGCGCGACCATCATCTACGTCACGCACGACCAGGTCGAGGCGATGACGATGGCCGACCGCATCGCCGTGCTGTCGGCCGGCAAGACGATGCAGTACGACACGCCCGACAACATCTACAACCGGCCCGCCGCCGTGTTCGTGGCCGGCTTCACCGGCGCGCCGCCGATGAACCTGGCGGACTGCACGCTGGCCGACGGGCGCGCCGACCTCGGCGGCCTGCAACTCGAGCTGCCCGCCGATCTGGCCGCACGCGCCAACGGAACCGCCAAGCTCACCTTCGGCGTGCGACCCGAGAACATCACGCTGGCGCGCCAGAGCGACAGCGATATCGAGGTGCCGGCCGAAGTCTCGCTGCTCGAGCCGCTGGGCGCCGAGACCCTGGTGCTGCTCAAGATCGGCGAGACCGAAATGATCGCGCGCTGCAGCGCCGCGTTTCGCGAGCCACCCGGCACCCAGCTCGCCGTGCACATCAACCCGCGCCACCTGCACCTGTTCGACGCCGGCAACGGCGTTGCACTGTGACACCCGCCGATTCCAACCCGGAGGCAGCCGCCTCGTCGATTCACTGCAAGGAGACCTTGACCATGTTGCGTCGTAAATCCCTCTCCGCCCTGATGGGCGCCGTGGCCTTGGTGGCCGGCCTGAGCGTCAGCGCGGACGCGCTGGCCCAGCAGACCACCCTGCGCGTCTTCTCGGGCGGCGCCAACCAGCGCCCCGACCTGATGCGCAAGCTGTTCGACAAGTACCAGGCCGCCAACCCCAGCGTCAAGATCGACATCGAGACCGGCGGGGCGACCAGCGAATTGCAGCGCCAGTACCTGAGCACCGTGCTCAACGCCAAGGACTCGGCGATCGACATCTACCTGATCGACATCGTCAACCCGGCGCAGTACTACGGCGCGGGCTGGCTCGAGCCGCTCGACGCCTACATCGGCAAGCCCGCCGACGTGCTGAAGCCCTACCTGCCGGTGTACGCGACGGCCAACGTCGTCGACGGCAAGATCGCCGCGATGCCGGCCTTTGCCGACGCGATGTTCATGTACTACCGCAAGGACCTGCTCGACAAGCATGGCGTCAAGGAGCCCAAGACCTGGGACGAACTGAGCGCCGCGGCGAGCAAGATCCAGAAGGCCGAGGGCAACCCGAACCTGCAGGGCCTGTCGATCCAGGGCGCGCCGATCGAGGGCGCGGTCTGCACCTTCCTGCTGCCCTACTGGGGCCAGGGCAAGGACTTCAACGACGCCGCCGGCAAGATGACGTTGGACAAGGCCGCGGCGACCAAGGGGCTCGCGACCTGGCTCGCGATGGTCGACGCCGGTGTGATCAAGAAGAACGTGGCCGAGGTCAAGACGCCCGACACCGTCAACGAGTTCAAGGCCGGACAGGTGGTGTTCGCGATCAACTGGGGCTTCGCCTGGGACCGCTTCGAGGCTGACAAGGACTCGACCGTGCAAGGCAAGGTCGGCGTGATGCCGCTGCCCGCGATGGCCGGGGGCAAGAGCGCGACCTGCGTGGGCGGCTGGCAATGGGCGGTCAGCGCCTTCAGCAAGAGCAAGGCTGCCGCAGCCAAGCTGGTGAAGTTCATGTCCAGCCCCGAGTCGAGCAAGTTCCTCGCCGTGGAAGGCTCGCTGCTGCCGGTCTACCCGAGCGTATATGTCGACGCCGACGTGACCAAGGCCGTGCCCTGGTTCAAGGACGCCGCCAACGTCGTGATCGCCGGCCGCAGCCGCCCGCTGTCCAAGGACTACGGTCAGGTCAGCGACGTGATTCGCACCACCACCAGCGCGGTGCTGGCGCGCACCAAGACGCCGGCCGAGGGCGTGAACGAGATCGAGTCGCGGCTGGCGCGCGTGATGAGGTAGCCGAGCCCGAGGGCAACACGCCGCGGGCGCTGCCCGCGGCGTGGGCATGACTGGAGACGCTGATGGCGGCGATGACGGGGTGGGATCGACTGCGTGACCCGAGCGAAAAGACGCTCGGCGTGCTGTTGCTCGCGCCGGCCTTCCTGCTGCTGGCGCTGATCGTGGTCTACCCGATCGGCAAGCTGATCTGGAACTCCTTCTTCGACCTGCGGCTGTCGGGCGGCAGCGGCGGCTTCAAGTTCGTCGGCCTGGAGAACTACGTGCTGGTGTTCAAGGACGGCGACTTCTGGAACGCCACCACCAACACCGTGCTGATCACGCTGATCACGGTGCCCGGCGCGCTGGTGGTCGGCCTGGGCCTGGCGATGCTGGCCAACCTGCCGTTCAAGCGCAAATGGCCGGTGCGGCTGGCGCTGCTGCTGCCCTGGGCGTTGCCGCTGGCCTTTGCCGGCCTGATCTTCGCCTGGTTCTTCCACACCGAGTACGGCGTCGTCAACGACGTGGTGCGCCGCCTGACCGGCGGTGCGCCGGGCAGCGAGCAGACGATGTGGCTGCTGCGGCCGAACTGGGCCTTCGCGGCGATCTGCGCCACCATCATCTGGAAGACCAGCTCGTTCATGGCGCTGATCCTGCTGGCCGGGCTGCAGATGATCCCGAAGTCGCTCTACGAGGCGGCCGAGGTCGACGGGGCGTCGAAGTGGCAGCAGTTCTGGCAGGTCACGATCCCGATGCTGATGCCCTCGATCATCGTGGCGCTGATCTTTCGCACCATCACCGCGCTGCAGACCTTCGACATCCCCTACACGATGACCAAGGGCGGCCCGGGCAACGCCACCGAGACGCTTGGCGATGCTGATCCACAAGACCACGATCGACTACCTCGATGTCGGCTACGGCTCGACGCTGGCGGTATGCATGTTCGTGCTCTCGCTCTTCGTCACCGCCTTCTACCTGCGGCGGATCGGAAGGAACGCATGAGGAGCGCCACCCCATGAAGTCCATCTGGGACGCGAAGTCCCTGCGCCTGATCGCCGCCGGCCTGGTCGTGATCAACGGGTTCTTCCCCGCGGTGTGGATCCTGCTCACGTCGCTCAAGAGCGAGACCGAGCTGGTCAGCAAGCCGATCACGTACTGGCCCGACAAGGCGACGCTGGCCAACTACGTGCAGGCCTTCACCGACCAGCCGCTGCTCAAGTACCTGGGCAACAGCCTGGCGGTGGCGCTCAGTCGCCACCGTGTTCTCGTTGCTGGTCTCGGCGCTGGCCGCCTACGCGATCGCGCGCCTGAATCTCAGGCGCCGGCAATTGATCCTGACCTGCATCGTCGGCTCGTCGATGTTCCCGCTGGTCACGCTGCTGGTGCCGATCTTCGAGACCATGCGCACCTTCGGCCTGCTCAACAGCTACACCGCGTTGGTGCTGCCCTATATCGTGCTCAACCTGCCGGTGTGCACGCTGGTGCTGGTGAGCTTCTTCCAGAGCATCCCGAAAGACCTGGAGAACGCTGCCATGATCGACGGCTGCACGCGCATCGGGGCGCTGTGGCGGGTCGTGATCCCGTTGGCCGCGCCGGGCGTCTTCACCGCCGGCATCCTGGCCTTCGTCAACGCCTGGGACGAATTCCTGCTTGCGTTGTCGCTCAACAGCAATCCCAATTTCCGCACCCTGCCCGTCGGCATCACGCTGTACCAGGGCGAGTTCACGTTCCCGTGGCCGATCATCTCGGCCGCGCTGATCGTGGCCATCGTGCCGATCGCGGTGCTGATCGCAATCTTCCAGGAGCGCGTCGTCGGCGGATTGACTCAGGGTGGACTGAAGGGCTGAGATGGGTTCGTTGTCGCATGCACGTCGCGGGAGTCAGTGCCCGACACGGGCTCATGCTGGGGTACCAGAAATCGCCCATGCCGGGCACCGACCCCCGCGAGCCACCGCCTTTGGTCTTCACCCCGGATACCGCCTTTCATCGCCTTGCCCGAGGGGGGCGCAGCGATGGGGCGATTTCTGGTACCCCAGCATGAGCCCCGGCGCTGCGCCCCCCTCGGGCACACGCCGAACCCAAGAGCACAGAGACCAACGCACATGAACAAGATCCGCTACGGCATCATCGGTTGCGGCAGCATGGGCCGCGAACACATCGAGAACCTCAAGGCCCTCGGCGACTGCGAGGTCACGGCCATTGCCGACACCGATGCCGGCAGCCGCGCGGCCGCCGCGGCGCTGTGCCCGAACCCGCCCCAAGTGTTCGAGCGGCACCGCGACCTGCTGGGCAGCGGCCTGTGCGACGCGCTCGTGATCGCGACACCGAACTTCACGCACGCCGAGATCCTGCGCGACGCACTGGCGACCGACCTGCACATCCTGGTCGAGAAGCCGCTGGTGACGAACGTCGCCGACGGCGTCGACCTGGTCGCGCGGGGCAAAGCCAAGAAGAAGGGCATCGTCTGGGTGGCGCAGGAGTACCGCTACATGCCGCCGGTGGCCGAGATGATCCGCATCGCCCACGACGGCGGCGTCGGGCGCATCCACCAGGTGGCGATCCGCGAGCACCGCGAGCCTTTCTATCCCAAGGTCGGCGACTGGAACCGCTTCAACGCCAACACCGGCGGCACCCTGGTCGAGAAGTGCTGCCATTACTTCAACCTGATGGACTTCATCCTCAAGGAAAGGCCGGCGCGCGTGTTTGCCTCGGGCGGCCAGCGCGTCAACCACCTCGACGAGAGCTACGGTGGCAAGAGGCCTGACATCCTCGACAGTGCCTTCGTCATCGTCGAGTACCCGAGCGGCGCGCGCGCCTCGCTGGACCTGTGCATGTTTGCCGAGAACTCGGTCGACAACGAGCAGGTGCTGATCGTCGGCGACGAGGGCAAGCTCGAGTCGTTGCTGCCCTCGTGCGTGCTGCGCTACGGCCGCCGCGAAGACTGGGGCCGACGCGAGGTCTGGGGCCAGCCTTCGGGCACCGCCAAGGGCGTGGCGGTGCGCCAGATCCGCGACACGAACATCAAGTACCTGGGTCAGCATTTCGGCGCCAGCTACGTCGAGCACCAGAAGTTCGCCCATGCGGTCCGCCACGGCCTGGCGCCCGAGATTTCGCTCGAGGAAGGCCTGCGCGCCGTGGCCACCGGCCTGGCCGCGCACCAGAGCATCGACGAGGGGCGCGTGGTCGCGCTCGCGGACGTGCTGCCCGCCGGGTGGTGAGACGGGCTTAGGATGCTCGCGCGCCGGCGTGATCGGCGCGCCCCAGAATTCGCCACGGAGAACCATGACCGCAGCCACCCCCGACCCCGCACTCGAACTCAAAGCCGGCGCCTTGCGCCTGGCGCTGCGCCCCGACCTCGGCGGCGCGATCGCCGGTTTCTGGCATGACACGACGCCGATCCTGCGCAGCTGCGAGCCCGGCGAGTTGAGGTCCTCGCGCCCATCCGGCTGCTTCCCGCTGGCGCCCTACTCGAACCGCATCGGCTACCGGCGCTTTCGCTGGCTTGGGCGTGAGTTCAGCACGGCACCGAATTACGACGAGGGCAACCCGCACTCGCTGCACGGCACGGCGTGGCAGCAGGCCTGGCGCGTGACCAGTGCCGACGCCACGCACGCCGAACTCGCGCTGACGCACCTGGCCGACGCCCATTGGCCGTTCACGTTCGACCTGACCCAGCGCTTCGAGCTGAGCGACCAGGCGCTGACCCTGCGCCTGGCGCTGACCAACATCGACGCGCGCACGCAACCGGTCGGCCTGGGCTGGCACCCCTACTTTCCCAAGCGCTCGCGCAGCCGCCTGCACGCCGAATGCACCCAGCGCTGGGAGTCCGATGCGACGACGCAATTGCCGACGCACCGTGTCCAGCAGGGCGGCATCGATGGTGAAGTTCGGCATCTCGACTTCGACAACTGCTTCGAAGGCTGGCGCGGCGCGGCCAACCTGCGCGACGAGAAACTGGCGCTGAAGCTGACCTCCTCGCTGCCCTACCTGGTGGTCTACACGCCGCCGGAGCGCGACTACTTCTGCGTCGAGCCGGTCAGCCATGTCAGCAATGCGCTGCAGATGGCCGACCCGGCGTCGCATGGCCTGGTGGCCCTGGAGGCCGGCAAGACCCTCGAGGCCTGGATGACGATCGAGGTCGCGCCTGCATGAGCGCAGTGACGATCACGGCGCTGCCCGGCGTGCCGGCCAGCCTGCTCGGTGAGTCGCCGCTGTGGCACCCGTCCGAGCAGACGCTGTACTGGTGCGACATCCCCGGCCACAAACTGAATCGCTTCGACCCGGCCGCTGGCGTGCACCGGCGGTGGGATTTCGACACCGACGTCGGCTGCTGCGCGCCGCTGCAGGGCGGCGGCCTGCTTCTCGCACTGCGCAGCGGCCTGGTGCGCTTCGATCCGTCCACGGGCACCTCGACGCCACTGGCCGCGCGCGCCCTACGACGCGGCGAGCGAGCGCTTCAACGACGGCAAGGCCGATCCGCAGGGGCGTTTCTGGGTCGGCACGATCTACGAGCCGCGCGACCCGGCGCGCGCGGCGCTGTATCGCTTCAGCGCGGGCCGGCTCGAAAAGATGGCCGGCGACATCACGGTCAGCAACGGCCTGGCGTGGAGCCCCGACGCGCGCACGATGTACTGGGCCGACACCGCGGCCCACGCGGTCTATGCCTTCGACTTCGACGCCGCCGAAGCCAGCTTGTCGCGGCGCCGCGTGTTCGCGCAATTCCCGACCAAGGTCGCCGGCCAGTCGTTGCTCGGCTACGGCGGCCGTCCCGACGGCGCGGCCGTCGACTCCGAAGGTGGCTACTGGGTTGCGATGTTCGAAGGCGCGCGCCTGCTGCGCTTCGCGCCCGACGGCAGCCTGACGCGCGAGATCCCGTTGCCGGTGCGCTGTCCGACCATGCCCTGCTTCGGCGGGCCGGACCTGAAGACGCTGTACATCACCACCGCGCGCGAGAAGCGACCCGGCCGACGAACTCGCGCGCGAACCCTTGGCGGGTTGCGTGTTGCAGTTGCGCGTCGATGTGCCCGGCCTGCCGGCGAACTTTGCCAAGCTATGACCCACCCCCGAAGCGGCTTCGCCGCTCCCCCTCAAGGGGGCGATGCCAGTGGACCGGCAAAGCCGGATCCACGGCCTCTGCTTGATAGCGCTGGACCATGAACTACACCCTGTACTCATCACTGCAAGACCGCGTGGTCTTCATCTCCGGCGGCAGCTCGGGCATCGGCGCCGAGCTGGTGCGCGCGTTTGCCGCGCAGGGCGCGAAGGTGGCGTTCTGCGGCACCAAGGCCGACGGCGGCCAGGCCTTGATCGACGAAGTCGTCGCCGCCGGTCAGGCGGCCCCGTGGTACGCCGCCTGCGACGTGCGCGACGTCGCGGCCTACCAGGCGCTGCTCGCGCGCGTCGGCGCCGAAGTCGGCCCGGTGCGCGTGCTCGTCAACAACGCCGGCCGCGACGACCGCCACAAGATGGAAGACGTCACGAGCGAGTTCTGGGACGACCGCCTGGCGCTGAACCTGAAGCATTACTTCTTCGCCATCCAGGCCGTCGCGCCGGGCATGGAACAGGCCGGCGGCGGCAGCGTCATCAACATGGGCTCGGTGAGCTGGATGCGCGGGCGGCCTAACCTGGCCGGCTACACCACGGCCAAGGCCGGCATCCTGGGCCTGACGCGCACGCTGGCGCGCGAACTCGGCGGCCGCAACATCCGCGTCAACGCGCTGGTGCCCGGCGCCATCGTCACCGAACGCCAGACCGCCCTGCACCGCGACCCGGTGGCCGACCAGCAGTTCCTCGACGCCCAGTGCCTGAAGATCCGTCTCGACAGCGGCCATGTTGCACGCGCCACGCTGTTCCTGGCCGCCGACGACAGCGACGGCATGACGGGGCAGCATGTGCTGGTCGATGCGGGCATCGCTCAACAGTCCGTGATCACGTGAGCGCCGAGCGCGGCACCCGATACCTCACGCGCGACGCTGCTCGCGCAAGCCCAGGCGCAGCGCGTGTGGGACCTGGCCGTGATCGGCGGCGGCGCCACCGGCGTGGGCGTGGCGCTCGACGCGGCGGCGCGCGGCTTCTCGGTGCTGCTGCTCGAGGCGGAAGACTTCGCCAAGGGCACCAGTTCGCGCGCGACCAAGCTGGTGCACGGCGGCGTGCGCTACCTGGCGCAGGGCAACGTGGCGCTGGTGCGCGAGGCCCTGCATGAACGCGCGACGCTGCTGGCCAATGCGCCGCACCTGGCGCAGCCACTGGCCTTCGTGATGCCGGGCTACCACTGGTGGGAGCGCGGCTTCTACGGCGTGGGGCTGAAGATGTACGACGTGCTCGCCGGCTCGCGCAGCCTCGGCCACACCGAGTTCCTGTCGAGCCGGGAGACGCGTGCCTTGCTGCCGACGGTGCGCTCGCGCGGCCTGTCCGGCGGCGTGAAGTACTGGGACGGGCAGTTCGACGATGCCCGGCTGAACGTGACCTTGGCGCGCACCGCGGTGGCCCAGGGCGCCGTGGTGCTGAACCACTGTGCGGTCACGGGGCTGGTGCGCGAGGGCGGCCAGGTCAAGGGCTTGGTCGCACGCGACGCCGAGAGCGGCGCCGAGCTGACGATTGCCGCGAAGTGCGTCGTCAATGCCACTGGCGTCTGGGTCGACGACTTGCGCGACATGGACCGCGACAAGGGCGCGCCCGCCAAGCCCGGCATCGTTGCGCCGAGCCAGGGCGTGCACCTCGTGGTCGATCGCGCCTTCATGCCGGGCACGCATGCGCTGCTGGTGCCCAAGACTGAGGACGGCCGCGTGTTGTTTGCGGTGCCGTGGCTGGGCAAGACGATCCTGGGCACCACCGACACGCCGCGCGAGGACGTCGTGCGCGAACCCGCGCCCTTTGCCGAAGAGGTCGAGTTCATCCTGCGCGAGGCCGGGCGCTATCTCGACAAGGCGCCGACGCGTGCCGACGTGCGCTCGGTATGGGTCGGCCTGCGTCCGCTGGTCAAGCCCGGCGGCGACGATGGGGACAACACCAAGCAGCTGTCGCGCGAACACACGGTGCTGGTCAGCCGCTCGGGGCTCGTCACCGTGACCGGCGGCAAGTGGACCACCTACCGCGCCATGGCCGAAGACGTGCTCGAACGCTGCTTCGACCGCAAGCTGCTGCCGCGCCAGGCCAAGGGCGCCACGGCCAAGCTGCCGCTGCTTGGCGCAACGCAGGCGCACGGCGTGTCGATGACGCAGGCGCCCGGTGAGCACCTGTACGGCAGCGAGGCGGCCCTGCTGCACGACCTGCCGGGAGTCACGAACTGGCTGTGGCGCGATGCCGAGTCAGGGCAAGGTGCGCTCAGCGAGGCGATGGTCCGGTTTGCCGTGCGTTTCGAGATGGCGCGCAGCGTCGAAGACGTGCTGGCGCGACGCTCGCGATTGCTCTTCCTCGACGCCGCCGAGGCGGCGCGCCAGGCCGCCCCCGTGGCCGCGATCCTGGCCGACGAACTCGGATCGGGCTTTGACGCTGCCGCCTCCCAGCGCAGCTTCGAAGCCCTGGCCAAGCAATATCAAACCCTACCCTAGCGATCGACGCTGTCCCTTCGGAGACAGGTCGCCAACGGCACCCTGGGACCGTCAGCTATCGGCGTACTTGACAGAGCAGCCGTAGGCGCGCGTCACGGGTTGCGCGATCGGCTTGCCGGCCTGCATGTCGGCCAGGGCCGCGTTGACGAAATTCTTCGCCGTCTTGACGTCGGCCGGGTTGGCGCTGGGCTTGTCGTCGATGCCGCCGGCATAGACCAGCGTGCCCTTGGCGTCGATCACGTACATGTGCGGCGTGGTGCGGGCGCCGTAGGCGCGGCCGACCGTGCCGTCGCCGTCCATCAGCGTGGCGCTCGGTGCGGCACCCTGCTGCTGGTTCCAGGCGCTCATCTCGGCGGGCTTCTTGTAGTCGCCGTGGCTCGGGTGCGTGGAGTTGACCGACAACCAGACCGCGCCGGCCGCCGTCGCGCTCTTCTGCGTGGCCTGCATGTTGGCGCTGCCGTAATGCTTGCGCACATAGGGGCACTCGGGGTTGACCCACTCGAGCACCACCGTCTTGCCCTTGAAGTCGGACAACGAAACGGTCTTGCCGGCCACGTCGCTGACACTGAACGCAGGTGCCGGCTGTCCCACGCGGGCGGGCGCAGCGGCCGCGGTGCCTGCAACCAGCGACAGTCCGAACAGCAAGGGGGTGAGGGCTTTGAGCTTCATGGCATGGACTCCTGAAAGGGAAAGGGCGCGACGACGGAACATCACGGGGCCGCGAGTGCGTCGCGCACCAGTTGCGGACTCAGCAGTTCGGGCAACAGCGTGGGCATCGTCTGACCCGGCCTGTAGATCGCGTACACCGGCACGCCATGGCGACCCAGGCGCGACAACTCGTCGCTGATGGCGGCGTCGCGGCGCGTCCAGTCGGCGCGCAGCAGGGTCACGCGCTGCGCGTCGAAGTCGGCGAGCACGGCCTTGTCGCTGAGGGTCGTGCGCTTGTTCACCAGGCAGGTCACGCACCAGGCGGCCGTGAAGTCGACGAACACCGTGCGGCCCTCGGCATTCAAGGCCGCCACGCGCTCGGTGCTCCACGGCTGCCAGCGTTCGTCGACGCTGGCGAATGACGTCGCCGCGCTGGCCTCGCGCCAACTCGGCAGCGCCCAGGTCAGCACCGCGCCGAGCAAGACCACGCCGGTGGTGCTCCAGGCAGCGCGCGCGACGCGCCCGCTGTCGATGCGGCCCCAGGCCCAGAGGGCAAAGGCCAGCGCGACCAGCACGCCCAGCAACGCGACGACGCCGTCGTTGCCGGTCTGCTGGCCCAGCACCCAGGCCAGCCAGACGACCGTGGCCAGCATCGGGAACGCCATCGCGGTCTTGAAGGTGGCCATCCACACGCCCGGACGCGGCATCGCCCGCGCCACGCGCGGCCAGGCGCTCGCGGCCAGGTAGGGCAGGGCCATGCCGACGCCGAGCGCGCCAAAGAGGCTCAGCGCCTGGGCGGTCGGCAGCGTGAACGCCAGGCCCAGCGCGGCGCCCATGAACGGCGCCGTGCACGGCGAGGCCACCGCCACCGCGAGCACGCCGGTCAACGCGGAGTCCGCCAGCGGGTGACGCAGGCGCATCGACGCCAGGCCGCTGGGCAGCAGGGTGCCGAACTCGAACAGGCCGGCCAGGTTGAGCGCGATCAGCGTGAACAGCACCGCCAACGCCGCGATGAAGACCGGCGACTGCAGCTGAAAGCCCCAGCCGATCTGCTCGCCCCCGGCGCGCAGCACCAACAGCAAGGCCGCCAGGGCCACGAACGACAGCACGACGCCTGCGCTGTAGGCGATGCCGCCCGCGAGCAGGGCCCGACGGCTGTGGGCGTGACCCGAAAAGCCGAGCAGCTTCAAGGACAGGATCGGGAACACGCAGGGCATCAGGTTCAGCAGGGCCCCGCCGATCAGCGCGAAAACCAGGGCCAGACCGAAGCTCAACGCCGGTGCGGGCGGCGCCGCAGGCACTGCGCGGCACGGTCGTGGCTGCCGCCGCGCCGGGTGCAACGATCGCTGGCCAGGCACCGGCAATCGCGAACCCGACCTGCACGCCGGCCGTGGCGCCGGGAGCGACCAGCACCGCGTTCATCTGTGCCGGGCTCTCGAAGCGCTGGAACGCAACCGGCACGTCGGCGTGCCAGACGCCAGCCGTCCCAGCGCGCATCGACCTTGGCGGCGGGCTCGATCACGCCGGCGGTCTCGGCAAAGAAGGCCAGTGCCTGGCCCTGCAGCGCCGCGGGCAGGCCGCTGACGCTGACCCGCAGTGTCTTCGCGCCGTCGACCAATTGGGCCCGGGCTGTCGCTCCGGCCACGGCCTGCGGCACCGCGGCCCGTGCGGCGTCGAAGGCCGCGCCATGCAGGGCCGTGCTGGCCCGCGCCGGCACGCTGAGTGTGAAGTCGCCTTGCTGCGGGATGCACACATCCTTGCAGACCAGCCACTGGGCGCTGAGCTTGACCTCGAGTGCCTTGCCGACGAACTCCGATGTCACGGTCGCTGGTACCGGCAACAGCACCTTGCCTTTGTAGCCATAGTTCATCAACGGGCCGACCGGCAGCTTGCCTGGCGTCGGCCAGGCGATGTCGCCGGCCGTGACGCCGGCGGGCAACTGCCATGTCAACGTCGTCGGCAGGCCCGAGTCGCCCGGGTTCTTCCAGTAGGTGTGCCAGTCGGGCTGATGCTCGATCTGCAGGCCCAGCCAGACCGGCTGGCCCGCCTCGACACCCTGCGGCGCATGGAGCACCAGTTCGGCGCGCACCTGCTCGGTCGTGACCACCGCTTGCGCCAGCGCGGCGGGTGCAAACCAAGGCGCCGCGAACGCAGCGAAGGACACCAACAGCCGATTCAACGTCATTGCAGTTTGAGGGCGCAAGGGGCCCTGAGTTCAGGACAGGACGAGTCCGGATTGTGCGGGGAACGTCGGGGATCACCGGACCGGCGCGGGTTTGCCCGTATAATTCCGCGGCTTTGCTGGACGCATCTTGTGACATCGCCCCCGTCAGACCGGAATCCCCGCTCGGACCCGTGGAACGACGACGAGGATGACACCGGTGGAGTGCCATTCAAGAAGCTGACGCCCGAACAAGCTCGGACTCTCGTGGCAAATGACCCGCATTCGGTTTCGCCGTGGTGGGTGATCGCGGTGCAAGCCGGGATCGGGGTGGTGGTGGCCTTGCTTGCGGGGCTGATCACGGCTCGTGTGGATGTGGTTTGGTCGGCGCTGTATGGCGCCGCGGTGGTGGTGGTGCCGGGGGCCCTGATGGCGCGCGGCATGACCAGCAAGCTCTCCATCGTGTCGCCGGGCGCCAGCGCCTTCAGCGTCATGTTGTGGAGCATGGTGAAGATTTTGGTTTCGATCGTCATGCTGATGCTGGCCTCGAAACTGGTGCAGCCCCTGAGCTGGCCGGCGTTGCTGGCGACGATGGTGCTGTGCATGCAGGTCTACTGGCTTGCGCTGTTGCGGCGCAAGCGCTGAGAACGACAAGATCGGACGGGAACTCAATCACATGGCAGCCGAAGGTCAAGCGCTCACTTCTGGTGACTACATCGTCCACCACCTGAGCCATCTGTCGAATGGCAAGCCCAAGGGGCTGGTCGACTTCTCGATCGTCAATTTCGACTCCATCGTGCTGTCGGCGCTGATCGGCATCTTCAGTTGCTGGCTGCTGTGGCTGGCCGCGCGCAAGGCCACCTCGGGTGTGCCGGGGCGCTTCCAGGCCGCGGTGGAGATCCTGGTCGAGATGGTCGAGAGCCAGGCCAAGGGCATCGTCCACAACGCCCACAGCCGCAAGCTCGTCGCGCCGCTGGCGCTGACGGTGTTCGTCTGGATCTTCCTGCTCAACGCGATGGACCTGCTGCCGGTCGATCTGCTGCCGCTGCTGTGGGAAGGCGCGTACTCGCTCGTCGGCAAGGACCCGAGCCACGCCTACCTGCGCGTGGTGCCCACGGCCGACCTGTCGATCACGATGGGCCTGTCGGTCGGCGTGCTGATCACGTGCCTGGTCTACAACGTCAAGATCAAGGGCTGGGGCGGCTGGATCCATGAGCTGTTCGCCGCGCCGTTCGGCAACCACTGGGCGCTGTACCCGTTCAACTTCGCGATGCAGCTCGTCGAGTTCGTCGCCAAGACCGTTTCGCACGGCATGCGGTTGTTCGGCAACATGTATGCGGGCGAGCTGATCTTCCTGCTGATCGCGCTGCTCGGCGGCGCCTTCACCCTGTCGCTCACCGGCTTCCTGCTGGCCGGTCTGCACATCTTTGCCGGCACCGTGTGGGCCATCTTTCACATCCTGATCATCACGCTGCAGGCGTTCGTGTTCATGATGCTGACGCTTGTCTATGTGGGGCAGGCCCACGACAAGCACTGATTTCGCTTTCCCTTTCCCTTTCACTCATTTCCAACTGGAGTCATCATGGAACTCATCGGTCTCGTCGCACTTGCTGCAGGTCTCATCATCGGTCTGGGCGCCATGGGCGCTTGTATCGGCATCGGCATCATGGGCAGCAAGTACCTCGAATCGGCCGCGCGCCAGCCCGAACTGATGGGTGAACTGCAGACCAAGATGTTTCTGCTGGTCGGCCTGATCGACGCCTCGTTCATCATCGGCACCGGTATCGCGCTGTGGTTCACCACGGCCAACCCGTTCCTGGCCCAGCTGGCCAACCTGCCGAAGTGAATTGGCCCACCCCCGGAGCGGCTGCGCCGCTCCCCCTCAAGGGGGCGACGCCAGCGGCCCGGCGAAGCCGGCTCCGCGGCGTTCGCTGGGTTCACTCAGTGCGCGAGGCAACCACATGAGCATTACCGCCACATTCATCCTTCAGATGATCGTGTTCCTGATTCTGGTCGGGTTCACGATGAAGTACATCTGGCCGCCGATCACGGCCGCGCTCGACGCGCGCGCCAAGAAGATCGCCGAAGGTCTGTCCGCCGCCGACAAGGCCAAGGCCGAGTTGGCCCAGGCCAACCAGCGTGTCGAGCAGCAACTCTCGGCCGCCCGCGACGACGCCGCCAAACGGCTGGCCGACGCCGAGCGCCTGGCGCAGTCGATGGTCGAGGAAGCCAAGGGGCGCGCCAGCGCCGAAGGCGCCAAGATCGTTGCCGCCGCCAAGGCCGAAGCCGAGCAGGAAGCCAACAAGGCGCGCGAGCAGCTGCGCGAGCAGGTGGCCGCGCTGGCCGTCAAGGGCGCCGAGCAGATCCTGCGCAAGGAAGTGAACCCCGCGGTGCACGCCGACTTGCTGGGCCGCTTGAAGGCGGAACTCTGAGATGGCCGAGCTCGCCACCATCGCGCGCCCCTACGCCGAAGCGCTGTTCAAGGCCGGCGGCAAGGCCGAGGCCGCCGAACAGTTGAGCGCATTGGCCGCCGTGGCCGGCGACGCCAGGCTGCGCCAGTTCGCGGGCAACCCGAAGGTCCAGGCCCAGCAGGTCTATGAGCTGATGGTCACTGTCATCAAGACGCCGCTGTCGCAGCCGGTGCAGAACTTCCTGCATGCCGTGCTCGACAACGGCCGCCTCGACGCCTTGCCCGAGATCGCAGCCCAGTTCCACGCCCTGGTCAATGCCCAATCGGGCGTGTCGGACGCGACGGTGTACAGCGCGTTCCCGATCGAGAGCGCGCCGCTTGCCGACGTGGTGGCCGTGCTCGAGAAGCGATTTGCCCGAAAACTCAATGCCAGCGTGGTCGTGCAGCCCGAGCTGATCGGTGGCATCCGCGTGGTGGTCGGTGACGAGGTGCTCGACACCTCGGTCAAGGCCCGTCTGGAACAAATGAAGGTCGCGCTCGCCGCCTGAGCCAAGGGCCGCACAGGCGGCCCGCGCCTGAGAAACACAGGAGAAAACGAATGCAACTCAATCCCGCAGAAATTTCCGAACTGATCAAGAGCCGCATCGAGGGCCTTGCGGCTTCGTCGGACATCAAGAATCAGGGCACCGTGGTCTCCGTGACCGACGGCATCGTGCGCGTGCACGGCCTGTCCGAGGCGATGGCCGGCGAAATGCTCGAGTTCCCGCCGACCAAGGACGGCCAGGCGACGTTCGGCCTGGCCCTGAACCTCGAGCGCGACTCGGTCGGCGCCGTGATCCTGGGCGAGTAC
>CAVUEP010000038.1:0-47217 GCA_963740395.1 uncultured beta proteobacterium
ACCCGTGAAAGCGTAAGCAGTATCGCAATAGGTGCAACGCAAAGGACATCCGACGAGGCGTACGAACACCGTGGGCAGGCCGACACGCCTCGTGCTCCGCCCTGCAGAGAATAGAAAACCTCGGTGATGCGCAGTGTCGCGCTGGTAATCGATGATACGGACATACGAGATCTACGAGCCTGCAGCGAGTTTGCGAGCCTTGTCAGCTGCTAAATCTGGATATTTTGCAATGAGTCGCTTGAGCGTCTTTTCGTGAACGGCGGACTGTTTAAGTTGTTGCTGACTGAGCACGCTGTAGCATCGCGTCGGCAGCCTTGGCAGAGACTGGGATAATCACCCAGCATGCGCTCGGCCGCACCGCACCTTTATGGTCTTTCAACCCTGCTTGTGCATCCGCCCACGAGTACAAGGCATTAGGCACATGCACAGAATCGGGATACTTTTTGAGGTAAGTCCTGAAAGGCTTTGACCGCATTCCACATTATTCCCTGCCTGCACCCTACGTACGCAGCCTCTATGGCGTGATTCTCAAGGGCGGGATCGGATGGGGTTGGCACTTGCTGTGCTCGCAACACTTGCATCTCGGGCTGGGTGTCGCAGATTCGAACTTGCGCAAGCGCGTGTCCATTGATAAGGAATCCTTTTCGCGTTTCTCGGCATCTTGCAAGCCGTGAGCGAGTTCTTCATTCTGACCGCGCAGATCGCGCAGCTGGGTTTTGATATCGTCAAGCGACCCTCGCAATCGAATAAGGACTTACTTGTTGCTCTGGTGACATTCTGCTTTATTCCAATGACTCTCATGCATATGTGCTTCCAACTTATCGATCTGTTTATGCGCCTCGTCGTCCGAAAACAAGCCCGCTTGCGCGGGCAAGGCGATACATAGACCCAACAGGATGGAGAAGAACGGGCAGCGGCAGCATGGATTACGAGCGAGTTCAGATCGGAATGATGGTTCTGAGCCTGAGCTGCTTCGTCATTGACCAGTCGCTTTCGGTTTCTCTTCACCGTGAGCCGACTGCGCTCACTCGCGAGAGGCTGCACCGCTGCGAGTAACTTCAACAGTTCGGCAATGCCAGCACGACGCTGACCGAATGCCAACTTATTTTCGTCGCGACCGCGCTCCAGCGTACCTGTGACTTCTACTTTGCGTGCAGCATGCCGCTCAAGTATTTACCGTGTGCTTGCAGCATGGCAGTGTCTTCAGCAGGAACCGCATCTTTGTCGAAGCATAGTAAACGCTACGTTTAGCCAGATACTGGGCCGGGTTGTTCAGGATTGACTGCAACTCACTGGAGCTGGGGCTGGAGCGGGTGGCGCAGAATCTGCAACAGGTGCTGGAGCCGGAGCAGGTGCTGCAGTTCCAGGTGCCTTCGGCCAGCACAAGCTGCCAACAGATTGACGAGTACAACACTGATAACAAGTTTCTTCATGTTATTTCCCTTCTTGAATATTGATCAAGATGTGGACCCACACGGTTTCCGTGCATTGCCGCTTTGTGTAGACATACGCTGCTCTACACGACCATCGCTGGAAACGCTTGCCAGATACCATGGCACCATTGGCTTCGCTGGCAAACAGGATGAGTTTGTCATTAGGCGTAATAGCCTGGTCTTTGACCGTCATTGCTGATGATCTGCATCTGACCGTGAAAATCTTGAGTAGCGAGATATAGAACTGACCATTGGCACGATGCGTGAAGACACTCGCTGTTCTTACTGTGTGCGAGTAGTTGCTCCCCTCGCTGAAGGCGGTCACGCTCGGATGGCGGCTCCGCCACCGCCATATGGTAGACCTGCGGATCCCCGCCCCTATCTGAGGCCAGACAAGCCCACTGCCTGATCTGGCGAGAAGTTAGGTTCGGGTAGTATCGATCCCTTCACTAAAGGTGATGCGTCGCAGATTGCGTACCGTTGGCATTCATCATATATATCTGCGAACTGCCGTCGCGCGTGAGCACCACGGCGAGTTGCTTTCCATCCGGCGACGAGCTGGGGCACTATTGCTGCCGGGAAAGTCAGCCAACATTCTGCGCTGGTTAGTGAATACGGACTGTGCAAATACCGCCGCATGTCCGGTCTCAAACTGACATAGGCCAATTGCTTGCCATCCGCCGACCAAGCCGGTGACATGATGGGTTCGTTCTGTGCCAACACGGTCTGCTCGTTGTAACCGTCACTATCCGCAACCACCAATCGATATTTGCTGCCATTGCGGTTCACATAAGCGATGCGAGTACTGAATACCTCCTGATCGCCAGTGAGCTTCTTATAGATTAGATCGGAGATACGATGACCGACAGCGCGCAGTTGCACCTCTTTGGCGCTTTCGGCTGGCAGGAGGCGCTCTTCATCCTGGGCATCACGGTGCTGGCGATCCTGCCGCTGGCCTTCGGGCTGAGAGAGCCGGCGCGCGACGACGCCGCACATGGCGCGCCGCAAAGCATCGTGCAGGCGCTGCGTGAGGCGTTCGGCTACCGCAGCTTTCAGTTGCTGATGGCGGGCTACTTTGTCTGCGGTTTCCAGGTCGTCTTTATCGGTGTGCACCTGCCGAGCTACCTGAAGGACCACGGCATGACGCCGCAGGTGGCGACCGTCGCGCTGGCCTTGATCGGCCTGTTCAACGTCATCGGCACCTACGCCACGGGCATGCTGGGTCAGCACTTCCCCAAGCGCTACATCCTCAGCGCGATCTACATCCTGCGCTCGGTGGTCATCGTGGCTTTTCTGGCCGCTCCGCTGACACCCTGGTCGGTGTACCTGTTCGCCGCCACGATGGGGGTGCTGTGGCTGTCGACCGTGCCGCCGACCAATGCCATCGTGGCTCAGGTGTTCGGCTTGCGTCATTTCTCGATGCTCGGCGGCTTCGTCTTCCTCAGCCACCAGGTTGGCTCCTTTCTCGGCGCGTGGCTCGGCGGCACGCTCTACGACGCCACCGGCAGCTACAACGTCGTCTGGTGGATTGCGGTGGCGCTGGGCGTGTTCGCCGCGTTGATCAACCTGCCGGTGCGCGAGACCGCGATTCAGCGGCCAACGCTGGCAGCGGCATGAGATCCGCGCTAACCCGTTGCCTGCGATCGCGCCTGTTCTGGGCCGCGGTGTCGACTGTGGCGTTGGCGCTGGTTTTCACCGCGTACCTGCAGCCTGACCTGATGGTCGAGCTGGCCAATTTCGTGCGGAGTTGTTTTTGAGCGGGCACGCGGGGCTGGAGCCCTCCCCCTGGGTCCTGCGCTGGTCCGCGTTGATCAAGTCGCGCGGCTCGGTGCTCGACGTGGCCTGCGGCAGCGGGCGCCACCTGCGCTGGCTGGCGGCACAAGGATTTGCTGTCACAGGCGTCGACCGCGACGCCGCAGCGCTGGCAGGGCTGCGCGCCGCACGGCCGCACCTTCGTGGCCGACATCGAGCACGGGCCCTGGCCGCTGCACGGCGAGTCGTTCGACGCCGTGGTCGTCACCAACTACCTGTGGCGGCGCGCTGCTTCCCGCGCTGCGGGCCAGCCTGGCCGCGGGCGGCGTGCTGATCTACGAAACCTTTGCGCTCGGCAACGAAGCCTACGGCAAACCGTCGAACCCCGACTTCCTGCTGCGCCCGGGCGAGTTGCTGCAGGCCTGCCAGGGCCTGCATGTGGTGGCCTACGAAGACGGACTGCTGCAGGCGCCGGCGCGTCGCGTGCAGCGCATCGCTGCGGTCAATGCCCCGGCCGAGCCGGTCCGCCACGGGCTGTAGGAGCGGGCCGCCGCGCGGCGGCTAAAATCGGGCGTTTACAGAATCCACCGCCCCCCATGAATCCGATTGTTGGCAGCATCGTCGCGCTGGTCACGCCGATGCACGACGACGGCAGCGTCGACTACGCGGCGCTGCGGCGCCTGATCGACTGGCACATCGCCGAGGGCACGGCGTGCATCGGCGTGGTCGGCACGACCGGCGAGTCGCCGACCGTCGACGTGCAGGAACATTGCGAGATCATCCGCGTCGCGGTCGAGCACGCCGCAGGTCGCGTGCCCGATGATGGCGGGCGCTGGTGCGAATTCGACCCGCGAGGCGATCGAGCTGTCGCAAGTTCGCGCTCGAGGTCGGTGCCGACTGCACGCTGCAGGTCGTGCCCTACTACAACAAGCCGACCCAGGAAGGCATCTACCGGCATTTCAAGGCCATCGCCGAAGCCGTCGACATCCCGGTGGTGCTCTACAACGTGCCCGGCCGCACGGTGGCCGATATGCAGCACGAGACCGTGCTGCGGCTGGCGCACGGTGCCGGGCATCGTCGGCATCAAGGAAGCCAGCGGCAACATCGACCGCGCGGCCTGGCTGATCAAGCAGTCCCCCAAGGGCTTCTCGATCTACTCCGGCGACGACCCGACCGCGATCGCGCTGATGCTGCTCGGCGGCCATGGCAATGTCAGCGTCACGGCCAACGTCGCGCCGCGCGCGATGGCCGACTTGTGCCGTGCGGCGATTGCCGGCGACGCCAAACAGGCCAGCGCGATCCACTTGAAACTGCTGCCACTACACAAGCAGCTGTTCGTCGAAGCCAATCCGATTCCGGTCAAATGGGCGTTGTCACGCATGGGCCATTGCGGCCCGGCGCTGCGGCTGCCGCTGGTCGGCCTGTCCGAGTCCCTGCACGCACCGCTCGAGCACGCGATGCGCGAGGCTGGCGTGCTCTAGTCTGCGCCGCCTCCGTCGCCTTGTCTCACGTTCGATCCCCTCAGTCTTCAGCCCGACGGTCGCCTCAACGCGCCGCTTCATCCATGCATCCTGCCTACGCCTCCATGCCTTCCGCTATGCGACTCGCGCTGGCGCTCACCGCTGCGCTCGCACTTGGCGCCTGCTCGACCGTCAACGACTTCCTGTCGGGCGACAAGATCGACTACAAGAGCCAGTCGACCAAGACCGCGCGCCTGGAAGTGCCACCCGACCTGACGCAGTTGCAGCGCGACAGCCGCTACCAGCCGCAGAGCGGCGGCGTGGTCAGTGCCAGCACCTTCGGCACGGCGGCCCCCGCCACAGCCGCGACCGCCACCATCGCCTCGGTGGCGCCGGCCAGCATTGGCCAGATGCGCATCGTGCGCGAAGGCAATCAGCGCTGGCTGACGGTGCCGATGCCACCGGAGCAACTGTGGCCCCAGCTGCAGTCGTTCTGGCAGGAGAGTGGCTTCAATCTGCTCGTCGACAACGCCCAGGCCGGCGTGATGGAAACCGACTGGGCCGAAAACCGCGCCAACATTCCGCAGGACATCATCCGCCGCACGCTCGGCCGCGTGCTCGATACCCTGTACGACAGCGGCCTGCGCGACCGCTTTCGCGTTCGCGTCGAGCGCAGCGGCGGCGGCAGCGAGGTGTTTCTCAGTCATCGCGGCATGACCGAGGTCTTCACCAACGACCGCAGGGAGCAGACCGCCTGGGTCCATCGACCGAACGACCCCAACCTCGAAGCCGAATTCCTGTCGCGCCTGATGGTCAAGCTGGGCGCGAGGGAAGAAACGGCCCGCGGCGTGGTCGCGAGCCCCGTGACGACCGCACCGCGCGCACGCATCGTGGCGGGCCAGGCCGCGGCGACGTTGCAGGTCGACGAGGGCTTTGACCGCGCCTGGCGGCGCGTCGGCCTGTCGCTCGACCGCAGCGGGTTCACGGTCGAGGATCGCGACCGCGCCAGCGGCGTGTATTTCGTGCGCTATGTCGATCCGAAAAACGCCAGCGCGGCCGAGCCCGGCTTCTTCGCCAAGTTGCTCAGCTTCGGCAAGTCCGATACGCCGGCGCCGGCCGAGCGCTACCGCATCGCCGTCAAGGCCGACGGAGAACGCAGCAGCGTCTCGGTGCTGAATTCCCAGGGCGGGCCGGAGAACACCGCGGTGGGTCAACGCATTGTCGGCCTGCTGGTCGAAGACCTGAAGTAGCGCGCGGCAGCGGCACGCGGTGCTGCGCTTCACCAGCCTGGGCAGTGGCAGCAGCGGCAATGCGACGCTGCTCCAGGCCGCCGCGCCACGTGACGGCTCGCGCCCCACCTGTGTCCTGGTCGATTGCGGGCTGCCGCTGCGCCAGCTCGCCAGCCGCATGGCCGCACGCGGCCTGCAACTGACCGATATCGACGCGGTCTTCATCACACACGAACACAGCGACCATGTGGGCAGCGTGCTGGCGCTGCAGCGGCGCTGCGGGATGCCGGTGTGGGCCAGCGCAGGCACCTGGGCCCATGCAAGTGCCAAGGCGACCGACGCGCCAACCTGCCACATTGCGCGCGATGGCGATGCGATCGTGGTCGGCGCCCTGACGTTGCAGCCGTTTGCCGTGCCGCATGACGCCGCCGAACCCCTGCAGCTGACCTGCGGCGACGGCCGGCACCGCGTGGGCATCCTGACAGACATCGGAGAGCCCACCGTCGACGTCGTGCGCGCGCTGCAAGGCTGCGACGCCCTGCTGCTCGAGGCCAACCACGACGCCGCGCTGTTGGCCGCAAGCCGCTATCCGTCATGGCTCAAGCGACGCATCGGCGGGCCGCGAGGCCACCTTGCGAATGAGCAGTCGGCGGCGTTGCTCGACGGCTGCCGCCACGCAGGCCTGCGCCATGTGGTGGCGGCGCACCTGAGCCTGCAGAACAATCGACCCGAGCTGGCGTTGGCTGCACTGCGTGGCGCACTGACCGGGACGACACACACCTTGCTCAGCGCCGCGGATGCGGCCTGCGGCCATGACTGGATCGACGTCGGCTAGCGGCCGACCCAATGAGAAGAGCCGCCCGAGGGCGGCCCAAAAGGAAGAGCCGCCCTCGGGCGGCTCTTGCAACACCGGTTGCGAATCGGTTACTTCTTGACCGTGTCGGCGGCCTTCGTGGCGGCGTCCTTGGCAGCATCGGCCACGGCGCCAGCGGCAGCCGAGGCGGCGCCGGTCACGGCCGAAGCGGCCGCGTCAGCGGCCATCGTGGCAGCACCGGTCACGGCCGAAGCGGCGTCGGCAGCAGCAGCAGCCACGGGAGCCGCCATGGGGGCGGGCGCAGGAGCAGCAACAGGAGCCATTTCTTCCTTCTTGCCACAGGCGGAAAGGGCGGCGGCGGCAACGACGGCGGCCAACAGGAGCGACTTGTTCATTGGTAAATCCTTGGGGTCTTTGGGTCAATCAGGTGGTTAGAGCGGCGAAATCCTCGGGATTCGCCTTGATCAGGGCAAGAAACGTTGAAAACGCACTTGCACCGAGCCCACGATTATAGGGTGCACGGGTAGTTTCCCTATAGCCCCAGCGTGTTCGCCGGGAAGTCGACCTCGGAACGTTGCATCAACACATCAACCACTTCGCGCCATTCGCCCACCTCGCTGTCGTCGGCCAGCCAATGCCCGCGCCATTGCAGCCGGTCGGCCAAGTAGAGACTGCGAGCCCCGGCCAACAGCAGGGTCGGGATCTGCGAGGCGTCGACCTCGGTCGTTCGGCACTCGACCATGTGAGCCCAGGTACGGCGCCAGGCCACGAAACGCGGGTAGCGCCGCGGCAACTCGTCGAAGCGCGACGCCATCATCAGCATGCGCCGCATGGGCAGACGAGCCCAGGCCGTCAGCGCCCCCAGCACCTCGGCGTCTTCCAGCGGCCAGGTGTCGAAGTCGGGGTCGACAAAGCACAACTCGTGCGCGCGTGCCTGCACGGCGCTCGAGAGCGCCAGGCGCACTGCGGCAGCGAATTCGCTGCGGCCATCGATCAAGTCTGAGCGCTGGCGGGTCTCGCGGTTCATGGGCGTCTCCTATACACGCGATTCAAGCATAGGGGTGCAACCAGCCGCTGGCCTGCCACTCGGCGAGAAGGTCCCGCGCCTGGGAACTGGCCGCGCCGATCGCGCGCGCGTCCAGGCTGCGCTGATCGGCCAGCACCTGCATCAGTCTGGCATCGCGGCCACTGGCGCGCAACGAGTCCCCGTTGATGAAGATGTGGCGCTTGTCGTAGGCCATGCGCGAACGGCGGTCCAACACCACGCCTTGCCCCAGATGGCGCGCGGCGCCGCCGCGCGCCTCGAACCACACCTGCGCCTTGGGCTCCGTGAGCCATTCGCCCAGGATTCGCTCCAACGCCACCGGGTCATGCAGCAGGCGCGACACGGCATCGTGGGCGAACCGCTGCAGCGGCACAGGCACGGCGCCCGGCGTCGCCGTGGCGGCCTGCCCAGGATCGTGGTAGCGCGCCTTGCGCTCGCCGCCCTCCGGGCCATCGGCCAGGCGCGCCAACACGGCCCGCGCCAGTTCATCGGCGCCCGGGGCGCGAAAGCCGATCGATGCGGTCATGCAGTCGCCGCCCACCGCCACGCCGTCGTGCGCCCAACCCGGCGGCAGATACAGCATGTCGCCAGGCTCGAGCAACCAGTCCTGCTCGGGTTCGAAGTGCGCCAGCATCTTCAGCGGCACGTCGTCGCGCCATACCGGCTGCCGTGCCAGGGCGATGCGCCAACGCCGGCGGCCCTGAACCTGGAGCAGGAACACGTCATAGGAGTCCGTATGCGGTCCGACGCCGCCGCCGTCGCTGGCGTAGGACAGCATCACGTCGTCGAGCCGGGCGTCAGGGACGAAGCGGAAGCGCGACAGCAGTTCATGCGCCGCGTCGACATGCAGGTCCAGCCCCTGCACCAACAAGGTCCAGCCTTTCTGGGCCAGCGGCGGCAGGCTGCGCCGCGCGACGGGCCCGGCGCGCAAGCGCCACTGCGCCCGGCTGTCGCGCTGGACCAGGCGTGACTCGACGTCCCCGCGGGAGGCCAGTTCGAACAGCGCCGCACGCGAAACCGGCGCCACAACGCCCGGGATGGCCTGGCGTACCAGCAAGGGTTTCTTGTGCCAATGGCGGCGCATGAACTGCGCCGGCGAGAGGCCGCCGAGCAGCATCAGGGCTTGGTCCGGATCCATGGTGCCATTGTCATGCTGTGCCATCATTGCCGCATGTTGATTCAAAGACCCTGCGTAGTCGCGCTGACGTGGAAATTGTCCGACGGCCAGAACCAGGCGATCGACGAATTGCCCGAGCCGGTCGAGTTCTTCTACGGCGGTGACGACCTCCTGGCCAAGGTCGAAGAAGCCTTGGCCGGCCAAACGGTCGGGTTCGAAGCCCATCTGCACCTGGAGCCCGAGCACGCGTTCGGCGAGTACGACAGTGCCTTGGTCTGCTTCGAGGACCGCTCGCTCTTTCCTGCCGAGGTTGAACCGGGCATGCAATTCGAGGGCCTGCCCGAGGGCAGCGTCACGCCGGACATGCCGCCCGACACGGTCTACACCGTGACCGAGGTCTACCCCACGCATGTGGTGCTCGACGGCAACCATCCGCTGGCGGGTATGGCATTGCGCCTGCACTTGAAGGTGCGCGACGTGCGCGAAGCCACACCCGAGGAGGTCGAGGCGGCCAGCGTCGGCGGCAGTGCATTCGCCGTCCTGGATGCGCCGCCGGCGGCGCGCGGGATGCACTGAGCAGGCCCTCGGGCCCCCAGCAACGCGCCTTCAGCGTTTGCCGGTCGAGCCGAATCCGCCCTCGCCGCGGTCCGACGTGGTGAAGCTCTCGACGCGGCGAAACGTCGGCTGCACGACCGGCACGATGACCATTTGCGCAATGCGCTCCATCGGCTCGATGACAAAGGCGGTATCACCCCGGTTCCAGCAACTGACCATCAGCGGGCCCTGGTAGTCGCTGTCGATCAACCCCACCAGGTTGCCGAGCACGATGCCATGCTTGTGGCCCAGGCCCGAGCGCGGCAACAGCATCGCCGCGAAGGCCGGGTCGCCGATGTGGATCGACAACCCCGTTGGAATCAACTCGGTTTGCCCTGGGGCCAGCGTCAAGGGCTGGTCCAGGCAGGCACGCAGGTCCAGTCCCGCACTGCCAGGCGTCGCGTAATGCGGCAGGTGCTCGGCCATGCGCGCGTCGAGCACCTTGATGTCGATGGTGGTCATGGCTTGAGTCGTCTGGCAATCTCGGCAATCAGCTGCCGCGCCAGCACCAGCTTGTCGGCGCGGCGCCCGCCGCCCGGCAATTCGCGCGCGCCCTGGGCATCGACGAGCAACAGCGCGTTGTCGTCCTGCCCGAACGTCGCCGGCCCGAGGTTGCCGACGATCAACGGCACGTTCTTGCGGACTCGCTTTTCACTCGCATGGCGCGCCATGTCGGTGCTCTCTGCGGCGAAGCCGACACAGAACGGCGGCTTGGCCAGGGCCGCGACGTCGGCCAGGATGTCGGGATTCTCGGTCAGCGCCAGGGCCGGCACGTCGCGCCCGGCGGCCTTCTTGATCTTCTGCGCCGCGGCACTCTCCGCGCGCCAATCGGCCACGGCCGCAGTGCCGACGAAGACGTCATGCGCAGCTGCCATGGGCAGCACGGCATCGTGCATCTGCTGCGCGCTCTGGACGTCGATGCGGGTCACGCCCTGCGGCGTCGACAGCGCCACGGGGCCGGCCACCAAGGTCACGCGCGCACCCGCTTCGGCGGCGGCGCGTGCAACGGCAAACCCCATCTTGCCGCTCGAGAGGTTGGTGATGCCGCGCACCGGGTCGATGGCTTCGTAGGTCGGTCCCGCCGTGATCAGCACCGAGCGCCCCGCCAGCACCTTGGGCTGGAAGTGTGCGATCAGCGCGTCGCGCAGCTCGGCGGGCTCGAGCATGCGGCCGTCACCGATTTCGCCGCAGGCCTGGTCGCCGGCGGCGGGGCCGAGCAGCAACGCGCCGTCGGAGACGAGTTGCGCCACATTGCGCTGCGTCGCCGGGTGCGCCCACATCTCGCGGTTCATGGCCGGCGCGATCAACAGCGGGCAGGCCGCGATCGGCCGCGCCAGGCAGGCCAGGCTCAGCAACTCGTCGGCACGGCCGTGCACCAGCTTGGCGATGAAATCGGCGCTGGCCGGCGCCACCAGCAGCGCATCGGCCTCGCGCGTGACGTTGATGTGCGCCATGTTGTTGGCCGCACGCGAGTCCCATTGGCTGGTGAATACCGGCCGATTCGACAGCGCCTGCAGCGTCACGGCGCCGATGAACTGCTCGGCCGCCTCGGTCATCACGACCTGCACGGTCGCGCCGGCCTTGACCAGTTCACGCGTCAGCTCGGCCGCCTTGTAGCAGGCGATGCCGCCGGTCAGGCCGAGCACGATGTGGCGTCCGGCGAGGTCTTGTCGATCGCTCATGGTTCGCGACTCTAGCAGTGCGTCGCGGCCACTCCCGCGCAGCACCGCTTCATCGAATCGCCGGCGGCTTCGGGTGCAGCCGTGGCCATCGCGAGCGCGTCGACGTAGACGCCATCGCGCAGCGCGTAGCCACGGTGCGTGCCCTCGACCTCGAATCCGAACTTGCGGTACAGCGCAATCGCGCCGGCGTTGTCGGCGAAGACCGTCAGCTCCAGCCGCAGCACCTGCGCCCAGCGGTCGGCCCAGTCGATGAGTGCCTGCATCAATGCGGCACCCACGCCCTGCCCCTGGGCCGCGCGCGCCACCACCAGGCCCAGGCCCATCACATGGCGGCGGCGCACATGCGTCATCGGCATCAGGCCGGCGTTGCCGACCAGCGTGCCGTCGCGCTCGGCGACCAGGAACAGTTCGTGCACCGCCGAGCCGGCGGGCATGTCCTCGATGCGCTTGCGCCAGAACTCTTCCGTCGCGTAGGGCATCTGCATCAGGCCACTGAGCACCTGCGGATCGGCCATCATTGCCGCCACGGCGGCGGCATCGCTCGGGCGCGGCCGCCGAATGACGATGGCGCCCGCGTCAGGCACGTTCGGCCACCCAGCCGGCCACCGATGCCAGCGCCTTGGGCAAGGCGGCCGCGTCGCTGCCGCCGGCCATCGCCAGGTCGGCCTTGCCGCCGCCCTTGCCGCCGACTTGGCTGGCGACGAAGTTGACCAGCTCGCCGGCCTTGACGCGGCCCATGCGGTCGGCCGTCACGCCGGCGGCGATCTGCACCTTGCCGCCGTCGACGGCCGCCAGCACGATGGCCGCGCTCTTGAGCTTGTCCTTGAGCTTGTCCATCGTCTCGCGCAGGGTCTTGGCGTCGGCGCCGTCGAGCACCGCGGCCAGCACCTTCATGCCCTTGACGTCGACCGCCTGCGCCATCAGCTCGTCGCCCTGTGAGGAGGCCAGCTTGCCCTTCAGCGCGGCAAGCTCCTTCTCCAGGGCGCGCACCTGGTCCAGCGTGGCGCTGACGCGTGCCGGCACCTCGGCGGGTGTGACCTTCAATGCGCCGGCCACGTCACCCAGCGTGCTTTCGACCTGCTGCAGGTAGGCCAGCGCGTTGTCGCCCGTGACGGCCTCGACGCGGCGGATGCCGGCGGCGACGCCGCCCTCGGCGACGATCTTGAACAGGCCGATGTCGCCGCTGCGCTGCACATGGGTGCCGCCGCACAGCTCGCGCGAGCTGCCGATGTCGAGCACGCGCACCTCGTCGCCGTACTTCTCGCCGAACAGCATCATCGCGCCGAGCTTCTGCGCCTCGTCCAGCGGCAGCACCCGCGCCTGTGTGGCCGCGTTGGCCAGCACCTCGGCGTTGACCAGCGCCTCGACCTGCGCGCACCTGCGCGTCGGTCGACCGGCGCGTTGTGCGCGAAGTCGAAGCGCGTGCGCTCGGCGTTGACGAGCGAGCCCTTCTGCTGCACATGCGCGCCCAGCACCTCGCGCAGCGCCTTGTGCATCAGGTGCGTGGCGCTGTGGTTGCGCACGGTCCTGGCGCGCTGCTCGGCATCGACGCGCGCAACGAAGGTGTCGCCGACCTCGACCTCGCCTTCGACGATGCGGCCCTGGTGGCCGAACACCGCGGCCTGGATCTTGGTCGTGTCCTCGACGATGACGCGGGCGCGGGCATTGCGCAGCTCGCCGGCGTCGCCGACCTGGCCGCCGCTCTCGGCATAGAACGGTGTGTGGTCGAGCACCACGACCACGTCGTCGCCGGCGCGGGCGCGGTTCACCGACGCGCCGTCGACATACAGCGCCGTGACCTTGCTGTGCTCGCAGACCAGGTGCTCGTAGCCGTGGAACGCGGTGTCGACGCCGCTGTAGGCCAGGCCCTGGGCCAGCTTGAACTTGCCTGCCGCGCGCGCCTGCTCGCGCTGGCGGTTCATGGCGGCATTGAAGCCCGCCTCGTCGACCGCGACGCCGCGCTCGCGGCAGACGTCGGCCGTCAGGTCGAGCGGAAAGCCGAAGGTGTCGTGCAGCTTGAAGGCCAGGTCGCCGGCGATCTGCGCGCCGCCCCTGGCCAGCGCGCTCTCTAAGATCTCCATGCCATTGGCGATGGTCTGGAAGAAGCGCTCCTCTTCCTGCTTCAGCACCTCGGTCACGCGCGTCATGTCGCGGCGCAAGTCCGGGTACGCGTCGCCCATCTCGGCGGCCAGCGGTGCCACCAGCGTGTGGAAGAAGGGCTTGCGCGCGCCCAGCTTGTAGCCATGGCGGATGGCGCGGCGGGCGATTCGGCGCAGCACATAGCCGCGGCCCTCGTTGCCCGGGATCACGCCGTCGGCGACGGTGAAGGCGCAGGCGCGGATGTGGTCGGCGATGACCTTGAGCGAGGGCGACTCGCGGTCACACCCGCCGCCGTGACCGGCGGCGGTTGCTGCTGCATTGCCGCCCGCGGCATCGACCGCGCGCTTGGCTTCATCGAGCAGGCGCATGAACAGGTCGACCTGGAACACCGTGTGCACGCCCTGCAGCACCGTCGACAGCCGCTCCAGCCCCATGCCGGTATCGACGCTCGGCTTGGGCAGCTTGTGCATCACGCCGTCTTCGGTGCGGTTGAACTGCATGAAGACGTTGTTCCAGATCTCGACGTAGCGGTCGCCGTCCTGCTCGGGCGAGCCCGGCGGGCCGCCGGCCACCGCCGGGCCGTGGTCGTAGAAGATCTCGCTGCAGGGGCCGCAGGGGCCCGTGTCGCCCATCATCCAGAAGTTGTCCGACGCGTAGCGCGCGCCCTTGTTGTCGCCGATGCGCACGATGCGCTCGGCCGGCAGGCCGATCACGTTGAGCCAGATGTCGTAGGCCTCGTCGTCCTCGGCGTACACGGTGGCCCAGAGCTTGTCCTTCGGCAGCTTGAAGTGCACGGTCAGCAGCTCCCAGGCGAACTGGATCGCGTCGTGCTTGAAGTAGTCGCCGAAGCTGAAGTTGCCCAGCATCTCGAAGAAGGTCAGGTGGCGCGCGGTGTAGCCGACGTTCTCGAGGTCGTTGTGCTTGCCGCCGGCGCGAATGCACTTCTGGCTCGTGGCAGCGCGGTTGTAGGGCCGCTTGTCGAAGCCCAGGAACACGTCCTTGAACTGGTTCATGCCGGCGTTGGTGAACAGCAGCGTCGGGTCGTCGCCGGGCACCACGGGCGACGAGGCCACGAGCTGGTGGCCCTTGGTCTCGAAGAACTTCAGGAACGTGGAGCGAATCTCGGCGGCTTTCATCCGGGAACTTTCGAGTGGCTGGCAACACGCGCGCAAGGGCCTGTCGGCGCGCAACCGTGAATTATAGAAAGGGGTCGCGGTCGATCCCCCTGGCTGCACCCGCCCTGCAGGGCGCAAGACCGCTTCAGGCGTCGTCGTTGGCCGCGGCGGCCGTGCCGCGCTCGATCCGCCGCGCGACACCGTCACGCCCCACCGTGGCCAGGCTCGCCGCCTGGCCGAACGATCGCCGCAACAGCGCATCGGCCGTCTTGCCATGCTCTGGGTAGAGCGCCAAACCCGCGCTCACCGCCACCGCGACTTCGGTGCCGGCCACGTTGAACGGCTGCCGCAGCGACTGCACCAGCTTGGCCGTCACGCGCTCGCCGTCGGTGGCCGCGTCGACCCAGGCCAGCAGGACGAGAAACGCATCGCTGCCGATGGAGGCCACCACGTCGCTGGCGCGCAGGCTGGCGCGCAGGCGCACCGCCACCTTGCGCCGCAGCACGTTCGACGACTCGAGTCCGAGCGAGTCCTGCACCGCGGCAAGCCCCTCGATACGCAATGCGATCACGGCCATGGGCGCGGGCTCGCGTTCGCGCAGCGCCAGCAGGTGCGTCATGTGCTCGAGCAATTGGCTGTGATTGGGCAGGCCCGTGGCCAGGTCGGTGGCGAACGCCTTGCGCGCGTTGCGATCGATCGCCTTGCGCCGCACCGCGATGTCCATGCGCCGCTGCAGCACCGCGGCGGGCGTATCGGACTGAACGACGACGTCCTGCACGCCACGCTCGAGCAACGCGGCCAGCACGTCCTCGTCCGGCGGCTCTGCCAACAGCGCCACCACCGCCGTGTCGAGCACCGCGTGCAACAACGAGGGCCAGCGCAGCAACTCGAGGGCCGGCGTGGCCGCAACCATGACCTCGTAGCTGACGTCACGCATGTGGTTCGCGGCCTCATCAAGGCTGCCACAGCAGGTGGCACCGGGCACCGTCAAGCCCACGCACAGCAACGTGGCGGTGGGCTTGGTTGGGGCCTGCGCAGTCATCGGAGGAAGGAAAGTGGGCTCGGCGCGGGGCCCACGGGGTCTGGAGCGGGTGAAGGGAATCGAACCCTCGTATGAAGCTTGGGAAGCTGCCGTTCTACCATTGAACTACACCCGCATCGAGTTCGAGTCTACGCGATTGGAGCGATCGCTCACAACGAGTTGCGGGTCATCGTTGAGTTCGATTGCGGTAGCGCGTCAACCGCCGGCATGGGTCGAGCATGCTCGTCGCGACGGTCGCATCGACGCGACCCGGGCCTTGCGGGGCGCAGGCTTTGGCAACCCCGTTGCGACAGCGCTGCAGGCGCCCGCGTTGCGTTCGCTCCGACACAAGGGGCGGACGGCGTCCGTCGCGCGCGGCGGCAACCCAGAATATCAAGGGGAGCCAGGCCCAGCGCCTGACTCCCCCGGTTCAAAGCCTGCGCCCGGAACCCCCGGCTGCCACCTGAGCAGCAACCGGCGGCGGGACGCTGGCTCGGCTCAAGGCCGCACCACGACTTCCGACTCGAGCCCCGCGTTGCGGCGGTACATGAACAGGAAGCCCCTCTCGTTGCCTTTCGCAGGGTCGGCCGCGGCGGTCGCCACCGGCACCGCCACGCGCCGCCATACCGGCACGTCGCCAAACGGGTCGCCGACGGCGCTGAAGCGCGCACTGTCCGGCGTGAACTTCATGCCGGTGATGACATCGCTGACGAAGCCGCTGAAGTAGTTGTCGTAGGCCACGACGTCGAATTGAATCGTCGTGCTCGGCGATGGGCTGCCGAGCAGCAACAGTGGCACGGTATAGATCACGTTGCCCGAGTTCAGGTCGGCGTCGTTGTAGAAGAACGCGCTCGCTGTCGTCGTGCCGAGTTTCTGCACGAATGCGACGCTCTGGCCGGTGGCGGCGAAGCCGCCGCTCTCCGCCTGGAAGACGACGTAGTCGGCCACCCCGTCACCGGTGGTGTCGATCTCGACGTCGATGCCGCGCGGGTACACCGGGTGCGCGTTACGGCCCCAGGTCGACATCGCGAACTCGAGGCAACCGCCCGCGACTCCGCATATGGCCTCGGACAGGTAGCGCACGCCGGCCGCCTTGAGATCCACGACGGCGACGTTGCCACCCGGAACCGACTGCGCGCTGTGGGGCAGTGGCGGGCTCATCCCCATCAGCGAGAACACGTCGTAGCTGCCCACCTCGCGCCCGAGGTTGGTCAGCCATACCGCGTCGCGATCGCGGTACCTGCCGAACAGCGCCGTCGTCAGCGAGGCCTTGCGCGGCAGCACATGCCAGGGCACTGACAGCACCTCGGCGCCCGCGGTGAGCGTGACATAGCCGTCGTACTCGGGCCCGTTCAGCGCCGCGCCGTTGCCGCCTTGGCTGCCGCCGTTCAATGTCCAGCTGGCCAACCTGTCCGGATTGATCAGCAGCCGGATATCGATCTCGGTCGAGGAGCGTGCACCGACACGCACGCTGCCCGGGGCGATCACGCGCACCGCACCCGAGGCCTCGTCGTCGGCGAAGCGGAAGCTCGACGCGATGTTGAAGGTCTTCGACGAGTTCGAGAAGTTCTCGACGCGCAGCTTCTTCGACACGGTGGTCAGGAACGGCACCTCGAGCGCGCCGAACGACAGCGCCGCGGCCTTGCTCTCGCGATTCCACGCGATTGCGTTCAGCGCCAGCGCGCGGTCGACACGCAGTTCGCCCGCGCCGATGCGGCTGATCGGTGCCAGTTCGCCGGGGCGGGTCGCCGGGTTGGTATAGACAACCGTATTGGCGCTGTTCATCAGCATCGCCTTGATCTGCTCGGGCGTTCGCGCGGGGAACGCTTCGACGAGCAAGGCGGCCGCCCCCGCCACCATCGGCGCGGCGCCGGAAGTGCCGCCGAAGGCCTCGGTGCCGGATCCACTGCCGGCGATCGCCGACACCGACGCGCCGGGCGCGCCGATCTCGGGCTTGATGTCCTGCGTGCTCATCGCCGGACCGCGTGACGAACTGGCCACCATGCTGCCGACCAGCGGCACCGAGATGGCCGGACTCACGCTGGCCACCACGGCGGGGTTGACGCCGGTGGCGCCGAGCGCCGACTTGATGCGGTTGCCGTCGGCCTGCGAGATGATGATCGTCGGAACCATCGGCAGGTCGCCGCCGCCGAAGCTGAACGACGGTGGGTCGCCGGAAACGTTGTTGGCGATGATGACCGCGACCGCACCGGCCTTGGTGGCGCGGTCGGTCTTCAGGCTGACCGAGCAGGAACCACGGTCGATGAGGGCCACCTTACCCAGCGGGCTGTTGCCGTTGAAGTAGAGGTCGTCGCCTGCTTGGCCAGGGACCGAACCCGCGGGGCAGCCGCGGCCGAGCCGCACGACCTCGCCGCTGAAGCCGGCGCCGATCGGCGCCCATTCGACCAGCGCCGTGTTGTTGATGGTCGAGGGGTTGATTCCTGCGACGACCAGCGGGAACGCCCGTGCGCTCGGAACCTGCGTCTGCGCGACGCTGATGACGCCCACGCCGGTCGACGGCGAACCGACGATATAGGGCCGGTCGGCGGAGTTGCCCGCCGAGACCACGACGATGACGCCGAGCTTGACGGCGTTTTCTGACGCGAGCGTCAGGTCGTCCTCGATCTGGCCGTACGACGAGCCGAGCGACATGTTGATGATGTCGACGGCGTCCGAGAGATCGCCGTCGCCGTTGGGGTCGAGTGCGAAGTCCATGCCCTGCAGCAGCGCGACGCCGCTGCAGCTGGTCGCCACCGCGCTGCACACCTTGACGGCGTACAGCGAGGCATCCGGGGCCATGCCCTTGTGCGTGCCGTCCGCGCTCCGGCCGCCGATGATGTCGGCCACGTGCGTGCCATGTCCGCCGATGTCGATCGGGTTGGGGTCGGGCGCTTCCGGGGTGTTCGGCCAGTCCTCGCCGACGAAGTCGAAGCCGCCCTTCACCTTCGCGGCGCCCGGGCCGAAGAGGCTTGCGCAGATTCCGCTCGGGGCGACACTGTTCTGCGCATAGCACGTCGCGTAGTCAGCGAGCGTGCCCGGGCCCCCGAGGTTCTTGTGCGTGAAGTCGATGCCCGAGTCGAGCACCGCGACCTTGACGCCGGCACCGGTCTTGCCGGCGTTCTGCACCGCCGTGCCGCCGACGTACGGAACCGTCTCGCTCAGGTCGAGCTTGTAGTCGATCACTGGGCGCACCTTGACGACGCCCGACAGCTGCGAGATGGCCTTCAGAGAAGTGGCGTCGACCCTGACCGCGATCGCGTTATGCGCGACTTGGACACGGCCGAGTTCCTGCGCGCCGTAGCCGCGAAGCTGGTTCAGCATGTCGTTCTGGCGCGCGCGCAAGGCCGTGCGGTGATTGGCCAGCGCGCTCTTCTGGTCGCGCTCGGTTGCGCTCAGTATCTGCTCCCGGCCGGTGCTGCCGAGGCTGCGCGCATTCATGTCTTGTCCGAGTGCCTGCAACTGGGCGGTCTTGACCGCGGCCAGCGAGGGCTCGCCCAGCGTGACCCAGACCCGCTGCGGACCCTCGGCCCGCAGCAGGCGCGAATCGAGCACGTGTTGGACCACTCCGCTGCCGTCGACGCGCAGGCTCGAAGCCCGTTTGGCCGCCGCATCGGGCGCGGCCGTGGCCAGTGCCGAGTCTTCGAGCGGCGGCGCACTGCCACCACAGGCGGCGAGCACGGCAAGGGCGCTGCCACTGAGCGCGCAACGGAAGAAACGCTTCATTTGTCTGTCCTCCTCGGGTTGTTGTCCCACGCAAACGGTGGCACCGGCTGGATGCCGGCGGCGTGCACGATGCCGAGGCACATCACCACAGGCCTGGGCCGCCGCACCGCGATGCTGTGCGTGCGCCGACCTGTCAGGCAAGCTGGTAAACACCCGAAAGACAGCTCGGCGCGCCCTCCGTTCTAGGGGTGGTGCAGTACCCTATCGACGACGGGGCGCACGGCGCGCACGCCGGGTACTTGTCGCGCTGCCTCGATGCGGTTGGCCGGCAGGCGCACCGCCAGGGCGTTGCGCAGCAACTGAACGCGGCCCTGCTCGGTGGCGCCGAGTTCGCGCAAGCGCGCCATCACTTGTTCCTGCTGGGCGAGGATCTGCTGGCGCAGCGCATCACGCTCGGGCACGCGATCAGCCGGCAGGCTGGCGAGTTCGGGCAGGTCCAGGTCGACCCAGACCGAGACCGGCGCGGCCGGATCAACCGGCGTCATGCGGCGACCCACGGGCGGCGCAGCCAGGGGCCCTTGAGCGGTGAGCCCGGCCGCAACGGGTGCCGCGCATGGCGCCGAGCCGGCGCTCGAGCACGCTGGGAGCAGGCACAGAAGCACGGCGGTGCCCAGCGCCTGCCCTACGCGCCGACCGCGACCGTCTCCTGCATGCGACTTGGTTGAAGACATCTGCAAGTGCCACGGTACATCCCGGACGTCACCTTGCCAACCACTGCGCGCCGCGTCGCAAGCGCCGGCCCTACAGCCAGCGCCACTTCCGGAACACCAGCAGCAGCGTGGTCACGATCGTGAACATCACGCCCAGCAGGATGAAGTAGCCCGAATGCGACTTGAGTTCAGGCATGTACTCGAAGTTCATGCCGTAGATGCCGGCCAGGAAGCTCAGCGGCACGAAGATCGCCGTGATGATGGTCAGCACCTTCATGATGTTGTTGAGCCGGTGCGAGGCCAGCGAGATGTAGCCGTCGATGAGGTCCGAGGATTGCTCGTAATACAAGGTGGCGAGACTGCTGGCGCGCTCCTGGTGCTCGTAGACGTCCTTGATCTCGTGGACGCGCTCCTTGCACACCTGCGGCGGCGGCTGATCCATCAATTCGCGGAAGACCTGCACGTGGTACAGCAGCACACGCCGGAACTTCCTGAGGTCGGTCTTGAACCCGATCAACTCGGCCAGCATGTCGTCGCGCGGCCGGCGCACGATGTCGACCTCGAGGTCTTCCAGCCGCGGCTCCAGGGTCAGCAGGCGGTTCAGGTAGCGGTCCACCGAGATGCGTGCCAGGCGCAGCGCCACCGCGTCGGGCCCGCGCGCAAACGTCGACGCATCGTCCTGCAGTTCCCGCCACAGGCGCTCGATGCTGGTCGAAGCGCCGGAGTGGCGCGTCACGAGGAAGCGATTGCCGATGAACATTGCCATCTGGATCGTCTCGAAGTCGAACTCGGTCCTGTCCGGGCCGAGGCCCTTCAGCAGGATGAAGACGTTGTCGGAGAAGGCCTCGATCTTGGGTTGGTGCCGGCTGCGCTGCGCGTCCTGAACGGCCAGCGGGTGCAGGCCCAGGGTGTCGACGAGCAGGCGCCGCTCGACCTCGGGATCGTTGTCGGCCAGGTCGAGCCACAGAATCGTGTCGGATTGCTGCTGCCATTGCTTCAGGAGACCCTCGTCCCCCGCGACGATGCCCCGCGTCGCGGGGTCGTGCAGCAAGGCGCGAATCATGCGCTGACCAGGCGCCGGCTGGAATTCACTGGATGCGCGAGTGCCATGCGCCGATCTTACAGACCGCGGCCGCCGCACACCCGACCGAGTTGCGGGGCGGGTTCAGGCCAAGGGCCCATGCCAGCGCCAACGGTCTGAGACAATCTGCGGGCCCGCCACACCCACGCTGCTCCTTGTTCCGCTCACTGCGCACCCAGTACTTGCTAGGCAGCAGCGTCGTCTTCGTGGTGATGCTGAGTCTGCTGCTGTGGACTGCCTATCGGCTGATGACCCAGGCCGACGAGGAACACTTCGCGGCCGAGCAGCACGCCTATGCGCCGCTGCTGGTCGCCGCCATCGGCCCGCTGCTGGCCAGCCGCGACTACGCCACGCTCAATGACCTGGTGCGCGAAAACGCGGCCACGCACCGGCTGGCGTTCGTCGAGGTGTTCGACTCGCGCGGACGCCCGACGGCGGCGGCCGGTGATGCCGCACGACCCAGGCTTCGCATCAGCGAGGTCGACGTCACGATCGCGGGACAGCGAGTCGGCCACCTGCGCTTCGGCATCTCCACCGACTCGATGGTCGCGTCGCAGCGCCAGCTGTTGCGTGACGGCCTGGCCATCGGCGCGGGAGTGCTGCTCGCCGGCACCCTGCTGCTGGCACTGGGCACGACCTGGATCAGCGCCGGCCTGACGCGGCTGGCGCTGGCCAGCCGGCGCATCGGCGCCGGCGACTACGGCACGCCCCTGCCGCCCAGCCCGGTGCGCGAGCTCAACGAGGTCTCGCTGGCATTCAACCAGATGGCCGCCGCGGTGCAGTCGCAGATGGCCGAGTTGAAGGAGCGCGAGCAGGCGCTGCGGCACATCTTCGACACCCTGTCCGAAGGCCTGATCATCCAGGATCGCGACCGCAGGGTGCTCGACTGCAACGAGGCGCTGCTGCGCCTGTACGGCGTCACGCGCGAGGAGCTTGTCGTGGCCAATGCGGCCGGCACCGGACTGCAGGTGCGCTGGCCGGACGGCACCGACGTCCTGCCCGACGACCGTCCGACGGTCGTAGCCCTGCGCACCGGCCAGGCCCAGCGCGGCGTGATCTGCCAGATCCGCCGGCGCGACGGGGTCGTGGTGTCGGTCAGCGTCAATGCCACGCCGGTGCGGCGCGACGACGCCAGCGAGCCGCATGCCGTCATGGCCACGGTCACCGACATCAGCCGCCATGTCCGGGCCGAGCAGCAACTGCGCGGCATCAACGAAGCGCTCGAGTCACGCGTGCGCGAACGCACCGCCGAGCTCGAACAGGCCAAGGAAGTGGCCGAGCGGGCCAACCAGGCCAAGAGCGAGTTTCTCTCGCGCATGAGTCACGAACTGCGCACGCCGCTGAACGCCATCATCGGCTACGCCCAGCTGCTGACCATCGCTCGCAAGGGAGTTGGCGAGCACGAGCGCAAGCAGGTGCGCCAGATCGAGGTCGCCGGCTGGCACCTGCTGGGCCTGATCAACGAAGTGCTCGACCTGTCACGCATCGAGGCCGGCGCGATGCATACGCAGGTTGAACCAGTGGAGCTCGACGACATGATCGCCAGCACGCTGCCGATGGTTCAGGCGCTGGCCGACCAGCGCGGGGTCGCAATCGACGCGCCGCCGGCTGCGCCCGGCGGGAGGTGGGTGCTGGCCGATCCGACGCGGCTGCGCCAGGTGCTGGTCAACCTGCTGTCCAACGCACTCAAGTACAACCGACCGCAGGGTCGCGTACGCATCACCGTGACGGCGGGCACCGAGGGCCGGCGCGTGATCAGCATCAGCGACACCGGACGCGGCTTCACGGCCGCGCAGTTGCAGCAGCTCTTTCAGCCCTTCACGCGTTTCGAACAGGCCGGCGAAGTCATCGAAGGCACCGGCATCGGCCTCGTGATCACGAAGCGGCTGGTTGAACTGATGGGTGGCAGCGTGCGCGTCGAGTCCATCCACGATGTGGGTTCGACATTTCATGTCGAGTTGCCCGCGAGCCCGAGGCCTGCCGCTGCACCGGTGGCCTCCACGCCGGCCGTTGGCGCAATCCCGGACTTGGCCGCGCCGCACCGGCTGCTGTACGTCGAGGACAACGCCTCGAACGTCGATTTGCTGCGCGAGGTGCTGTCGTTGCGGCCGGGCTGCCGGCTGGCCACGGCCTCCGATGGCCTGGCGGGCCTGGCGCTGGCGCGCGCCGAGCACTTCGACCTGGCCCTGGTCGACATCGACCTGCCGGGGATCGACGGCATCGAACTGTGTCGCCGACTCAAGGCCGATGCCGCCACGGCAACGCTGCCGCTGATCGCGCTCAGCGCCAACGCCATGGAGCACGACATCCGCCAGGCGATGGACGCCGGCTTCGACCTCCACCATACAAAGCCGATCGATGTGGCGCGCCTGCTGGCCGAGATCGATCGCCTGCTCGCCGCGCCACGCACCACTGCCCCACAGAAGGAAACCGGTCGATGACACCAAGTGCAATGCCGCGCCGACGCAGCCTGATGGCCCTGCTCGCACTCTCGGGCATGGCGCGTCCGGCGCTGGCCGCGACCGCCGAGCCCATGCGCCTGGGCCTGGCGCCTTACCTCTCGACCGCCGCGCTGTTGGCGGCCTATCGGCCCATACGCGAGCATCTCGAGCGAGTCCTGGAGCGGCCGGTCGAAATGGTGACAGCCAAGCACTTCAACGCCCTGGTCGATGCCACCCGGCAGGGCGAATACGACGTGGTGCTGCTGCCGGCCCATGTGGCCGGCCTGGCCGTCAGCGACTGGCGCTTCGAGGCGCTGGCGGGGACGCTCGAGACTGTGCAGGTGGTCGTGCTGGTGCGCGCCGACGGGCCGGTTCAGCGCATCGCCGACCTGCGCGGCGGCAGCGTCGGCATGCTCGACGCCATGTCGCTGACCGCCGCGGTCGGTCGGCAATGGCTGCAGGACCACGGCCTGGCGGCCGACGTGAAGGTGATCGCGATGCCATCGGTCAACAGCGCCCTGATCTCGCTCGACCGCGGCGAAGTCACGACCGTGATCGCCGCCGGCACACAGCTGCTGACCCTGCCCGCCGGCACGCCCCGCACCGAGCGTGTGCTGGACACGCTGCGCGAGATTCCCGGGCCGATCTATGTGGCCCGGCCGGGGTTGCCCGCTGCCGAGGTGGCGCGGCTGCGTGCGGCGCTGCTGGCGTTCCGGCCCGATCCTGCGCGCCCGGCCACGGCAGCGAACGCAGCGCTGCAACTGGTGACCACGGAGCGACTGGCTTCCGTCGCCGGCTATGCCGCACAGGCAAGACGCCGGCTGGCCGAGCGACCGTGACGGAGTCGGCGCCGCAACGCGCCATCCGAAGTTACGTGCTGCGCGCCGGCCGCATGGGCAGCGGCCAGTTGCGCGCACTGCAGGAGCTGGGGCCGCGCTTCGTGCTGCCGTTCCAGAGCCGGCCTCTGGCTGCGACGACCGTGTTCGGACGGACGGCCCCCCTGGTGGTCGAAATCGGTTTCGGCATGGGTCAGGCCACGGCGGCGATTGCGGCCGCGCAGCCCGAGCGCGATTTCATCGGCATCGAAGTCCATGCGCCGGGAGTCGGCTCGCTGCTGCAGCGTATCGACGAGGCCGGCCTGACCAATCTGCGCCTGGTGCAGCACGACGCGGTCGAGGTGCTGGAATCCATGGTCGCGCCGGCGTCCCTGGCAGGACTGCATGTGTTCTTCCCCGACCCCTGGCACAAGAAGAAGCATCACAAGCGCCGGCTGATCCAGCCGCCTTTCGTGGCCCTGCTCGCCTCGCGCCTGGCGCCGGGCGGCCACCTGCACTGCGCCACCGACTGGCAACCCTACGCCGAGCAGATGCTGGCGGTGCTGTCGGCGCAAGAGTCACTGACCAACACCTGCGACGGCTATGCGCCACGGCCCGACTACCGGCCCCTGACCAAGTTCGAGCAGCGCGGCCTCGACCTCGGCCATGGCGTCTGGGACCTGGTTTTCACGCGGCGCTGAGCGCGCAGCCTCAGTCCCGGGTCTTGCGATACGGCTCCTCGAAATCGAGGAAATCCTGCTCGGCCAGCGCGTCGCTGACCCAGGCCGACACCCCCGGCGACGCCCACAGGCGCTCGACATAGGCCTGCGCAGGTGCCGACAGCGGCAAGGCATAGGTGCGAATGCGCGCTGCCACAGGCGCGTAGTAGGCGTCGACCGCGCCGAACTCGCCGAACAGGAACGGGCCGCCGCTCGACGCGAGTTGTTCACTCCACATGGCGTCGATGCGCGTGAGCTCGCCACGCACGTCGGCCCGCTCGGTCAGCAGGCGCGCACCGACATCGGGCAGCGCGGCCTCGATATTCATCGGGCAGTCGTTTCGCAGCGCCGAGAAGCCAGCGTGCATCTCGGCAGCCAGGCTGCGCGCGCGTGCCCGCTGCATCGGCTCGCGCGGCCAGATCGGCAGCTCGGGATACCGGTCGGCCACGGTCTCCGCGATCGCCAGCGTGTCCCATACCGCAAAGCTGTCGACAAGCAACACAGGCACCCGAGCGGCCGGTGTGTAGCGGGCCAGCTCGCGATAGAACGCCGAATCCTGTGAGAAATCGAATCGCAGCTTGATCTCGTCGAACGCGATGCCGAAGTGCCGCAGCAGCACCCACGGCCGCATCGACCACGAGGAGTAGTTCTTGTTGCCGATCACGAGTTGCAGCATGCGCGGTCTCCTTGTCGAAGTCCGCCCATGCTAGCTGCGTTCAGGAGCGCCAGTCGACCCAGCCGGTGTAGGCGCTGAGAAGGATCAGGGCGCCGAAGACGATGCGGTACCAGGCGAAGACCGTGAAGTCATGCGTCGAGACATAGCGGATCAGCCAACGGATGCAGAGCCAGGCGCTGAAGAATGCGAACACGGTGCCGACCGCGAACATCGGCAGGTCGGCCGCCGACAGCAGGCTGCGGTCTTTCCAGACCGAGTAGGCACCGGCACCGATCAAGGTCGGAATCGCGAGGTAGAAGCTGAACTCGGTGGCGGCCTTGCGCGAAAAGCCGAAGACCATCGCGCCGATGATCGTGGCACCCGAGCGGCTGGTGCCGGGAATCAGCGCCAGGCACTGCACCAGGCCGACCTTCAGCGCATCGACGGCCGTCATGTCGTCGACGCTCTCGACCCGGGCGTGCCGCTGGCCCTGCAGGTCGCGCTCGCCATAGGCCCGGTGGTGGCGCCGCTCGACCCACAGGATGATGAAGCCGCCGACGACAAAGGCGGTGGCCACCGGCACCGGGTGGAAAAGATGCGCCTTGATGGCGCCGCCCAGGGCTAGGCCGAACACCACCGCCGGCATGAAGGCAATCACCACATTGCGTGCAAAGCGCTGCGCCACCGCGTCGCCGCCCAGGCCCGTGACCGTGCGCATCAGCCGCTCACGGTACTCCCAGATCACGGCGAACATGGCCCCGGTCTGGATCGCGACCTCGAACACCTTGACGCCGGCGCCGTTGAACTTGAGCAACGAGGCGGCAAGAATCAAATGCCCGGTCGACGAGATCGGCAGGAACTCGGTGAGGCCCTCGACGACGCCCATCACTGCGGCCTGGGCCAGCACGATCCAATCCACGATCACTCCTGTAGGGTAGGCCCGCGGCGCAGGGCGGCGAACGGGCGGCGGATGATAGCGGGCCCGTGCGCGCTCTCAGGCCGCGACGCCGCCCTGTTCGATGCACTCAGCGCGGCTCAACGAAGCGAATCTCGATGCCGCGCGCAGTGACGACGACGTCGGCCGACGTGATCCCGGCCCGCTGCAACAACTCGATGCGCTGCGCGTCCGCACGGTAGAGCACGAACTCGTCGAGCAGTCGCTCGGCCAGCAGGGCCCCAACCCGCGCCCCCGTTGCGGACAGCGGGCCACTGCCGAGATCGAGCCGGGCCTCCTGCACCTGCACCTGCTGCATGCGTACCGTGGCATCCGAGGGCTCGAAGCGCAACGCATAGTCCAGCGCCAGGCTGCCGCGCACGGTGCGGCCCGACAGGCGCTCGGTCGCAATCAGGTCGAGGTCGGTGCCGACGCGGTTGCGCTCAGGCAGCAGGCGCAATGTGGGTCGGGCGACGGTCACGTCGATCACTTCGAGCACGCGGCGCTGGTGCGGGAACTGGCGCTCGACCAGGCGCTGCAAGTCGGCCTCTGTCAGCGTCACGGTGCGCGGGCCACTCAGGCCGGCGCACCCGGACAGCAGGGCCGGGGCGCACACCGCGAGCGCCACAGCCGCGGCGAAATGTCGACGGTGCATGCCGCCGATTCTAGAAGCCGGCCCCAATTGCCCCGTTTCCCGGCCTGGCCTACATTAATGACTATCCAGTCAGTAAATTGATGTCCAGCCCCGTTGCCACCGACACCCGCCCCTCGCTGCGCCAGCGCCGCAAGGACGCGCGGCCGCACGAACTGCTCGAAGCGGCCCTGAGCCTGTTTGTCGAGAAGGGGTTCGCGGCCACGCGCGCCGAAGAAGTGGCGCAATTGGCCGGCGTCTCCAAGGGCACGCTCTACCTCTACTACCCGAGCAAGGAAGAGCTGCTCAAGGCCGTGATCGCGCATTACCTGTCGGCGCGCATTGCCGATACCGCGGAAGAAGTGCGCCGGATCGAGGGCCCGATGGCGCCGGTGCTGCGCGACATGCTGGTGCCGTGGTGGCAGCAGACCTACGCAAGTCCTGCCTCGGGCACGTTCAAGCTCATCATCTCCGAGGTCCGCAACTTTCCCGAGATCGCCGCGTTCTATGTGCGCGAGGTCATCGAGCCCGGACATGAACTGGTCGGCACCATCCTGCGGCGCGGCATCGCCAGCGGCGAGTTCCGCGCCGTCAACGTCGAAAGCACGGTGCACTCCTTGCTGCTGCCGATGGTCATGCTGTGCACGCACAAGCATGCGCTGGGCGCCTGCACGGCGCACACGATCGACGCCACGAAATTCATTGCCGACCATGTCGAACTGGTGCTGGCTGGCCTGCTGCAAGCGCCGGGCGCGCCCGCGCGCAAGACCCGCCCATAAAATCAGCCGGATCTTCCAGGCCGCACCATGAACATCGAACAAGCCCGCTTCAACATGATCGAGCAGCAGATCCGCCCCTGGGAGGTGCTGGACCAGGGCGTGCTGTCGCTGCTGGCGCTGGTCAAGCGCGAGGATTTCGTGCCGCCGGCCTACAAGGCGCTGGCCTTCGTCGACACCGAGGTGCCGCTGCCCGAAGGCCAGGCCATGCTCGCACCCAAGGTCGAGGCGCGCCTGCTGCAGGCGCTGCATGTCGCCCGCCACGAGCGCGTGCTCGAGATCGGCGCAGGATCGGGCCACATGACGGCGTTGCTCGCGCACCGGGCGCAGCACGTGATCGGGCTCGAGATCCGGCCGGCGCTGGTGGCGATGGCCGCAGCGAACCTGCGCCGCGCGGGCATCGCCAACGCCTCGATCCGCGAAGCCGACGGCGCGCAGGGCCTGAGCGCCGAAGCGCCGTTCGACGTGATCGTCTTGTCGGGCTCGGTCGCCGAGGTACCCCAAACCCTGCTGGCCCAGTTGAAGACCGGCGGCCGGCTGGCTGCGATCGTCGGCGAGGAGCCGATGATGCGCGCGGTGCTGTTCACGTGCGTGGCCCCGGGCCAGTTCACGCGCGTCGAGCTGTTCGACACCGTCGCGCCACGCCTGCAGGGGTTTGCCGAAGCGCCGGCCTTCCGATTCTGATGCCACCCATGCAATTGGCACCCGCGTTCCGTCCGCCGGTCGCAAACCGACCGGCCGGCCTCCCCGGCTCCGCTACAACGCGCGCTGCCGTTCCTGTCGATTCGAAATCAATCCTCGGAGGATCCTTCATGCCCCGCTTGCGCCACCTGTTGCTGGCCCCATTCCTTCTGGCGACGGTGCCCGGCGCCTGGGCGCAGAGCCTGCAGGAAGTTTATGAAGCCGCGCGCGGCTACGACGCCGCCTATCTCGCGGCCCGAGCCCAGGCCGAGTCGGCACAGCACCGCAAGGCGCAGAGCGAAGCGCTGCGCCTGCCCACCGTCACCGCGACGGGCAGCCTCACGCACACGCAGACCGATCCGCCGTCGAGCCTTGTCAACCCGGGCGGCAACGCTGGCGGCGCCACCGTGACGGCCGTCGGCGTCAGCGGGAGCCAGCCGCTCTTCAACCGCGCCAACGCGGCCACGATCAACCAGGCCGAGCGCATTCTCGAGGTCTCGCGCGCCGATCTGCAGACTGCCGAGCAGGAACTGATCGTGCGCACGGCGCAGACCTATTTCGACGTGCTGGTCGCGCAGGACACGCTGGCGGCCGCGCAGGCGAGCAAGACCGCCATCGCCGAACAGTTGGCGTCGGCCAAGCGCAATTTCGAGGTCGGCACGGCAACGATCACGGACACCCGCGAGGCGCAGGCCCGCTTCGACCTCGCCACGGCCGCCGAAATCGCCGCCGACAACGACCTGCGCGCCAAACGCATCGCGCTGGACCAATTGGTCGGCCGCGACGGCGTCACGCCCAAGCCGCTGGCGATCCCGGTGGCACTGCCGGCATTGGCCCCGACGCAGGTCGGCGACTGGGTGACGCAGGCGCAGACCGCGCACCCGGCCGTGCGCAAGGCCGACCTGGGCCTGGCCATCGCACGCCTGGAAACCGACAAGGCCCGTGCGGGCGAGATGCCGACCGTCAACGCGGTCGCCAGCGTGGGCGCCAATCGCCTGACCGGCACCGGCACGGTCGGCAACACCACCAGCGCCAGCCTGGGCGTGCAGCTGAACTATCCGTTGTTCACCGGCTTTGCGGTGCAGAACCGCATCAAGGAGACGCTCTCGCTCGAGGAGCGCTCGCGCAACGACCTCGATGCGGCACGGCGTGGTGTCGCACAAAGCACCCGCGTCGCCTTCTTCGGCTACCAGTCCGGGCAGGCCCAGGTCAAGGCGCTCGAAGCGGCCGAATCCTCCAGCAAGCTGGCGCTCGAGGCCACGCAGCTCGGCTATCGCGTCGGCGTGCGCGTCAACCTGGACGTGCTCAACGCCCAGACGCAACTCTTCACGACGCAGCGCGACCTGTCCCGGGCCCGCTATGACGTGCTGCTCAGCGGCCTGCGTCTGCGCCAGGCCTCGGGCACCTTGCAGCCGTCCGACATCAATGCCGTCAACGCCCTGATGTCAAAGTAAAGCTCGGTAAACCCGCGCGCCGCGTTCAACGTGGCGCGCGCCCAGGCCGTTAGGCTCCGCACATCAGCAGGAGCACCGGGCATGACTGTTGCACTGGCCACCCAGGCCGCCATCGCGGCGCATCGCTTCGGCCTGGGCGAAGCCGACGCCGAATCGACCCTGCGGGGCGACCCTCGCGGCTGGCTGACGGCTCAGATCGGCCCCGCCGACGTGCAGCGCAGCACCGGCACCCAACCGTTGCCGAGCGCGGCCGAGGGCCTGCGACGGCATCTCGAGTTCGTGCAGCAGCGGCGCCAGCGCCGCGAAGCCAGCGCTGCGCCTGCGATGGGCGCGACGGAACCGCGCTCGATCGAGCAGCAGTTCGGCGAACACTTCCGCCAGCTGGTGCAGGCCGACACGCGTGCGCGCCTGAGCACGGCCGCGCTCACGGCGCGACCGTTCACGGAGCGCCTGGCGCTCTTCTGGGCCAATCACTTCACGGTCTCGATGGCCAAGGCCAGCGTGCGTGGCCTGGTCGGCGCGTTCGAGCGCGAAGCGATCCGGCCGCACATCGGCGGGCGCTTCGAGGACCTGCTGCGCGCAGCCGTCCTGCACCCGGCCATGCTGCGCTACCTCGACAACGATCAATCGGCGGGTCCGCACTCCCAGGTCGTGCAGCGCCTGGCGCAGCGCGCCCGACGCGTCAACGACGGGCAGTCGCCGCGCGTCACCGGCCTCAACGAGAACCTGGCGCGCGAGGTGCTGGAGTTGCACACGCTGGGCGCGGCGGCGGCGCGCAACGGCACCTACACCCAGGCCGACGTGACGGCCTTCGCCGCCGTGCTCACCGGCTGGCGGCTGCCGATCGCTGCCTACACGGACAGTTCGCGCGGCGCGCAGCTGGGCCCGGCAATCGCCGCCGCCGGCGCCGACAGCCCGACCCGTTTCGAACCCGCCTGGCACGAACCAGGTGACAAAACGGTGCTCGGCAGGCGCTACCGCGAAGGCAGCGACGCCCTGGGCCAGGTGCTGCACGGCCTGGCGCGCCACCCGGCCACGGCCGAATTCGTGAGCATCAAGCTGGCGCGGCATTTCGTGGCCGATGAGCCGCCAGCGGCGCTGATCGAGCGCATGGTGCAGGCTTGGCGCGCCACGGAGGGCGACCTGCCCAGCGTCTACCGCAGCCTGCTCGACGCGCCCGAAGCCTGGTTGCCCAGCGCCGCCAAGCTGAAAAGCCCGGAAGAACTGGTGCTCTCCTGCGTGCGTGTGCTGCGCCTGGGGCATGTGGCCTTCCAGCGTCAGCCCGACGCCGGCATCGCCACCCTCGGCCAGCGCGTGCAGGCGGCGCCCTCGCCTGCAGGCTGGCCCGACAAGGCCGCAGAGTGGCTCGGTCCCGACGCCGTCTGGAAGCGGGTCGAGTGGGTGACACGGCTGGCGGAGCGGGCCGGCGGCCAGGTCGACGCACGGGCCCTGGCGCAGGCCAGCCTGGGGCCGCTGCTCACGCCTGGCACGGCACGCCAGATCGAACGTGCCGCGGACGCGTCACAGGCGCTGGCCCTGCTGTTGCTCTCACCCGAGTTCCAACGTCGCTGAATAGGGGTTTCAAATGCACCCGATCAATCGCCGCGACATGCTCCTCGGTGCCGCCTCGCTGGTTGCGCCGGTCTCGCTGGTCTGGGCGGCTGCGGCGCCCGGCGCGCGCCCGGACGACGCCCGTTTCATCTTCGTGCTGCTGCGCGGTGGCCTGGACGGGTTGGGCGCGGTGCCGGCCATCGGCGACCCCGATTTCGCGGCGGCGCGCGGCCCGCTGGCCCAGTTCGCAACGCCGGCACTGGCGCTCGAGGGCACGCCGTTTGCGCTGCACCCGAGCCTGACGGAACTGCACGGCCTGTACCGCAGTGGCGAACTCGCCGTGATCCACGCCACCGGCCTGGCGTACCGCGAGCGCTCGCACTTCGACGCCCAACAGGTGCTCGAGTCGGGTGGCACGCGGCCGCACGAGCTGGCCACGGGCTGGCTCGGCCGCGCCCTGGCCGCACATGGCAACCGCGAGGGCCTGGCGCTGACGACTGCGGTGCCACTTGCATTGCGCGGCAGCGACCGCGTCGACACCTGGGCGCCGTCGGTATTGCCCGAACCCTCGCCCGACCTGCTCGCGCGACTGGAATCGCTCTATGCCGGCGACGTGGCGCTGGCCCAGGCCCTGGCCCGCGCCAAGGCCCTGCGCGAGCAACCCGGCATGAACGACACCCCGACCGCAGGCGGTCGCGCTGCCGCCATCGCATTGGCACGCAAGGCCGGCGAGATGGTCACCGCCTCTCGCGGACCGCGCGTGGCGATGCTCGAGATGGGCGGCTGGGACACCCATGCCAACCAGGCCGCGCCGGCCGGCGCGCTGGCCAACAACCTGCGCACGCTCGACGCCGCGCTGGCGGCATTGCGCGAGTCGATGGCGGGCGCGGCGTGGTCACGCAGCGTCGTCGTCGTCGCCACCGAGTTCGGTCGCGAGGTGGCGGTCAACGGCACCCAGGGCACCGACCATGGCACCGGTGGCGCGGCCTTCGTGCTCGGCGGCGCCGTGCACGGTGGTCGCGTCCTCACCGATTGGCCCGGCCTGGCAAAGGCGCAGCGCTTCGAGGGCCGCGACCTGCGCGTCACGACCGACCTGCGCGGCGTGCTCAAGGGCGTGCTAGGCGAGCACCTGCGCGTGCCGACGAGCGTGATCGAGCAGACCGTGTTCCCGGGTTCGGCCGCCGTGCGCGCCGTGCCCCTGCTCAAGGCCTAGACCGACTTCAACCCCGTCAGCAGCATCGCGATGCGCTGCGCCATGCGCTCGGTGGCACCGCGGTGGCCGCCGGCAAAGGCGAGCGCGGCCTCGACCCACTCGTTGCGCCGCGCGTCGCTGGCCAAGGCCGCCGCACGGCGCACGCCGCTGTGTAGGTCGTTCATGCGCACCGCGGCGCCGGCCTCGATCGCCAGCAGCGCGGCGTCCTCGAAATTGAAGGTGTGCGGCCCCAGCACCAGCGGGCAGCCGCAGGCTGCGGCCTCGATCAGGTTCTGGCCCCCCAGTGGCGCGAAGCTGCCGCCCAGCAGGGCCACGTCGGCGCAGGCGTAGTACAGCGGCATCTCGCTCATCGAGTCACCGAGCCAGACGTCGGCCGTGGCGGCCTCGGATGGCGGCATGTCGGTCCAACTGCTGCGGCGTTGCAACGAGAACCCCTGCGCTTGCGATCATGGACGCGACCTCGTCGAAGCGCTGAGGATGGCGCGGCACGATCACCAGCAGCGGCCGTGGCTCGGGCAGTGCGCGCCAGGCGTCCAGCAGCAATTGCTCTTCACCCTCGCGGCTGACCGCCATCAGCACCACCGGGCGCGGCAGCGCCTGGCGCCACATGTGACCGCGCGCCAGGAGCTTGGCAGGCGGCGTGATGTCGAACTTGGTATTGCCGCAGACCTCGACCGGCTTGGCGCCCGACTCGCGCAGGCGCTGGGCGTCGCGTGCCGTCTGCGCCAGCACGCGATCGAAGGCCGCCAAGGCCGGCCGCAGCAGGATGTCGAAGCGGCGGCCCTTGCGCTGGCTCTTGGCCGAGAGCCGCGCGTTGGCCAGCACCATGGGCAGATGTGCCTCGCGTGCGCGCGTGCATCAGGTTGGGCCAGACCTCGGTTTCCATGATCACGCCCACCGCCGGCCGGTAGCGCTTGAGGAAGCGCCGCACCGCACCGGGCGTGTCGTAGGGGAACCAGGCCTGGTCGTCGTTGGCCTGCAGCAGATCATGCCCGGCGGCGACACCGGTGGCCGTGCTGCAGGTCAGCAGCAGGCGCATCTGCGGCAACTCGGCTCGCAACGCCTGCACCAGCGGCGCCGCCGCCAGGGTCTCTCCGAGCGAGACGGCATGGATCCAGACCACGCCACCCTTGCCGCGCCGTGGCGGCAGCTTGTAGCGCCCCAGGCGCTCACCCAGTGCGCTTGCGGTAGGCCGGCTCGGCAGCGCCGCGCCACCACAGCCGCGCCAGGTACAGCGGCGTCAGCAACGCAGAGTGCCAGCGAGTACAGCGCGCGAAGCAGCGGCCGAGCATGCCGACAGCGCTTGTTCAATGAGACGCGGCGGCGACGCGGGCGTCGGGCTTGACGCTCTTCAGCGCCGCCATCATCACGCCCTCGATGCGGTGCAAGCAGCCTGGCGTGTGGCCCTCGAAGCGCAACACCATCACCGGCGTCGTGTTCGACGCGCGGATCAGGCCGAAGCCATCGGGCCAGTCGACACGCAGGCCGTCGATCGTGTTGACCTCGGCGCCGGGGAAGGCCAGGCGGCCATCGGCGACGCGCGCCAGCACCTCGGCGACCAGTTGCGGTGGTGCTCACCTTCGGCGCAGGCCACGTTCAGCTCCGGCGTGTTGAAACTGGTCGGCAGTGCGTTGAGCACGGCGCTGGGGTTGTCGCTGCGCGACAGGATCTCGAGCAAGCGCGCCGCGCAGTAGGTTGCGTCGTCGAAGCCGTACCAGCGCTCGCCGAAGAAGATGTGGCCGCTCATCTCGCCGGCGATCGGGCGCCTTGATCTCGGCCATCTTGGCCTTGATCAGCGAGTGGCCGGTCTTGTAGATCATCGGTACGCCGCCGGCGGCACGGATCGCCGGCGCCAGCCGCTGCGTGCTCTTGACGTCGAAGATCACGGTCGCGCCCTTGTTGCGCGAGAGCACGTCGGTGGCCAGCAGCATCAGCTGGCGGTCGGGGTAGATGATCTGACCGTCCTTGGTGACGACGCCGAGGCGGTCGCCGTCGCCGTCGAAGGCCAGGCCGATCTCGGCGTCGGTCGACTTCACCATCTCGATCAACTCGGCCAGGTTCTCCGGCTTGCTCGGGTCGGGGTGGTGGTTGGGGAAGTTGCCGTCGACCTCGGAATACATCTCGCGCACCTGGCAGCCCGAGCGCGCGCAGGATGCCGGGCGCGGAAGCGCCGGGAATGCCGTTGCCCGAGTCGACCACGATCTGCATCCGGCGCGAGAGCTTGGCGTCGCTGACGATGCGGTGCCGGTACTCGGCCTGGATGTTCATGCGCGCCGTGCGGCCGCGGCCCCGGGTGTAGCGGTCGGCCTCGATGCGCTCGCGCAGGCGCTGGATGTCTTCGCCGTAGATGGCGCGACCGGCCAGCACCATCTTGAAGCCGTTGTAGTCCTTCGGGTTGTGGCTGCCCGTGACCATGATGCCCGAGCGGCAGCCATGCGCGCCGCGCGTGGCGGCCACGTAGTACAGCATCGGCGTCGTGACCGCGCCGATGTTGACCACGTCCAGGCCGGTGGATGCCAGCCCGCGTGCCAGTGCGGCCACCAGGCTCGGCCCCGAGAGCCGGCCATCGCGACCCACCGCCACGGCCTTTTCGCCGGCGGCAATCGCCTCGCTGCCGAAGGCCCGCCCCAGATGCTCGGCAAAGGTGACGTCGATGGTCTGATCGACGACCCCGCGAATGTCGTAGGCCTTGAAGATCGAGGCGTCCACTTTCATCGTCTGCTCCCCTGCTGTTGGCAGCGATTGTAGGCAGGCCCGAGCGTGCCGATGGCCATTCGTCGCGTCGGCTGTCGATCCGTCGCCATCGCCATGCAGCGAACCGCCGCCGCTGCCTACACTGCGGCGCATGACGACACTCAGCCGCGAGCAACTGGCGCTGTCCTGGAAGTCCTGGTACACGTACGAAGTCGAGCGCCATGGACCACGCTGGCTGCAGTGGGTCTGGACCACCGCATTCTGTTTCGGCATCGCGCTGTGTTTCACGGTGCTGGGTTTCGCGATCAACGCCATGAACAACGGCAGCGCCTGGATGCGCCCGGGCACCTGGCTCCCCTGGTACGGGCGCAACCTGGTCGTGTCGCTGGTCATCGGCTACACGATCCATCTGCTGTTCGACCTGCTGATTCCGCTCGTTGGCGCGCGTCGCATCCGCCGCTTCGGCCATGGCCAGCGCACGCTGTTCTTCACTGCGATCCCGATCGCCGGCGTGATGGCCGGTTGGCCGGCCGGCGTGTGGCTGATCAGCCATGACTCGGCGCGTTGGCTCGATCGCATCAGCCTGGGCTATCTGGTCGGCATGTTCCTGTTCGCGCTGCTGATCAGTTTCATCTTCTTCCAGGTCTTCAACGCCAAGGCCATGCAGGCCGAGGCCGAGAAGCGCGCGATCGAGGCCCAGCTGCGGCTGCTGCAGGCGCAGATGGAGCCGCACTTCCTGTTCAACACGCTCGCCGGCGTGCTGACCCTGGTCGACGCCGAGCCCGCGCGCGCGCGCCGCATGCTGGAGTCGTTCACCGACTACCTGCGCGCCACGCTGGCCGACCTGCGCACCGACCACAGCACGGTCGCGCGCGAACTCGAACTCGCCCAGGCGTACCTGCAGCTGATGCAACTGCGCATGGAGGACCGCCTGCGCTTCACGATCCGCGCCGACGAGGCGGTGCAGCGCGAGCCGATCCCGCCGCTGCTGTTGCAGCCGCTGGTCGAGAACGCGATCCAGCACGGGCTCGAGCCGAAGGTCGAAGGCGGCTGCGTCGACATCGAGGTCCGCCTGGCCGGCGACGCCATCGAGCTCGTCGTGCGCGACGACGGTCTGGGACCCGACGCCCCTGTGCGGCGCGAGCCCGGCGGCAACGGCGTCGCGCTGGACAATATGCGCCAACGCCTGCGCGGCCTGCACGGCGAGGACGCGTCGCTGACGATCGAAGCCCGGCAACCCGGCACCCAGGCCACGCTGCGACTGCCCCGGAGCCAGCCATGACGCTTGCACTGATCGCCGACGACGAGCCGCCGCTGGCGCGCCACCTTCAGCAGCAGCTGGCTTCGCTCTGGCCCGGGCTCGAGTTCACGCCGATCGCACGCAATGGCGTCGAGGCTGCAGAGCAGATCGCAGCGCTCGAACCCGATCTGGCGTTCCTGGACATCCAGATGCCGGGGCTGACCGGGCTCGAAGTGGCGCAGGGCATCGAGGGTGCGACGCAGGTGGTCTTCGTCACCGCCTACGACGAGTACGCGGTGCAGGCCTTCGAGCAGGAGGCGCTCGACTATGTCTTGAAGCCGGTCAAGACCGAGCGCCTGCAGCAGACGGTCGAGCGCCTGCAGCGCGCGCTGGCCGAACCCGCCGCCGACGACGAGCGACTGGCCGCGACCCTCAAGCGCCTGCTGCCTGCCGCTGCCATGGGCGACCACCTGCGCTGGGTGCGCGCCAGCAGCGGCGAGCTGACGCACCAGATCGATGTCGACGAGGTGCTGTTCTTCCACGCCGACGAGAAGTACACCTGCGTGCAGACAGCCACGGCCGAGCACCTGATCCGCACCCCGATCCACGAGCTGGCGGCGCAGCTCGACCCGGCGCAGTTCGCGCAGGTGCACCGCTCGACGATCGTCAACCTCAGGCATGTGGCCGGCACGCGGCGCGACGAGGCCAGCCGCCTGTTCCTGCGCCTGCGCGGCCACGGCCGGGAGTTGCCGGTCAGCCGCGCCTACGTCTGGCTCTTCAAGGCCATGTAGGGCGTCCAGGCACAGGTCCGAAAACGACCAGTCGCGCCTGCTGTGCTGCCTATGATGCGGGCATGCCATTCGATGACGACGCCGCCTACCGCGCCCTGCAGACCCACGACGCCCGCTTCGACGGCCGGCTGTTCGTCGGCGTCACCTCGACCGGCATCTACTGCCGCCCGGTGTGCCGCGTGCGCCTGCCGCGGCGCGAGAACTGCCGCTTCTACGCCAACGCCGCCAGCGCCGAGCGCGGCGGCTTCCGGCCCTGCCTGCGCTGCCGGCCCGAGCTGGCGCCCGGGCTGGCGCTGGTCGATTCGCCGCAGGTGCTGGCGCAGCATGCGGCGCGCATGCTCGACCATGCCGCGCGCGACGGCGACGTGGTGGCGTTGCCCGCCATCGCGGCACGCCTGGGCGTGACCGACCGCCACCTGCGGCGCATCTTTCAAGGCACCCATGGCGTCACGCCGATCGACTACCTGAGCACGCAGCGCCTGCTGCTGGCCAAGCAGCTGCTGACCGACACCGAACTGGCCGTCAGCGATGTCGCCCTGGCCGCCGGCTTCGGCAGCCAGCGCCGCTTCAACGCCGCCTTCGTGCAGCGCTACCGCCTCAGCCCCAGCGCGCTGCGGCGCGCCCGGCCAGGCCACGCCATGGCCCCACGCGATGCGCTGGTCGGGCCGACGCTGCGCCTGGGCTACCGCCCGCCCTACGACATCGACGGCGTGATCGGCTTCTTCGCCGCGCGCGGCGTGGCCGGCATCGAGGCGGTCGACAGGCCCACTCGCACGATGCGCCGCACGCTGTCGCTGACGCACCAGGGCCGCACCCTCAGCGGCTGGCTGGCGATGCGCTTTCTCGCCGCGCGCCACGAGCTCGAAGTGGTGCTCTCGCCGTCGCTGGCACCCGCCCTGGGCGCCATCGTGCACCGCCTGCGCCACGGCCTGGACCTCGACGCCGACCCGGCGCCGATCGACGCCGCGCTGGCGACGCTGCCGGGCGCGCTCGGCACGCGCGTGCCCGAGCGGGTTCGACGGCTTCGAGATCGCCGTGCGCGTGATCCTGGGCCAGCAGGTCAGCGTCGCCGCGGCGCGCACCCTGACGCAGCGCCTGGTCGACGCGCTCGGCGACACCGATCAGCACACCGCTTCGCCGACCTGACGCATCTGTTCCCGTCGGCGCAGCGCATCGCCGCTGCCACGCCCGACGCGATCGGCCGCCTGGGCATCGTGCGCCAGCGCGTGGGCGCGCTGCAGGCCCTGGCCGCGCGAAGTGGCTGCCGGGCGGCATCGTCGCTGCACCCCGGCGCACCGCTGGCCGCCACGCTCGACGCGCTGCGGGCCCTGCCCGGCATCGGCGAGTGGACCGTGCAGTTGATCGCGATGCGCGCGCTGGCCTGGCCCGACGCCTTCCCGGCCAGCGACATCGGCGTGCTGAATGCGCTGGGCACGCGCGACCTCGAGGCGGTCGACGCGCGCGCCCAGGCCTGGCGCCCGTGGCGCGCCTACGCCGTGATGCGACTGTGGCAATCTCTGGAGCAAACGACATGAACCGACCCACGCCCTTCCCCGTCGACGCGACACCCTTCGTCGCCCAGGCCGAACTCGATTCGCCGCTGGGGCCATTGACGGCGCTGGCCACCGACCGCGGCCTGGCCGGCCTGTGGTTCGACGCCCAGGCGCACCACCCGGGCGAGTTCGATGTGCCCGTCGATGCGCAACACCCGCACATCGCCGCGGCGCGCGCGTGGCTGGCCGCCTACTGGGGCGGCCAGACCCCCGCGACGATCGCGCTCGATCCGCAAGGCACCGACTTTCCAGCAGGCCGTCTGGCGCGCCCTGCGCGGCATCGCCGCTGGCCACACCAGCACCTATGGCGAGATCGCCGCGCAGGCCGGCAACCCGGCGGCGTCGCGCGCGGCGGGCGCTGCGATCGGCCGCAACCCGCTGAGCATCATCGTGCCCTGCCATCGCGTGATCGGCCGCGACGGCTCGCTCACCGGCTACGCCGGCGGGCTCGAGCGCAAGCGCGCGCTGCTGCAACACGAAGGCGTGCTGCTCACATGAAGCCCGTCCGCACGGCAGCTTGCAGGGCCGCCGCTCGATGAGCTCGCGCGACCTCGGTGAGCTGCTGCTGCTGGCCGCGCTGTGGGGCGCGTCGTTCCTGTTCATGCGCCTGGGCGCGGGCGAGTTCGGCCCGGTCGCGCTGAGCGCATTGCGCGTCGGCGGCGCCGCGCTGGTGCTGCTGCCGCTGGTGGCGTGGCGCGGCCATCTGCCCGCCCTGCGCACGCATTGGCGCGCCATCGCCGTCATCGGCGTGGTCAATTCGGCGCTGCCGTTCGTGCTGTTCAGCCTGGCGGCGTTGGCCATCAACGCCGGCCTGTCGTCGATCCTGAACGCCGCCGCGCCGCTGTGGGGCGCGCTGATCGCCTGGGCCTGGCTCGGTGAAGGCATGACGCGGGTGCGCGCCGTGGGCCTGGCGATCGGCTTTGCCGGCGTCGCCTGGTTGGGCTGGGACAAGGCCGGCCTGAGCCCGGGCGAGCACAGCGTCAGCGCCACGCTGGCCATCGGCGCCTGCCTGGCGGCGACGCTTTGCTACGGCTTCGGCGCCAACTACGCCAAGCGCAGCGCGGCAGGCGTGCCGCCGCTGGCCGTGGCCGCGGGCAGCCAGCTCGCCGCCAGCGTCGTGCTGGCCTTGCCGGCGTGGTGGCTCTGGCCCGCGGCGACGCCCGGCGCCGCGGCCTGGGCCAGCGTCGCTGCGCTGGCGCTGCTGTGCACCGCCCTGGCCTACCTGCTGTACTTCCGCCTGATCGCCCAGCTGGGCGCCGCGCGCGCGATCTCGGTCACGTTCCTGATTCCGCTGTTCGGGGTGCTGTGGGGCGTGGTCTTCCTCGGCGAGAGCGTGAACGCGACGTTGATCGGCGGCTGCGCCGTCATCCTGCTGGGCACCGGCCTGGCCAGCGGCGCGTTGAAGTGGCGCCGCGTCGCGCCAGCCTAGGCGCGGCGCTCGTCTGCGGCGTAGCGCCGGCACAGCGCGTCGAGCAGGCTCATCAAGCGGGCCTGCAGGGGCTCGAAGCCGGCATGCCGCGTGCGCGTGGCCTGGTCCATGTAGAGCCGCTTGTTGACCTCGATCTGCAGGCTGTGCCGGCCCGCCGCGGGGTCGGCAAAGGCGCGCACCAGCTCCACGCCCTTGAACGGGTCGTTGACCTTGACCTGGTAGCCCTGCGCGGCAAATGTTTCGCGCACGAACTCGGTCAGGGCCGGGTCGCAAGTCGTGCCGTCGCGGTCGCCGAGCACGATGTCGGCACGCGCCACGCCCGCGCCGCCTGCGGCCATCGCGCCGCCCACCGAGTTCATCGAGTGGCAGTTGATGTGCACCACGACGCCGAACGCGGCGTGCGCGGCATCGAGCAGTTCGCGCAGCGCCGCGTGGTAGGGCCGATGGCAGCGTTCGATGCGGCCCTGCACCTCTGCCACGCCCAACGCGCGCTCGTAGATCGGCCGGCCGTCGTCGAGCGTGCGCCAGATCAGCGCCTTGCCGATGCGGTCCTTGCCGCTGGGCTGGTGCGCGTGCGGCCAGTGCCCGCCCTCGAGCAGGGCCAGGTCGATGTCGTCGGCATGGCGGTTGGCGTCGAGGTAGGTGCGCAGGAACTGCGCCGCCAGCAGCGGAATGCCGCGCTCCGTGGCCGGCAGGTACAGCTCGTCGATGAAGCAGTCCTCGCCGTCGCGCAGGTCGAATTCGCTGACGCTGGCGCCGAAATCCGCCGGAAAGCGCGAGCCCGAGTGCGGCGAATCGAGCACCACGGGCTGCAAGCGCCCCTTGGGCGGGTGCACGATCAGGATGTCGTCGTCGTGGGCCGGCATGGGCGGCAGTATCGCCGCGCAGCCCCGGGCCTACCCGTATTGGCGCGCGCACGCCAGCCGCTAGCATCGCCCCACGGCCTCACCCCCAATGCCGCGACGCGGCGCCAGGAGACTCACCATGCAAGAACGCGATCTGCGGGCATTGATCGAACAGGTCCGCGCGGGCGCTTGCCGCGCCGCGGCTTCATCCAGCGCATGGTCGGCCTGGGCCTGACCGCGCCGATGGCCGTCGATGATGCTGATGCATTCCGGCATCGCGCAGGCGCAGACCGGCCCGGCCTACAAGCCGACCAAGCGCGGCGGCGGCGGCACGCTCAAGGTGCTGTGGTGGCAGGGCGCGGTGCACCTGAACCCGCATTTCGCCGCCGGCACCAAGGAGCAGGAAGGCTCGCGCATCTTCTACGAGCCGCTGGCCGGCTGGGACGCCGAGGGCAACCTGGTGCCGTGCCTGGCCGCCGAGATCCCGACCCGCGAGAACGGCGGCCTGTCGGCCGACGGCAAGACGGTGACCTGGAAGCTCAAGCGCGGCGTCACCTGGCACGACGGCAAGCCCTTCACCGCCGACGACGTGGTCTTCACCGCCAAGTACGCGGCCGACCCGGCCACCGCCACGGTCACGGTGGCCACCTACAAGGACATCAAGGTCGAGAAGGTCGACTCGCACACCGTGCGCGTCACCTTCCCGAAGCCCACGCCGTTCTGGGCCGAAGCGCTGTGTCGGCAACACCGGCCATGATCCTGCCGCAGCATGTGTTCGGCGACTTCATCGGCGCCAAGTCGCGCGAGAACCCGGCCAACATCAAGCCGGTGGGCACCGGGCCGTACAAGTTCGTCGACTTCAAGCCGGGCGACATGCTGCGCGGCGAGATCAACACCGAACTACCACATCGCCGAACCGGCCGTACTTCGACAGCCTCGAGATGAAGGGCGGCGGCGACGCCATCTCGGCCGCGCGCGCGGTGCTGCAGACCGGCGAGTACGACTACGCCTGGAACCTGCAGGTCGAGGACGAGATCCTCAAGCGCCTGGAAGCCGGCGGCAAGGGCAAGGTGGCCATCGCGGCCGGCGGCAACATCGAGTTCATCATGCTCAACTACACCGACCCGTGGAACGAGGTCGACGGCGAGCGCGGCAGCGCCAAGAGCAGCCACCCGGCGTTCCAGGACAAGGCGGTGCGCGAGGCGATGGCCCTGCTGATCGACCGCAAGGGCGTGCAGGACTTCATCTACGGCCGCACCGGCATGGCCACGGCCAACTTCCTCAACAACCCGCCGCGTACCGCAGCCCGAACATGAAGTTCGAGTTCAACGTCGACAAGGCCAACCAGATCCTCGAGGCGGCGGGCTGGAAGAAGGGCGCCGACGGCATCCGCGCCAAGGGCAACGTCAAGCTCAAGTTCGTCTTCCAGACCTCGGTCAACCAGCCGCGCCAGAAGACGCAGGCCATCATCAAGGACGCCTGCACCAAGGCCGGCATCGACCTCGAGCTCAAGAGCGTGACGGCGGCGGTGTTCTTCGGCGGCGACTTCGCCAACCCCGACACCTACCAGAAGTTCTGGTGCGACATGCAGATGTACACCACCACGATGACCGCAGCCCGACCCGCAGCTGTTCATGGAGCAGTACTGCTCGTGGGAGTTCGCGCAGAAGGCCAACAAGTGGGCCAGCCGCAACCTCAGCCGCTGGCGCAACGACGAATACGACGCGGCGCACAAGGCGGCGCAGAGCGAGCTCGACCCGGTCAAGCGCGCCGCGCTGTTCATCAAGATGAACGACCTGGTGTGCAGCGACGGCTACGTGCATGCCGCTGGTGTTCCGGCCGCGCGCGTCGGCGGCGGCCAACGAAGCTGGTGGCACCGCTGTCGGGCTGGGACAACGACATGTGGGCCATCGCCGCACTGGTACCGCGACGCCTGAGCCCCAGCGCGTCTGACGCCTGGGCGCGGCCGCTAGCGCCGCGCCTGCTCCTGCACCCTCTGCTCCGTACGCTCCCTTGGGTCAATACATCCTGCGCCGGTTGCTGATCGCGCTGCCCAGCCTGCTGGGCATCAGCGTGATCCTGTTCACCGTGCTGGCGCTGGCGCCGGGCGACCCGTTCGAGGAACTGGCCACCAACCCCAACGTGCCGCCCGAGGTGCGCATGGCGCTGCGCGCGCAGTTCGGCCTCGACGACCCGGTCTGGCAGCGCTACCTGCACTGGCTGAGCTCGCATGCTGCAGGGCGACTGGGGCTTCTCCTTCGTCAGCCGCATCGACGTCGACACGCTGATCCTGCAGCGCCTGCCGGTCACGATCGCCATCATCGGCGCCTCGCAGGTGCTGGCGCTGCTGGTCGCGCTGCCGGTGGGCATCCTGGCCGCGCGTCAAGCCCTATTCGCTGGTTCGACCGCATCGCCAGCACGCTGGCCTTCGTCGGCTTCTCGCTGCCGACCTTCTTCACCGGCGTGCTGTTCATCCTGCTGTTCTCGATCGACCTCGGCTGGCTGCCCTTCGTCTACCGCGCCGACATCGCGGCCACCGGCTGGCAGTGGTGGTGGGAGCACATCAAGCAGTCGATCATGCCGGTGATGGTGCTGGGCCTGTTCCAGGCCGCGAGCTGGATGCGCTATGTGCGCTCGGCGGTGCTCGACGTGATCCGGCTCGACTACGTGACCACCGCGCGCAGCAAGGGCCTGTCGCGAGCGCGTCGTGATCAACAAGCATGTGGTGCGCAACGCGCTGATCCCGGTGGTCACGCTGGTGGCGCTGCAGATGCCGGCGGTGTTCGGCGGCGCCATCGTCACCGAGCAGATCTTCCGCATCCCCGGCATCGGCTCGCTGCTGATCGACGCCATCCTGCGCAACGACACGCCGGTGATCATGGCCGTGACCTTCGTCTTCAGCTGCCTGGTGATCCTCTTCAACCTGATCGCCGACGTGCTCTATGGCTGGCTCGACCCCCGCATCACCTACCGCTGAGCCCGGCGCGGTGCTGCGCAAGCCGGTCGCCAGCATCTCGCCCTGGGCCGAGGCCTGGCGGCGCTTCAAGCGCCACCGGCTGGCCTACTGCAGCCTGTGGCTGCTGGGCGCGCTGGTGCTGGCCGTGCTGCTCGGGCCGCTGTTCTACAAGGTCGGCATCAACGAGATCGACTTCCAGGCCCGCCTGGCCGGCCCGGCGCTGACGCATCCGCTGGGCACCGACGACCTCGGGCCGCGACCTCCTGGCGCGCATGCTCTACGGCGGGCGCATCTCGCTGGCCGTGGGCCTGGCGGCGATGCTGATGGCCATCACGCGTGGGCGTGCTCATCGGCGCCATCGCCGGCATCTCGCGCGGCTGGATCGACACCGCGCTGATGTGGGTCACCGACCTGTTCCTCAGCCTGCCGCAGCTGCCGCTGCTGCTGCTGCTGATCTTCCTGTTCCGCGACACGCTCAAGGCCGCGTTCGGCCTGGAGGTCGGCATCTTCCTGCTGATCGTGCTGGTGATCGGCGGCTTCCGCTGGATGCCGGTGGCGCGGCTGGTGCGGGCGCAGTTCTTCAGCCTGCGCGAGAAGGAATTCGTCGAGGCCGCGCGCGCGCTGGGCGCCAGCACCGCCGCGCCAGGTGGTGCGCCACATCCTGCCCAACAGCCTGGGCCCGGTGATCGTGGCCGCCACCATCGACGTGGCCGCGGCCATCATCGCCGAGAGCACGCTGTCGTTCCTCGGGCCTGGGCTTCCCGCCCGACATCCCGACCTGGGGCCGCATCCTGTACGACGGCCGCGACTACATGGACATCGCCATGCACTGGGCGCATGTTCCCGGGCCTGGCGATCTTCCTCACCGTGCTGACGATCAACTTCATCGGCGACGGCCTGCGCGACGCGCTCGACCCGCGCAGGGTGCTCTGAGTGGCCCTGCTCGAGATCAAGGGCCTGAAGACCCACTTCAAGACCGACGACGGCTGGCTGCATGCGGTCGACGGCGTCGACCTCGCCATCGACGCCGGCGAGACCGTCGGCGTGGTCGGCGAATCGGGCTGCGGCAAGAGCGTCACGGCCAAGACGATCCTGAAGCTGATCGACATGCCGCCGGGCAAGATCGTCGCCGGCCAGGTGCTGTGGCAGGGGCGCGACCTGGTGCCGCTGGGCGCCAAGGAGATGCAGTCGATCCGCGCCAAGGAGATCGCGATCATCTTCCAGGAGCCGATGACCTCGCTCAACCCGGTGTACACCGTCGGCGACCAGATCGCCGAGAGCGTGCGCCTGCACGAGGGCCTGTCGCGCAAGGCCGCGCTGCGAGCGCGCGGTCGAGATGCTGCGCCGGGTGCACATTCCCACGCCCGAGCGCCGCGTCAACGACTACCCGCACCAGTTCTCCGGCGGCATGCGCCAGCGCGTGATGATCGCCATCGCGCTGGCCTGCAAGCCCAAGCTGCTGATCGCCGACGAGCCGACCACCGCGCTCGACGTGACGATCCAGGCCCAGATCCTGGACCTGCTGGCGCGAGCTGAAGGCCGAGATGGGCATGGCGGTGATGCTGATCACGCACGCCATGGGCGTGGTCGCCGAGATGGCGCAGCGCGTGGTGGTGATGTACGCCGGCCAGGTGGTCGAGGAAGCGCTCGGTGGACGACCTCTTCGCCCACCCGCGCCACCCCTACACGCAGGGCCTGATCCGCTCGATCCCGCGCATCGACACCGCGGCGGCGCAGAAGGTGCGCCTGGAAGCCATTCCCGGCACGGTGCCCAAGCTGATCGAGCCGCCGCCGGGCTGCCGCTTCGCCGTCGCGCTGCAAGCATGTGCAGCCCGCCTGCCTGCAGGCCACGCCGCCGCTGCGCACGGTGGCGCCGGGCCACAAGGTGGCCTGCATCCTGGAGATCGCCGCGTGAGTGCCACGCCCCAAGCTGCTCGAGGTGAAGCGCCTCGTCAAGCACTTCCCGATCAAGGGCGGGCTGCTGCAGCGCACCGTCGACCAGGTGCACGCGGTCGACGACGTCAGCTTCGACCTGGCCGCAGGGCGAGACGCTGGGCGTGGTCGGCGAATCGGGCTGCGGCAAGAGCACCACCGGGCGCTGCATCCTGCGCCTGATCGAGCCGACCTCGGGCGAGGTCTGGTTCGAGGGCAGGAACGTCACCGCGCTGGGCCGCGCCGAGCTGCAGGCGCTGGCGCGCGACATGCAGATCATCTTCCAGGACCCCTTCGCCTCGCTCAACCCGCGCATGACCGTGGGCGCCATCGTCGGCGAGGCGCTGGTGATCCACAAGCTGGCGAAGTCTTCCAGCGAGATCGAGGAGCGCGTGGCCCAGCTGCTGGCCACCGTCGGCCTGAGCCCCGACCACATGCGCCGCTACCCGCACGAGTTCTCCGGCGGCCAGCGCCAGCGCATCGGCATCGCGCGCGCGCTGGCGGTGAACCCCAAGCTGATCGTCTGCGACGAGGCGGTGTCGGCGCTCGACGTGTCGATCCAGGCCCAGGTGATCAACCTGCTCGAAGACCTGCAGGAACAGTTCGACCTGACCTACATCTTCATCGCGCACGACCTCTCGGTGGTGCGAACACATCAGCGACCGCGTGGCGGTGATGTACCTGGGCCGCATCGTCGAGATCGCGCCGCGCGAACAAGCTCTACACGCAGCCGCTGCACCCCTACACCGAGGCGCTGCTGTCGGCGGTGCCGATCCCCGACCCGCGCGTCAAGCGCAAGCGCATCCGCCTGCACGGCGACGTGCCCAGCCCCATCAACCCGCCCCCGGGCTGCCACTTCCACACGCGCTGCCCGATCGCGCAGAAGCCGCTGTGCAACACCGAGAAGCCCGAGCTGAAGCAGTCGAGCGACGGGCATTGGGTGGCGTGCCACTTGCGGGGGTGAGCGGCAGGAATGCAGCGATCGCAGACGGTCGAGTGCGGGTGGTGAGCTTCCGGTATCAGACCCGTAGCCGATGGTCGTGTGGTTCATTCGGTTGTCGAACTCTGCGAGCGGCGGCGGGTGCAGTCGC
>CAVUEP010000039.1:0-25358 GCA_963740395.1 uncultured beta proteobacterium
GGCCGCGAAGGGGTCGATGTAGACGCCATTGCCCAGGGCTCCAGCGAACTGAGCATCTCCGTGGTAGTTGCCGAAGGCGATGTCCCGCGGGTCCTGAGGGCCCTGCACCGTGAATTTCGCCTCGACAAGAACCGCGCCCTGCTGGGGGCCAACGGCGGGGAGCTGGGAATTGTGACCCTGGGCCTTGGGAAGGTCGGCAGGGAGTTTTTAGGCCAGGTTGAACAAAGGCGCCAGGCCTTTGCCGATGAACTGAGGTTTCACGCCCGTCATCTCGGGATACACAGACTCTCAGGGGCGATATTGTGCGAAGATGGCGTGGGCACGGCCCTGCTTAAAAAGATCCTGGCCCATAAACGGGCCGGGGGCGGACTGAAGAACTTAACAACGGGGACACGCCGGGGGTATGTGGCGCGAAAGGGGAGTTTGAAGCCAGGCTGGCTGACATCCCCGTCAGCCGGGGCGTGGTCGTCGATGCCACCGCCGATGAGACCGGCCAGGCCCTTCTTGGGGCACTGCGAGCCGGTTACCACGTCGTCACGGCCAATAAGAAGCCTCTCGCCGCCTCCCAGGCCATGTACGACGAACTGGTGGCCACGGCCCGGAGCAAGGGCCTGTGGCTGCGTCACGAGGCTACCGTGGGGGCGGGGCTGCCGGTCATCGAAACCATTGAAAGTCTAATAGCCACAGGCGACAAGATCGTCTCAATCGCCGGCTGCCTGTCGGGGACCCTGGGTTACGTTGTCCGAGCTGGAGCGCCAGGTGCCATTCTCCACAGCTGTGCTGACTGCCCACAAGCTTGGGTACACCGAACCAGACCCCCGCGACGACCTCGGGGGCATGGACGTGGCCAGAAAGGCACTGATCCTGGCCCGAAGTGTGGGCTGGAAGGGAGAGATGAGGGATGTCCAAGTGGAGAGCTTGTGCGGGACGGGGCCGAGGGGGCAGGATGTTGCTTCGTTCCTGGCAAGCCTAAAAGACCACGACCAGGTCTGGGGGGAGGGTTGAAAAGGCGTGTCAGGACCACGGGGTCCTTCGCTACGTCGCCAGTGTGCAAAAGGGCTCCATAGAGGTGGGGGTCAAAATCTTGCCCAAGGAAGGCCCGCTGGGAAGTTTGAAAGGCAGCGACAACCTAGTATGTATTAAAACCGACCGCTACAACGATAACCCCCTGGTTATCATCCGACCGGGAGCGGGAGTCGCCGTAACGGCCGCGGGAGTCCTGGGAGATGTTCTGCGCGTGGCCCTTACCAGGCACCCAGCCTCGCGCAGGCCCGTGGCCGCAAAGAAAGTTACGGGGCGTCGGTCCACACAAGGCGAGGGTAAAACCGAGGAGAGACCCATGAATGCAAGCGACAGCAATGGAGTCAAGGCGGGGTCAACCATCCGGGTGTGGGCCCCGGCGACGGTGGCCAATCTCGGCCCGGGCTTTGATATACTCGGACTGTGTGTGGATGGACTGGGGGACATGATTGAAATTACACTGACTCCAGGCCAACAGACCGTCATAACCGCGGTTATCGGGAGGGATGCCGGGCTCATCCCCCGCGACCCCGGGGATAATTGCGCCGCCATGGTGGCTGACACCATGTTAAAGGAGTGCGGGGCCTTGGCGGGGGAGTGGGAATCAGACTTATCCGCCAGCTTCCGGTGGGCGGGGGGCTAGGAGCCAGCGCCGCCGCCAGCGTGGGGACCGCCCTGGGCGTCGCCGCGGCCGTGGGGCAGCCACTGACACGAAACGAATTGGTTAGATTCGCCTCTGTCGGGGAAGAGGCCGTGGCCGGACGACACCTGGATAATATTGCCCCCTGTCTTTATGGGGGGGCAACACTGGTCCGGTCGGTTGATCCCATAGATATTGTCGGTCTCGGCGCCGGGAAAACCTACTGGCTTACCCTAGTTACCCCAGATATACGAATCGCAACCGCCAAGGCCCGGGCCTTGCTTCCGGGGCATGTAACCTTGCAAAGCGCCGTGGCCCAGTCGGCTAATGCCTGTGGAGTGATGCTGGGCCTTGTAGCGGCGACGACGCCCTGCTGTCAAGGTCTCTTGTGAACTTACAAATTATCGAGCCGCATCGGTCACGGCTGATCCCTGGCTTTGATGACATGACACGCCTGGCAGCAGCGACAAGGTGGCGGCGAAGAGCCCGGACAGCACCTGCCAGTAGCCGCGCGCGAACAGCGGTGGCAGCGAGCCTGAGCCGTCCTCGGGCGAGTCGTGATTCGTGGTTCCCGCACGGCGCAGGGCGCGCGCCAGTGCGTCGTGGGTCATGAGCCCGATGAGGCGATCACCGGGTTCGACCACCGGCAGTGCCGAGGCGAGTTCCCAGCCGGGGTGCGCGGCAGCCGCCGACAGCGGGGCATGCGCTGCCAACAGCGCGACCGGTCGGATCATCAGGCTGGCCAGCGTGGCTGCTTCCGGCGCCTGCAGAAGACTGGCGAGCGAGACGGTGCCCCCCAGTCGGCGCGCCGCGTCGGCGACAAAGACGGTCGAGTGCGGCGAGACCGACTCGCGCAGGTGCAACAGGGCCTGGCCGGCGCGCGTGTCGTGCGGCAGCACGACGACGTCCGGATCGGCCCACGCGCCCAGGGTGTCCTGACCGTAGCCGAGCAGCAGCGTCGAAGCGAGCGCGATCGCCGTTGGCAGACCCGCCACCAGCACGCGTCGGCGAGCGTCCGGCAGATGGCGCAGCAGGGCCACGGCAGGCTGGGTTCCCATCGGCGCGAGCAGTTCGAGGGCGCGGCCATCGTCGAGTGTGCGCAAACAGCGCGCGGCCCATTGCGGCAGCATCGCCGCGAGCACGGTCGCCCCGATGCGTGCCGGCACACGCTCGAACAGGGCGCCGGCGTCTTCCGCACTCAGGCCCTCAAGGACACGCGCGGCCTGCACCGGATGGACGCGCATGTACGCCAGGCTGAGGGCGGCGTCGCGCTCGTCGACCATGGGCTATTCGGCGCTGTCGCGCGCGAGCGAGACGATCGCCTCGTCGTGGTACACACGGCCCGGCAATGCCACGCGGCCCTCGATCGTCTCGAGCACGAGCGATGTCGCGGTGACATCGACGATGCGCCCCTCGTGGCCGGCCACGCGCACGCGCTGGCCCACGCGCAGCGCCTGGCGCAGGTAGTGCGCGCCGATGAGGTTGGCCACATAGCCCCGAGCGCCAAGGCTGACCGCGATCGTCACGCCGCCCATGACCGAGGCCAGCAGGACGGCCGCAAGAATGGCCAGCCAGGTGACCTTGAGGCCGATCTGGTCGGCGCCGACGAGCAGGGTCACGATCAGAGTGGTGCCTTGCGCAACACGCGCCAGCGCCGCGCGTTGCGCCAGTGGCAATCCGGTCGCCGTGGCGCGCACCAGCTCGGCCACGAAGCCCGACAGCACATAGCCCGCTGCCACGATCAGCAGTCCGGCAGCCAGTGCCGGCAGATGGTCGAGCAGGCGTGCCAGCCAGTCGGTGAAGGTCGACAGGCCGAGGGTCTGCGTCGCGGCGGTGACGAAGAACAGCAGCACGACCCAATACACGACGGCGCCGAGCACCGCAGCCGAGCGGCCCAGGTGCCAGCGCGACTGGCCGGTGGCGCGGGTGATCAAGGAGTCGAGCAATGCGGCGCCGCGCCGAGCGGCCACCCGCAGCAGGCGGGCGAGCACCCAGCCGACCAGCACCAGCGCCGCTGCACCCAGGAGCTGAGGCAGGTGATCCAGCAGGCGGTCGGTGGTCGCGGAAAGTGCGCGGTTCAGCGCATCGGCAAAGGAGCCCATGGCGCATCGTACCGTCTGCTCGATCGGTCAGCGCCAGCCCGGCACCCGCATCAGCGCTGAGCCGTGCCCTTGGGTGCTCAGCCTTGCTCGTTTCGGGTGTCGGTTTCGAAGCTTGCGCCCTTCAAGACCGTTTCGTCCTCGCCCCAGCCCGGGTAGACCGCACGGAAGTCGGCCACGATCTGGTCCAGCGGCATGTCGTCGAAAGTCCCACGCTGGTTCACGTACTCCATGTGCCGGCGGCCTTCGCGATCGAACGGGTGGTAGATGGAGTCGTCGCGGCCGTTGAAGTCGAGCGGCAGAAGTCCGAAGCGCTCACAGAGGTCGATGTTGAAGGCCGGGGTGGCCTTGCGCCATGCGCCGTCGAGCCACAGGTCTGCATAGCCATGCCAGATGAACAGATCGGTCTGCATCAGTTGGCGCATGCGTTCTGTGCTCAGATGGTTGCGCACATCGGCAAAGCCGAGACGGGCCGGAATCCCGATTGCGCGGCAGGCAGCGGCCAGCAGCGCGGCCTTGGTTACGCACCAGCCGACGCCGGTCTCGAGGACTGCGCTGGCCCGCATGCCGGCCGGGGACAGGTCGACCCGGTAGGGGTCGTAGCGGAATCCGTCGCGAACCGCGTAATAGAGCGCGACGGCACGCTCGCCGTCGCTGGTTCCGGCCGCGTGACGGTCGGCAAATTCGATCACCTTGGGGTGGTCACGGTCGATGAGGTCGGTCGCGACCAGTGTGGCAAGGTCGGGCGTCATGGCGGTCCAGTGTTTGTGCGGCTACAGCGCAGTTGATCCGGCCGAAGGGAGTGGCTCCATCGCGGCAGGCTGCCTGCCATCCTAAGCCGAGATGAAGGCTTCGTAGCCGCGCCGGCGCAAAGCACATGCAGGACATTTGCCGCAGCCGGCGCCCCAGGCGTGGCGGTGGTTGCGGTCGCCGAGGTAACAGGTGTGGGTGTCTTCGACAATCAGCCGCACCAGGTCGTCGCCCCCGAGATCCCGGGCCAGTTGCCAGGTCTGGGCCTTGTCCAGCCACATCAGCGGTGTCGTGATCGCCATCGGGGTATCGAGTCCCAACGCGAGCGCCTGCTGCATTGCGCGCATGGTGCTGTCGCGGCAGTCGGGGTAGCCGGAGTAGTCGGTCTCGCACATGCCACCGACCAGGGTGTCGAGACCGCGCCGATAGGCCACGGTGGCGGCAAAAGTCAGGAAGAGCAGGTTGCGACCCGGCACGAAGGTGCTCGGCAGACCATGGCCTTCCAGTTCAATGGCCTTGGTGCGGGTGAGCGCCGTGTCGCTGATCTGGCCGAGCACCGACAGGTCAAGCACATGGTCGGACCCCAGTCGGGCCTCCCAGTGGGGATAGGAGAGCCGCAGGCGCTGCAGAATCGGCGCGCGGCAGTCCATTTCGACCGCGTGCCGCTGGCCATAGTCGAAACCAATCGTTTCGACATGTGAACAATGCTCCAGGGCCCAGGCCAGACAGGTGGTGGAGTCCTGCCCCCCGGAAAAGAGCACGAGCGCGCGTTCTGGCATGTATTTGGCTTTGTGGTAGTTGAACAACGGATTCGTCGAATACAATGCCGGGTGTAGTTACGCCCAAGACCATCGTTGGCGAAGGTCTCAGCCGCGAACGCCCTTCCAGGCGCAGTATCCGGCCGATTCACCCATGTTTTGATTCTCTTGCGGGTTTCTGCACTTGCGTCAGCATGTGCTGCGCGGGAATCTACGCGAAAGAAAGACAGTTATGAGCAAGCAAACAGGTATCGTGAAGTGGTTCGACGACGGCAAGGGCTTCGGCTTCATCACGCCGGACGCCGGTGGCAAGGATTTGTTCGCCCACTTCAGCGAAATCCAGGGCAGCGGATTCAAGAGCCTGGCCGAAGGCCAGCGCGTTGAATTCGAAGTGAAGGAAGGCCAGAAGGGTCCGCAGGCTGCGGCCATCGAAGCCCTTTCCTGATCGACCCGATCACGGCCGGCGCGTTCGTGAGGACGCGCCGGCCGAGTGGATTGGCAAGCGCGGCCGGGCTGTCCTGGCGCTGCGCAGAAAAGGAGCAAGGATTGGCGAAGGAAGAACTCATTGAAATGCGCGGCATCGTGAACGAAGTGCTGCCGGACTCGCGTTATCGAGTCACCTTGGACAACGGGCACGAACTCGTGGCCTACAGTTCCGGCCGCATGCGCCGGCACCACATTCGAATTCTCGCGGGCGACAACGTGTCGCTCGAGCTCTCGCCCTACGATCTGAGCAAGGGCCGCATCACGTTCCGTCATCTGGAACGTCAGCGAATGAACTGAGGCGCTCGCCACGACCGCGACCACTTCCGGCTACGCGGTCAAGCACGAGCAGATCGAGATCACCGGCGCCGCCGGTTTGCACATCCGATCGCTTCGCGACCGCCAGCAGTATCACGACCCGGAAGGCATTGCCGCCGGGCTCGGCATCTCTTCCGCCGCCTGGCCCCTCTTCGGGCTGCTATGGCCGTCGGCGTTCCAGTTGGCCACATGCATTGCGGCCCGACCGGTCGATCCGGCCGAACGAATTCTCGAGATCGGCTGCGGGCTCGGACTGGCCAGCCTGGTGAGCCATCGGCGTGGCGCCGACATCACTGCCAGCGACTGCCACCCCCTTGCCGCGCGCTTCCTGCGTGTCAACAGCCGCCTCAACGGCCTTGCCGCGCTGCCCTATCGGCATGGAAACTGGTCGGCCGGGTCCGACGCAGGTTTTCCCGCTGGAGAGTGTCGCCTCGAGGGTCGCTTCGACCTCATCATCGGCAGCGATCTGCTCTACGAGCGCGACGACGGCGCAACCTTGTCGGCCTTCATCGATCGCCATGCGGCCAGGCGGGCCGAAATCTGGCTGATCGATCCGAATCGTGGCGTGCGCCCGGCGTTCAACCGCCAGATGGCCGAGCGTGGGTTCGGCCTCCATGAGGCGCGCATCGAACATGCCGCGAGTGCCGGAGTGCTGGCCTATCGCGGCCGCTGGTTGAGCTACCGCAAGGCCTGAAACTCCATTGCGGGCGCAGGTGTATGCCTGGTGCAAGCAGTTCGCGCTATCTTTCGCTTATTGACCCACGAACAAAAGGAGACTGAACATGAGCAAGCGTGATGTGGTGGTGCTGGGCGCGGCGCGTTCGGCGATCGGGACCTTCGGCGGTGCGCTGGCCGACATCGAGCCGGCCGAACTGGCCGGCACGGTGATGAAGGAAGCGGTCAAGCGCTCCGGCGTCGACCCCAAGGCGATCAACTACGTGACGGTGGGCAACACCATCCCCACCGAGAGCCGCTTCGCCTACGTGGCGCGCGTGGCCGCGATCCAGGCCGGGCTGCCGATGGACTCGGTGGCGATGTCGGTCAACCGGCTGTGCTCGTCGGGCCTGCAGGGCATCGTGACGACGGCGCAGAACATCCTGCTCGGCGACTGCGACTACGGCGTCGGCGGCGGCGTCGAGGTGATGAGCCGCGGCGGCTACCTGTCGACCGGCGATGCGCACCGGCGCGCGCATGGGCGACACCAAGCTGATCGACACGATGGTCGCGACGCTGACCGACCCCTTCGGCGTCGGCCACATGGGCATCACGGCCGAGAACCTGGTGCACCAAGTGGGGCATCACGCGCGAGGAGCAGGACGCGCTGGCGGTCGAGTCGCACAAGCGCGCGGCGGCGGCGATCGCCGGCGGGCTGCTTCAAGGAGCAGATCGTCCCGATCGTCAAGCAGACGCGCAAGGGCGACGTGACCTTCGACACCGACGAGCATGTGAAGCCGAGCACGACGATGGAGACGCTGGCCAAGATGAAGCCGGCCTTCAAGAAGGACGGCACGCGTGACCGCCGGCAATGCCTCGGGCATCAACGACGGCGCGGCCTTCTTCGTGCTCGCCGACGCCGCGGTGGCCGCCGCAGCACGGCCACAAGCCGATGGCGCGCCTGGTGTCCTACGCGGTGGCCGGCGTGCCCAACGAGATCATGGGCGAGGGCCCGATCCCGGCGACCAAGCTGGCGCTGAAGAAGGGCGGCGCTGACGCTCGACCAGATGGACGTCATCGAGAGCAACGAGGCCTTCGCGGCGCAGGCCATCGCGGTGGCGCGCGGCCTCGAGCTCGACATGAAGAAGACCAACCCCAACGGCGGCGCGATCGCGCTCGGCCACCCGATCGGCTGCTCGGGCGCCTTCCTGGCCACCAAGGCGATCTACGAACTGCACCGCACCGGCGGCAAGTACGCGCTGGTGACGATGTGCATCGGCGGCGGCCAGGGCATCGCGGCGGTGTTCGAGCGGCTCTGATCGCTCGCGCTCGCACCTGACCACGGCCCCGAATGTCGGGGCCGTGGTCGTTTTCAAGGACTGGATCGCCGAATGAACACCGTCGACTACTACTTCGCCCCGATCTCGCCCTGGACCTACCTGGGTCATGCGCGCTTCGTTCGCATCGCCAGGGAGACCGGCGCGCAAGTCAACGTCATGCCGATCGACCTGGGCGCGATCTTCCCGGTCTCCGGCGGCCTGCCGCTGCCCAAGCGTGCGCCGCAGCGGCAGGCGTACCGCCTGCTGGAGCTGAAGCGCTTCGGCGATCACCTGGGCGTCAAGATCAACGTGCAGCCCGAAACACTTTCCGGCCCCGGGCGACGACGCAGCGAGGCTCGATCATCGCCGCCGACCAGGCGCTCGGCGCAGCTGCCGCGCTGGAGCTGGTCGGCCGAATCGGCGCCGCGACCTGGGCCGAAGAGCGCAACATCGGCGACGTCGGCGTGCTGCGCGCCATCGTCGAGGAGGCGGGCCTCGATGCCGGCACTGGTCGAGCGGGCGGCGACGCCCGCGATTGCCGAGCGCTATGCCGCTTGCACGCGGCAGGCGATCGACGCCGGCGTCTTCGGCGCGCCGAGCTACGTAATCGACGGCGAGCTGTTCTGGGGCCAGGACCGGCTCGACTTCGTCGAGCGCCGCCTGCGCGCTGATGAGGTCATCGCGCGTAGAGTGTCCGCTTCTGACTTCATCGGAGACACATCATGCTGATCCCCCGCCAGGCCGTTCCGGCCTTGACCGTGCGACGCTGGCTCACGGTCGAGTTCACGCTCAATGCGCAAGCCGCCCGAGCGCTTCACGCTGGTCGTCTTCTACCGCGGCCTGCATTGCCCGATCTGCATCAAGTACCTGCTCGAGCTGGGCCGCCTGCTGCCGGAGTTCGCCAAGCGTGGCGTCGAGCGTGATCGCGCTCTCGGGCGACGACGCCGAGCGCGCGCAGGCGATGGCCGACAAGGTGAAGGCGCCGGATCTGCCGTTCGGCTATCGCCTGCCGCTGCCGTGGCGCGCCAATGGGGCCTGTACACGAGCACCGGGCGTGGCAAGACGTCGATCGGGATCGAGGAGCCGGCCTTGTTCGCCGAGCCTGGTGTGTTCATCGTGCGCCCCGACGGCACGCTGTACTACGGTGCGGTGCAGACGATGCCGTTCGCGCGACCCCATTTCGACGAGCTGGTGGCCGCGCTCGACTTTGCGATCGACAAGAACTACCCGGCGCGCGGCGAGTACACCGGCGCGGTCTGAGGCGGATCAGACGACGGCCATCGATCGACTGCGCAAGAGGCCAGCTGAGCATGAACACGCCCCGAGCTGAGATCCCGCCGTTCGCGTTCGACAACAGTTATGCGCGCGAGCTGAAGGACTTCTACCTGGCCTGGACGCCGTCGCCGGCGCCGCAGCCCAACTTGATCAGGTTCAATCGCGGTCTGGCATCCGAACTGGGCCTCGATGCCGACGTCCTCGACAGCCCGCAAGGGGCGCGCTGGTTTGCCGGGGCCGAATTGCCGCCCGGGGCGACGCCGCTGGCGCAGGCCTACGCAGGTCACCAGTTCGGTGGCTTTTCGCCCCAGCTCGGCGATGGTCGCGCGCTGCTCTGGGGCGAAGTGATCGACCGCGAGGGTCGGCGCCGCGACATCCACCTCAAAGGTTCCGGCCGGACGCCCTTCTCACGTGGTGGCGACGGCAAGGCGGTGCTCGGTCCGGTGCTGCGCGAATACCTGATTGGCGAGGCCATGTTTGCGCTCGGCATCCCGACGACACGCGCACTGGCCGCGGCGACGACAGGTGAGATGGTCCAGCGCGAAGTGCCCTTGCCCGGAGCCGTGTTGACGCGTGTGGCGGCCAGCCATGTGCGGGTGGGGACCTTCCAGTTCTTTTCCGCCCGTGGCGAGGACGAGAAGGTCCGCCAGCTGGCGGACTACGTGATTGCGCGCCACTACCCCGCGCTTGCCGATCGCGCCGACCGCTACCTGGCCTTGCTCGGAGCCGTGCGCGACCGGCAAGCGGCGCTGATTGCGCGCTGGATGTCGGTCGGCTTCATCCATGGCGTCATGAATACCGACAACATGACGATCTCCGGCGAAACGATCGACTATGGACCCTGCGCCTTCATGGACCGCTACGACCCGGCCACGGTGTTCAGTTCGATCGACGCTGGTGGGCGCTACGCGTACGCGAACCAGCCGCCGATCGCCGGCTGGAACCTGGCCCGACTGGCCGAGACGCTCTTGCCGCTCATCGATACCGATCCGCAGCAAGCGGTCGGATTGGCCACCGAATCGCTCGAGGCCTTTGCGCCATGCTACGAACGACACTGGCTCGAGGGCATGCGCGGCAAACTGGGGTTGAACAATGCCGAAGCAGGGGATCTCGAACTGGCCCAGGGATTCCTGGCCTCAATGCAAGGCCAGGACGTGGACTTCACGCTCGCGTTTCGGCATCTCGCAGACGCGGTCGAAGGGGATCCGCAACGGGTTCGCGGTCTGTTCGCTGACGGCTCGGCGTTCGACCCCTGGTTCGCGCTGTGGATGGCACGGCAGGGGCGGGATCCGGTCGAGCCCGTGACGCGGGCAAGCCGCATGCGAGAGCTCAACCCGGCCTTCATCCCGCGCAACCACCAGGTCGAGGCCGCGCTCGGTGCGGCTGTCGATCGAGGCGATCTGGCGCCATTCGAGACGCTGCTGGCCGTGCTGTCGAGGCCGTTCGACGATCAACCCGAACATGCCGAACTGGCGACGCCCGCCCCACTGGGGGGGCCGCACTATCAGACTTTCTGCGGCACTTAGCGCAGCGCGGTCGACGCCTCCACGAAGGGCAGCCCAAGGGCCTGTGCGACGGGCTCGCAAGTGACCTGGCCGGCGTGGACGTTGAGACCGGCGCGCAGGTGTTGATCGGCGCGCAGGGCGTCCAGGCCATGGTCAGCCAGCTCGCATGCGAAGGGCAGCGTGACGTTGTTGAGCGCGAAGGTCGAGGTGCGCGCCACGGCGCCGGGCATGTTGGCCACGCAGTAGTGCACGATGCCGTCGACCACGAAGGTCGGGTCGGAATGCGTCGTCGCGTGCGAGGTCTCGAAGCACCCTCCCTGGTCGATCGCGATGTCGACCAGCACGCTGCCGCGCTGCATCAGACCGAGCATCTTGCGCGTGATCAGCCTGGGCGCGGCGGCGCCGGGCACCAGGACGGCGCCGATCACCAGGTCCGCATTGGGCAGTGCACGCTCGATCGCGTCCTGGGTCGAGAAGACGGTCTGCACGCGACCGCCAAACTGCACCTCCAGGCGGCGCAGCGCCTCGGCCGAGCGGTCCATGACGGTGACGCGCGCGCCCATGCCGAGTGCGATCGTCGCCGCGTGGGTGCCCGACACACCACCACCCAGCACCAGCACTTTGCCCGGCGGTACACCCGGCACGCCGCCGAGTAGTACACCGCGGCCGCCCTGGGCTTTTTCAAGGCAGTGGGCGCCCACTTGAGGGGCAAGTCGCCCGGCCACTTCCGACATTGGCGTCAGCAGCGGCAGGCCACCGCTGGCGGCGGTCACGGTCTCGTAGGCGACACAACTGGCGCCGCTCGCGATCAGGTCCTTGGTCTGTTCAGGGTCGGGGGCCAGATGCAGATAGGTGAACAGGATCTGCCCCTTGCGCAACTGCCGTCGTTCGGCAGCTTGCGGTTCCTTGACCTTGACGATCATGTCCGCGCCCTTCCAGACGGCGGCGGCATCGTCGGCCAGCGTTGCACCGACGTTCGTGTAGTCGGCGTCGGCGATGCCGATGCCAGCACCTGCGCCGCATTCGACCGTCACCGCATGGCCGCGCCGCACCAGTTCGGCGACCGACGCCGGCACCAGGCCGACGCGGTACTCATGGTCCTTGACTTCACGAGGAACTCCGATGTGCATGACGACTCTCCGTGCGACTGGGTGCCCCAATGTAGGCCGGCGCGCTTCGAGGAAATGTCGGTGTTCAGACCCGGTAGGTGCGATTTCGAACGGAAATCGGGGGGTTCACTGAATCAACTGACGGCGCGCCCGGTGCAATCGGACGAACAGGTTGTCCTCGCTGATCGACAGGGTCCGGCAGACGTCGGCGGTGCTGCGGTCTTCCAGCACGCGCATCCGCATGACGTCACGCAACCCGGGTGTCAGCCCGTCGATCGCCTTCAGCGTTCGCGCCAGGCGCTCGCGCTGTTCGGCGACCTCGTCGGGTGCCGGTGTCGCGCTTTCGAACGAGCCGAAACCGGCCTCATCCTCTTCGGGCAAGCTGTGGTGACCGACACGCTGGCGCACGAGGTCGACGATCTTGTGCTTCAGGATGCCCACCAGCCACGACCGCAGCGCAGACCGTCCACCGAACGCCGCGCGACCAGTGATGACGGCTTCAAAGACATCGTGTACCAGGTCCTCGGCCAGCGACGGGTCGAGCAGCTTGCGGCGCGCGAAGCGCACCAGGTCGTTGCGGTGGGTCGTCAGGTCGGTCCACGACACGGGGATCGCGGCAGAATCGAGGGTGGCGGCGTGCATCAGATGACTCCTGGCGGTGGCATGGCCACAATGTCGCCGCCAGGCATCGCGCGGGGATCACCGAATCTCACAGCAAGATCACATCGGTGTAAGGTCTCGACCCATGTTGCGACACCCGCGAATGCCGCGCCGAATCCTCGTTGCCGAAGACCAGACGGACATCCGCGACCTTCTGGTGATGAACCTGCAGCAGGCCGGCTACGAGGTGCAGGCCGTAGCCGATGGCCAGGCCGCACTCGACAGCCAGGCCGGCGACGCCAGCGATCTGTTGGTGCTCGACCTGATGATGCCCAGGGTCGATGGGCTCGAGGTCTGCAAGGCGCTGCGCGCCAGGGGCCGCGACACACCGATCCTGATGCTGACCGCCAAGTCGACCGAACTCGACCGCGTGCTGGGACTGGAGCTAGGTGCCGACGATTACCTGACCAAGCCCTTCTCGATGGCCGAACTGCTGGCCCGCGTCAAGGCGCTGTTGCGCAGATCCGATCTGCTCCACGAGGCGCGCGTGGGCACGCCGCAGGATCAGGTGTTTCGCAATGGCGAGCTGGAGATCTGGCCGGCGAAGCGGCAGGTGGCGGTGCGCGGCAAGGAGGTCGAGTTGACGGCGCTGGAGTTCGACCTGCTGCTGCACTTCGCCGCCAATCCGGGCCGCGTGTTCTCGCGTGCACAGCTGCTCGACAGCGTCTGGGGCTACTCGCACGACGGCTACGAACACACCGTGACGACCCACATCAATCGCCTGCGCGCCAAGCTCGAGGCCGACCCGATGAAGCCCCAGCTCGTGCTGACCATGCGCGGGGCCGGCTACAAGCTGCGCGAAGCGCCACCGTGAAGGGACCGCCTGCATGACCGTGCGCGTGCGCATCGCGCTCACGATCTTTCTGACCGGCCTGGTGACCGCGATCGGGGTCATCGTCACGGTGGCCGTGGCCTTCCAGCGCTTCGAGCACGAGAGCGCCTATGACCGGGCGGACACGTTTCTCGGCCGTGCGGTCGAAATGTACGGAGACATGCTCGATCTGCACGCCCGGGATCCCGAGGGCTTTCGACTCATGTTGAGCAACCTTCTGCTGTTCGAGCCGAATACCCAGCTCTACTTGCTGGACGCCGCAGGAACGGTGCTCGTCAGCACTGGCAAGACGCCGCTCAGGCCGGGATTCCGTGTCAACCTGGACCCGGTGCGCGAAGCTGCCAGTGCAGCGCAGGACCGTCGACGGGTGCCCTATGTCATGGGCGACGACCCCGAGCACATGAGCCAGGACACCGTGGTCGCCGCGCGCGCCTTGTCGCGCGCAGTGATCCGGCCCCAGGCCGAGGCGGCCGGCTACCTCTACCTGGTCTGCCAGCCACCGGCCTTGAAGGGCGGCCGGCTGGAGCTGTTCCGCAGCAGTCTGGCCGGGCCCGCACTCGCGTCCGTGGTGGCGCTGATCGTGCTGACGACCGTGCTTGCCGTCTGGATCATCGCTGCCGTGACCCGACCGCTGCGCGTCCTGAGCGACGAGGTGGCCAGCGCCGCGCGTGATGGGTTCGAGGGGGATATGCCGGCGGAAATCCGCGAGCCACTCGGCGGTGGCGACGACGAGTTCATGCGTTTGCGCGCCGGGTTCCGAACCCTGCTCGCGAAACTTCGCTCGCAGTGGGATCAGCTGCGCCGGCTCGATCACTTCCGGCGTGAGGGGGTGAGCAATCTCTCGCACGACCTGCGCTCGCCGCTCACGGCCACCACGGCCTGCCTGGAGACGCTCGATGGGCGCTGGGCTTCGGACCCGGCGCGCGACGACGACCGCCACTTGCTGCAGGTGGCACTGCGCAATACGCGCAACGCTGCGCGCCTGGTGACGTCGCTCGGCGACCTGGCCTTTCTGGACGAGCCTTCCTATCGGTTGCAGACCACGCGGCTCGATCTGAGCGAGGCGGTCGACGACATCGTCATGCGCTTCGCCGAACGGGCTTCGCAGCGCGGCGTGACGCTGGTGTGTCCGCATGATCCCGCGGCGCCGGTGCCGGTCGCCGAAGTCGACATCGAGCTGTTCGAGCGCGCGGTCGCGAATCTGGTCGACAACGCGCTCAAGTTCACGCCGTCGGGCGGGCGGGTCGAGCTCAAGGTGGCGGTCGAGGGGCGCGAGGTCTGTGTCTGCGTCAGCGACAACGGGGCCGGCATCGCCCAACAGGATCTGGCCCATCTTTTCGACCGCTTCTACCAGGCCAGGCACCATGTCGCACCGGCCGGAGGTGAAGGTGGCAAAGGCCTCGGGCTGGCCATCGTCAAGCGCATCGCGGAACTGCATGGCGGCCGGCTCCAGGTGGAGAGCCAGGTCGGGCAGGGCACGACAGTGTCGATGTTCCTGCCCGCGGCGGGCACGGCCTGAGAGGGAACGGACTTCAGGCGCTTTGGTGGCGCCTGCCGGTGCAGCGCTGAAGCTCGCCGACCGATGAAAAAGCCCCGCCGCAGCGGGGCTCGATCGCGAGGCCGAGCCGTTGGTCAGCTGTGCGTGGCTGCTGCGACCTGGGCCAGCAGCGCGGCGCCATGCTCAGGTGCCGACAACGACGTGACACCTGAGAAGATCGTCAGCGTGATGAACACGGACAGGACGAGGGCGACGGCGTGGGGGGTGCGGCGGTTGTTCATTGCGATCTCCTGGGGTGGCGTTGCGATGATTGAACTATCGTCGGCGGGAGCCCGAAACTCCACTGGATTGCGATGAACGGCATGCGGCTGCGACTGGACTGCGTTGATGGGCGATGAAGGCCTAGGGTCGCCGATCAAGCGTTGGTTGCAGATGGGCCAACGGGGTCAGGTGCTGCTGGTCGACAGCATCACGCAGCTCGAGATCGGTGACGCCGGCGCCGTGGTGGTCACGGGTTCGCACGGTGGTCGCAGCGCGGCGGCCTACGCGCTGGAACACCCGATGAAACTCGTGGTCTTCAACGACGCGGGTGTTGGCAAGGATGGCGCCGGCGTCGTGGCGCTTGCGTTGCTGCAAGCCCGAGGTCGTGCTGCGGCGGCGGTGGCGCATGACAGCGCCCGTATCGGCGATGCGCAGGACGCCTGGGAGCATGGCGTGCTGAGCCATGTGAACGAACAGGCCGCGGCCTTGGGCCTGGCCCCCGGGCTTGCGGTGCAGGAGGCGTTGCGCGTCGCGCTGAAATCACGCGGCCCCGCCGAAGCGGGGCCGTAGAGGGCAGCGAGTCGCGAAGCCGTTGCTTCAGGCAGCCGGTGCCTGCGACTGCATGGCCTTGGCCAGCATCGGTGAGGCGTGCGACGGGGCGGCAAGCTGGCTAACGCCCGAGAACAGCGCCAACGTGATGACGAGTGCGAGGGCGGCGGCGGTGGATTGGATGCTGCGGCGGTCGGTCATGGTGGGCTCCTTGTCTGCTGTGGCGGTGTGGGATCGGGGATCCGATGACTGAACTTTGCGCCACCATCGCTCGGGACGACAGCCGTTTGCGACGAACTGCCTTGAGCGCGTACTGAACCGCAGTCGGACGCGATGAGCGAGGGCTCAGTCGAGCGGCCAGGGCAGCGATTTCGACAGCCGCTGCAGCATGTTGGCCTCCGGCGCGGGACAGGCGGCACTGCCTTCGACGCCGCGCCACCAGGGGGTCACGGGCGCGAGCGCGGCAGGCTCCACCGCCTGGCCCAGTCGTGGCATCAGCAGCGGCGTGCCCGTGGGCTCGGCCAGTGCGAGCAGGGATTCGGCCGGCTCGTCCCAGGCGTGGATGGCCAGGCTGAAGGTGCCCCAGTGCACTGGCAGCAATGGGCCGCCGCCGAGCAGCCGGTGCGCCTCGAGCGCGTTCTTCGGGCCGAGGTGGATGTCACCCCAGGAAGGGTGAAAAGCGCCGACCTCGAGCATGACGAGGTCGAACGGCCCGAGCCGGTCGCGGATGGCCGTGTATTCGGTCGTGAGGCCAGTGTCGCCGCTGAAGAACACTGCGTGGCGATCGCCCCGAATCACCAGCGACGACCACAGGGTGGCGTTGCGGTCCTTCAGCCCGCGGCCAGAGAAATGCTGCGATGGTGCGGCGCTGATCGTCAGCCCGGTGTGCGGCACCGCGTGCGTCTCCCACCAGTCGAGTTCGGTGATGCGTTCGGCTGCCACGCCCCATGCCTGCAAGTGCGCGCCGACCCCCAGCGAAGTGACGAAAGGAACGCGGCTGTGGCGTGCCAAGGCGCGGATGGTCGGGAAGTCGAGATGGTCGTAGTGGTCGTGCGAAATCACGACCACATCGACCTCGGGCAGCTGGCGCAGGCGCAGCGGCGCGGGCTGGAAACGCCTGGGGCCGATCAGGCGAAAGGGCGAGGCGCGTGTGCCCCAGACTGGGTCGGTCAGCACCCGGTGGCCGTCGATCTCGATCAACACGGTGGAGTGGCCGAGCCAGGTGGCGCGCAGGCCGCTCGCCGGCGCACGAGACCAGGCGGCGCGTGGGTCGTGGGTCGGCAAGGTGCCGCTGGGGACGCGGCGGCGCCCGCCGTCGATCAGGAACTCCTTGAGCGTCGGTCGCGCTGCGCTGTCGTCGCGCAGGCCGGGCAGCTTGGGGTGCAGGTTGCGAAATCCACCGTCGCGCCAGCGAGGCGAAGCGCGCATGCGCTCCAGACGTTCACCGGTCGCGGACTCGCCAAATGACTTCATGCAGGGACTCTACGGCACTGGTGTAATGTCTGTTCATCCAGCTGAAGGAGACCCGCCCGATGAAGAGCAAAGCCGCCGTCGCCTGGAAGGCCGGCTCCCCGTTGACCATCGAGACGGTCGACCTTCAGGGCCCGAAGGCGCTGGAGGTGCTGGTCGAGATCAAGGCCACTGGCATCTGCCACACCGACTGGTACACGCTGTCGGGCGCCGACCCGGAGGGCCTGTTCCCGGCCATCCTCGGTCACGAGGGCGCAGGCATCGTGCGCGAAGTCGGGATCGGCGTGACCAGCCTGAAACCCGGCGACCACGTGATTCCCCTGTACACGCCGGAATGCCGGCAGTGCAAGTTCTGCCTGTCGCGCAAGACCAATCTGTGCCAGCAGATCCGTGCGACGCAGGGCAAGGGCCTGATGCCCGACGCGAGTTCACGCTTCTCGATCGACGGCAAGCCCGTGCTGCACTACATGGGCACCAGCACCTTCAGCAACTTCACCGTGGTGCCCGAGATCGCGCTGGCCAAGGTGCGCGAGGATGCGCCGTTCGACGTCGCCTGCTACATCGGTTGCGGCGTGACCACCGGCGTCGGCGCCGTGTTGTTCACCGCCAAGGTCGAGGCCGGCGCCAACGTCGTGGTGTTCGGCCTCGGGGGCATCGGCCTGAACGTGATCCAGGGCGCGAAGATGGTGGGCGCGGGCAAGATCATCGGCGTCGACCTGAACCCGCAGCGTGAGGCGATCGCGCGTCAGTTCGGCATGACCGACTTCCTCAATCCCAAGGACCATCCGAACATCGTCGACGCGATTGTCCAGTTGACCGACGGCGGCGCCGACTACAGTTTCGAGTGCATCGGCAACACCAAGGTGATGCGACAGGCGCTCGAGTGCACGCACAAGGGATGGGGGCGCAGCATCATCATCGGCGTCGCCGAGGCGGGCGCCGAGATCTCGACGCGGCCGTTCCAGCTCGTCACCGGGCGCAAGTGGGAAGGCACGGCCTTTGGTGGCGCGCGCGGGCGGACCGACGTGCCGAAGATCGTCGACTGGTACATGGACGGCAAGATCCGCATCGACGAGCTGATCACGCACCGGCTCAAGCTCGAGGACATCAATCAGGGCTTCGAGCTGATGAAGCGCGGAGAGTCGATCCGCTCGGTCGTGATCTACGAGTAAAGGTGGCGATGGAGTTTCCGGTCACCTTGCATCGGCGGCGTGAGCGCCGCGTCGGCGATGCTGCGCGCAAGGCCGTGGCCGAGTTGCTGCCGCAGCAAGGCCTGCGGCGCGACCGGCTGATCGAGTACCTGCACGCGCTGAACGACCATTTCGGTCATCTGCGCACCGACCACATGGCGGCCTTGGCCGAGGCGCTGCGCCTGGCGCAGGCCGAGGTCTATGAGGTGGCGAGCTTCTACCACCACTTCGAGGTCGTGCGCGAGGGCCCGGACGGGGCCTTCACCGCAGCGCCGCGGCTGACCGTGCGGGTGTGCGATGGCCTGCCTTGCGTGCTCGCTGGCGCCGAGGCCTTGTTGGACAAGCTGCCGGCCTTGCTCGGTGCTGAAGTCAGGGTGGTGCGCGCGCCGTGCGTGGGTCGCTGCGAGCAGGCGCCGGCGGTGGTCGTGCACCAGTTCGCTGTCGCGCAGGCGACGCCGGATCGGGTCGTGCAGTCAGTCAACGCTGGCGAGCGGGATGCGACGCTCGGGCCGGCGATCGGGCTGGGTGAATATGTGGCGCAGGGCGGCTATCGGTTGCTGCGTGACTGCCTGGCCGGAAGGCGCGACGCTGACGCCGTGATCGGGGAACTCGAACAAGCCGGGTTGCGCGGTCTCGGCGGCGCGGGTTTCCCGGCCGGGCGCAAGTGGCGCATCGTGCGTGAGCAACCCGCACCACGCCTGATGGCCGTGAACATCGACGAAGGCGAACCGGGCACCTTCAAGGACCGTTTCTACCTGGAGTCCGACCCGCACCGGTTCATCGAGGGCCTGCTGGTGGCGGCCTGGGCAGTGGGCGTCGAAGCTGTCTATGTCTATCTGCGTGACGAGTACCACGGTGCACGCGCCTTGCTGGCGCGCGAACTGGCCGCCCTGCCCGAGCTGGGGCTGACATTGCCGACGATCGAACTCCGACGCGGCGCCGGCGCCTATGTCTGCGGCGAGGAGTCGGCGATGATCGAGTCGATCGAAGGCAAGCGCGGGCTGCCGCGCCTGCGCCCACCCTATGTCGCGCAGGTCGGCCTGTTCGGCCGTCCGACGCTGGAACACAACTACGAGACCCTGCACTGGGTGCGCGACATCGTGGAGCGTGGGGCGGCGTGGTTCGCCGATCAGGGTCGCCACGGGCGCAAGGGACTGCGCTCGTTTTCGGTCTCCGGGCGCGTGAAGTCGCCGGGTGTCAAGCTGGCGCCGGCGGGCATCACGCTGCGTGAGCTGGTCGACGAGTATTGCGACGGCATGGCCGCCGGCCACCGGCTCTACGCCTACTTGCCCGGCGGTGCTTCGGGCGGCATCCTGCCCGAACGCCTGGCCGACCTGCCGCTCGACTTCGACACCTTGCAGCCGCATGGCTGTTTCATCGGGTCGGCCGCGATCATCGTGCTGTCGGATCAGGACCGGGCCGTTGACGCCGCGCGCAATCTGATGGCCTTCTTCGAACACGAGAGCTGTGGCCAGTGCACGCCCTGCCGCAGCGGCACGGCCAAGATGCGCCAGTTGATCGCCGGCGACACCTGGGATGCAGCCTTGCTGGCCGAGTTGTCCCAGGTGATGCGCGACGCGTCGATCTGCGGCCTTGGCCAGGCGGCGCCGAACCCGGTCGACTGCGTGTTGAAGTACTTCGCACAGGAGTTGCAGTCGTGACGCGACTCACGCTTGACGATCGGGTCGTCGAATCGCGCGACGGCGAAACGCTGTGGGACCTGGCCCGCCGCGAGGGCAATACGCTGCCGCACCTGTGCCACAGCGACGGTCTGACGCCGGCCGGCAACTGCCGCGCCTGCGTGGTCGAGATCGAGGGCGAACGCACGTTGGCTGCGTCCTGCTGCCGCATGGCAAGCGATGGGCTGGTGGTGCGCACAGGCAGTGCGCGCGCGGTGCAGGCGCGGTCGATGGTGCTCGAGCTCCTGATGAGCGACGCCGGCATGGCCAGCAGCGCGGCCGCGCGCAGTTCCGAACTGGTCGAGTGGGCGCGGCGCATGGAGGTCCCGAGTGGCCGACTGCCGGCGCGCAATGGTTATGCGGTCCCTGACCTGACCCATGCGGCGATCAGCGTACGGCTGGACGCCTGCATCCAGTGCACACGCTGCCTGCGCGCGTGCAGAGACGTGCAGGGCAACGACGTCATCGGTCTGGCGGGGCGCGGACCTGACGCTCGCATCGTTTTCGACGCCGGTGATCCGATGGGCGCCAGCAGCTGCGTCGCCTGCGGCGAATGTGTCCAGGCCTGCCCGACGGGCGCGCTGATGCCGGCCGGCGGCGCAGGTCTCGCGCCAGTGACGAGGTCGGTCGATTCGGTCTGTCCCTATTGCGGCGTTGGTTGCCAGCTGACCTGGCATGTCGGTCCGGATGCCGCGACGCAGCGCGAGCGGATCCAGTACGTGAGCGGGCGCGACGGCCCGGCCAACCATGGCCGGCTGTGCGTCAAGGGGCGCTATGGCGCTGACTATGTGCACCATGCGGCCCGCCTGACCCGCCCACTGATCCGGCGCGCAGGCGTGGCCAAGGACCCGGCCGACATCGAACGGGTGAAGTCGGGCGAGCGGCCGCTGCAAGCGCTGTTCCGGGAGGCGGACTGGGACGAGGCGCTGGCGCTCGCGGCAGGAGGGCTGCGGCGCATCCGCGATGGCGCGCCGACGGGCGCCGAGTCGGCGCTGGCCGGCTTCGGTTCGGCCAAAGGGAGCAATGAAGAGGCCTATCTGTTCCAGAAGCTCGTGCGCCAGGTCCTGCGCAGCAGCCACGTCGACCATTGCACCCGCCTGTGCCACGCGAGCTCGGTGGCGGCCCTGCTCGAGGGCATCGGGTCGGGCGGCGTCAGCAACCCGGTCGAGGACGTGGGGTTGGCCGACTTCATCCTGCTGATCGGCGCGAACCCGGTCTCCAACCACCCGGTCGCTGCCACCTGGATCAAGAACGCGGTCGACCGCGGCGCGACCTTGGCCATTGCCGACCCACGGCGCAATGCGCTGACGCGTCGCGCCCGCTGGCACCTGCAGTTCCGCCCCGGCAGCGACGTGGCGCTGCTCAACGCCATGCTGCACACCATCATCCACGAGGAACTGGTCGACGAATCCTTCCTGAAGGCACGCGTGAATGGCTTCGAGGCGCTGAAGGCGTCCGTTGCCGAGGCCACACCCGAACGAATGGCCGAGATCTGCGACGTCGACGCCGACCTCTTGCGCGAGGTTGCGCGTGCCTATGCCGGGGCCGGGAATGCGATGGTCCTGTGGGGCATGGGAATCGCCCAGCATGTGCATGGCACCGACAACGCACGCGCGCTGATCGCGCTCGCCCTGATCACGGGCCAGATCGGTCGCCCGGGCGCGGGCCTGCATCCGCTGCGCGGGCAGAACAACGTGCAGGGCGCGAGCGATGCCGGCCTGATACCGATGATGCTGCCCGACTACCAGCGGGTCGGGGACGCCGCTGCGCGGGCGCCATTCGAGGCGCTGTGGGGCGCATCGATCGACGAGCGGCCCGGACTCACGGTGGTCGAGATCATGCAGGCCGCCACGGCCGGGCGCATCCGCGGCATGTTCATCGAGGGCGAAAACCCGGCGATGAGCGACCCGGACACGGACCATGCGCGCAAGGCCTTGGCCACGCTGGAGCATCTGGTCGTGCAGGACATCTTCGCCACCGAGACCGCGATCCTGGCCGACATCATCCTGCCGGCGTCGGCGCAGCCCGAGAAGTGGGGCAGCTACACCAACACCGACCGCCTGATCCAGGTCGGGCGCCCTGCGTTGACGCCGCCGGGCCAGGCCCGCCAGGACCTGTGGATCATCGAACAGATGGCGCGCGGCCTCGGCGCCGACTGGTCCTATTGGCAGTCCGACGACGGCGATGGGAATCGAGCGACCGAAGCCCCGGTCGCGCGCGCGTATGAAGAGATGCGTTCGCTGATGCGGCCGCTGGCCGGCGTGCCCTGGTCGCGCCTGGTGCGCGAAGGCGCCGTTCAGACGCCGGCGGCGAGCGAGTCCGATCCAGGCTCGGCGGTGGTGTTCACCGATCGTTTTCCGACCGCGGACGGCCGCGCGACCCTGGTGCCGACCTACTACAGGGTCGGGGTCGAGGTGCCCGACGGCGAGTTCCCGTTCGTGCTGGCCACCGCCCAGTGGCATGGGTTCCATGGGCTCAGCGGCTACATCTTGCTGATTCACGACACGCCGTCCCAAGCCTGACAGGTCTAGGTGTGCATGGCATACCCGCACTCCCTGAACGCTGCTGTGGCCAGCACCTGTAGGCAGGTCTGTGTGCGAGATCCCGTTATGGTCTGGAAGCTCGGTCTGGATGCCTTGATTGCTTGGATGCTCAGATGCAAGTGTTCATGATGTCCAGCGTTGCCAGGTCGCGTATGAAGCGTATTCTTCAGGCTTCGTGATTGTGCTCTAGAGAGCCGATGGCATTGCTTGCAAAGCACCCCAAACTTGTATATCAAGGTGACGTGGTTGTGCACATTTCTGAAGTCTGCCAGAAACGCCCCAAAGCTGAATGACACCGACTGATGTGCCGGGGACCACCAGGATGTTGGCGCCAACCTGTTTCATGATTCGTTGTGTGTCCATTGCTTGCCATGACGTGTCATTCATTTCGGTCTACAGCGCTGCACAGCGCCACTGGCGCCAGCTGGCCAGCTGCAGCAGTGGCGTGGTGGTGCGGCAGCACGCACGCTCGGCAGCATCCCCAAAGGACCAGACAATGCCGCACCTACCCAAGACAGAGCTATAGTAGGAACAGGACGCCATCCGACAGACACTCCAAGAGTTGTGGCGCCGGGAGCTCGTAACAGACTCAATGCTGGCCACGGACACATCATGTGCAGTGCTTCAGAAAGTCCCAGGAAGCATGTAATCTCGCCTGTTTTGAGAAGCAATAGGCGTGTGACATCGTAGAGAGTTATTATTCATGTTCTTCCCGACGCCGGCCATCGAAAGGTATCGCTCAGTAGCCGTGCGCAAAGAGAAGCGTCTCGTGCGGAGTTGGTGCAAAAGAACAAAGAGGAGCGGCGCAGACGGCAGGTTAAGCAGCAGGAGACTGCAGCAACACGTATACAAGTATGACATGTCTCTGCTTCTGCGGTAGAAATTCACGACACGGTGATTGCGCTTCACCACTCGAGCCTTCTGGATGGTCAGTCCAACTGTGGTCCTTTCTGACCGCTTTGCAATATGCGTGCACTTGGATCGTGTCGATAACTGCAGCAACTTTTTGCTGTCTGGTTTGTGGCGGGTTCTGCTTGGCAGCTCCGCCTGCAGTCTCTCGCATCGCTTTGCATGCTGCAACCTTGGCCAGCGCTGCGTGCTCCGCTGCAATTGTGCTCAATGCAGGTAACATGTTTGCATGAGTGGTTCCAGAGCAGGGGCCACCATAAACTGCCGCTCCAAATCGAGGCTGGAAGGGGGAACATGAGGTGCTGACGCCTGCGCGACGGCGTCTCACAGGTTGTGGTGTTGCTGCTGCCGTTCATGAGCATTTGGCAGCGTGAGGGCCGAGAACTCCAGGCATGCTGCGTCTTGGCAGCAGCTCACCACAGTTCCTGTGTGCAGGCGTTCTGGCGGGGCGCAGCTAGCAGGGCACTGTTGAAGCAGGAGTGGGCAGCGCAAGCCGCAGAACTTCTCACTCGCTCCCAGCTGTCAGCCTCTGGCAGCACACCCTGCCTTGGATCCGTGACACTCAGCATCTTTCTTCGCGCTTATGACCCCAAGAATGCGCAGCTGTTGCCACTGCTGGCGCAGCTCGCTCAGGCCACGTTGTTATCGCCAGCTTCACAGGACAGCAGTAGCACCGATGCCGCCCTGGCTGCACAGCACCGGAAGCGCCTCATTTGGGCACTCCTGCAGACGCTAGTGGAGCATCGGTGCGCCCCACTAACCTCTGCCCAAACAGCCTTGTGGGGTCGTCGTGCGGCAATTGTTCCCAGTGTTCACGGGCCATGTAGTGATCTGGCGACGTGTTGTTGCAGGCGGCGATGCAGGGAGGCCCTGGCGGCACCGCTGGCGGCGCCGCTACAGCAGCCAGACATGCAGCAAGCGCAGCTGCTCTGCCGGGCGGTGCATGACGCCCTGGCGTCGCCGTCTGCAGCCACATCGAGCCTCGCGGCACACCTTCTGCGGCGCTCTGTGTTCCTATCGCTTGCGCAGTTGCTGGAGCAGGCCCGGCTCGCACCCTGTGCTCCCAGCAGCGAGCTCAGTGCTGCAGACGAGCTGACGGTCGCGTTTTTGCGCGCCTGCGACCACGCCACGCCCGCGGAACGCTCCGGCAGCATCGCCCTCTTCACAGTGCCCCGCGCGGTCACACCCGCCACACCGCCCAGCCAAGCGCGCCAGCTGCTCGCCTTTGCGCTGCCGTCCCTCAGCGCGGAGCCCGCGGCGCTGCAGGCCCGCCTGGCCGCCGCTGCGGCCGCTCTTGAGACGACCGCCAGCAAGCCGCAGCCTGCCGCGGTTGCGCAGTGTGCGCTGCGCACGCTGTCAAACCTGCTTGCGGCGCTCGCGGCGTGCCCTGACGAGCCCGCCACACCCGACGCGGCGCTGGCCTTCCTGCGTGGCAGCCGCACGCTGCTTGCGCTTGTGCCTGTTGCTGCGCGGGAGGCGCTCGTCGCAGAGTCCGTGCGCATGCTGCAGCCGCACGCCGCGCACTTTGCGCTGCCGTGCAGCCTGTGCGCCGCGCACGCTGCCGCCGCCGCCGCCACCGCCGCGACAGCGCATGCGGACGACGATCTTGCTGGAGCAGACTGGCTGCTGCCGCCGCTGCCGCGGCTGCGCGGCAGCTCACCCAGGAGCGGCAAGGCAGCGCCAATGGAAGTTGATGACGCCTGTGACAGCATTGAGTTCAGCACGAGCATCACCGCGCCGCAGCTCGTGACGCGCGTGGCGTCCGCCGCGCTCGCCGCAGACGCCTCTCCTGGCGGCGCCGACGCGCCGTGGGCGCGGCTGCGCGCCGGGACAGAGC